>DATAYG010000064.1:0-2247 GCA_036272695.1 Rhizomicrobium sp. | reverse complement strand
GTTGCGTGTTCCGGGTCGATGCCCGCTTGCACCAAGCCATCGCGGACCAAGTCGCAAACCCTGCTCCAGGCCCGCAGCGTGCAATTATCGAGGCCTGTGGTCGAATCGAAGCGCGTCCCCTCTGCCGCCAGGCGGGCCAGCCGGCCGTCAAACGCGCGCCGCATATGCTTCTTCCAATTCCCGCAACCGCCTCTCGAAATCGCTGGTCTCGACCGCCCGGACGAAGATCTCGACGACCCGGGCCAGTTCCGCGGCCTGACCGGGCGTGATCGTCCCCTCAGTAGCCGCGGTCGTGATCGCCGCCATCGTGCCGGCGAGATCGGCTGTGCCGCGCACCGACGGCACGGCGAGTTTGACCGGCCGCTCGCGGCGCGGCGGAATGATGCGCTCGAGGCAGAGCCGCAGCGCCGAAGCCTCACCTTCGAGCGCAAGCTCGACGGCCCGTCTGGTCAGCGCCTCGGCTTCGCCGTCGAGCACCAGCTCGGCCGCTTCCGTCGCCTTGTTGCGCACCCCCATGGGCCGCCCCTTTGGATTGCCCGACCGGCCCTTGCGGAACCGGCCGTCAGCTTCGCGGCTCACCTGTTCTTGCACGGAATCTACAGGCATCGACTTTTCCCTCGTGATGATGGCACCCTCTCCCGAGCGCCGGTTTGGGGCACAGAGTACGATGCGAATGTGGCAATTTTAGCGTTGCTGTAGCGACAGAGACGGACGCCTCCGCGGCAACTGGCTTTGAGCAGAAAGGTGTCTTCTGCCGTTATCGTCACCCTCCCGCGGAAGCGGGCCGGCTAACTTCGTCTTGGCCGGGCTTGGCCATCCACGCCTTCGAGCGCCCGCGCAAAGGCGTGGATGCGCAGATCACTTCCGCGCAAGAGGACTGCAGGCGGATACCTTGCGAGTTCACAATCTCAATGCCTCGCTATCTATCTCGGGGAAGCTTGCGGGGTGCTTGCCGAGAGGAGACAGATCGCGTTAAGGAAACCGCAAGATAGTTAGCACCAAATGATGCCCCATTCGCGAATTTCCTAGCCGACAGCTCGTGCCGGTAGCAAACGAGGATGTGGATATATGCGGCCCTTGTTGTTAGGACGCGGAGAATTATTGCTCAATTTTATCAATACTATTTCGGCACAGCTGCTTGTAATACCGATCGGTCGACCGGCACCGCGACGCTATGGCGGTTCCTGAGGCGTTGGATCGCAATATTAATCTGCACAAGCTCGAAACGGCCGTTCTGAGGGAGCTCCTCCCGATGTCGAAGAAAGTAGTGAGCCGCGCGATCCGAGTCGCCACCCTTGACATATCAGGGCCGGAAAAGATGGCAAGAGCGGATTCAGCAGCATGACACAGATCACGGATGATCATGTGGAATGGGCTGTTGTCGCTCGTTTGAGGCGCATGCTGGATGAGCCTCCGCATGAAAAGTATAATGTGACCCAGACCTATGCATTATTCATGACAATCATCTGTTGGGTAATGCAACACGTCCGAATTCCTGCCAACGAGATCAATACTCCGGGCGACCGGAGCGCACACAAGCTCCTCGAGGCCCTTTCACTAGCTGCAATCGGGGATCATCCATGGGGCATCAACGTTGCGCCGGTGGCTCGCATAGAGCGCATAGGCTCATACACCGTCAAAGTGCCGGCACCCGAGAAGTTTGAATCGCATACGGTCCGTCGGTTTCTGATTAATTTGCGCGACGCCACTGCACACGGCGATGCGCGAAAAGTTTCACCTTTTAATGTACGCATTGGGGCCGAACGCGTGCTGGCCGGGTTTAGTTTTAAATGTGCGGAAATCGACGGTCGAAGAATAACCTGGCAGGGAAAAATCACTCTCCTTGAAGATGATATGCGACGGGTCGGAAACCAACTCGCAAAGACTTATTGTAACGCTCTTCGTAGAAGTGAGCCCAATCGCCGAAATAATAACTTCGGAACTGATGCGGCTTCGATCAAAGAAACTGCCGCGTAAACTGTATCAGAATCAGCCGGAACGGAAGTGCATTTCGCGGTACCACACTGGCTCAAGCCGAAGGTCGAAGCGGTTAACGGACTCCGTTGAAGCGGTGTTCTTCATCTCCGGCAAGCGGGTGCTTGCGCAGGAAGTTGAAGTCGCAGCCGCGGTCGGCCTGCAGGATTTCGCGGCGATAGAGAAGGGCGTAGCCGCGCTCGGGAAGCGGCGGCGGGGCGACCGGGCGGCGCGCCAGCTCGTCGGGGGCGACCAGGAGGTCGAGGCGGCGCT
>DATAYG010000063.1:0-1847 GCA_036272695.1 Rhizomicrobium sp. | reverse complement strand
GCTGCCGACCGGCATCAGAGCATCACGCTGAATGCGCGTTCGGCTAACCTGCTCAACCACACCAACGTGACGACCGTAGGCAATGTGGTCGGTTCGACTACGTTTACTCAGCCATTGGCCGCGGAGGCTGCACGGCAAGTGGAATTCGGCATCCGTTACACCTTCTGAAAGGAAAGCTATGTTTAAATCTCTTACCTCTTCTCTTCTTCTCGCCGGTGCGGTCACGATGGCCGCACAAGCCGCAGAGCCTGTACTTGCGCCTCCCATCGCGCCTGAACAGATCATCTACCGGCATTGGCCGCAGCAGTTCGTGCAATGGATCGGCCCGGAACTGCCCTATACGATGATTGAACTTTATATAGACCCAGGCAGCGGCACGACGCCACTGTATGAAGCGGTGCTTACCGAGCGCGGCACGGGCAAGCGAGTGCACTATTCGAACCAACAGCAGATGGTGGATATTAACAAGCGCTCGGGCGCTGACGCCTACCTTACCAATATGCAGTTCGACCGCTCGACCAATGGCGGTAGGCCCACTTATTTATTGCGGTTCGTCGATCACGCGGGCCAGCCGGTGTCGTGGCAGTGGATTCAGGGTTCTGACATGAGCGAGCGCGGCGGAGGAATCTCGCCTGCCGGCGTTGACCCACCGGTGCTGATGTATCGCGGACGTTCGGCGGTCGCCGGCGAAGGTTCGGCGCTGAAAATCGGCAACACAGTCAGCACCGCCGACGTGTGGAGCGAGATCAGCCAGCCGCCCTACTTTATCGCGTTTCATGGCGCATTCTCAGAGAACGTCGACATCGCCGTCTTTGCCGGCTCCGGACAGCACTGGACGACGATCAGTGGGCCACAAACTCTGGCCGCCGGCGCGGAATGGAAACTGAAATCGGAGGACGGTTTGGGCTGTAGCCTGCGGGTGAAGGCAATGAACGGCGACCATGCAACGATTCTCGAGACGGACGACCATCTGCCGGGCAGGACAACTGCGATCGAAGCGACCTGGACCAATGGAGCGTGGTCGATCGAAAAGCTGCACTACTCGGCGGCGGATGCGGACGCCAATCAAGGATTGACGATTTCATTTACCCCGGGCGCGAATGCCGGCGGAGCGCCCTCCAAATTCGAGGTAATTGCCGGGCGCAAGACGCGCATTGCAAGCGGCACCGTGCATGGGGACCCGGCGCAGCCACGGGTGGGCTGGGAGTTCAAAGATCCCGATTGGCTGCGCGGCAAGACGGCATGGATGGGCAGCGCGGTGGTGAGCCCCAGAGGAGCGGCCACCGAAACAGCTGCAAAGTGATGTAAATCTTTGAGGAAATCCGCCGCACAGGAAATAGACTTGCGGCATGCATGCGACCTTTGAACACCTTTTCTATGGCTTGATCCTGCTGCTTGCCGGTTTGGGTTGCGGGCTGGTGAATACACTTGCCTCTTCGGGGTCGGCGATCTCGCTCCCGGTGCTGCTGATGTTCGGGCTGTCGCCCTTGGATGCCAATGCGACCAACCGGCTAACCGTGCTTTTTGGTTCGCTGATGGCTTTGCGCACCTTCCAGGCGAAGGCGGACGTAGATTGGCGGCCCGGCCTCAAGATGGCCATTCCGGCCACGCTAGGCAGCATCGCGGGCGTGCTGGCCGCGGAAACGCTTCCGGGGCGCAGCATGGCCCTGGTGATTACGGGAGCCGTGATGGCGGCTCTTCTTTTGCTGGTCTTCAAGATGAAGAAGGTGCTGGAGCACCCGTCGCCGGGGGTCGCCGGAATCACGACGGCGGGCATGTTTACCCTGGTGTTCGTCGTATTCTGGATGGGCTTCATCGTTCTGGATGGGGCCACCTATCTGCTCCTG
>DATAYG010000062.1:0-2577 GCA_036272695.1 Rhizomicrobium sp. | reverse complement strand
CCCGCTCTATTACGTTCCAGCAACTCAGCGGCAAGGCCGCCGGAACCATCTTTCAGCGGCTGCGCCAAGCGAGCGGCCGGCGATTCACGGCGGCGGCGTTTCTCCGCCTCACGGAAGACCAGCTCCGTGCCTGCGGGCTCTCGCGCCAGAAAATGGCCGCGCTCACGGACCTTGCTCAGCACGTTGCAAGCCGTAAGATTTCGTTCCGTAAACTCCCCACTATGACGGACGAGGAGATCATCTCTCTGCTTTCGCAAGTGCGTGGAATCGGCATCTGGACGGTTCAGATGTTTCTTATTTTTGCGTTGCAGCGGCCAAACGTCTTACCGCTTGGCGACCTCGGCATCCGAAACGCTGTCCGGAAGGCCTATGGCTTGGAAACTCTACCGAAACCAACCGAACTCGCAGAAATCGCGCGGAAGTGGCAGCCCTACTGCTCGGTTGCAACATGGTACCTGTGGCGCAGCTTGGACGGCGCAGCCGAAATCTAATAGCGCGCTTTACGCAGGGATCTGACTGACTGCGCGGCGTGCTTCGAGAATGGACATGCGATGGTCCATGATCCCGGACAGATCCGAGTTGGCAAAAGCAATACGGCCGTAAGGAGTGCGCCGCAACACGTCTCCCGGTCCCAAATTTCCGCCAGTACCGAAGAAAAAACCCGGCTGCGGGCTTAAATAGGCGTGTCCCCAACGATTCAGAACAATGCCGGCTATGTCGCGCTCCGCGTCGAAGCCGGCTTTGGCGAACAGTGTCGTGAACTGATCGCGGATGCTGCTTTCATAGGTGCGAAAGGACGTGTTCAATAGCTCGGTGCGCCCGCGGATCGTCTGTTCCTCGATCGGCAGACCTGGCTTGGAAAACAAAATCTTCAATGTCAGCACAGTCGGCAGATTCGGATCGATGGTCGCTGGGTCGGTGCCGAAGGTGGCCACCTTTCGCAGGGTCATGGAGTTCCCAATTCCCTCGAACCACTGACACTCAGTAAGCCCGAGCCTGTTCAGAAAGCGCCAGTTGCGTACCGCGACATTCGCCATCAGGCATGGCGAGCGGTGGAACTGAGCATACGCCTCGCGACAAGTGGCAGGCAGGTCTTGCAGAACGTGCTTGCTGGTCCAACTCCCGCCCGCCATGATCACAGCGCGAGCGCGGACCCGGTACAGCTTCTTACCCGCTTCATAGACAACCTCCACAACCTCTGCTCGGGCCGGGTCGCCGGCATGCTTTACAGAAACGACCGTAGCGTTCAGGCGGACCCGCGTCGCGCTACCGACTCCATCCAGTGCTGTAAAATTCACGGCTCCGCGGCAGATGCCGGGCATGGAATCGTCGCCCGAGATGGCGGCTGGAATAAGTTGCTTGAGGATGTGCCTGGCCACGCCCGTGTTGCCACCCGGGAACATTTGCGCGCCTTGTTCGTAGTCCCAAGGCAGCAGCACGTCGGCGGCGTACTCGCAGTAAGCCGAAAGAGCATCGGCGCCGAGCCCGGAGCCGCCACCCGAAATAGGCGAAAGATAGGTGCGCACGGTCTCGCGGCTGAGACCATAGCTGTCCATCAGGTGCTGCTCCAAGGTAACGCTATCGAGATGTCGCGAGGCCGCATCGCCGTGTTCCTTCGGCTGATAGCGGTGAGTCGAGAACGGCTTGCGATCAGCTTCGCGCATCCCGAGCAGCTCCCGTTTGGCCGATTCCGAAATGGGAGCTCCGGCGAGACGAGTGCCCCAAGGATCGCGGACCCATACACCTTCGGGATGTCCAAACTTCGCTCCAAAGTAGAAGCCCGAAGTAGGACCGCCAGTTCCGTAAGGCGCCGTCTCGACCTGCAAGGCCTGAGCTGCGCCGGCGCCTTCTTGGTATTGGAACCGCTTCCAATCGATGCCAATCGAATCGTAGAAGCTCGCGAGGAAATCCGTTCGTAGCGGCGGGAAGCATGCGGCGGATCCCTGATGGACCATGAGATGTTTGCCGTCTACCTCGAACTCGTTGCGCTTCGCTTCGCCACCGAAGATCGGGTGATTATCCAGGACCAGGCAGTTTTTGCCGCGATGGCCGCGCGCGAAAAAAAGCGCCGCGGAGAGGCCACTTATGCCGCCGCCCACCACAATGCAGTCGAAACTTTCGCCAGTATCTAGGATTTCCGGGTGTTTGTGCTCCAGCAGGCGGTCTCGAATGGCGTGTCCAGCCGTCATCACTTCGTAGGTGTTGCCGTTTGACGCTGCGTAATCGCCGACGCCGCTAAATCCGTTCCAATCCGGCTCGGCCAGAAGACTCAGGGGTGTAACCCCGCTCAGCAAAACGCTACCGCTGGCCAGCAAGGTGGAATTCAAGAAATCGCGCCGGTCCATACCGCGACATTACAACACGGCGATGCGGGGTTGTTTATGGGGTTGTGTATTAAGTCTGGTCCGGGCTCGAGCCGAAAGGCAGGTGTTCAGCCGGAGGCAGGCGCTTTCGAAAGAAACGCAGCGCAAATGGGATCTCATCCGGGTAAGCGAGACACCACGCAACGATGCGTTCCAGCTTCAAGGTGTCATCCTGAATGGCCATAATGCCGAATAGCTCGGCCTCGACAATCTG
>DATAYG010000061.1:0-46186 GCA_036272695.1 Rhizomicrobium sp. | reverse complement strand
TCGGCGCGCATCGAAAATTACCTGGGCTTTCCCACCGGCATTACCGGCATGGCGCTGATGGCGCGCGCCTACAATCAGGCGCAGAAATTCGGCGCCGAAATGGGGATTCCGGAGGAAGTGCAAAATCTCGCCTGCGGCGGCGATGCGTTCCGCCTTCGCCTCAAGGGCGGCGATCTGGTGCGCTCGCGCGCGATCGTCGTGGCCAGCGGCGCGGAATATCGCAAGCTCGATGTTTCGAACCTTGGTGATTACGAAGGCAGCCATGTCCATTACTGGGCGTCGCCGATCGAAGCGCGGCTCTGCGGCGGCGAGGAGGTGGCGCTCGTCGGAGCCGGCAATTCGGCCGGGCAGGCGGCAGTCTATCTTGCCAGCAATGCGCGGAAAGTCTGGATGATCGTGCGCGGCAAGGGGCTCGACGCCACCATGTCGCGCTATCTCTGCGAGCGCATTGCCGCCCAACCAAATATCGAAGTACTGACGCAGACCGACGTGACCGCGCTCGAGGGCGCAAACGGAATCCTGGAACAAGTGCGCTGGACCAACCGCGCGACGGGCAAGGAAATGGTTCGCCCCATCCGGCATTTGTTTCTGTTTATCGGCGCCGCACCGAATACGACGTGGCTCGCGGAATCGGGCATCAAGGTCGACCCCAAGGGCTTTGTTTGTGCCGATGCTTTCGACGGCAACGGCCGGCTGCCGTTTCAGACGAACCGGCAGGGCGTCTTCGCGGTCGGCGATGTACGCGCGGGATCGGTCAAGCGCGTCGCTGCCGCGGTCGGCGAAGGCTCGCAGGTCGTCGCCACGCTGCACACGTTTTTCGCCAAACGCGCGGCAGACGTTGCGCTGCTCATGGCAGCCGGTTGACAGCCCGGGATTTGTCGAAGGCGTATCGCTTGCCCGGCGTCTGCTCGTGCGGGCCGTGTGGCGAAAGGAGAACTCCTGGACTAGCATTGGCGTCAGGCAGTCGAGCTGGGCGGGTCCCTTGCAAAACACTGACAAGCAAACGGGTCAGCCATGAACGACCGGTTCGCCCGCGCCGGTGCGATCGCGCGCGTGGAACTCGCGCATGAGCCGGATTTCGCACTGGGCAGGATCGAGGTGCGACCGTCGCTGCGGGAACTTGCCGGCGAAGGCTGGCGGGAAACCATCGACCGGCGCGTGATGCAGGTGCTGGTGGCTTTGGCCCGCGCCAAGGGCAAGGTCGTCTCGCGCGATGATCTGATCGAGAGCTGCTGGGATGGGGTGATCGTCGGCGACGAGGCGATCAATCGCTGTATCAGCCGGCTGCGCAAAGCCGCCGAGGCCAGCGGCAACGCCTTCTCGATCGAGACCCTGTCCCGCGTCGGTTATCGCCTCAAAGTCGCGGAAACCGCTTCACTCACGACTGCGGAAAATGCGGGTTCGGCGCTGGACGCTGTTCCAACTTCACCAGCCGAACCGTTGCGACCTTCGCCCGCGAGCCCGGCCGCGGCAATTGGGCCTCCCGAAAAAAAGGGCCGGTTCGCGCGCTCCTACTGGCCCGTCGCGATCGCAGCCATTTTGGTGCTTGGAGCTGCCGCCGCAATATTAGGACGGTCTTCTTTCTGGCAATCGCGCCCGAAATCTCCGGCCATATCCGCGAACTCTGTGGCCGTGCTGCCCTTCGTGAACATGAGCGGAAATCCGGCGCGGGAAATCATTTCCGACGGCATCTCGGAAGAGCTGCTGGACGAGCTTTCGAACGTCGCCGCTTTGCGCGTGGCGGCGCGAACGTCGTCGTTCGCCTTCAAAGGCAAGAACACGGACGTCAAGCAGATTGGCCACGTGCTCTCGGTCCATTCGGTGCTCGAGGGCAGCATTCGCGAGGACGGGCAGCAAATCCGGATATCGGCGCAGCTGATCAACGCGACCGATGGTTTCCGCATCTGGGCCGCGACCTATGATCGCCAGATGACCGGCATGCTCACACTCGAGGACGACATTGCTCGCGCGATCACGGCCGCGATCACCCACCAGATCCTGCCCGCCCCGCGGGCGCTCGCCGGCAGGCCCGCTTCGATCGATCCCGACGTCTATCGCAAATATCTCGAAGGACAGCACGATCTCGGGCCTCGCGACGAGGCGGGTGTCACGAAGGCGGTAGCGCTGTTCCGGGAAGTAACAGCTGCGCAGCCGGATTTCGCGGCGGGCTTCGCGGCGCTCGGACGCGCGCTGATCAACCACGCCGAGGATCATCCGGAGCAGAAAGAACTCATGCCGGAAGCGGAAACCGCACTCGCACGCGCGCTCGCGCTCGATCCAAACAATATCGATGCTCTCGGAGCGCAGGCAGATCTCGCGCTGCACCGGCAGGACTGGCAAGCGGCGACGGCCAATGTAAAGCGGATGCGCGCCATCAGCCCGCACAGCAGCGCCGTCCTGCTCGAAATGTTTCGTTATTATCAGGCTCTGGGCTTTCCCGACCAGGCGCTCGAAACGATCCAGATCGCCACGGTGCTCGATCCGCTGCCTGTCGTCCATCACCTCAACATGACGGCCGGCCTTATCCATCTTGCGCGCTTTGACGAGGCGGCCGTGGCCGCCCAGGCCGCGCTCGCTCTGGCCCCGGGCCAGGACTATATCAAGGCGATGCTGTGCACGGCCTTTGCCCATTCGGGGCAGGTCGCAAAGGCGCGCGCCATCGCCGCACAATTTTCGAACGCGCATGACAAATCGGGCGCGAATGGTTGCCTGTTCGACATCGCGTTAGGCGAAGGAAAGCTGGGTGACGCACGCCGAATCAACCAGGCATTCGTCGCACAATACCCAAAGGGCGATTTGCGGGCGGTCGATCTGGCCGACAATTTCGCGGTCATGGCGGACGCGCATTCGGCGGTCCAATGGATGGAGCGGGCCTATGCGCAGAAGGAATTCGAGATGTTTCAGGTTCGATTCGACCACCTGATACCGCAATCCGTTTTCGCGGATCCCGCGTGGAAATCCCTAATGCAGAAGCCGCTTTTCAGGGACTGGCAGGCGGCGCACGACCGGGCCGCGGCGGAACTGGGACTTGCCGGCTGAGCTTCCGCCCCGGCCTTGACCGGCAGGCACGGCTCCGCCTATGTTTCCGGCTAGTTATTAGTGGGATTGCCGTTGTCTCACGGCGCGCTGTGTTTTGATCAACAAGAAGCAACTTTCCGGGGTCCCCATGAACCGCGTTGTCGCACGTTCCAGCAAATATGTTTTCGGTTGCGGTCTGGCGTTGACCCTCTTCGTCCCCATTGCCACCGCTTATGCACAAAACACGACGCTTTATTCATTCACCGGCGGAAACGACGGCGGCAATCCGCCCTGCGGCCTGATTTCGGGCGGGAAGGGTGTTCCCCCCGGCAAGGTGCGCTTTTTCGGCGCGACCTATGAGGGCGGCACGGGCGGCTACGGCACCGTTTACGAGGTGGAAAACACCGGCTTCGAGACCGTGCTCTATTCCTTCACCGGCGGCAGCGACGGCAACTCTCCGCAGGCGTGCCCGATTACGGATGCGACCGGCAATTTTTACGGCACGACGGAAGAAGGCGGGACGTATGGCTACGGTGTGGTGTACAAACTTACGCCGGGCGGGACGGAGACCGTGCTCCATTCGTTTACGGGCGGAACCGATGGCGGGTATCCGTTTGCCAACCTGGTCATGGATGCGTCCGGCAATCTTTACGGCACGACGGTTGAAGGCGGAGGCAACGGACTTGGCGTCGTGTTCGAGGTTTCCACGCACGGCACCGAATCCGTGCTCTACTCGTTCGGCGGAAGCGACGGCGCCTATCCGCGCGCCGGGCTCGTCATGGACAAGGCCGGTAATTTCTACGGCACGACGGAAGGAGGCGGCGCGCAGGGGCTCGGCGTCGTGTTCAAGGTCACGTCAGGGGGCACCGAAATAGTGCTCCATTCCTTTGCGGGCGGGAGCGACGGCGCCACGCCGGTCGCCAGTGTAACCTTCGACAAGGCAGAAGACCTTTATGGCACAACACTGGGCGGCGGCACGAGTGACGAAGGCACGGTGTTCAAAATCTCGCACAAGGGCAAGGAGGCGATCCTGCATTCCTTCACCGGCGGAAGCGACGGCAGTGAACCGTTCGCCGGTGTTGTCAAAAAGGGCGCCTATCTTTACGGCACCACCTTCGAGGGCGGTGCATCCGATTTCGGCACCGTCTTCAAACTGCCGGCCAAGGGCGGGGACGATACCGTGCTCTATTCCTTCACCGGCGGAAGCGACGGCGGTCTTCCCGATGGTACTGTCCTGGATCAGGGGGGCAATCTCTTCGGCACGACGTTTGCCGGCGGAGATCCGGGCTGCACCGACGGGGAAGGTTGCGGCGTCGTCTTTGAAATCACGCCGTGAAGGTGAACCCCCGGTTCCGATGCGACAATCACAATCATTGTCTCGGGCCGGGGTCACGGAACCGAAATAGCGCTGCATTGGTTGGTCAATAGGCTCGCCCCGCTGTTCCGCCAAGGCGTTAAAACTGGTCCGGCGGCTGTGGCGCGCCGGCGGCCGTGGTTTCCGCCTCCTTCAGCGCCTCCTTTAGTGGACCAAGCCAGGGCTCGAAATTGCGCCATTGGTCGACTGCGTTTCGGTAGATCGGCTGTCGCACCTGCTCGCCGCTGGGCGTGGCAACAGCGCGGCCGGTCTCCCAGAACCGCAGGCAGCTTTCCTCAAAGGGCAGCCCGCAATATTTCAGCAAACGGCGGATTTCGTTTTCCGTGTCCTCGACCAGGCGTTCGTAGGAGAGAAAATGAATATGCCCTGGCATCACCGTCTCATAGTGAGCCATCATGGCGGCGTATTGCGTATAGCACTGGGCAAGATTGTGGAATCCATAAGGAAATTGCGAGTCAATCTCCAGCTGTAATTTGTACATGGCAAAACAGGCCGCCATCGGCTCACGCCGGACATCCACGATTTTTGCATGCGGCAGGATCAGGCGGATGAGCCCGGCGTCCAGCCAGTTCGACGGCCGCTTGTCGACAAAGTACGGGCGGTTCGTCCTGCGATAGGCGTTGCTCTCGTCAAGGTA
Organism: Rhizomicrobium sp.; assembly: GCA_036272695.1. Classification (GTDB taxonomy): domain Bacteria; phylum Pseudomonadota; class Alphaproteobacteria; order Micropepsales; family Micropepsaceae; genus Rhizomicrobium. The sequence continues at coordinate 41,156 of DATAYG010000061.1, read as the reverse complement.
ATGAGCACCCAAATCGGCCAGTGTGGAAGCGTTCAGGTCCCTTATACATTCCGGATAGGCGTCGGGGTTCGAAAGGAATCGTCTGAGCGACAGGTCCCGCACCATATTGCCAAGCACCGGTAATTCCATGGTGCCCTCGACGAGACTGTGGCTCGCGAGAATTTGTTCGACGAGCGTCGAGCCGGCGCGCGGCATGCCGACCACGAAAATCGGCGTGTGGGCAGGTTTTTCCGCAGGCGCCGCGCGCGCGAGCAAAGGCGCCGCAAACACGGCGCGCCGCCGGGCCAGCTCATAGGCCTGCTTCGCCGGATAACAGGTTCGATCGCAATTTGCCGCGATCGTCCGCGACAACGCCACGCCGGCTTCATAGGCGGCAAAGCTGCCGGAAAAGTCTCGCGCCCGTTCCAGCGCGTGGGCCAGCGCGTATTGCAGTGTCCTGCGACTCTCGAGGTCGAGATCGCCGTCGCCCAGCCGTTCGCGCATCGCAACAATGTCGTCTGCGGTCAGATAGTTGCCGCGCAGTTCCGCCAGGCCGCCATAAGCTTCCGCCATGCCCGGTACCAGCGCGAGACAGGCGCGATATTCGCGCGCGCTATCGTCCCATCGACCCGCAGTGTAAAGACTTTTCGCATAGACCCGCCGCACGCGCGCATTGGCGGGCTTCGCGCGCACCACCTGCTCGATCATTGAAATGGCCGGGTCAAAGTCGCCCACCGCGCACAGAGCATTGGCGTGGAGCGCCCGGTATTCGATGTTGGCGGGCACCCGGGCAATCAGCAGGCCGCTTTCGGCGACCGCGCGCTTGTTCTCATCTATGGACAACAACAAATCCACGAAATCCGCGCGAGCATTGTTATAATCCGGAGCCAGAACCAGCGCCCGCTCGAAGAGGGCGCGCGCGTTCATCGGATTGCCGTTCTGCCGCTCGAGACGACCCAGCACACGCATGGCGGGCGCGTCGATTTCATGAGCGCGCAAATAGTCGCGCAATGCTTTCACTTGTTCAGGCGGCGTTTCCAACCTGCCTATGTGCTCCAATAGCGCGCGTTCCGCAGCGACTATTTCTGCCGCCGTACGACCGTCCGAAGCTGCCGGCCACGCCACTGAACCGCCAGCGGCGCGGCACATCGCGTCGCTCGCCTCTTTATCCTTCCCGGCGAGACGCAGCAGCTCTGCGAGCTTTTCCCAGGCTGGCGCGTGGCCAGGGGCGTTCACCGTGATGTCGCGTAAAATCCTGACGGCTTCTCGTTGAAAGCCCATCGCGACCAGGGTGAGCGCCCGCTCGTAAAGCTGCGAAGGCGTCGCGGAAACCGGCTTGGGCGCCCCGGTGCCGTCGCTCGGCGCGCGAACCGTCCCGAACGAGGTTCCTGTCATACGAAATTCCTATACCAAGTCCCCCAGCGCCGCCTTCAGCTCACCAAGCCAGGGTTCGAAATTCTTCCATTGTTCCAACGCGCCGCGGTAAATCGGCTTGCGTACCTGTTCCGCCGAGGGTGTCAGCACGGCGCGGTCGGTTTCCCAAAAACGCAAGCAGCGTTCGTCGAAGGGCAGACCGCAATAGTCCAGCATTCGACGGATTTCCGGCTCGGTGTTGTCGACGAGGTTTTCGTAGAAAACACGCAGGATGGCGTCGGGCATGACGGCATCCAGATAATCCATATAGTCCACATAGTCGCGGTAATACCGGCCCAGATGCGTCAGATCGTGGCTGAAGGCCGCATCGGGCGGCAGCATCTGCTTGTACATGGCAAAGCAGGCCGCCATCGGCGCGCGGCGAACCTCGATGAATTTAGCCTGCGGTAAAATTAGATGAAGAAACGGCGCGTCCACCCAGTTCCACGGGCGCTTGTCGATCACATACGGCAACGTGCCGCGCCGATATTTGGCAATGCCGTCGATCACATCCGCACCGAATTGATCCAGCTCGGCGCGTGAATATTCCAGCACCCTGTCCGGGTAGACGTCCGGCGCGACAAGCAGGCGGCTCATGGCGATTTGCCTGATGACATCGGATACCACGGGAAGTTCCCGTGTCCCTTCGACCTGGTCATGACTGGCCAGTATCTGTTCGACTAGGGTGGAGCCCGCTCGCGGCATGCCCATGACGAAGATCGGCGTGGTGGCGGGATTGGCGGGTGGGGTTGCGGCACGCGCGGCAATCGCGCTGGCGGTAAAGGCGTGCCGCATGCGATCGAGTCGCTGCGCGGACGTGGCGGGATCATGGGCCAGATTCGTCCCTTCGACGATTGCGCCGCTCTCTTTGGCAGCGAATTCATAAGCCTCGAAGCTCGCCTTGTACTCGCCCATGCCCTCCAGCGTCTGGGCCAGTGCGTAGGCCATCGCCCTGCGGCTGGCGTCGATCGGAACACCGGCGGCCAGACGTCGCATCATCTGTGCGACATCGTCCCTGGTCAGATGGTTGGCCCGGAGTTCATTCAAGCCATAATAGGCGGCGCCAGCGTTCGGATAATGCGTGAGCAGGGTCCGGAATGTTTGCGCCGCTTCGTCGCGGTTGCCCAGGGTTTTCATCAGTATCCCATAGGATCGCAGCAGCCCAAGATGCCGGGGTTTTTCCTGCAGCAGCTGATCGTAAAGCTGCTTTGCTTCATCAAAACGTTCGATATTTACGGCGGAATCGGCCCGCTGCAGCCGATATTCGAAATTGTCGGGCGCAGCGATCAGAAGACGCGCACATTCGTGGTAGGCCGCCATATGTTCGCGCCGTACCGCCAGCACACCGGCATAGGCGGCCCGCGCGCCAAGATAGGCCGGTGATAGTTCCAGCGCGCGCAGGAGCAGGTGGCCGGCCCTTACGCTATCGCCGGCGCGTTTCTCCTCGTCGGCCAAATACCGTAACGCGGCCGCATTCAACGGATTCTCCAATAGCTTGTTGCGTAACCAGCCGGCGCGCTGGTCTTCAGGAATTGCGGTGAGCTGCCCTTGCAGTTCCTCATCCAGGTGGCGCAATTGGGATGCATCCTGCTCGCCCCGCGCGGTTGGCCACGCATCGGCGGGCGCGGCGGCAGCGCGCGCTTCGGCCTCCGCGGCCTCCAGGTCGCGGGCGGCGTGGCGCAGCAGCGCGGCGTAGTCCCGCCAGGCATTGGCGTGGTCGGGGGCCAGACGCGTTACATTTCGCATGATGCGGAGCGCGTTCCGGTAATAACCCATGGCCATGCTGGTGCGGCCGCGCTCGTAAATAAGCGCGATTTCGGCGGGCGTTCTGGGGTTTGCCGTCTCGGATTGCGCGGCGGGTGTCGCCGTCCGCGCGGCGCGCACCAACTGGATCAGATCGGTGCGTATGTACGGACTGACGCCCGGGTTCGTCTGTTCGGTCACTGTTCTCTCACTCCCTGTGGAGTTATTTCCCCGCGGCGGAGTTCGCCCCCCGGCTGGCAGCGGCTGTGCCTCTGCATGCCAGAGGCAGCCTCACAATGCTCCACTACATCCGCAATCTGGTATCAATGTGTTACTTGGCCGGGCTCGGTAATCTGCCACTCAAAGTTGGCTACCCGAGCGGGCTTCAGCGTCAGCTTCAGCTTGCCGCCGATTTTCACTTTCTGGCCAGGAAATATCTTGTCGTACGCCTGTTCCATGCCGGTGCGGGCGTCGCTTATGGCCCCCTCGCGGACGCGTTCGTCCGGCTTCAGGCCGATGGCCTTTTCCAGTTGTTCGTTGGTGAGCGCCTTGTTGCCCGAGAATGTCTGGCCGCCAAACTTCCAATAGCCCTGATACGGAAGCCGGCTGAACGCATCGATGTGCTGGATATCCCAAATGACCCAGACGTCGTGGTTAGGCCCCTGGCGTTGCACAAGGCCGGTCGTGACCTCGGCGAAATGAACGTGCTGCGCGGTCAGCGCCTTCTTGATCTTGTCGGTGTCGGCCTTGATCTGCGCGCCGGTAATCGGGTCGCCTTTGCGCTCCGGCAAGAGCGCGACCAGCGCAGCCGCGTCAATGTGCTTCGATCCGGACAGCGAAAAACCGAGCAGATGAAGCGACTCGCCCGGCTTCAAGGGCGGGAAATCGGGGTCATTGTCGTCTTCGGGGGCGCCCGGTTTGCCGGGTGCGGAAGCACGGGGGCGCGCAGCATCGGGAGCCGCGGTGCCCGATGCCGGTTCGGCTGGCCCGGTGCTCGTTGGCGTGGCGGCGGCCGGCGGGGAAGTTGCCGGCGCGGCCGCGGCGAACAACAACAGCGCAAGAACGCTGCTACATGTTTGCAAGATCACCGAGCGATTCCTTCAGCGGGCCAAGCCAGGGTTCAAAGTTCTTCCACTGTTCCACCGCGCCGCTGTAAATCGGCTTGCGCACCTGTTCCGCCGAGGGCGTCAGCACGGCGCGGTCGGTTTCCCAGAAGCGCAGGCAGCGTTCATCGAAGGGCAGACCGCAATAGTCCAGCATGCGGCGGATTTCCGTCTCGGTATTGGCGACCAGGTCTTCATAACGGACGTGCAGCACACGCCCCGACATGATGGTATTGAAATAGTCCATCTGGGCAACATAGTTGCGGTAGTAGCGGCCCAGATGCGTCAGATCGTAGGTGAAGGCGGCATCGAACGGCAGCAGCTGCTTGAACATGGCGAAACCGGCGGCCATCGGCGCGCGCCGGATGTCGATGAATCTCGATTGCGGCAGAGTGAGCGCCAGGAACGGAATATCAATCCAGTTCCACGGCCGCTTGTCGATCACGTAGGGCAGCGTGGTGTGGCGGAACACTGCAATGTTGCGCAGAACCTCCTCGCCCAGCGCGTGCAGTTCTTCGCGGCTGTAGTCGGGTACGCGCTCCGGATACATATCAGGGCCGACAAGCAGGCGGCTGGTGGCGATGCGCTTAGTCACCGACCCGACCGACGGCAATTCCCGAGTGCCCTCAACCTCGGGGTGACTGGCGAGAATCTGCTCCACAAGCGTGGAGCCGGCGCGCGGCATACCCAGTACGAAAATCGGCGTGGTCGGGGGATTGGCCGGCGGATCTTCCATGCGCGTGCTCATCACGCTCGCGGAATAGGTGCGCCGCATGCGGGCTATGCGCTCCTCAAACTTTTCGGGATCGTGCGCGTGTTCGGTGTTCTCCACCTCCTCCTTGCAGACCTTGGCGGCAAAGGCGTAGGCCTCGAACGCGCCTTCGTATTCCTTCATCCGCTCCAGCGTCTGTGCCAGCGCATAGGCCATGCATTTCCGGCTGGTGAGTTCGGGAATGCCAGCCGCCAGATGTTGCATCATGTCGGCGACGTCGACTTCGTCCAGACGATCTGACCGCAAATCCGACAGTCCAAGATAGCCGTGGCCGTTGTTCGGCCTGATGCGCAGCATGGTGCGGAAGATACGCTCCGCCGCCTCGCGCCGGCCCAGGGTTTTCATCAGCGCACCATACGAGTTCAGAGCGCCCAGATGCTGCGGGTCTTCCTTCAGAAGGGCTTCATACAGCGCGACGGCCTCGTCAAACCGTTCCAGATAGACCGCGGCGTCCGCGCGCATCAGGCGGAAACCAAAGCTGGCGGGCTCGGCGGCCAACAGGATCGCGGTCTCCCGATAGGCGCTGGGCTGGTCGCGCTTCTTCGTCAGCAGCCGCGCGTAATCGCCGCGCACATCCAGGTAATCAGGGGACAGCTCCAGCGCGCGTTCCAGCAATGTCTCGGCGGTATGCAGGTCCCGCGCCTGGTCCTCCTGGTCTGACAGGTAACGCATGGCGGCGACATCCAGCGGATTGGCGAACAGATGCTCGCGCAGCCAGGTCAGGCGCTGCTCGCCGGGAAGTTTTTCCACGCGTCTGCGGATTTTCTGGTCAAGACGTTCCAGCTTGTCGGCGGCCCGCTCCCCAATCGCCACCGGCCATGCGTCCGCCGGTGCCTCGGCGGCGCGCGCGTCGGCTTCGGCGGCCTCCTTGTCCTTTCCAGCCAGCCGCAGCAAGTCCGCGTAATCGCGCCAGGCGGCGGCGTGGTCGGGCGCCAGGCGTGTCACGTCCTGCATGGTCTCCAGCGCCAGTTCGTGGAAGCTCATGGCGGCGCTGGTGCGCCCGACCTCATACAGATGGGCGATTTCTTCCCGCGTTTTCTTGACCGCCGGGGCGGGTTCCGAAGGCGACGCGTCCTGAACCGTATTCCAGCCTTCCGGTGTTTTCTTGATCGGCACGACGGATTCCGAAGCCAAGGGGCGCAGCGGCAGGCCGCGCGCGCGGCGAAACGGATCCAGCAGATCAACCTCAGTGTAGGGCTGGCCGCCGGGGCTGGGCTGCGCCCGCATCACGGCGAATGGTTTGGTCATTGCCGGTGGCGGCATCTGCTTCGTCACGTCTCTTCGTCTCCGTCGGATGGGCTCGGGGTGGGGGCCCCACCCGCGAACACGGAAGCCGGTTTTCGGGTTACAGCCATACCCTGCCGCATGCCGGTCAGGACCGCGCCTGCGCGCATGGTATTGCGGAGAATTGTCGGGCTTGGCAAGGCCGGCCGTCAATCGCCGGCCAGGCTCCGGGCTGTTTTTCTTCCGGCGGGCAGAGGCTTTGCCTCCGGATTCGACCGGGGAACGTGACGTCCGTCCGCGCCCTTGGACGGATCTTCGGGTTGAGACTTCGACAGGATAAAAAAATGTCGGCGGCTTGGGGCCGCCGACACTGCATTGCTCAGAAAATCAGTCGCGAATTAGCGACCGATGGAGACGGTGACGTCCAGGTACAGATTTCCGAGGTACTTCGTGGAGCCATTCTTGAACTTGCCGATCAGGTCCGATTGGAAGCTGTCTTGATTGCCTTCGCCCTTCGAATTCGTGAGGTCGTAGGTGTCGCCATAGAACACGGTCGGCGAGCCGCAACCTTCCGAATATGTCTCGGTGCTATGGCCGAGCTTCGCGTACTGGGTCTTCTTCGGAGCCTTGATTTTCATCTTCGGCTGGGTGCACAGATTGTCGCTGCTGTTCCACTTGTAGTACGTGTAGATCAGGTTCACCGCTGTGCCCAGGTCCGACGCCGGAACGTATGTGCCAACGCTGAACGTGTAGGTCAGGTGCGTGCGGCCAGGCTGGTAGATTTTGGTCTTGTTGACCGCGTGACCGGCATGCAGCGCCTGAACGTGGAATGCGGGAATGTTCCCTGCGATGGCAGGAGCGGTTGCAAGCGCGCAGAGCGCCGCTCCACCGAGCAGAGTCTTCGTGATGTTGTTCATTAGAGATCTTCCCTCGAGTTAAAAACTAGGCATGGCGATAAATCGGCGTCAGTCGATCGGCCGAACGGTTCTACTGCATGCCCCCTAGCAGACCATAAACGGCAAGCTAACCCGAACCCGATCTCCTAAGCAAGCCACAAATGTCATCCCGCCATTGCACGGTGACGAGTTCGCCAAATCACTGATGCGTCGGGGCTGGTCAGCCCACGGCACGGTATGACACCCTGTTTTCTTTCTGAAGCAGCTGGCGGACAGGGAGGGATTCGAACCCTCGAGACGGCTCATCACCGTCTACACACTTTCCAGGCGTGCGCCTTCAACCGCTCGGCCACCTGTCCGCAGGGCGCCGGGGTGAAGCCCCGGCGGGGCGCGGAATATAGCGGCTTGTTCGCGCGGGGCAATATTCAGCGCGGGTCGGTTCCCGCGCGGCCGACGCCCAAATCGTGCTCGGCTGCCACGACCGAGATGGTGTAGCCGGCGATCACGTCGAAGGCGGTCATGACCATGATGAAAAAGAAGACCGAGGTCGAAAAACCCCGCACCACGATGAATTCCACGATGGCGATGACGAAAACCAGCACCGACAGGCCGTGATTGACGAGGGCGCGGCTGGTCGTCCGGGTGGATTTCACGATCTCGATGAACAGGCAGACGAAACCGAGCGTGACGAGCAGATCGCCAAGGCTGAAATGCCACGTGTCGCCTGAGAACATATGGAAGGTGACGCGCTCATTCGTCAGAAATGCCTCCATGGCATCGTTGCTGACCAACCCATGCGCCAGGGCGATCACGCTGTAGACCGCAACGACGATGAGCAGCACCGGAAAGACGCGGAACATGGTCTTCTATCCCGAAAGGCGCGGCAGAGTGGCGGGTGACAGGGGAATCCGCAAGCCGTCTCGCACAGGGTTTACCTAGGCGCGCGAGCCGGTGTGGGCATCGGCGCTGCGCAGCAGGCTGCGCTCGCGGAAGATGAGGTAGAGATTGCGACTGTACACGATGAGGCCGCTCGCCTGGCCGAGGACGAAGACCGGATCCTGTTTGTAAATGGCGTAGGCAAGGAGCACGACTCCCCCGCCAACACTGAAATACCAGAAAGCCACCGGAATTACACTGCGCCCCTCCAATTCGCTCTTGAGCCACTGGATGAAGAAGCGCGAGGCGAACAGCGCCTGGCCGGCAAAACCGATTGCGAGCCAGATGTGATCCGTCGTGAGCCAGTGATGTGATGACATTCAAAAACCTGCTTTCCAATTCGCGAACCGCCGCAACCGGATATCCCGAAGCCTTCCTACAACTCGGTAGCTTCGACCCCCGCGCGGTAACGGTTCTTCAGCCACAATACGCCACGAATGTCCTGCACGCCGACGATGAAACGGTCCCAGACGCCATATTTCGAGCGGCCTTGCAGGCGCGGGCGATGGCCGACATCGACGAACCGCACCTCATAACCTTCGCGCAACATCAGCGCGGCGAGGTAGCGATGCATGTGATCGAAATAGGGCAAGGCGAGATAGGCGTCACGGCGAAACGCCTTCAACCCGCAACCCACATCCACCGCCCCATCATCGAGCATCCAGCGGCGGAAACGATTGGCCAGCGCCGACGCGATCCGCTTGGCGATATTGTCGCGCCGCCGCACACGGACACCGGACACCATTCCGATATGTGCGGTCCCGGCAGCGGCGTGAAAGGGCGCGAGCACTTTGGGAATATCGGCCGGATCGTTCTGTCCGTCCCCGTCGAGCGTCACCACGATGCCTGCTCGCGCCGCCCGAATGCCGGTCCGCAGCGCCCGGCTCTGGCCGCCATTGCCGCTGTGGCGGAGCACGCGCAGCCTCGGCATGTCGAGCTTGGCTTTTTGCAGCTGGGCGAGGGTGTCGTCGCCCGATCCGTCGTCCACAAAAATGATTTCGACCGAACTGTCCTGGCCCACAGACGCGGCAATCTCCAGCGCCAGGGGAACGACATTCTCGGACTCGTCCTTGACCGGCACGACTACGGACAGGGCAATCGTCATGCAAAAGGTTCCGTTCGAAGCAGCCATAGAATAGAGTGTACACCGCCTCGCGCAGAGTCCTCGTTCATGCAGGCTGGACAGGTTGCGGCGGTTGGGGCCAGGCGCACGCCTTATACCGGTGCTGGGTCCATGAAAACAGACCTGCGGAAGAGGCTCCTTCGGCCGCGCTTGTCGCCAAACGCGGTCCTCCGGTTTGATGGCTGACAGAACCCTGGCGCTTACCGGACCTGCCGGCTCGTGGCTCGAACAGGCCGCGCGACGACCCGTTCTCGTCATCCTGTTCGTCGCGCTGTTCGGCTGGATCTCCGGCGTGATTCTTCTGCCGGCGACCGACCGCGACGAGAGCCGCTTTGCCGAGGCTTCGCGACAGATGGTCGAGACCGGAAATTATGTGGATATCCGCTTCGCCAATACGCCCCGCTACAACAAGCCGGCGGGAATCTACTGGCTTCAGGCAACCTCCGCGGAGCTTTGGGGTCCGGCCTACCGTGGCCGGATTTGGGTGTACCGTCTGCCCTCGCTGCTCGGCGGATTCCTTTCGCTGCTTTTTCTTTATACGCTGGCGCGCAGCATTGCCCCGCCCGCGACAGCATTGCTGGCGTCGCTGTTGCTTGGGACGACGTTGCTTCTGTCGATTGAAAGCACGATTGCCACGACCGACGCGGCTTTACTGGCCACAGTGATCGCGGCGCAGGCCGCACTGATGCGCGTGTATCTCGCGGCGCGCGGACACGCCCGCTCGTCGCGGATATTCATTCTTGCCGGGTGGGCGGCGATGGGCGCCGGAATTCTGATCAAGGGCCCCGTTATTCTCATCGTCGTCGGCGCGACCGCTTTCGCGGTTTCGCTTTGGGACCGCGATTGGCGCTGGTTGCGGGGTACAAGGCCTGTCGTCGGCGCCGCGCTCGCCCTGGCACTCGTTGCGCCCTGGGCGAGCGCCATCGCCCTGGCAAGCCACGGCGCCTTTTATCAGCAGTCGCTCGGACACGACTTCGCTGCGAAGATTTTTGGCGGCGAGGAATCACATGGTGCGCCCCCGGGTTATTATCTGGCATTGGCGAGCTTCACGTTCTGGCCGGCGACGCTGCTTCTTTTGCCCGCAATCGGCCACGCGATCCGCGGCCGCAAAAATCCCGCGATCAGATTTCTCCTCGCCTGGAGCGGGGCCGTCTGGCTGCTGTTCGAACTCGTGCCGACCAAACTTCCACATTACATTCTTCCGGCCTATCCGGCGCTCGCACTGCTTGCGGCGCTGTGGGCGACCGGCGCGCATGCCGAAGGAGAAGGACGTTGGTCTCGCGTTCTTCGCTATGCCGCGGGCGTCCAGTTCGCAATCGCGCTGATTGCCCTCACGGCCGCTGGCGTCGTGCTGCCGGAACGTCTTGGCGGCGCCGCTGACCCGCTTCTGCTGGTCGGCACGGCAGCAATATTTGTTGCCGGTTGCGCAGCCATTTTCCTGCTCTTTCAGCGCCGGCCGCTATCGGCTGCCGGAGCTGGAATGATCAGCGCGCTGCTGTTCAATATACTGCTTGCCTGGAAGGTGGCTCCGCAACTTCATGCCATATGGCTCAGCTCACGCGCGGCGGAGCTCGTCGCCGCGGAGCGCGGCCCCGAACACACGCCAGTGGTGCTGGATGGATATGTGGAGCCGAGTCTTGTGTTCCTTCTCGGGTCGAACACCCGCGTCGAGCCGGCAGGCGAGGCAGGCGAAGCTGCGGAAGAAACGGGACTCGCGCTGGTGGAAAATCGTGTCGCGCGCCTGTTCCTGTCCGACCTCCGGCGCCGGGGCGACGCAGTCATCGCGCTGGGGCATGTGTCGGGGCTCGACTATTCGACCGGCCGTGCCCAGCACATCACGCTTTATCGCGTGACAAGGCCGCGGGCCGGGACATCGAAAACGTGACGGGCGTTCCCATCCCGAAATGTCAGACGCAGTTCGCGTTCCGGCTGACGCTCGGCATCGTCGCTGCGGTTACGCTCGTGCGGTGTCTGGTGCTGGTCCTGTCGCCGCTCGATCTTTACCCGGACGAGGCACAATATTGGTGGTGGGCGCAGGCGCCCGACCTCGGTTATTACTCCAAGCCGCCGATGATCGCCTGGATCGTCCGGGTTTCGACCGCGCTGTTCGGCAATGCCGAATGGGCCCTTCGCCTGCCGGCACCGCTGTTTCATGGGGCGACGGCGCTTCTTGTTTTCGGGATCGCCCGCCAGGCCGTGAACGCGCGGCTGTCGCTGCTGAGTGCGCTCGCCTACCTCACATTGCCTGGTGTTTCGTGGTCGAGCGGCCTGATCTCGACGGACGTTCCGTTGCTCTTCTTCTGGGCCATGGCGACCTATGCTTTCCTGCGCGCCTGTGAGGACATGCGCTGGCGTTGGCCGCTTCTTTGCGGGGTAGCGCTGGGGCTCGGCCTCGAATCCAAATATGCAATGTTTTATTTCCCGCTGGGAGCGGTCATTGCCGGGCTCCTTGTTTGCCGCGCTCGCGCTGTGGTCTTCGGGACGCGCGGGCTCGCAATCCTTGGCGTCGGACTTCTTCTGCTCGCTCCGAACATCGTCTGGAATGCTTTGCACGGCTTTCCTACCGTTGCTCACACCGAGGCGAACGCCGATTGGGGCCGCTCGCGTTACAGCATCGGTTCAGCCGCGGGATTTTTGTTCGGGCAGTTCGGTGTTTTCGGTCCGGTTCTGATGGCGGGACTGATCGGCGCGATATGGAGGCTTGCACGGGAAAAGAACCGGCCGGAGCCGGACCTTATCCTCGCCGCCTTTGGCCTTCCGTCGCTCGTCCTGATCCTGGTCCAGTCTTTCATCGCCGGTGCGAATGCGAACTGGGCAGCCACGGCCTTTGTCGCGGCGACCCCGCTCGCCGTGGCCGAACTTGCCCGTTGGTGGCGCGGACGCGCCATCTGGGTTTCGTTTGCGATCAACACCGGCGCGATGCTGGTGCTCTGGATATTTCTTGTCCGTCCTCAGGTCGCCGACGCTATTGGCGCCGGCAACGCACTGAAACGCGAAGAGGGCTGGCATGAATTAGGCACGGCGGTGGCACATGAATCAGAGGCGAAACCCTACACGGCGATCGTCGCCGATAACCGCAGTGTTGTCGCCGAGCTTCTCTACTACGCGCAGCCCCGCAAGGCGCCGATCCGCATCTGGGCGCGCGATCTCAGCATTCGCGATCACTTTGAAATGACGCTGCGCCTTTCGCCCGGCACCGCGCGGGTGCTGCTCGTGCTGGAGCCGCCTTCGGTCAAACGCGTTCTTGCGACATTCGATTCGGCCCGGCCGATAAAATCCGTCCCCATACCGGTCGGCGGTTCTCACATTCGTGCCATCGACCTCTACGACGCCGTCGGTTATCGCGGTGCCCAAAATTCGGCTGACGACAGGCCGGGCAGTCGTGCGGCTGTCTTGTGAAAAAATTATTGCGGCCGGGCGATTGCTTCGTTCGCTGGCGAAAACGTCCGCGAGTTTTCACTTGAGCCGCCAACGCTCTTCTCTCGACTTGAACTCGAAGTCCTCGAATCCGCAGAGTAGAGGGGAAGCCGGATTTTGTAGTTCTTTACTTGCGCGTTCTTCAGTAATCCATTAAAAATATTTTCAGTCTATATCCCCCCTATATTGTGGAAATTCTGCGCCTTTGCCAGTATTCGCGCGGTTTCGCTTGACCCTATGCGGATAGCTTCTAAATATCCGCCGTCCGGCACGCCGTTCGATGGAAAGTCGCTGGGGCTTTCGAGGCGTGGTGCTTAGAGCATTATGGGAGGACAATGAGTCTGCAGGTGTTGCGGGGGCGCGAGCTGAAGCCTCCGTTGCGGGCCGTGCGTAGCAAGCCGGACGACAGTTCCGGCGACCAAACAAAAAAGATGATCCAGTTACCGGCCATCGGCGTGCAGCGGCGCAAAACGGCGTTGCGCTTTCCGGTCGGAGCCGACGCGCGCGCCTTCTATCAACGTTATTTCCCCGGCACCTCCGCCACCGACTGGAACGACTGGCACTGGCAGTTCCGGGCGCGCATTCGCTCGCTCGAGGACCTGTCCCGCATATTTGTTCTGTCGGACGACGAGAGCGCCGCGGTGAGCCAGCACAAGGGTTCGCTGCCCGTGGGCATTACGCCCTATTACGCGAGCCTGATGGATCGCGAGGACCCGTTCGAAGCGCTGCGCCGCACGCACGTGATGACAGGCGACGAATATGTGCGGCTCCCGGGGGAGGCGGACGATCCGCTGGGCGAAGATCACGACACCGTGGCGCCGGGCCTCGTTCACCGCTATCCCGATCGCGTGCTGTTCCTGACGACCGGAACCTGCTCGACCTATTGCCGCTACTGCACGCGCTCGCGCCTCGTCGGCAATCCCGGCGGCGAATATCAGTTCTCGCTGCGCCAATGGGAGCAGGCGCTCGCCTGGCTCGAGACGCATACCGAGGTGCGCGATGTGCTGCTGTCCGGCGGCGATCCGCTGAGCATCGGCGACGAGCGGCTCGACTGGCTGCTAGGCCGGCTGCGGGCGATCCGCCATATCGAATTCGTCCGGATCGGCACCAAAATTCCCGTGGTGCTGCCGCAGCGCATTACCAAGTCACTTGTGAAAATGCTGAAGAAGCATCATCCGCTCTGGATGAGCATTCATTTCACGCATCCGCGCGAGCTCACCCCGGAGGTGACCGAATCCACGGCACGTCTTGCCGACGCCGGAATTCCGCTCGGCAGCCAGACCGTGCTGCTGAAGGGAATCAACGACGACATCTCCGTGATGAAACCGCTGATGCATGGCCTGCTGGCGCGCCGCGTGAAGCCTTATTATCTCTATCAGTGTGATCCGATCCGCGGATCGAGCCATTTTCGAACGACCGTCGAAAAAGGTATCGAGATCATCCGCGGACTGCGGGGACACACCACTGGTTATGCATCTCCGTCTTTTTGCGTCGATGCGCCGGGCGGTGGGGGGAAGATCCTGATCGCGCCGGATTCCGTGGTCGGCCGTGACGGCGACGATCTGTTGCTGCGCAATTTCGAGGGCGCCGTCTATCGCTATCCCGATCCGGACGGAACGCTTGGTTCGGACAAGTCGGCGTCATCTCCCGGATAGTTGGGCACGCGGAGCCGCGGAGTTGTTTAACCACAGAGAGCACGAACAGCACAAAGAAGAAGGTTGCGCGCAAAGCGCACTTTCGTTTCTTCGTGTTCTTTGTGCCCTTCGTGTTAACATTATTTCACGCCTCCGCACCTCCGCGTGAACCTTTCGATGCCAACTCCTGCAAAGCCGCGTATCGGAATTACCTATGATCTGCGTGCGGATTATCTCGCCCTTGGCTATGGCGAAGAAGATACGGCGGAGTTCGACAGCCAGGTCACGATCGACGCGCTCGTCGAGGCACTCGGTGCGCTGGGCTACATGCCCGACCCGATTGGCGGCGTGCGCCGTTTATGCGAGCGGCTCGTCGCCGGCGAACGCTGGGATTGCGTGTTCAATTTTTGCGAAGGGCTCAATGGTGTAGCGCGCGAGGCGCAGGCGCCGGCGCTGCTCGAAGCCTATGACGTGCCTTACGTTTTTTCCGATCCGCTGACGCTTGCACTGGCTCTCGACAAGGCAATGGCCAAGCGCGTCGTGCGCGATTGCGGCGTTAAGACCGCGCCGTTCGACGTCATCGAACGCGCCGAAGATGCAGCGAAAATCGAGCTGCCTTTTCCGCTCTTCCTCAAACCCGTCGCGGAGGGATCGGGCAAGGGCATCGGTGCGCGTTCGAAAGTGAACGATCGGCGAGCGCTCGAGCAGGTTGCCGCGGACCTCCTCCGGCGCTTCCATCAGCCCGTGCTCGTGGAAGCTTATCTGTCGGGTCGCGAATTCACTGTGGGCATTACGGGGACGGGATCGGCGGCAGAAATTCTCGGCATCATGGAAGTGATTATCACCGGGAACGCCGAGCCGCATGGATACGGTTACGACAACAAGGAGAATTTCGCGGGGCGGATGGATTACCGGCTCCCGGGCGATGCGGAGGCGCGCGCAGCCGGCAGCGTCGCGCTCGCCGCCTGGCGGGCACTCAAATGCCGCGACGGCGGACGTATCGATATCCGGAGCGACGCCAAAGGCCGCCCGCATTTCATCGAGGTCAACCCTCTGGCCGGTCTTCATCCGGTGCGTTCGGATCTTATCTACATCGCGCGTTTCAAAGGGATCACCTATCTCGATCTCATCGCACGGATCATGACGGCCTTTCACGCGCGCCATCCGGAGCTCCCCCGGCCGGCCGGCTGACCGATGCGCGTTCTGCTGCTGCATTCCGACGTTCCACCGGGCGCACCGCCCGACGAACTGGATACGCTTGTAACAGCCGCGGCCGTGGCGGCAGCGCTCCGCGCGCAGGGTCATTGCGTGACGCAGGCCGCTTTCGCCGCCGATCGGTCCGGGGTCGATCGGGCAATCGCCGACAGCTGTGCGGATGTGGTGTTCAACCTCGTCGAAAGTGTCTTCGGGCTGGACAATCTGGCCGGGATCGCTCCAGCGATGCTCGATCGGCGCGGCATTTCTTTCACGGGCGCATCTGCCGTCGCGATCGGCTGCTGCGCGGACAAGCCTTTCACCAAACGGCTCCTTCGCGCGGCCGGTCTTCCGACACCCGATTGGTTCGAGCCGCCGCATTGGGAGGGCTTCGCCGGGGACCGGCTCTGTGTGGTGAAATCGGCCACGGAAGATTGCTCGGTCGGACTGGACGATGGATCTGTGGTTCGCGGCAGCAACGCGGTCCGCGCACGTGCGGCCCTGTGTGCCGCGCGCCACGGAGGAAACTGGTTCGCGGAAGCCTATTGCCCCGGCCGCGAATTCAACGTGTCGCTCCTTGAGACCGAAACTGGTCCACGTGTCCTGCCCATTGCCGAAATCCAGTTTTCCGATTGGCAGCCAAATCGTCCGCGTCTCGTTGGTTATGCCGCGAAATGGGATTTGCAATCGCCTGATTGCGCCGCCACCCCGCGCGTCTTCGGCATCGACACCGAAGCGCCGGAACTCGCACGCCGCCTGCAGCAGCTTTCCTGCGCGGCCTGGCATCTGCTCGGCCTGCAGGGTTATGCGCGTGTCGATTTCCGCCTGGATGCAGACAGCGCGCCGGCGATTCTCGAGATCAATCCCAATCCATGCCTCGAGCCTGAAGCAGGCTTCGCGGCGGCGGCACTACAGGCGGGAATTTCCTACGCCGATCTCGTCGACCGGATACTGTTCGCAGCGCTTCGCGACTGACGGATCACTTTGCCACGAATGATTTCTGACGTGCAGGCGCCGCTCAGCGCGGCGCGAGCACCATCATCATCTGGCGGCCTTCGGTCTTGGGTAACTGCTCAACCTTGGCGATCGGATCGACATCCTTCTGGATGCGGCCGAGCAGTTCCATGCCGAGATTCATATGCGCCATTTCGCGGCCGCGAAAGCGCAGCGTGACCTTCACCTTGTCGCCTTCGTCGAAGAAGCGGTGCATCGCCCGCATCTTCACGTCGTAATCGTGATCGTCGATGGTCGGGCGCATCTTGATCTCCTTGATCTCGATGACCTTCTGCTTCTTGCGCGCCTCGGCGGCCTTTTTCTGCTGTTCGTATTTGAATTTCCCGTAGTCCATCATCTTGACCACGGGCGGCGAGGCTTCCGGCGAAACCTCGACGAGATCGAAGCCCTGTTCCTCCGCGAGCGCGCGGGCCTCTTCGGTTCCGATCTCTCCGTATTTGTGCCCATCGGCTCCGATGAGCAGAATACTGCGTGCGTAAATCTCCTCGTTTACGCGTGGCCCGTCCTTGGCTGGAGCCGCGGCGGGTGCTGAAAAACGTCTGGCGACTATGACTCTCTCCTTCTTTGAAGACCGCGCGTCCCATCTTCGCAGGACAATCCCGACGAAGCGCTGACCGGTCTGTTACGTTGCGAATTCCCCCGGGACATGCTGCGCCGTGCTGCTTGTCCCAGCCCAAGCGCCCGCGGGCCGTGCTGCCCTGCGGCCACGTGCCTTGGGCAAGAATAGGCGTCGAACGGCAATTCGCAAGGGCTAATCGGCAACATCGTGACGGGATTCGGCCTCTTGCCGGATGCGTTTCATGAAGGTTTCAAGCGCCACGGCGCCCAAGTCCTTACCCGAGCGCAGCCGCACTGCCACGCTGCCCGCCTGGGCCTCTTTATCGCCGATAACAAGCATATAGGGAATCTTCATAGTCTGGGCATCGCGGATCTTCCGCTGCATGCGCTCCGACGACAGATCAATGTCAACGCGCAAACCGGCCGTGCCGTTCACCACGGTGAGTGCCAGAAGTTTCTCGCGCACCGAGAGGGCGTAGTCGGAAACGCGATCGGTGATCGGAATGATCCGCGCCTGGATCGGAGCCAGCCACACCGGGAATGCGCCCGCGTAATGCTCGATCAGAAAGGCGGTGAAGCGTTCGTGACTGCCGAGCGGCGCGCGGTGGATCACGTAGACGGGATGATCCTTTCCGTCCTCGCCGATGTAGTTGAGGCCGAAAGTCTGGGTCGCCAGGAAATCGAGCTGATTGGTCGAGATCGCATATTCCGTGCCGATCACGCTCTTGATCATGAAGTCGACCTTGGGGCCGTAGAACGCGGCTTCGCCTTTCGCCTCGATATAGGGGAAGCCGGTCTCCTTCATGGCTGCGCGGATGATGTCAGCTGCGGCAAGCCATTTCTCCGGCTCGTCGACGTATTTCTCGAGATTGGCGGTGTCGGGCAGCGACAGCCGCATGTAATATTCTTTGATGTCCATCAGGTCGTAATAGCGCGCATGCAGCTGCATGACGCGGATGAACTCGTCCTTCGCCTGATCGTAGCGGCAATAGATATGTGCATCGTTCTGGCAGAAACCGCGGACGCGCATCAGGCCCGACAGTCCACCGGACGCCTCGTAACGATAATCCTGCGCATATTCGGCAATGCGCAGCGGCAGTTCGCGATAGGAGTGCCGCGTCGCACCATAGATCAGATGATGATGCGGGCAGTTCATCGGCCGCAAATAATAATTCTCGCCGTCGATATCGAGCGGCGCGTACATGTCTTCCTTGTAGTAGGGCAGGTGGCGCGAGCGCAGATAAAGCGCGTCCTTCGCTATGTGCGGCGTTGCCACGCGCCGATAGCCGTCTCTTCGCTCTTCCTGCAGTGCGAGGAATTCGAGTTCCTGCCGGATCACCATGCCGTTCGGCATCCAGAGCGGCAGGCCGGCCCCCACGTCAGGCGAGAAGGTGAACAGCTCGAGTTCCTTGCCGAGCTTGCGGTGGTCACGCTTCTCCTGTTCCTCGCGTCTTAGGAGATAGGCGTCGAGTTCCTTCTCGTCGCGCCAGGCGGTGCCGTAGATGCGTTGCAGCTGCGCGTTCTTCGAATCGCCCCGCCAATAGGCGCCCGCAACATTGGTAAGCCGGAATGCCTGCCCGATCTTGCTGGTCGAGACGAAATGCGGCCCGCGACAGAGATCGTGCCAGTCGCCGTGAAAATAGATCGACACGTCTTCGTCGGCCGGGATGCTCTGGATGAGTTCGGCCTTGTAGTGCTCGCCGATCTGCTCGAAATGGGCGATGGCCTTGTCGCGCGGCCACACTTCGCGCCGGGTGGGCAGATCGGCCTCGACGATTTCGCGCATGCGCGCTTCGATCCGCGCGAGGTCGTCCTGGGTGAACGGTTGGTCGCGGGCGAAGTCGTAATAGAACCCCTCCTCAATCGCGGGGCCGATCGTCACCTGGGTGCCGGGAAAGAGGTCCTGCACGGCCATTGCGAGCACATGCGCCGCATCATGGCGGATCAGCTCCAGAGCCTCCGGATCCTTGCGGGTAATGATCCTGATTCGCGCATCCTTTTCGATCGGCCGGAACAGGTCCCATTGCCGGCCGTTCACCTCGGCCGCGAGAGCCGCCTTGGCGAGACCGGGGCCGATGGAAGCTGCCACCTCTGTGCCCGTCACACCCGAGGGGAAGCTCAAGGTCTTGCCATCGGGAAGTGAAATGTTGACGGACGACACGGGAAAACTCCTTTTCATGGGTGGTGCGATGGGGGGCGGACCATCGGAAAGCAGTGCCGCGAAGTCAAGGCGGGCCGCCTTTCTTGCGCCCGAATCGGATATTCCTATCGTGTGGTAGCCAAAAGGCCGGATGATGATGATTTCGCGATCCTGCACCCGTGTGTCGCTTGCACTGCTTCTTTCCGCCCTCGCGACACCGGCAGTATTTGCGGCGGAAGACCAGGCAAGCACTGTGGTTGCCGATTGCGGGGCAGCCGATCTGCCGGATTCACAGGTCGATTCCTGCCTCGAACGCGCACGCGTACTCGACGAAACCAATCCGTCGCCCGAGTTGCAGAGCCTGGAAGCGCAACTTGAGCAACGTGCAACGGGCAAGCGGAGGGCAAGCCGGGAATCAAGGACCCTTCAATCGCCGGCAGGTTCTGCATCTTCCGATATGACTCCCTACCAGCCGCAGCCTTCCGTCGTGGAGAGTGATCGCGAGCTTCCTGCGGATGCCGCAGAGCCGGACCAGACCCGCTCGGCCGCAGCGGAAGTGCCGGCAACGCGAATGCCCGATGAAACTTACCGCGATGAGCGGCGCAGTTCAGTCGAGGCCGGCGCGGAGCAGCCGCCCGCCGGAATTAATGACGACCAGCCGCCCGTGGCCGACCCGCCCGATCAATCGCAGGATCCTGCAGACGATCCGCAATAGATTGGGAGCGATCCAGGCGACCGGCCCGCTGTTGAGACGTTACACGTGGACGTGCATTGACGAATTCGGCACGTGGCCCAGAATAGGGGCGGAGGCGCATAGCAGGAGGCCTGACATGAAAACCCTCGTCGCCACAGCATTTCTCGCCGCAATCATCGCGGCTCCCGCCTTGGCCCAACCGGCCGCGCCAACGACAGGCGTGGGTCCCGTCTGCATTCACCCGTTCTGGACGCAGCAGGACACGATCAACCACACCCATGTGCTCGATCCGCAGCATGTTCTCTTCTACATGCGTGACGGCAAGGTATTGCTGAACACATTGAAAGGGCCCTGTCCGGGTCTGATGTTTCACGGTTTCAGCTTCGTGACGCCGGAGGACGACATCTGCGCGAACTCGACCCACATACAGGTCATCGAAACGCATGAAACCTGCTCGCTGGGTCCTTTCACGCCCTATGCGCCGACCTCCCCGGGCGCCGGCCGTTAAAATCCGAAGCCATCCCGGGCTGCCGGCCGCCATCTGGGTCTGTACGGGCAGGGTTTGAACCTGTATCGGGCTGACTCTGAAAACCCGGACGGTAGTCGCGGTTGGCAAGAACGCTTTATCTGCATCTCGGTCCGGCCAAGACCGGCACCAGTGCGGTTCAGCATATTCTCAGTCATCATGATGGCAGTGTCGTTCTTTATCCCCGTGTGGGTTTGTGGCCCGACGGCTCGCACCACAATCTCGTCCTGAACTACTTCGGCAATTACCAGCGGCCCGATGTGATCCGCATGGATCCGGATCGTTTGCTCGCGCAACTCGGGGAGGAAGCGAGGGCCTCGGACCGCGATCTGGTCATAAGTTCGGAGACCCTGGCCGGCCATCGCAATCTCGGCAGGTTCACGGCCGCACTGCAAGATGCGATCGGCGGACAATGCCGGATGGTGCTTGTCGTGGTGGCGCGCGAGCACCGCGAAAGGGCCGCATCCCTCTACAACCAACGAGTCAAGGATGCCGTGACCGGCGAGACGCGCGATCCCGATGCCTTCCTGACCGATCGTCCCGAACGTTTCTGTTACAACGATCTGCTGCGGCGCCTGCAGAAAGCCGGGTTCGAGCTCGTCGTGCTGAACTATCATCCGGCCGAGAATTTCGTGGCGCGGTGCCTCGCCCTGTTTGGATTCGCACCGGAACAGGTTCCGCCGGTGCCGAGACGCAATGTCTCGCTCGGACGGCTTGCACTGGTTGCAACCCTGGCGGCAAACCGTGCGCTGGAGTCGCGCGAGGAACGTGCCCGGTTCGATGCGGTATTGAGCCGAATTTCCAGGCGCTTCGCTCCCGGGGAGTCCCTGTTCAGCAAGCAGGCGATCGGCGCCGTGCGCCAGGCCTTCGCGGCAGACCGGAAGTTCGTGCGTCAGCATTTCGAGGTGAGACTTTTGAGACCGGAAAGGCCGGAGAAAACAAATCTATTTGTCATCAGCGAACAGGAATTCGCCAAGATCTCCGATGCGATGCGGGAATTGGAAGGCTACGGCACGCGGATTGTTGAACAGCTGAGAAACTTTATCGGCGACCCGCATAATGCTTCGGAAGCGGGCGGCTGATCTTCACAACGAAAAAGGGCCGGAGTTTCCTCCGGCCCTTCTGCATTCCATTCGATCAGCGACCTTAGAAATCCATGTCGCCCATGCCGCCGCCGCCCGGCATCGGGGGAGGCGAGTCCTTCTTCGGACGATCGGCGACCATGGCTTCCGTCGTGATCAGGAGGGCCGCAACGCTTGCTGCATCCTGGAGCGCGATGCGGACGACCTTGGTCGGGTCGACAATGCCGGCCTCGACGAGATCGACATACTGCTCGTTCTGCGCATCGAAGCCGTAGGTATTCGACTTCTGCTCGAGCAGCTTGCCCACGACGATGGAGGCCTCCATGCCGGAGTTCTCGACGATTTGACGGATGGGAGTCTGGATCGCCTTGCGCACGATGGCGATGCCGGCATTCTGGTCTTCGTTCTCGCCGGTCAGCCCGTTGAGCGCCTTGGTGGCATAGAGAAGTGCCGCGCCGCCGCCGGGGAGAATGCCTTCCTCCACCGCCGCCTTGGTGGCGTTGAGCGCGTCATCGACGCGATCCTTCTTCTCCTTCACTTCCACTTCCGTCGCGCCGCCGACGCGGATCACCGCGACGCCGCCCGCGAGCTTCGCCAGACGCTCCTGCAGCTTCTCCTTGTCGTAATCGGAGGTGGTCTCCTCGATCTGCTGCTTGATCTGGCCGACGCGCGCCTGGATGTCAGGCTTCTTGCCGGCGCCGTCGATGATGGTGGTGTCGTCCTTGGTGATGCGCACGCGCTTGGCCGTGCCCAGCATGTTCAGCTTCACGTTCTCGAGCTTGATGCCGAGATCTTCGCTGATCACCTGGCCGCCGGTGACGATGGCGATGTCTTCCAGCATGGCCTTGCGGCGATCGCCGAAGCCCGGTGCCTTCACTGCCGCAACCTTGAGGCCGCCGCGCAGCTTGTTGACGACCAGCGTCGCCAGTGCCTCGCCTTCGACTTCCTCGGCGATGATCACCAGCGGACGTCCGCTCTGCACCACCGATTCCAGAATCGGCAGCATCGGCTGCAGCGAGGACAGTTTCTTCTCGTGGATCAGGATGTGGGGCTCTTCGAGCTCCGCCATCATCTTGTCGGCGTTGGTGATGAAATAGGGCGAGATGTAGCCGCGGTCGAACTGCATGCCCTCGACCACTTCGAGCTCGGTGTCGAGGCTCTTCGCCTCTTCGACCGTGATCACGCCTTCATTGCCGACCTTCGCCATCGCTTCGGCGATCATCTTGCCGACAGTTTTGTCGCCGTTCGCGGAAATCGTGCCGACCTGGCCGATCTCGTCGTTCGACTTGACCTTCTTGGAGCGCTTCTTGAGGTCGGCGACGACGGTTTCCACCGCCTTCTCGACGCCGCGCTTCAGGTCCATCGGGTTCATGCCGGCCGCGACCGACTTGGCACCCTCGCGCACGATCGCATGGGCAAGAACCGTCGCCGTCGTGGTGCCGTCGCCCGCCGCGTCATTGGTCTTGGACGCGACTTCGCGCACCATCTGCGCGCCCATGTTCTCGAACTTGTCGTGAAGCTCGATCTCCTTCGCCACCGTCACGCCGTCCTTGGTCGTGCGCGGTGCGCCGAAGCTCTTCTCGAGCACGACGTTGCGGCCTTTGGGGCCGAGCGTCACGCGTACGGCATCGTTGAGGATGTCGATGCCGCGGAGCATTTTCTCCCGCGCATCGGCACCGAATTTTACGTCTTTGGCTGCCATGTAATTTCTCCTGAATGCGAATTCTTTTGCTGATGTTTGCTGGCGAATGGTGAATGGCGAGTTGGGTTTCCCCATTCGCTATTCGCGATTTTGCTTAGGCGGCTTTCTTCGATGGCTTGGACGCGCGGCCCTCGAGGATGCCCATGATGTCGGACTCCTTCATGATCAGGAGCTCTTCGCCATCGACCTTGACCTCGGTGCCGGACCATTTGCCGAACAGCACGAAGTCGCCGACTTTCACTTCGGGTGTGACGCGCTCGCCGTCATCGTTAAGCGCGCCGGGTCCGACAGCCATGATCTCGCCTTCCTGCGGCTTCTCCTGGACAGTGTCGGGGATAATGATGCCGCCAGGGGTTTTCTGATCTTCCTGCACGCGGCGGACGACTACGCGGTCGCCAAGCGGACGGAACTTCATTGGGAACTGCCTCCTAGAAAGTTCAATAAAAACAGGTGGTTAACTGGATAACCCGGCCTGAGCCGGACAGGTAGCAGCACTCCCATATCGAGAGTGCCAGCCCTCAGCGCGGATATAGGTCGGGGTTATTTGTTCGTCAAGGGGTTTGCTGCACTGCGGCGGAGCAGGCGCGGGAAGGCGCCAACCAATGGGTCTCACCCGCGGTGTGGCGATCCGGTCGAAGCCGTTCAAGAGGGGGGCCCAGTCCCGCTTGGGCCGGGCGCATCGGGGCGTCAGGCTGGGCAGCGCAGCCAGCGAAAATTTCCCTGAGATTGTGCAAGGCAGGCGCCGGAGCGGCAGATTTCCCTGAGATTGTGCATGGGCCAAGTCCGGGGAACGGCACCGCGCGAGCATCGCAGTCTGTCGGCGTCGCGCACACACGGCAAATTTCCCTGAGAATTGCACGCGACGTCTGTCGGAAGGAACCCGCGAGTCGCATTCGGCGGGCGAAGCGGGGCCTTCGCAAAAGTCACCCCTTTTTCCGTCATCGCCCGCTTCAAGCGGGCGACCCAATTTTCTTTCGCGGCCCGGAAAAATTGGACCGCCCCGACGAGCCGGGCGATGAAGACTATTGCTGCGCCACACTTCTGCAAAGCCCTGGCGGTGTGCACAGGACGGGAAAATTCCCTGAGATTGCGCAAGCGAGAATGCAGGCGCCGCGCCCGCGGCAAATATTTCCCTGAGATTATGCACGGCATAATCCCGCTGAACGGGGGTGCGCGAACGGTTCACCCCCGCGGCAGCCTATACGGCAAGAATTTCCCTGAGATTGCGCATGCCACGGTGAACGCAAATGAACACGTGTCTTGCCGCTGGAACGCGCAAGGCCGGCTGTGATGCCACAGCCGACATTTTGCTGACGCTTCGGGACCGGGGCGTGGCTTGGCAGCTTTTTCTGCCGCGCCGGCCAATTCTCAACGAAAATGCCCTGAGAAATTCGTCTGTTCAGGCAAGATTCCGCGGCTGCGAACCAATCCATTTCGTAAGGCGCTGCTTTGCGTACGACAGAATTCCGGCCGCTTACATATCAGTTTTATACATGACCAATTTGGTTATGTCAAGCCGGCGATGCGTGGGGAGGGTGCTCAGCCGGTCAATAATGGTCTAGGTATTGTATTTCTTGGAGCCGCCCGCCGACGCTCACTGGACCCTCGTGATATCCATCACCCAGTTCGTTTCCCAGCTCTTGCCGCCGTCAGGCGAGAATGCCTGCTCCCAGTGGGCTGAGGTCGGCGTAATCGCAGACCACACGAAGCGAACCTTGATCGGCTTGCCGTTGAAAGTGTCGTCGCCGGCGAACGTGCCGATGCCGTTCTCGAAGTTGCCGACCACGGGCGGCTCGATCGTGTGTGGGTTGCGAGCATCCAGCCACCAGATCGCCCAGGTCTGTGTCTTCGGGTCGTAACCGCGAATTCCCATGGCGCGATAGGCGCCGGACGGCAGATCGATGACAGTGTCGTCGACATTGCCCTGACCGTCCATCGTCGGCCGCATGTCCAGGGTTCCTTCGAATTCCACCCACTCCGTACTCCCCGCGAGCCGCTCCTTCAGGCGGTGGTGGTGCACCCGCCATTTGCCGATGAGGAAGTCGAAATCGTGAACATGTGCGTCGGTTGTCATGGATGTCTCTCCTGTTGCCGGGGCGGCCGCGAATCCGATGCCGCAGGCAAGCGAGGCGGCGACCAAAAGGGTGGCGACGGTTTTCATGGGATTGTCTTCGTCAGTTGCTGGCGAAGGTGTAGCGGACTAAACATGACATGGAGTGTCATGTATTACGGGCGACACTGGAAAAATGTCGGCGAGCCATCGGGACCACTGCGGAGCGTCCTTCGGCCAGATCCTGGCGGGTCGCGGCGATCGGGGTCGGTGCCCACACCCCGCGAACATCGGTTTCGCCGCAATCGCCGTCGCACAATCACCAATTCCGGTTTCTGTGAAAGGAATTACAACTCCGACCCTGATCCTTCGGGATTGTTGCTGCGGCCTGTAGGGATAATCGCGGATTTGGGCTTGCGGCCTGATAGGCGATGTCTGGGCGACCGGCATGCATGCTGCCGCCAAATTCCATTCCTGTTGCCTCCGGGACGCGAGTCATCGTATGTATGGCATACCATACAGGGAACGATAGCATGGTGCATATGGTGACCGTCAGCCGGCCGGATGTCGTCGCGCTCGTGGAAGAAGCAGCCAATCGCCTGACAGGCGGCAACAAGACCGAGGCTGTGGCGCTGGGCATGCGCAAATTGCTCGAGAGCGACACCCGCAGCGGCTCTCTTTTCGGTGCCCATCCAGGTTCGGTTAGAATTCGCGAAGGCGTGGATCTTCTCGAGCCGATTCTCGATGTGGTTCCGGACGCCGAGTCCGGACGCGAGATCGGGCGTTGAGCGCGACGCTGCTCCTTGATACCCATATCGCTCTTTGGCTGGACTCGGGCAACGCCAGCCTGAAATCTGCGACGCGACAGAAAATCGACGAATGCTGGCGCGATGGCGGCATCATTTTGTTGAGCGCCGTTAGCGCGTGGGAGATTGCCCTGCTCGAGGACCTGGATCGCATCGCACTCGATCTTCCCGTAGCAGACTGGGTGGCGAGATTTCTCAATCGCCCTGGATTTGCGCCTGCGCCGTTGAGCCCTGAAGCCGCCGGACGCGCCTACGACATGAAACCGTTCGCGCATCGCGATCCAGTCGACCGCCTTCTGATGGCGACGGCGATGGAGCTGCACTGTCCGCTTGTCAGTTACGACCGGAACATTGCCCAATTTGCGAAGAGGCACGGTCGCCAGTTCGGCTTTGCCATCGTGGTCTGAGCGAATCGCTCCGATCGCAGCCGGCGTGAATTTGATCCGGCACCAGGACGGCTATTGCAGCATTTGATGATGTTCGCGGGATTGGGCCTGCCTGGAAAGTGGCGCGCGGTCGGCCGGAAATTGCTGTCGCCGAATTCGGAATTTCTGTTCTGGCGTGCGCTCACCGTCGGATGATAGTCTTCCTTCAGAACGGCGGAGTTCTTCTCGATGCTTTCATTCATCGCAGTTTGGTCCAAGTCGGCGCAGGTTTGCGCCATCACATTGATCCTTTTCGGTTTGCTGGCTGACGCGCACGCGGAAAGCGATGTAGTTCTTTATGCATTTCAAGGCGCGCGCGACGGATCTGCCCCGGAAGGCGGATTGATTCCGGATGCAGCGGGAAACCTATACGGAACAACTGTATCTGGCGGTCGTCATTACAAGCGGGGCGGGTATGGCACTGTATTTAAGCTTGCACCTGACGGCACCGAGACCGTTCTCTACGCCTTTCGAGGCTATTCGCGAGGAGACGGACAAGAACCGTTGGGCGGACTTATCGCCGATCAAGCCGGCAACCTGTTTGGCACGACGTCAAGCGGAGGTTCCAATTGCCCGCAGAGTGATGGCTGCGGCACGGTATTCAGGATTTCCCCCGACGGCAGGGAGACAATTCTTCATGCTTTCGCGGGAGGTACGGACGGGTGGGCGCCATACGGAGATCTGGTTGCGGACAGACACGGCAATTTGTATGGAACAACTTACATGGGTGGCGGGTCGGGTTGTTTCGAGGGCGAGGGCTGCGGAACAGTTTTCAGGATTACTCTCGACGGCAAAGAGGAGGTAATTTATGCGTTTGCCGGTGAAAGCTACGGTGCTTATCCCGTTGCGGGGCTATTATTCGACAAGGCCAAGAACCTCTACGGCGTAACATCTGAGGGCGGCAACGGCGCGGGCACAGTCTTCCGAATTGCTGCCGATGGTAGCGAATCTGTGCTTTATGCGTTTGAAGGGGGCAGTGACGGGCAAGCTCCGGATGGTAAATTGATCGCCGATAAAGAAGGTAATCTATATGGCACTACAGCGGACGGCGGTACGAGTGGCCTCGGCACCGTATACAAGCTCGCTGGGGATGGCTCAGAAACTGTGCTTTATTCCTTCTCGGGCGGCAGCGACGGTGATGAGCCGCTTGGTCGTCTGCTTTTCGATAGTTCCGGAAATTTGTACGGCACAACATTGGTGGGCGGGGGGAACGGCTGCGTCTTCGGAGCTGGCTGCGGGACGGTCTTTAAGCTCGCTCCTAATGGTGCCGAGACCTTGCTGCACGTCTTTAAGGGGGGAAACGATGGTGCCTTGCCCTATGCAGATCTGATTAAGAAGGCTGACGGGCTATATGGTACTGCATCGTCTGGAGGCCCTTACTGTTGCGGCACTGTTTTCAAACTCCAAATTCGATGACTGATCCGACATGCTCAATCCGTTTCATCGAGAGGCCGTCCTTACGCGATACCTCTCAAAACCGGTAATTCACCTCTATCCCTCCCGTCCTTGGCCGGAACGTGCTGGCTTCGAACAGCAGCGTGTTCGAATCCTGATGATTGAGATCGAGGCGGGGATGCGCGTCGAGCAGATTGTTCATGAACAGCGCCACGTCCCAGGTGTCGAAGGTCATGCCGGCGCGGGCGGCGAGCGTGTTGGTGGCGGGATCGGGAACCAGCGCCGGATCGTAGGATTCGGATAACGGGTTCTGCGTGGCCAGCGGCCAGTTGTTCTGGCTGGCGAACTCATCGTCGAGGCGCGCATAGGACTGGTTCCCGTACAGCTCGAAATCATATTCGGCGCCGGCCGTGAGCGTCCACGGTGAAATATAGGGCTGCGAGCCGATCGCTTCGCCAGACGCGACGAGCAGCGTGCCATCGGCGGAATAGGCATTGGTCGTGTAGCGCGCGTCGGTATATCCGACCGTCATTTCCAGGTGGAGCGCGTCGGTCAGCTGATAATCCGCCTGGAAATCGAAGCCCTTGCTGACCGCGTCGCCGAGATTGGCCGTGTATTGCAGCCCGCAGAGCGGCAGGTAGACGTCCTGCTGGATGCTGTTCCACATGACGTAATAGAGGCTTGCGTCCGTCTGCAGCTTGCCGCCAAGCCACTTGTCCTTGGCGCCGATTTCATAACTCCACGTCGTGTCGGAGCTGTAGGCACTGGGAACGCTCGGCACACCGCAGGCGACAAGCGGGAAGGGCGGATTGGCGCCGCCGATGCGATAACCTTCAGCTATCGTGGCGTAGATGAGATCGTCGGGAGTCGCCTGGAAATCCACGCTCACTTTCGGAGTGACAGGCGATTCGCTCTCCTTGCCGGTGCCGCTGCTTGGTCCGAAATTCTGCGGCCCGTCGGCGAAATTGGTGAAGTCGAAATGCGTTCGCGCGTAACGCAAACCGGCCTCGAGCTTCCATTGGTCGGTGAAAGCATAGGTCGCGTCGGCAAAGGCCGCGATCTGGCTGTCATGGGCGAGCGTGTCGTTGATATAATCGTCGCCATTGGGCAGCAGGTTCTCGCCCCAGGCCTGGAGAACGGTTTCGTTCCACAGATATTTGGTGATCTGCGGCAGCTCCGGATCGTTGATCTCTTCTTTGCTCTCCTGATCGTTGCCGGCATAGAAGACGCCGATCACCCAGGTCAGCGGCGAATTGGGGTTCGTCGATTGCAGCCGGACTTCCTGGGTCACGTCATGCTGCGTGTTGGTGATGTTGGTGTGCGCGATGTAATCGGGCAGGCCGGGCAGGTTGATGCCGGTGGGCGTGAGCAGCGGATAAAGATTGGTCTTGCATTGCGGCGGGCCGCACGGATCGCCCTCGGGATCGGTGCCGTCGAGTAAAATCTGCTGGAAATAGGACAGATTGTAGAGGGTGCCGCTATAGCCGTTGACGTGTTCGCCGCGCCCGAACATCGAGGTATTCGAAATCAGTTCCGCGGCGTTGCCGCTGTAATGGATATTGAGCGAGGCGAGATACCATCGGTCCTTGTCGACCATCCGGTCCGGCGTCGCCGATTTGTAGTCGCCGTTATCCGGATCGGAAATGCCCACCCAGTATTGATCGGGATCGCCTTCATTGCGGTTCTGATAGTCGATCGAGGGCGTGATCGTCAGTTGCGGGACGGGTGCCCAGGTGACCGCGCCGCGCAGCACATAGGTATCGGTGCCGTTCGCGTCGGGAACGGTCGTCTGTCCGGTGCGGTAATTCACCTGGTCGATCCAGCCGCCGTCGCGGCGATACCAGCCACTGGCGCGGAAGCCTAATACATCCGGGACGATGGGCCCGCCAAAAGCTGCGCCGTCTTCGTAGCTTGGCTGGCCGCCTTGCGTGAACGAAACCTCACTGCGCGCGATGCCGCTGTAATCCGTCAGGCTCGGCTGCGCCATGATGTAGCGCACCGTGCCGCCTTCGGAGCCGGCGCCGAACAGGGTGCCCTGCGGGCCGCGCAACACTTCCACCCGTTCCAGATCGAAGACGGACGGCAGCGTATTGTCCGAACTGAACCCGAGATTGCGCAACTGGATCGGCGTGTCGTCGATATATATTCCGGTCGTGCCCGATCCGGCCGTCGAATCGATGCCGCGAATGTAGACGTTGTTCGTAGCCGGGTCGTAGGTGACGCCGGGCGTGAACTTGGCGAGCTGGGCGAAGTTCTTGACACCAAGCACGTCCATCTTGGCGTCGGAGAAGGCGCTGACGCTTATCGGCACCTTTTCCAGTTTCTCTGCGCGGCGCGTGGCCGTGACCACCACCGTTTCGATGGCTGCGCCATGGCTGGGAGCTGCAGCCGCCGTCTGCGCAAGCGCTCCGCCCGATTCGCACAAGCCGAGCAAGACCGCGGTCGTCGGCAGCCAAAACCGCCGAAGAATAACGTCACCCATGCATTCCCCCTCCTGACACATCCTTATTTCAGCACTGATCCCGGGATTCGGCCAGCCCGCGCAAGCGGCCCCGCCCCGGCCAGCCCTCCATTGCGTCGCACCGTGCGATGCGATTATATGCATAAAGCACACAGTTGCTTAAGGCAAGCAGTCGGTTTGGGCGCGGATGTGACCCCGCACCCCCCGCAGCCGTCATGGCCGGGACAACGGCCCGGTCATGACGGGATCAGAGGAACGCGTGCTTCCGGCCGTTCAGCGGAGACGCGGGCTGAACAACTGGCCATCCGCGCCGTAACAGTCTGCAAACCGCGCGCGGCCGTTTTCGAGCCGGACGCGGCCGGCCGCAAGCAGTTCCAGGGCCAGCGGGTAAAGCTTGTGCTCGGCTGCGAGCGTTCTTGCGGCAAGGGTGTGTTCGGTGTCATGCGGCAACACCGGCACCGCCGCCTGCGCGATGACCGGCCCGGAATCGAGTTCGGGTACCACGAAATGAACGGTACAGCCGGAGATGCGAACGCCGGATTCGAGAATGCGGCGATGTACGTTCAACCCCTTGAACGACGGCAGCAGCGAAGGATGGATATTGACGAGACGTCCTTTCCAGCTCTCAACGAAATGGTTCGACAGAATACGCATGAAACCGGCGAGGCAGACGATCCGAACATCGGCTTCGCGCAGCAAACTGTCCATCGCCGCATCAAAAGCCTCGCGGGAAGGATGGGACCCATGGTCAGCGGCATGCGCAGGAATGCCTGCGCGCGCGGCGCGCGCCAATCCTTCCACATTCGGCACGTTCGAGATCACACAGGCAATCGTCGCCGGATAATCCGGCTTGGCGCAAGCATCGATCAGCGCCTGAAGATTGCTCCCGCGCCCCGAAATAAGAACGCCCACTCGTACCATAGCGTCCTCTCTTTATTGTCATTCCCGCGAAAGCGGGAACCCAGATGTCTGACTTATCCGGAGAATGCAGTGCTCTGGGTTCCCGCTTGCGCGGGAATGACAAGAAGTGAGTAGTATATACTGCTTCATGGTTGCAGAGTTCCTGCGTAGCACACGCGCGGCTGATTAGTGCCAGGCACCAATTGTCCGATGCGGCGTGCGGTTTCTCCAGCGTTCGTGAACGCTTCGACACAGGGATGTTCATTCTCGGGCGCAACCACGGCGATCAGGCCGATGCCGCAATTGAACGTGCGAAGCATTTCCTGTTCATCGATTCCGCCGCTCACGGCAAGCCATCTGAAGACAGGCGGAGGCGTCCATGAGCCTGCATCGACGGCCGCGTCCAGATGCGATGGCAGAATGCGCGGCAGGTTTTCGGTAATGCCGCCACCGGTGATGTGCGCCAAACCCTTCACCTCCGTGGCGCCGATCGCCGCGAGCGCGCTCTTTACGTAGAGTCTTGTGGGAACCAGCAAAGCTTCGCCGAGTGTCATTTCCTTCGCGAAGGGTGCTGTCATGTCCAGCGCGAGCGAAGCATCGGACAGGACGTGGCGCACCAGCGAAAATCCGTTGGAGTGCAGCCCCGACGACGCCACGCCGATCAGCACGTCGCCCGATTTCATCTCTCCGGTCTTCGGCAATATCGCGTTGCGCTCGACAGCTCCGACGGCGAAACCGGCGAGGTCGAAATCACCCGGTGCGTACAACCCGGGCATCTCCGCGGTCTCGCCGCCGATCAGTGCGCAACCGCAATCGCGGCAGGCGCGCGCAATGCCTTCGATCACCACCGCCGCGTCGTCGACCGCGAGTTTTCCCGTTGCGTAGTAGTCAAGAAAGAAGAGCGGCTCGGCGCCCTGGACGACGATGTCATTGACGCACATCGCGACCAGGTCCTGGCCGATGGTCGAGAAGTCGCGGGTTTCGATCGCAACCTTCAGCTTGGTGCCCACGCCGTCCGTGGAGGCGACCAGGACGGGATCGTGAAATCCGGCCGCCTTCAGATCGAACAGGCCGCCAAATCCGCCCAGCTCGGCACCGGCACCGGGCCTGCGGGTCGCCCTGGCCGCCGGCGCGATCCGCTCGATGAGCGCGTCGGCTGCACCGATGTCGACGCCCGCCTGTCGGTAAGTGAGGCCGTCCCGGTTCTGATGGGGCATTCGTCTTGTCATCCCTTCGTCGGCTCCCGGTGTTTACATCCCCTTGCGCCCCCTGGTCACGCATGTCGTATTCGCGGGTCTTCGGCATTGCGCAATACCGGCGTCGTGTCCAAAAATTTGGGCAGCCGCACAAAAACCCACCATCATGGGTGAATCTCTGGCGTTTTGGCCGCAATCTGACAATTGTGATTCGGTGGCGGGGCTCTGGGCAGGCGCCTTCTCCCAGTTCCGCCCAAGGGCTAGAGGGACTGAAATGCCGGGTATGCCGAACCGAAATGAATCCTTGTCCTCCTTTGCGGGTGCGCTGGACGACTTCGACAAACGATATAATGGGCAATCCTCCCTGCCGAGGTCACTCGTCCCAGTGAATGGGCAAATGAGGGCAGGCATTCCGATCTTGGGGGCGCATGGCGCACCCCTAGAGGAATATTACAAGTGGCAGTTTCTATACGCCCTCATTCACAGCGGCCTGTATCCGAGCGACTACATCGGCGCGGAAATATCATTCCCCAAGGGCAACAAGGGAGCCAATGCTCTCAAAGTGGACGCTGCCATCTTTGATCACGCCGATTGGATCGATAGGTACCGGAGATATTGGCGGAGTCGACGTCCGGAAGATTTACATTGGTTGGGTGAGCATCTTCTTGCAGTTGTAGAGTTCAAGCAAGATGAACGGGAGGTTGAGCAGGTCTTCACACAACAAGTGAAGCCCGCCATGCGGGAGAAGGAGCCAAGCGACGCTTACGTTTTTGGGATGCTTTATGACCGGCGGCGCCTACTGCTATTTCACCGTCGCAATGGCAGATGCCTGCGGTACGACGAATCCCTGAATCAAAAAGGCGAAGATAGTCAGGTTTCCGATTTAAGCCTTCAATATCAGGACGCTTATTCATTTATTCCGTCGTTCGATGAACTTAAGAAGCGTGTCAATCGACCAGTACTTCTTGACCGATCAAAACGAAGCATCGGCGACCTTGACATTATTCGCTCCATCTCAAGCCCCCAGATAAAAGACGCCTTGTCGCGGGTGTTAAGAACACTGGATAGAGCGAATCTGGTTAACCAGCGTGGGTATCATGTCTTGATCGAAACTCTCGCGCTTAAAATCTTCGACGAAAAGCGGAACGAAGGAAATCTTAAAAAGAAGCTGGAGTTTTATGTCACGGACGAAGAGGCGTCTTTTGAAAGTTTGACAGATCGGAGAGCAAGAGACTTTGTTGCGAGAATGAAGGGGCTGCGCAGCGCTGCCGAAGCAAAATATCCCAAAATACTTGGTGACGAGCAAATTGCGTGGAGCAATGTAAATCATGTGCGTGCCGTCGTCGCTGTTTGTCTGGCATTCCAAGATTATTCCTTCGCGCGATCAGAAAAAAGCGATCTCTATCAGCTCGTATTCTACAACTTCGCGAACTCTTTCAAGCGCGATGAGTCAGCCCAATTTCTTACACCGCTCCCGGTAATAAATTTCATCGTCCAGCTTGTCAACCCGCGTAACGGAGAAACAATTTTTGATCCTTGCTGCGGGATTGCGGATTTTTTGTCATTATCGTTCGTACATTGGCAAGAACGAGAAAACGGCCGCAAGCTAAACGATGCAAACATCTATGGAGTCGATCTTGACGAGAATATGATTATTCTTGCAACGCTCAATATGCTCTTAAACGGGGACGGTCAGGCCAAGCTGCTCCACAAGCCTGATAAAGGGTCGATCATGTGGAAGGTCCCCACTGGCGGGCATGAATTGGTGGCCTTGGTGCCCGATCTCCATCGTCGGGGGAACTGGGATAACTGGCCTAATCAAACGAAGCTAATGAAATTCGATGTCATTCTAACAAATCCTCCATTTGGAGAAGATCGAGCCTTTCGCCCGGTTACTGCTGCTGACAGAAAAATGATTGAGTGCTACGAGACGTGGTGGATCACGCGCCAAAGCGGCGGTGATGACACTGACGACGATCGTAAGCGCCAAGAGTCAATCGATTTGGGAATCGTATTCCTAGAGAATGCATACCGGTGTCTGAGTGATGAGGGACGTTTCGGAATTGTAGTTTCGAATTCTATTGCTTCAATCAACAAATGGCAGAAAGTTCGCGAATGGCTTATGGAGCGAACGCGCATCGTCGCGCTATTTGATCTTCCACCGAATGTTTTTGCAGAGACCGGCGTAAATACTTCTATCATTGTGGCTTACAAACCTAAGCCCAGCGAACTGACTCGGGTTAAGTCTCGAAATTATGAGGTCTTTGTACGTGACATCCAGAAGGTTGGCTATGAACGCCGCACCAGCAAGCGCAATGTCATTTTCTTAGATAAATTTCGTCTTGACGAAACGACTTTTGAGACCTTTCGGGGACCTGACGGAGAGCGGGTAAAAGACGAGGAGTTCACCGACACAATTGACGATTTCCGGCGTTGGGCGAAGGGGCAAGAGGAAACCCTCCAGCGCCTATTCTTGACTGATTGACTCGCATGAACACTACGCCATTCTTCCCACCTGTTACAGCAAGAACGATTTCATCGCGTGGCTTTTCTTGGTCTGCGGGAATGTACCGCAATATTGCGATTCCGAACCCAAATGCTGTACCACTATCTCACCTGTTGGACAAAAACAATCCATTCGATAAAGGTGAGGAGCCGGGCTCAAGCGCCTACGCGGACGGTTCGCCGTACGTCATGCTAAGGACGCGCGCTCTTCAAGAGCATAGCGTTCTCCTATCTCTTAAAGGAGAGGCAACTGTTTCTGTTGCGCCACGCGCATTTGCAAGACCCGATTTACGCGATGGCGACATTCTTCTGTCGAAGGATTCGAATATCGGAGAGTGTGCAATTGTAGATGGGGCCAGATGGTCAAAATTTATGTTTAGTAGTGGCATCGTCCGTCTGCATCCAACCGTTGATCGCTATTATCTATTTGCATTCTTGAAGCACCCGTTATTCAAATCTCAGTTGGTCTCTAGGGTCGCGCGTGGCGCTACAATAGCGCACGCCAAGAAGATTTGGCTTGATTGTTTGATCCCGTTTCCTCGCCAATCTGATGCAGAACAGGTCGAGAGCTATATTTCTGTATTGATGAGGGCGATAGTTGCCAAGGAGTGCGCCATCAGGGAACGCGCCGCCGCCATTGACAATGAGATCGAACGGGAATTGGTGAGCAATCAAACGTCGGCGTCTTTCAAATTCCAATTTCCGGTCTTGAGCGAAATCCGCGTCCTCGGCCGCTTGGATGCCCGTATATACGATCAAGAATACAAGGCTAAGATATGGCTCGTTCGCAATTATAAGCGTGGTTCTCGCACGCCAACGGCGGACGGATTTGTGGTCACACCGGGGCCTAGTCTGGAAATCAAGCTGCTCAAGACACGCATCGATTCTGATTTCCCGCGCCCTGGATTTTACACACTTCTTCTTCCCATGAACCTTTCGGAATATGGCACGATCAATACCTTGCAATATTTGGGTACAGCAAAACGGCTTCCATTGCTCAAGAAAGGAGATGTGCTATTTGGCGAGGCTGGCTTCCAAAAGGGTCGTTCAGTAGTGCTCTTAGACGGAGTAGAGAATTGCACTACAAATGCACATGGCCTCTACGCGCGACGAACGGACGGTGACTCGGCGCGGTCAATTTTCTTTCGATGCGTGTTCAACTGGTATCGTGCTATGCGATTGATAGACCTAATGGCCGTTGGCGGATCGGGCGGGCATTTTTCACCCACCTACTTTGATTATATCCGAATACCGGATTTCCCGGCTGACGTTCGAGAACGAATCGTTCGACTATATCATAATGCCGGTCGCGCGCCACGGCGACCGTTGTCGCTTGCAAATTTTGTGGATTGGCACGACGAATTGAACGCGAGTGTAGGTATCTGGGAACTGGATCGCGAGCTCCGGAAGCTCAAGGCCGAGTTGCGAGAGGTTCAAGAACAAGTCATCTATGGCTTGCCAGTCCAGTGTCAGCTGCCCGTAACATAGTGGGTTTTCCGTCTGGCTTATTTCGTCTCGGAAGTGTTGCGTCTCGGCTTGTCGCGGTATGGGCTTTTGCAATGCGGGCGGACTTTTGGCTCCTGCCCCTTTTCGTGGGGTCCCATTCGCGCTGGCATGGTTCGCGTCTATACCCCGAATTCGGACCTTGGGGGTTGGCCCTATACCGAAAAGCTGCCGTCAATTAGGGATTATTGTGGAAAGTCAGCGCCTTCCGAAAACGGGTTCCTGCCCCTATAGTGCCTCGTCGTACAGGTTCGTCATGCGCCAGCTTCTTTCGGTCTGTATCATTCTCCTGGGGCTTGCTTTCGCCGTTCCGCACGCAGGAGCGGCCGACGATCCATTTACGGTCAGCGGCATCAAGGTGGATGCGACCGCACCTTCGGCCGTCGACGCCCAGACCAAGGCCATCGAAAGCGGCCGCGACCGGGCCTGGCAGACGTTATATCGGCGACTCACGCGACAGGAAGATTGGGCCCACCAGCCCGCGCTCGATCCTGTCGCGCTTCGGCGGCTGATCCGTTCCTATCAGGTCCATGATGCGCGCAGTTCGACGACCCGCTTCGTCGCCAGCATGACCTATGTCTTCAACGCCAGCGCCGTCCGCCGTCTGCTGCAGCAGGCCGACATCGCCTATTCCGACGTCACGGCGAAGCCGGTTCTCATTATCCCACTCGGTCCGGGGTGGTCGGCGCAGTCGCCGTGGACAAGAGCCTGGGCCGACGCACGATTCGCACGCGGCGCAATCCCGCTTGTCCTGCCGACTGACGACGCCATCAATTCATCCGCGCTCGGGGGCATCCGATTCGATCGCACGGCCTGGCAGGATGTCGAGCCCATGGCATCACGGGTGCGGGCTTCGGAAGCCTGGCTCGTGCTGGTGATACCGCAACGGGCCCAGATGATGGTCAAAGTCCGGCGGCTTGGGCCCGGCAGTTCGCCGTCGGTTCCCGATGTCGTCGTTCCTGTTCCGCCGGGAACGCCGCCGGCAAAATCCTTCGCCAGAGTGGCCGATGCGACGGCAGATGCGATACAGGAATTCTGGAAGTCGCGCTCGGCGGTCGATTTCGGCAAGCATTCGCGCGTGGTTGCCGCCCTGCACATCGATTCGCTCACCGAATGGGGCGATATGCTTCAGAAACTTGGCGCCGTTCCGACGATCAGCGATGTCAATATGCTCGCGATGGACATCGGCGAAGCAAAGATCGAGATCGCCTATGCAGGTTCCGCCGATCAGTTGAACCAGCAATTGTCGCGCCAGGGTCTCACCTTGGCGAATGAGGGGGGGCAATGGTGGCTGGAGAGTTCGCACACCGAAACCGGCAGCCGTTGAGCGGGATGCTCAAACATCTGCCCAACCTGCTAACCTGGCTGAGACTCGCGGCGGCGCCGGCCCTCGCATTTCTCCTGGTGAGTGGCGCGGATCGCCTGGCATTGGGTGTTTTTGCCTTCGCCGGGTTGAGCGATGCGGCCGACGGTTTCCTTGCCAAGCGCTTCGGTTTCGCTTCGCGTTTTGGCCGGTTCCTCGATCCTGCGGCCGACAAACTCCTGATGCTTGCCGCCTTCGTCACGCTCACTGTGCTGAAAGTCACGCCGCTCTGGCTGACCCTGCTCGTGATTGCGCGCGACGCGGCCATCGTTGGCGGGATAATTCTCGCGCGGATGCTCGCGCTGCCGATCCGCGTCGAGCCTCTCTTTGTCGGAAAACTCAGTACCGCCATGCAGATCATCTATGTCGCGCTCGCCCTGCTTCTGCTCACGTTCGGATTTCAATGGCCGCAGACGCTTGACGCCGCCGTCTATGCAACGGCGGTTCTTACGACCCTGTCGTGGCTGGGTTATGCCGGAGTGGGTCTGAAGGCGCTTCTGCGCCGGTTGCGCGGCGTGTGAGCGCAAGCCTGGAATGCGATCATCCTCGCAGCTGCCGCTGCCGCTTCCGTCTCGCTGTTCCCTGTCCCGCGCGGACCTCGTCGTAGGAGTCGCCAATGAACAGGGGGTCGCGTTCATCGAGGCTTGGCCCGAATGGCCTGCGCGGATTGCGGCACTCTACGGCCCGCCCGGCTGCGGCAAGACGCATCTGACGTCGGTATGGCAGGAGAAATCCGGCGCCAGAATCGTGACTGCCAAGGAGATCGCCGAAGAGGCGTTGCAGACAGGCAGCGCGCTTGCGATCGAGGATGTGGATTCTTCGGACCCGTCGTCCACACGCGATGCCGCGCTTTTCGCGGCGCTCGAGTCCGGCAGAAGCTGGGTCCTGCTCACGGGAAAATCGCCTCCGGCGGCATGGGCTTGTGTTCTGCCGGATCTTGCATCGCGCTTTTCGGCGCTCACCGCCATCCCGCTCCGCGCGCCGGACGAAACCCTGCTCGCCGCACTCGCGCGCAAGCTGTTTTCCGACCGGCAGCTCTTTGTCCCCGACGCAGTCATCGAGACTATGCTGCGCCGGCTCGATCGCTCGCCGGTGGGCATTCGCGATTTCGTGGCCGAACTCGATGCGGCGGCCTTGGCGCGCGGACGACCCGTCAGCGTTGCGCTCGTGCGCGACCTTATCGCGGCGCGCGCAGTCGCGTAGTGGTACAGTTTGAATGTTCGCGAGCCAGAGTGGCGGCTCACATGTAGCGGTCTGCCACCCATTTCAGCAAGCCGAGCGCGCCGAGCGCGAGGGGCAAGCTGGCCATTAGGCCATACGCCCGTATCACCATTCTCCAGTCTAGCGAGACGCGCTGACCTGTAAGTGTTTGTCGAGAATAAGGCACGCCACCCCATACAGGGCTAGCCTGAACTACCCGAAAGGAACCGAGAGGGAATAGGGGAATGAAAAGGATCACTGCCCATTTGGTCGTGACATACGATCCGTCCAGCAAGGGGCGGCAGCCATAATAAGTGCTTCCAATGCCGTTGATAGTGAACGCCATCTTCCACCCGAATCATTTTGTCTTTGGCCTAAGCGGCGCGGCTCTCCCACGCCTCCAGAACGGCCACCATATCAGCCATTTCCCAGAGTTTCGAGGTCACGCCAGCGGCCATTGCCGGGGTGACCCGAAGCGTCTTGTGAATGCGCACGAAATTGTAGTGCATGAAGTAGATCGCCATCATGTGCGCATGGTTCGCGGCCATTTTTGAGAAGGCGTTGGTGAGCCGGGTCATGCGCCGGTTGCCCATGCGAATGTTGAGGTTCTGGCGCTCCACATAGCTGGCCGAAACGTGCTTCGGGTCGGGATTGCCTTCCATCCGGTGCCGGTGCGCTCCGGTGCACACCGGCGGGCTATAGCGGTGTTGGCCTTCCGGAGCCTGCCCGTACACCGTCACAAGCATCGCGTAATCAATATCGGAGCCGAACGCGCCTTCGACCGCTTCAAGATAGGGCCGGTGCCCGTCGCTCGTAAGCTGAACCCGGTTCGCAAGCCGCTTCGCCAGATCGTCCATGAACATCATGGCCGCTTCACTGTCCCGGTTGCCGACGAAGAATGACGCGACCAGCTTCGTGTCGGCATCCAGCCCTACCCACGTCCAGATATCGCCGGCGCCTTGCGGAGCGGCCTTCGTGGTCGGGACGTTCTTCTGCTTCGCGTAGCAAAATGCCCACGCCTCATCCACCTGCACGCGCTTGGAAGGCAGGTTCACAAGCGTCCGGTCCATGTAATTCCGAAAGTGCCTGCCCCGCATCCTCCAAGAGCCTAATCAGCGTGGTCCGGCTGATCCCGGTGAGGCGGGTCATGGAGCGAAGCGAAATGCCTTCTGCCATCATCTGGATGGCTTGGGCGCGCTTTCTCGGCGGGCAGCCTGTTCATGCCACCAGAACGGCATTTTCATGCT
Source organism: Rhizomicrobium sp. (assembly GCA_036272695.1). Lineage (GTDB taxonomy): Bacteria > Pseudomonadota > Alphaproteobacteria > Micropepsales > Micropepsaceae > Rhizomicrobium. Next base: position 955 of record DATAYG010000061.1, on the reverse strand, counting down.
TGAGTGTAAGGCATAAAAAGCGTCAGTTCGTAGGTTTTCCTTGCTTCACTTGTGGTTGCAAAAATGCGACAAAACGACTCGTTAACGATTATTCACGAGTCCACCTTACATTTTGTTGGCTTTTATGGCAACACTAGCCCACTTAGAAGCGGATGGGCGCGTTCTGAAATATGACGCGGCATTGGAAGATGACGAACAGGAACTCAGGTTGTTGTACGTCTCTCCGACACTCGCTGAGTGGATCGGCACCACGTTGCCCACGCTTATTAGTGACCTTAACGACCCCCTCCCGCCTTTGGATCAATTCGATGCTTATGGCCATGTGTACGCTTCTGGCTTGCCGCTCGTTTTTGACAGGCAGTTTAAAGTTTTTCAGCCGCGTGCAGTTGAGCCTCTTGGCGATGGCGTTTGGTATATCAAGACAACGGACATCCGAATCTTCGGTTGGTTTTGGCGACGGGATGTTTTCGTCGGGGTCGTTGGTGATACCGCGTACCGGTGCAAGACGTATAACCTTTATCAAGGATACAGATCGGTCAATGTGGCTAGATTCCGCGACGATCTGCCGTTAGACGAACCGAAATTCATTCCCGGAACAAACCCAGATGACGTCCTTTCGAACTACGATCTCCCCTAGCCGACGGACCGCAGCTCGATTTGTAGTTGCCGTGCGAAGAGCTATCCAGCAGGCCCTTATTGAGGAATTTAAATCTCGCGGCCTCACTCAGGCGCAAATTGCGCGAGAGTTGGGGGTTCACCGCTCAGTTATAAATAAGGAAATTCGGGGGGAAGGGAATCTCACCCTCACTCGAATTGGTGAATTGGCTCACGTTCTCGGGCGCAAGCCAATGTTTGATTTGCCTAAAAAAGAAGCGCGGGCCAACGCCAACATTCATGCTGGAGCGATTGCTCAATCTGTAGGCGAGTTACGGACAATGGGTACAGTAATCCAAAC
>DATAYG010000060.1:0-2904 GCA_036272695.1 Rhizomicrobium sp. | reverse complement strand
GCCTACGCCGCGCACGATTTGCCGGCGGCGATGACGGTCTGGAAGGGCGACGAGGAAGTCGATGCGATCTGCACCTCGCTGTTCCGCGAACTCCTCACCTACATGATGGAAGACCCGCGCAATATCAGCTTCTGCATCCATCTGATGTTCTGCGCCAAGAACATCGAACGGATCGGCGACCACGCCACCAACATCGCCGAGACGGTGTTCTACATGATCGAAGGCCAGCAGATGCTCGACAAGCGCCCGAAGGGCGACATGACGACGTTCGCGACCACGGCACCCGGAAACTGATCGGGTTTTCGGGCGGCATGGCTACCGGTTCGCATGGCAATCGAGTTTACGCAGCGTCTGAATAAGAGGAAGGTGAGAAATGAGCGCGCGCATTCTGGTGGTTGAAGACGAGGAAGCGTTGACCACGCTTTTGCGCTACAACCTTGATGCCGAAGGCTATGACGTCGAAACGGTCGCTCGCGGCGACGACGCCGACACCAGATTGAAGGAACGCGTTCCCGATCTCATCGTACTGGACTGGATGCTGCCGGGATTGTCGGGGATCGAGCTGTGCCGCCGGTTGCGGGCGCGGCCGGAGACGCGGCAGCTTCCGATCATCATGCTGACCGCGCGCGGCGAGGAAAGCGAGCGGGTCAGGGGCCTTGCCACCGGCGCCGACGATTACATCGTCAAGCCGTTCTCGGTGCCGGAATTGCTGGCGCGGGTGAAGGGCCTGTTGCGCCGCGCCAGTCCGGAGCGGCTCGCCACCGTGCTCACGTACGGCGACATCGAGCTCGATCGCGAGAAGCGCCGCGTCGCGCGCTCGGGGCGTCCGGTCGATCTCGGCCCGACCGAGTACCGGTTGTTGGAATTTTTCCTGGAGCATCCGGGTCGGGTGTTCAGCCGCGAGCAATTGCTCGACAGCGTCTGGGGCCGCGATATCTATATCGACGAGCGCACCGTCGACGTGCATATCGGCCGCCTGCGCAAATTGCTCAACCCGGGCCGCGAGCAGGATCCGATCCGCACCGTGCGCGGCGCCGGCTACGCGCTCGACGACCGGTTCGTGAAGGTGGAGTGATTCGTTTTGGTCGTCCCTGCCTAGCGCGCAATTGCGCGTAAGGCGCAGGGACCCATACTCCCGGGCCCATCGATTTTAGCAAAGAGCCGAAGCAGCGATCTTGGTAACCTTTCAAGCCAGTGGTTATGGGTCCCTGCGTTCGCAGGGACGACGCTGGTATTTTTGGGGATCGTTGATAACGACCTCATCCTGAGGAGCGCGCCGCTTGCGCGCGTCTCGAAGGATGGAGTTGTGGCCCATGGTTCGAGACGCGGCGAAGGCGCCGCTCCTCACCATGAGGTCGTTATTTACCGCGTCGGCTTGATGGGCTGACGCCTGCGGTCGGAGGCCGGCTGGTAGGCGATGCGCGAGTGATGCGCGCAATAGGGCAGGCCGTTCAGCGCCTTGCCGCCGCAGAAGAAGAATTCCGAACTGGAGGGATCGCCGATCGGCCAGTGGCAGGTGGCCTCGTTGAGCTCGAGCAGCGACAGCCGCTGGCTCATCGGCACCACATTGTCATAGGCGATCGGATCCGCCTCCATCTCGACTTCGAAGGCATGCGCCAGCGCGGTGTTGCCGCGCGACACCGGCCGCGCCACCCGCATCATGTGCTGGGCCGCCGGACGCGCCTTGCGCTGGCGCGGTGCCGCCGAGGAGGGGCTCTTGGCGCGGCCGGAAAGGCCGAGCCGATGGACTTTGCCGATCACGGCATTTCGCGTCACGTTTCCAAGCTCCGCGGCGATCTGGCTGGCCGAAAGTCCGCCTTCCCAGAGTTTCTTCAATTGCTCGACGCGATCGTCGGACCAGGTCATTACCGTCATCGCATTCTTCCCTTCGCGTTGCGCGGGCCAGTTCGGAGGCGGCGCTGCGGGCTCGAGTCTCGAAAATCCCCGCGCAAGAATTCCTTAGCTCTCAGAATCCCTTAGCCCTCGCCGGGCACGATGAGCGCGCCCGGACGTGTACGCCAAACATAGGGACTTTCAGAGGATCAGAACCGCCGCACGAGATATCGTACCTAACAGCCGAGAGGCTACAATATGGCGTGACTCCGGCGCAAGAGTCCGCGGTAGCGCGTCCACATGTTCCGCTATTTAATCATTGCAATTTGTTTTTTCCACTGCACCGGAATCCAACGGGGATTCGAAATCTTGACTTCCGCTGGTTCGAGCGCGTTGTGGCCGGTTGACACCACTCGCCGGCCGCATAGAATGCCTGCCACGTGCCGCCCCGAAAAGGCGGCACGTTTTGTTTTCCGGGCCGGCTGTTGCTGCATCGCGCCAACCCCGCAACCTCAGTCGGCTCCAACCTTCAGTGATCGCCATGACCACAAGCGCCGCGTCGCATTTGCTTCCTGTATTCGCCAGGGTGGATCTCGGTTTCGAGCGCGGCGAAGGCGTATGGTTGATCGCAACCAATGGCGAGCGCTATCTCGATTTCACGTCGGGCGTCGCGGTGAACGCGCTCGGCCACGCGCATCCGCATCTGGTCGCAGCGTTGCAGGAGCAGGCCACCAAGCTGTGGCACATTTCCAATTTGTTCAAGAGCCCGGACGGCGAGCGGCTCGCCGCGCGGCTGTGCGAGCAGAGCTTTGCTGACTTCGTATTTTTCTGTAATTCCGGCGCCGAGGCGATGGAAGGTGCGATCAAGATCACGCGCAAATATCACGCCGCCAAGGGTCACCCCGAGCGCTATCGCATCATCACCTTCGAGGGCGCGTTCCATGGCCGAACGCTCGCGACCTTGGCCGCGACCGGCACGGCCAAATATCTCGATGGTTTCGGGCCGCCGATGGATGGCTTCGATCAGGTGCCGCATGGCGATCTCGAGGCGGTGAAGAAAGCCATCGGGCC
>DATAYG010000059.1:0-44675 GCA_036272695.1 Rhizomicrobium sp. | reverse complement strand
GTTGTTGTTGAGCTTGAGGCCTTTGACGAGATCGACCGTCTCGATGTGGAGCTTCTTGAAACGACGTTCCTGTCCACTCGACAGCTCGTCGGAGGCAAGCGCGGCTTCGACCGAAGCATCCTGAAGCTTGCCGAGCTTCTTGTAGAGGCTGGCGAGTTGGTCGAGCTTTTCCAGCACCTGCGGCTTGAGTGCGGCTTCCATCGCTGCGAGCGAAAGACTGCCTTCGTCATCGAAATCTTCGGCTTCCGCTGCCGCGTCGGCGGCCGCTGCCGCCTCGCCGGGGTCCTGTGGGCTTTCTAGGTCATTGGTGCCGAACGGTTGTGGGCGAACCGGCTCCGTTTTCACCGGGGGGGCCGCGGCCGGAAGTGCCGCCGCCGGGAGTGCCGCCGCCGGGAGTGCCGCCGCCGGAGGTCCCATCGCCGGGAGCACGGCCGCCGGGAGTACGACTGCCGGGGGGACGATATGGCCGTTCAACGCCACCACCGGTCCGTCGATGGGCGGTTGGGCAATTGCGGGAACCGGTTGGGCGTCCGGTCCCGCGCCATACATCGCCTCGAGATCGATGATGTCGCGGAGCAGTACCTTTCCTTCGTTCAGCTCATCGCGCCAGATGGTCAGCGCTTCGAACGTGAGCGGGCTCTCGCAGAGGGCACCGATCATCAGCTCGCGGCCTGCCTCGATCCGTTTGGCGATCGCGATCTCGCCTTCGCGCGACAGGAGCTCGACCGATCCCATTTCGCGCAGATACATGCGCACCGGGTCATCGGTCCGGTCGTAGGGCTGCTCGTCATCTTCGGATTTGGTCGTAACCTGCTTGGCTTGGGCGAGCGCCGGCAGATCGCCCTGCTCTTCCTGCTCTTCGCTTTCGATCACGTTGATGCCCATCTCGTTGAGCATCGCCATGGTGTCTTCGATCTGCTCCGAAGATACCTTGTCCGACGGCAGGACTTTGTTGAGCTCGTCATAAGTCACGTAGCCGCGCTGCTTCGCGCGCGTGACCATCTTGCGCACGGCGGCATCGGACATATCGAGCAAGGGCGAATCGGCGTCCTCGCGCGGGGGCGCATCGGCCGGCGCCCCCGGCAATTTTGCGACCGGCTTCACCGCAGGCATGCCCTTGCTTTCAGGTGCATTTGCGGCCGCTGCCACAAGCTTCTTGGCGTCCGCCTGGCCGGAACCATTCAGGGCTGCCTTCGACGGCGCAATGGTCGCCGGTTTCACGGCGGCGGCAGGCTTCGCAACTGAAGCTTCCTTGCGAGCCGCAGGCGGCTTCGCAGGAATATCCTTGGCGGGATTAGCCCTATCTGCCGGCTTTAGCGCCGCATTCGCCGGTTTTTTTGTCTGATTTCGATTTGTCGCCATTCGCCGCTTGTCGTTCTGCCGCCTTTCGGGCGGCGGTATTATTACGTCCACTCACGCGCCGGCGGAGACCGGGCCGGTCTTATTCATCCATAACGCCGCGGGAAGGATGGAGGCGGTGCCAATCGCGCCAGCTTTCCTCACTCGCCTCGGATATGAAACGCTCCAAGGCAGACCGCCGTTCAGGGTCGGATTCCGCCATGTCGCGCAGCTGAGCCGCGGCGCGTAGCCACTTGGCCTCGATTTCGCCGGTATCGCCGCCTCCCCCGTCTGCGCTTTTGCGATCGAGGTCCGATCCGGTGGGACGAGGCATTCGCCGAAGCTTCAGGCGTTCGACGAGATGTCCCATGCCTGCGCGTTCGAGATGGCCCTCGAGCGTTCCCGTTTCAAGCCTGAACCCAGAAGCGGCGAGGTTTAGGAGTTCGTTGCGCAAATTGTCAAGGGAACGATCCGCGAGCGGCAGAGCCGCCAACTGCTCGTGCTGTCGCTCGATAATTTCAGGCGCATCGAGAAGAAGCGCCAGGACCTCCGTCTCCTTGAGCTTGCGCGCGGCCGGACTCCTGAGGCCGGGCGAATTCGGTGCGGGGGGGACGGTTTTGCGGATCCACGGGTGTCCCCGGTCTTCGCCGCTTCGGCGTGGTGCAGTTGCCGAGACCTGCAACCGATCGTTAAAGGCGTAAGCCCTTACGCCCAGTCCGGCCGTCGCCAGCCGCGCGAAGGCATCAAGGTAAAAGCGCCTCACGTCGGTTGAGCGGATTTCGCCCAGCCGCTCGTTCAGCCGGGCGATGAGCGAAGCCTTTCGCTCGGGCGTGTCCGCCGCGATTCTTCCCGATTCGAGCTGCCAGATCATTTCAACCAGCGGAATGGCTTTCTCGACCGCGGCGTGCATCGCGCGAGGTCCCTCTGTGCGGATCAGACTGTCGGGGTCTTCGCCGGCGGGCAGAAATGCAAAACGGAGAGAATGCCCAGGTGCCAGGAGCGGCAGGGCAAGCGCCGCGGCGCGAAACGCGGCCCGGCGCCCGGCTTCGTCGCCATCGAAGGAAAGAACGGGTTCCGGCGCGCCGCGCCACAGGAGCGCGAGGTGATCTTCCGTAAGTGCGGTCCCAAGTGGCGCAACCGCCGCTTCCAAGCCCGCGCGCACCATCGCGATGACGTCCATGTACCCTTCGGCGACGACAAAGCTGCCGGTTTTCAGCGCGGCCGGGCGGGCGGAGGCAAAATTGTAAAGCAGCCGCCCCTTGGAGAAGAGCTGTGTCTCACCGGTGTTGATATATTTGGGTTTGGCGTCGGCCGAGAGCGCGCGCCCTCCGAACGCGACAATGCGGCCGCCGCCGTCGGCAATTGGAAACATCAGCCGGTCGAAGAAGAAGTCGCGCGCCGGACGATTCTGCTCGGCATCACGCGCGAGCCCGGCCGCAATGATGTCTTGGAGTGGAAGCTTCTTTCCTCTCAGATGTTCGATCAGGGCTGCGTTGGTGGCGGGCGCATAACCCAGACGGAATTGTTTGACCGCTGCCTCATCGACGCCGCGCGAGACGACGTAGTCGCGCGCCGCCTGACCGCCGCGCCCGCGCAATTGCTGCTCGAAGAACTGGCACGCGTCTTCGACAACGTCATAGAGCGATTTTCGCTTTCGCTCGCGCGCTTCGTCTTCGTCGCTCCATTTGGGAAGCTCGACGCCGGCGTCGCCTGCGAGCCGCTCCACCGCTTCGGGAAAGGTAAGGCCCTCGATCTCCATCAGCCATTGGAAGGCGTTTCCACCGACGCCACAGCCAAAGCATTTGTAGCTGCGCCGCTCATTTTCCACCTTGAACGACGGCGACTTTTCCTTGTGGAAAGGGCAGCAACCCCAGAACATGCGCCCGCGCCGTGCGAGCTTCACGCGCCGGCCAACGAGCTGGACTATGTCCGTCCGCCTCAGGATTTCGTCGAGCAGGCCTTCACCGTAGCGCATCGGCCGAAGTGTACGCCGCGCCGGCCCAATTCGCGCCACGTCTGCCGCGCAAATTCTGTGAATTCAGAGCTTGGCCGCGCCGCACCGGACACGGAAGATTTGGAATATCATCCGCGGCCGTTTGAGCGAGACTTGCCGTTTTCGCTGGCCGGCTCCGCCCGGTATTCGAAATCGATCAGATAGACGATCTCGCCCGGGCCGTGCTTTGCCACCCTCAAGAGGTCGACAACGCCGGAAAAGCCCGAGCGGCGTGCGAGCGCGGGCGTGATGGCGGAGAGCGCGATTTCGCGGATCGCCGTGACTTCAATGAAGCCCCGACCCAGCGCATGGCGCCCGCCCACCTTCACATGCGGCCGCTGCCAGATACGTACGCTGCAGTTGATTTCGCCGCGCGTGATCGGCTCGCGCAGCCTTTTGGTAAAGATCACGAGGGCCACCCTTTCTTCCCGAGAGCGCGTCCTGCCTCCGCAATGCAAATCTCCGCTGGATGTGACTCGCCTGTTTCAGGTCCCTGCCAGCTGCGCCTTCACAGCCGCGCCCGCCTTGCCGAAATCCATTTGCCCGGCGTAACGCTCCTTCAACGCCGCCATCACGCGCCCCATGTCTTTCATCGACATGGCGCTGGTTTCGGCGATCGTTTTCGCCACGGCCTGCTCGATCTCGTCCTCATTCATCTGCTTCGGCATGAACTCGCGGATAATGGCGATTTCCTCGCGTTCGCCGGCGGCGACCTCCGGCCGGCCTCCCTTCTCGTAGGTTTCGGCGGATTCTTCGCGTTGCTTGATCATCTTGGCGAGCAGCGAAAGGATTTCGTCATCGCCGACGCCGGCGCGGTTCTCTTCGGTGCGGTTGGCGATGTCGCGATCCTTGAGCGCTGCCAGGACCAGGCGCAGTGTGGAGACCCGTTTCTGGTCCCGGGCCTTCATCGCTTGCTTCAGAGTCTCGTTCAGCCCGTCGCGCAATGTCATCGCAATTCTCCTTTTCCATTGCGGAAAGTAAGTCCGCACCTGCGTTGTCGCAATTGGCGGCGGACTGCTTGACCGGCGAGTGATGGGTTTCTATTTTCCGGGAAATCCAGGGCCATCGCGATGACGCACGATTCCGACGCTTCTGCCGCATGCGCGGCGGAGGAGTTTTCGTGCGGCAGCGGCGTTCTGGTTCTGGCGGATGGAACCGTCTTTGCCGGCCACGGCTTCGGTGCGGTGGGCCATGCGGTCGGCGAGGTGTGTTTCAACACCGCGATGACCGGTTACGAGGAAATACTTACCGACCCGTCCTATTCCGGCCAGATCGTTGCTTTCACCTTTCCGCATATCGGCATCGTCGGCACCAATCGGGACGACATCGAATCGACCACGCCGGCGGTACGCGCGCTTGTCGTTCGCGCCGATGCCGAACAGCCATCGAACTGGCGCGCGCTTTCGAATGTCGACCGCTGGCTCAAATCGCACAACATCCCCGGTGTTGCCGGGATCGACACGCGCGCTCTGACCTCGCGAATCCGCGAACTGGGCATGCCGCACGGCATAGTGGCACACGCGCCGGAAGGCCGGCTGGATATTCCGGCGCTGGTGGAACGCGCGCGCGGCTTCTCGGGGCTTGAGGGGTTCGATCTCGCGCGGGAGGTAACCTGCCGCCAGACCTATTCGTGGCGCGAGACGCCATGGAAATGGGGCCGGGGCTATGGCGAACAGAACAGTCCGGACTGGCGTGCCGTCGTGCTCGACTACGGCGTGAAGCGGAACATCCTGCGGCAACTTGCGGGCGGGGGCGCGGAGGTCACTGTGCTTCCGGCGACCGCCACCTGCGAAGAAATCCTGCGCCATTCACCGGATGGCGTGCTTCTTTCCAACGGGCCGGGCGATCCTGCCGCGACCGGCATCTATGCGATTCCGACGATCGCCGCACTGCTCGAACGGCGTGTGCCCATCTTCGGCATCTGTCTCGGCCATCAGCTGCTGGCGCTGGCGCTCGGCGCCCGTACGCGAAAGATGGGTCAGGGGCACCACGGCGCCAATCATCCGGTGAAAAACCTCGAAACAGGAAAAGTGGAGATCGTCTCCATGAATCACGGCTTCGCGGTCGACGGTGTGAGCCTGCCCGCGGGCGTGCGGGAAACGCATGTCTCGCTGTTCGACGGCAGCAATTGCGGACTTGCCGTCGATGGCACGCCGGCCTTCTCGGTTCAGTACCATCCCGAAGCCTCACCGGGCCCGATGGACAGCAACTATCTTTTTGCGCGCTTCGCGGAGATGGCGAAGTCAGGACGGCACTGAACATTACCTGCAGGACGCGCGGACGAGGGCGGCATGCGCTGGCCCCCCTCAATTGTCGTCGTCGTTATCGTCTTTGTCGTCATTGTTATTGTTATTGTTATTGTTGTTGTTCGCATTGTTATTATTGTTGTTGCCGTTCTGGTTCAGATTTGGATTGTTGCGCGCGAAATTCGGCGGCCGCGGGAAATTGTTGGGGGGGCCGAACGGGTGAGGCTGGATCGCAACAGGCCCGGCGGGCGGCGCCTTGTTGTTGGAAAGCTTCAGCTCCTGCTCCGGACCGGCCGCCCGGAGCGCGACACTGTCGGGCTCGATGCGCGTGACCTGCCAGCCGTCGATACTGCCGCCCAGACTCACGCCTACCGCAAGCGGCGCGGCGGGCGATTTGAACAGGGCGAGTTTCCTGTTGTCGTCCAGGATGACCCCGACCAGTGAAAGATCCGACGGCAGGCTCGTGGCGTTGGATGCGCCGGGCTGGGAAGGTGCGACCACCCTGGTACGGGCGGGGTTGAATACCAGGCGATCGTCGACTTCGGTGAATGCCTGCTTCGATGGCGCTATGAAACGCGCCATCGTTGTGTCGTCATCACTGTCGCTGTCGCTGTCGTCATCGCTGTCGTCATCCTTGTGCGCACCGGCAGCGGTGGCGGGACGGGCGTGAATGACCGGCGGGGCACTGATTTGCGGCAGCGGCGCTACCAGCAGATAGCCGAGCAGAACCGCAAACCCCGCACAGACGGCCGCGAGGACGAGCTGGGCCGGATTGAGCCGTGCCATCAACGCGACCCCCGCCAGCGGTAAGCGTGGATCGTCCAGCGCATTTCCATCGAAGGATCCTGATTGGGCGAGTTCGGACGCCAGTTTGGCGGCATCACGAGATCGGCGCTGTCCACAAAATAATAAGGAACGTGAGTCTCCACCGCATAGATGAGCGAGCTGAAATTCGAAAGAGGAACGTTCACGTCGTACTCGATGGAGACAGAATCGAACCCTTTGACTTTCGTCGGCGGCAGCAATTGGGCGCTGAGGAGCGATCCGCCGTTCTTGTCGATCAGCCCTTTCATCTCGCTTTGCAGTTCCGCCTGCGCGAGGTCGGCGCTTGAAGCATCAAGCAATCCCGGGACTGACTTCGCACCTTCCTGAAGCGCAGCAAGGCGGGCCTGCAGCGCCGGCCGCTGCGCTTCCAGGGCCCGAAAAGCCGCAAGCTGGGCCAGGGCTTCCTTCCGGTCTTCCGACTGCGAACGGAACAGGGCTACGACCGGCAGCGCCACGAGTAGTACAAACAGGCACACGAACACGCCGAGCACGAGCAGGGCGCCTTTCCGGCCACGCAAAATTTCGGGGGCGCTCATCAGTGGTGCGGTGCCTTGACGTCGTGCGGCGCCTTGACGTCGAAAGAAAGATCAAAACGCTCGTTGCCGTTTTGCGCGCTCTGAAGCGGCGCCATGAACTGGGCGCTCGCAAACATCGGAGAACGGTCGATCTCACCGACCACGTCGGATGCCGATTTGGCGAAACCCTGAATGTGGACTTTTCCACCGTCGAGTTCGAATTCGGTAAGCCACGTACCATCGGGAAGGACGCGGGTCACTTCCCTGAGCAGGGCGAGCAGGAATGCCCCGCGTTTCTGCTGGAGGGGAAACTCGATCTGCGCCTGCACGTCGGAAATCTCATGCGAGAGACGGTGGACCGCAGCAGCGCGTGTGCCAGCCGCGTCCACTTCCGCCGACAGTTCGTCGGCCGCCGCGGCACCGCGCCAATAGGCGGCGAAAACCACCGCCACTGCCAGAAACAGTGCGAGAAGCGCCAGCACGACCACGTTCCATTGTCGCCATTTGAGCCATAGCAGGGCACTGCGGTCGAGCGGGAACGAGCGCCAATCGGCTTCGCGCGGATCGTCCGTGAAGCGGATCGCTCCAACCCGCAACCCCGCGGCGCGCGCCAGAGCAATCGCGGAATCAACCGCGTTGCGTTTGACGATCCGCAACTCCAGTTGCGCCTGCTTTTTTGCCTTGGAGATTTCGAGGACGCTGAAATCATAGTAGAGCCGGTCCGCTTCGATCGGACTGAGCCGCTCCAGTTCAAAAGGAACAGCCCGTGCGAGCGTCGCCCGGCTCGCAGCCGGCAACTCAAACCGTCGCCGAAGCACTTCGCTCTCGGGGAGCTCTACCGCGACGTCGGTTGTCCCGCGAGGAACGATTTCCGAGGCGGCGAGGAGGGCGGAAACCTCGCGCGCGCGGATTTCGTCTTCACCTGCTGCACGCCCAATCTCCTGTTCGCGCCCTCCAGATACAAGAACGGCGCGAATTTGTTCTGGCGCGACCTGCAGGACGACAAACTCCGTACCGCGCGCCAAGGGGCTTGCCAGCACCTGGCGGGCGATGCCGGCCAGCTCGTGCCACCACTCCGCGAAAAGGTCCGACGCAAGCTCCCTGAATGTGCCGAAAGACTCGGTGAGCGTTGGCGTTGCCATCAGCGACCCTGACAATATTTCGTGAGTTGATCCAGGACGCACGACTCGTCAACGTCGATCCGGGGAGACACGACGAGATCGGGCCAATCCGATTTGTCCCTCATGCCGGCGCGAATACGAATAAGCTGCGGCAATCTCTGCTGACCTTCCCAGACTGAAGTCCATTGGGCGGGCGGCCTGGCCGTGGCCGCTGCATTGGCGCCCAGACCCGCCTTGGTTGTCGTCGGCGGCTGCGATGAAGACGGAGCCGCCGACGGGGAACCATAATAGGAAATCTGGAACCATTTAAGCCCGCCAATGAGCGTGTAATGTGAAACAATCGCCTTTTGGCCTTCGAGCTCCGGCTTGCTGGCAATCACGACGGAAACGGCTCCTTTTTGCCGGACCGCCTGAATGGTCACGAGATCCATGCTGCCGGCCAGTGTTTTCGATGGTGCAAAGAACGTGACGCGCTGGTCTTCGCCGGCAAAATCGACATGCTTCGCCGCCGCCGTGTCCCCGGCGTAGAACGGATAGGCTTCTGCAACCTCCTCTGAAAGCACGAGCTGCGCGGCCCGCACGCGGTTGGTCGCCGTCGTCGACGTCTCGGTTTTTTCCCAGATGCGCGTTCCGAAGCGCAATCCCCCGAAAAGCAGAAGGGAAAGAAAAGCAAGCAGCGTCGTGGCGATCAGGAGTTCCAGCAGCGTGAACCCCGATTCCGCCCCGCGGAGTCCGTTATGACGATGAGGTGCGGTCACTGGGAACTCGACCCCGGCTTTGGCAGCAGTCGCAAGGTCGACAGGCTGATGGAACGCATGCCTCCGGCTCCGCGCCAGGAAACCGTCGCAACAATCTGCCCCGCGCCTTCCTGCCATGCCGTCCGGTCTTGAGCGCTTCCATACGGGACCAGCTGGAGGTGCCAGAGAAAGTTGTTCGCCTTCCCGGCGCTCGCCCCGAGGGCCGGATTGTCGGTCGCCTTGGCCTGGGCGAGCAGCGACTGGGCAAGCGCGCGGGCGGACGCTTCATCGCGGCTCTCCCGCGACCTGTCGAGACCTTGCAGAAAGACCGCCAGCAGGACGCCAAGAGAGATGCTGAGAATGGAGAGAGCGACCAGCACCTCGATGAGCGTGAAACCCGACTGTCCTTTCCCGGCCCGCCCCCCGGTCTGCGGCGCGCGAAAACCCTTCCTGTTCGCGGTCACCGCGAACACGGATTCGCCGCGCCCGAACACGGCGCTCCGGAGCAGGATGGTTTTCATTCACCGACTACCAATTGGCTATGGGCGGCTTTTCGTCGTTCTTCGCCGTGTCCGCATGAGCGCCATAGCTGTACAGATCGAATTCGCCGCCATGCGTTCCCGGGAATTTGTAATTATATGGATGGCCCCAGGGATCGGCGAGCTTTGTGGTCTTCTTGATATAGGGGCCGTTCCAGTTCTCGACTCCCTCCGGCGCGTTGACCAGAGCTTCCAGGCCTTCCTGCGTCGTCGGATACCGGCCCACATCGTATTTGAAGAGGTCGAGACCGGCGGAAAGGTTCGATACTTCGGTTTTGGCCGTGGAAACCTTGGCGCTGTCGAGATAGTGCAGGACCATCGGGGTGGCGACCGCGGCGAGCAGGCCCAGAATTGCCAGCACCACGAGCAATTCCATCAAAGTATAACCCGCCTCCCCCGACCCGCGGCACTGCGACATCCGGGCCCGCAGAAACCGGTCGCGTATGGCGGCCGGAATCGCCGCCGTCCCTGCCGATATCTTCCAGCTCTTCACGACATACCTCCTATTGCAGCGCCAGATCGTTCACACTGATGATGGCGACCAGCATGGATACGATGAGGCCGGCAACGACCATGCCCAGCCCGATCGTAAGGATGGGCACGAGCATCGCCAGCGCACGATCGACTTTGTGTTTGATCCTGACCTCGTCGAGATCGGCCTGCCTGAGCAGCATCTCGTCGAGTTTTCCGGACTCCTCGCCTATCTGTATCAAATCCAGGGTCACGGCTGGAAATACCTTGGAACGTTCGAGCCGCTGCGCAAGCCGCTCGCCTTCCCGCAAAGAAACCGCCGCATCCCTGATCGCGGTCGCCAGGACGGTATTGGACAATACGTCTTTTGACAGGTGAAGTGCGGTGGGTATCGGAACGCCGTTCGAAAGCAGCGTCCCGAAGGTGCGCATCAGCCGTTCGACCTCGATCGACGCGATCAGATTTCCGAGCACCGGCCATTTGAGCTTGAACGCATCCCATTTGAGGCGATTGGCGGGCTTCTGCAGCGCGCGGCGCAAAGCAATGATCCCGCCCACAATGAGCAGTAGAACAATCCAGCCGTAATCGCGCACCGCATCGCCGGCGCCCATCACGATCCTGGTAGGAAGGGGAAGCGACTTGCCCGCGTCGGCGAACAACGGTTCGAATTCCGGTATCACGAAGACCAGAATGACGATGATGGAGGCGCCTGCGGTCAGAAGCAGCAGGCTTGGATAGACAAGAGCGGAAGTGATCTGCTCGCGGATCGCCATCGTGCGTCCGAGATAATCCGTCAGGCGCTGCAGCGTCACGTCGAGCGAGCCGCCATGTTCGCCGGCGCGCACCATGCTCACATAGAATTTCGGAAACACCGGATCCGCGGCCAGGGCTTCCGCGAAGCTCATGCCGTCGCGCACCCGGTTGCGCACCCCTTCGAACGGCGCCTTGAGCGCCCCGATATCGGCAAGCCCGACAAGAATGCCGAGCGCACGGTCGAGCTCGAGGCCCGCCTTGAGCAACGTGGAAAGCTCCTGCGTCGCCATTGCGAGACCGCGGGTGGTGACACGCCCGCCGAAACGAAAATTCCTGGGAAGCAGCCCGCGAAGCCCGCCGCTGCCATGCTCCGATGCATCGAGCGGGTAAAGACCGCGCAGGCGCAGCTGGCGCACCACCTGTTCCTGCGTCGGCGCATCGAGCACGCCGCGGACGACCGCGCCGGAACCTGTCATCGCACGGTATTGAAACTGGACCATCAGACAACCGGCACGACGCGCAGAACTTCGTCGATCGTCGTCACGCCGGCAATCGCCTTCTTCAGGCCGTGCGTCCCCATCGGCTGCATGCCTTCTTCGATCGCGAGTTTTTGGATCTGGTTGCCGTCGGCGTTCTTAAGGACAGCCTGCTGGATGGAGTCCGACGCAACAAGTACTTCGACGATCGAGGTGCGGCCGCGATACCCGGTATGATTGCAACGGTCGCATCCGACTGCGCGGCGCAGGACTATGGGACCGCCGCCGGTCAGCCGCTCGAGCTTGAGGCGGGCGATAAGTTCGGGAATCGGTTCATAGGGCTCGCTGCACGAATCGCAGAGTTTTCGCAGCAGTCTTTGCCCGGCAATTCCGTTGACCGTCGATGTGAGAAGATAGTCCTCGACCCCCATGTCGAGCAGGCGCGTGACGGCGGTGCCCGCATCGTTCGTATGCAGGGTCGAAAGGATCAAATGCCCGGTCAGCGCGGCCTGGACGGCGATCTGCGCCGTCTCCAGATCGCGGATTTCGCCGATCATGACGACGTCGGGATCGTGGCGCAGGAACGAGCGGAGCGCCCCCGCGAAGGTGAGGCCGATCTGCGGCTTCACCTGCACCTGGTTGATTCCGTTCAGGTGATATTCGACCGGGTCTTCGATGGTCAAAATCTTCCTGTCGCTCGTGTTGATTTCGGACAGTGCGGAGTAAAGCGTGGTAGTCTTACCGCTACCTGTCGGCCCGGTGACAAGTATGATACCATGCGGTCTCGTGAGCAGGGCGCGGAACGGGCCGAGCACGCTGTCGTCGAAACCGAGCGAAACCAGATCGAGCTCGACATGACCGCGGTCGAGAATTCGGAGCACGACGCTTTCGCCATGGATGGTCGGCGTCGTGGCGACGCGAAGATCGATGTCCTTGCCGCGCACCGCCATGGCGACGCGGCCGTCCTGGCCGAGCCGGCGCTCGGCGATATTGAGCTTGGACATGATCTTGATGCGGGAAATGATGGCCGAGGAAAGACGGTGCGGTGGCGAGTCGACCGGCCTCAAAACGCCGTCGATGCGGTAACGCACCCGGAGCTCGTTCTCCATCGGCTCGATGTGGATGTCGGACGCGCCGGCCTCGACGGCCTGCGTGATCAGCAGGTTGACGAGGCGAATGACGGGCGCCTCGCTGGCAATATCCTTCAGCCGGTCGACATCATCGGCGAGATCGCCCAGATGGTCGCCGGTCTCGCCGGAAATCTGATGAATGCCGGATTTGCCGTCGCCGTAGAGCCGCTCATGAGCGGCTTCGAGATCGGCAGGCAGGGCAACTTGCGGCAACACGGGTTTGCCGATGGCAAAACGGACGGCCTGAGCTGCGTAGGAATCGAGCGGATTGGCCATCGCGACCACGACACCCTCCGGCAGCTCCTTGAGCGGCAGCACTTTGGCTTCGCGCAAGAATTTGCGCCCCAACTGATCTTCCAGAATCGGCTGGGGCGGGTAGTCCGATGCGACAGCTAATGGCAGATTGAGAAACTCGGCGAGCGTCTCGGCGAGATCGCGCTCGGTGACCAGTCCCAGCCGGGTCAATATACTTTCGAGGCGATCCTGGCTTTCAAGCACCAGATGCTGGGCACGCTCCATGGCCTGCGGCTGTATTTTTCCGGCCGCTACGAGGTAATCGGCGAAGGACCGTTCGGGAGGTAGCGGACTACCATTTACATGCGCGAAATCCGCGGTTCGCAACACCGCCATGCTTCCAGCTCCAATTCGATTCGTTCCGCTCGGCTGCCCAATGCAAGGAACGGAACGCCATATTTGTACCGCCAGTCTCTGTCAGCGGTTCTCGCCTTCGGACCGCCTGTTATCGCCGCCGCCCGGATCTCCTTTTAGCACCCGGGCAGGGACTCTAAGGAACGCGCCGGCCGTTCAGAGTTCCGCGCGTTGCATCCCGGCCAGCGCCGGCTCCAGCCCATCGAGGCGAATTCCTATCGTAATTTGCTTTCCGTCGGTGCCCCGAGGCAGGACGACCTGCGCCTGCGGTGATGCCGCGAGCATCGATTTCGCCGCCGGTATCAGGCCACCTACGGCAACGCATTTAGAGTTTGAGCAGGCGAAAACGGGCAATCTGAGGCTCATCTTGGAAGCAAGCACAAGAGTCAGATACTCGCCTTTGCCGCCGACGGGCGGGTACCAGACGATCATGGTCAGCTGCTTTCCGGGCCCGGCATAACGAAACGCGATTGCGAGAACGACCTGGCCGAACTTGTCCTTGTAATTCCGATTCATCCGGCACCGACCGACCGACGCGTTCGAAGCCGGTGAATGCGCTGCCTTGGCTGCATCTGCAGGCGAACAGGCGAGAGTCCAGGAACCGATGTACCTCGTTCCCGAAAAGCCCGAGCCAATCTGCGCAACTTCCGCACGCGTAACGCCTTCGATCCCGCCGGGAGCGAATCTGGGCGCCGCGAACAGCAGTCCCAAAAAAATTATCGCCAGCACCAAGCCGGCGATCGTGTCGCGCATGAACGGGCTCCCTGTTGGCCGTCCCATAGCCTGCCACGCCGCCCCGTTCAATGCGGTTCCATGTAATCCGGGAAAGCAGATTGCCCGGGCCCTTGCGAAAGCGCGCGACCCGCCTCACATTGCGCCCTGACTTAACCGTCGGCAACGGGCACCTTCTCGCCTGCCGGCCCGTTAGCCGCCAGAATGGCGCCGCGAATCGGAAATCGGGGGTCCCGACCGTTTACCATGACAGGCCTGTCTCTGATCCTGCAAGCGGCGCTGGCCGGTGTACTCGTTCTGCTCGCGCTCTTGTCGCTGCAACTGCTTGGCCTCTGTCTGGTCCGGCGCCTGTGGCCTTCCCGGAATGTACCATTCCGCGCCCTGTCCGATGAGGCTCTCCCGCACGTACTTGTGCAATTGCCCGTCTGCGACGAGGGAAAGCTGGCGCTGCGCGTCGCCAAGGCGGCGGCCGAGCTTGACTGGCCCCGCGACCGCCTCGAAATCCAGCTGCTGGACGATGGCCGGCCTGGCTCCCACGAGAGCCTCTGCACCGCAATCCGGAACCTGATTCCGGACGACGTCAACCTCGCGATACTTCGGCGCGGCGACCGCACCGGCTTCAAGGCCGGCAATCTTGCGTTCGGCCTGAAGCACTCTGACGCGCCTTACGTGGCCATTTTCGATGCCGATTTTGTGCCGCCACCGGACTTTCTCCGCCGCACGGTCCCGGCCCTTGTCGCGGATTCCGGGCTTGCCTTTGTTCAGGCTCGATGGGGTCATGCCAATCGCTCGCTCAACTGGCTGACGCGTGCCCAGGGTGTGCTTCTCGACGGCCACTTCGCGGTCGAACAGGAAGCCCGTTTCCGGGCCGGCCTGCCGATCTCGTTCAACGGCACGGCCGGGGTCTGGAACCGCCGGGCCATCGACCACGGTGGAGGTTGGACCGGGGACACGCTAACCGAAGACCTCGATCTGAGCATTCGCTGTGCGGTCAAAGGGTGGCGGGGAGCCATTCTTTCGGATCTTGTGGTCCCCGGAGAATTGCCTGAGACGGCGGCTGCCTGGCGCGCCCAACAGGCGCGTTGGACCAAGGGGCATGCCCAGGTGGCGCGGAAACTGCTTCCCGAAATTTTTGCCAGCGGTATGCCTTTCTGGAAGAAATTCGTTCTCTCGTTCCAGATTTGCCAGTTCGGGTTCTACGTCCTTGCCGCGCTCAGCGCCTCGATCAGCCTCACGTTGATGTGGATGGGCGTGACCTATTTGCAGGCCGTCGCGGAACTGGGTCTCGGGGTTACCGTCATCGGCATTGGAACCAGCATGGGTTACCTTTACTGCGGGCAACTCATGCTCGGCCGCGCGAGGGAACCGCTTCTTCCTCAGTCCTTGCTCCTCGCCATTGTCTTTCCGAGCGGCCTCATACTTTCGAATGCGCGTGCAACCATGGACGCATTCCTGCGGACCGACATGGAGTTCGTTCGCACGCCCCGTGCCGGCGAATTCGTCGTTGGTGGCTGGCGCGGAAGTCCGGAGATAGTTGCGGGCCTGCTTCTGCCGACCATTGCGCTCGCCGAGCAGGCCTGGAGCGCACCCTTCTTCGTCTTCGCCGCGGCGGGGCTGCTCTCGGTCGGTGCCATGGGCTGGAGCGGCAGTGTCACCCTTCCGCAACGTGAAGCATTGCGCGCCAACAGTCAGAATTGATTAACCAATCCCCGCTTCATATCAGGTGAAAACCTGAAACGGATATCTGCGGCCCATGAGCGGGAGGCCGGGAATCGGGATTGCTGATCGGCTTGCGGCAACGACGTTGCTTGCGCTCTGGCTCGCGGGCTGCGCAAGCGACGGCGAAGGATACCGGCGTTCGACGCTTGCGCTTCCCATACCCGTCACCAGCGGCACCCATATCGAAACTCCGGCACATCCGCTCGAATGTGTGCCTTACGCCCGCGCGCGATCCGGCATTCTGCTATATGGAAATGCGGGCGCCTGGTGGGTCAGCGCGGAGGGTCGCTATGCGAGGAACCAGACACCGCTGCTCGGTTCCGTCATGGTGCTAACCGGTTACGCCGGACCGGGGCGCGGGCATGTGGGCGTCGTGAGCGAATTGGTCTCGGCGCGGGAAATCCGGATCGACCATGCGAACTGGCTCGGGGACGGGGCCATCTATCTGGACGATCCCGTCGCGGATGTGAGCCAGGACAATCGCTGGACGGAAGTACGGATCTGGAATCCCCGCTCAAGATCCTGGGGCACCAAAACCTATCTCGTTGAAGGGTTCATCGGTCCCTCCCGCGTTCACCGTCCAGACCGGGTTGCTGCCGAATAGCTCCGGCAACCTCTCCGTCGGTTGGGGATTTTCACGAATCTGCGCTATTCTGCCTCGCCCCTCTTTTGTCCAAGTGGAAGGATTTCTATGGTCCGCGCCCTCACGGCCAAAGGGCACCTGGCGGGCATTCGACCGCGCCGCAAATCGCATTAGATGCTCAGCTCCAACAAGAATGGCGGCCCCGGCGGCATGAACGAAACTCAACTCAGCGATGGTGCCGTTTCCGAGGCGGTGAAGCCGAACGGCGCAAAGGGTCGCAATCCCGAGCCCGTTGTCGCCGAACCGAGCCGCAGGAGGATGGCGATGCTCACCATCGGTGCGCTCGGCGTCGTCTTTGGTGATATCGGCACAAGCCCGCTCTATGCGCTGCGCCAAACCGTGCGCGCCACCGGCGGCAGCATCCCCGATCGGCTTTCCATATTTGCGGCCGCTTCCATGATCGTGTGGTCGCTCGTGCTGGTGGTGACGGTCAAATATGTCGTTTTGATCATGCGCGCAGACAATGACGGGGAAGGAGGCGTCCTGGCGCTCGCCGCTCTTGCCCATCGCTCGCATATCGGGCGCAGGTGGAAGAGCTGGATAGGCTTTGCTGCGATTCTCGGGCTTTCGCTCTTCTACGGCGACGGGATAATTACTCCGGCCATTTCGGTGTTGAGTGCCGTCGAGTTGGCCGGCGCGGACAATCCGGGAATTGGACCCTTGGTTGTTCCTCTGACGCTTCTCATCCTGTTCGGCCTCTTCGCTTATCAAAACAGGGGGACGGCCAAGATCGGACGGCTGTTCGGGCCGGTCATGGCGGTCTGGTTTATCATTCTGGCCTGGATGGGATTGCGCGCGATCATTCACACGCCCCAGATTCTCTGGGCGCTCAATCCTTATTATGCGATCTCGTTTTTTATCGCCAAGCCGGCGATCGCTTTCGTCTCGTTGGGTGCAGTCGTGCTCGCCGTTACAGGCTGCGAAGCGCTTTATGCCGATATGGGGCATTTCGGCAGGAAGCCCATCCGTCTGGCATGGCTAACCATCAGTTTGCCGGCGTTGATTCTCGTTTATTTTGGCCAGGCCGCGACGATCCTGCGCGATCCCCGTTCGGTGCAGTTTGTATTCTTTGCGGGCGTCCCCGGCTGGGCGCATGGCCCGCTCGTCATTCTCTCCGTGGTCGCAACCATCATCGCCTCGCAGGCGGTGATCTCGGGCGTTTATTCGATCACGCAGCAGGCCGTGCAACTCGGCCAGCTGCCGCGCATGGAGGTGCGCCACACTTCGGCGACGGATTTCGGGCAGATCTACGTGCCGCAGATGAACACCTATCTCTGCATTGGCGTCGCGCTGATCGTGCTGTTTTTCCGAAGCTCGGACGCCCTCGCGGCGGCCTACGGTATCGCTGTCACCGGCGTCATGGTCATAAGCACGATGTTGGCCGTAGTCGTAGCCATGCGGCGATGGAAATGGCCACTGCGGCTGATCATCCCCGTGTTCGGCCCCCTCGCCCTGATCGACCTTTCATTTTTGGCCGCCAACTCGCTCAAGATCCGCGAGGGCGGATGGCTGCCGCTGCTGATTGCCGCCGGCGTGTTCATTGTCATGGATACGTGGCGCAGGGGCAGACGCGTTCATATCGAGAAAGTCCGCAGCGAATCCATGCCGCTGGATCTGTTTCTCGAACGCGCCGACAAGACCCCCGTGCGGGTGTCAGGGACGGCCGTATTCCTCAGCCCGCGCGGGGATGTGGTTCCCGGCGCATTGCTGCACAATCTCAAGCACAACCGCGTCCTCCACGAACGCGTCGTGCTGGCCCATGTCGTGGTCGAAAACATCCCCGTCGTGCCGCAGAAACGGCGGCTGGAGCTGATCAAGCTCGGCAAGGGATTTTTCAACGTCTTCATCCATTACGGCTTTTTCGAAACGCCCGACGTTCCGCGCGACCTGGAAGCTGTCCGGGCGTATGGCTTGGCGCTCGATCCGGCGAACACGACATTCTTCATCGGCCATGAGACACTGGTGCCGTCCAGTCCGCCGGTGCTCGGCAAATGGCGGACCTGGCTCTATATGCGGCTTGCGTCGACCGCCCTTTCGCCCGCTCGTTTCTATCGTCTGCCCCCCAACAGGGTGGTGGAGATGGGCACGCAGGTCACAATCTGACCCGCGGCGGAATTCATCGCGCCGGATGGCCGTTCATCGCGACGGCCGTGACCGTCAACGCCGCCGGTTTTGCACTGGCGGGGTGGCTGGGCTGGTGTCTCCTGCCCCTAACCCTCTGGGTGACCGCGTTTTTTCGCGATCCGGAACGGACGCCGCCCACTGGCGAAAACCTTGTTCTTTCGCCTGCCGATGGATGGCTCCTGCCGGTCGTGATGGCCCTTCCGCCACCGGAATTGGGGCTCGGATCGGAGCCGCGCTTGCGGCTCAGCGTCTTCATGACCATTTTTAACGTTCACGTGAATAGAATTCCGTGCGACGGTATCGTGACGGCCCTTGCGTACCGGCCCGGTAAATTCTTCAATGCGTCATTCGACAAGGCGAGCGTGGACAACGAGCGCATGTCGATCCGGATGCAGGCGAAGATCCCGGGCGGTGAGACCATGGAGTTGGTCGTGGTGCAGATCGCCGGCTTGATAGCACGTCGAATTCAGTGCGGCCTGCAGGAAGGACAAAATGTATGCCGCGGCGATCGTTTTGGCATAATCCGTTTCGGCAGCCGACTGGAAGTGTTCCTGCCGCCAGGTTCTCGCGTCGTGGTGCGCGCGGGTCAGGCCGTCCGGGCGGGCGAGACCATACTCGCGGAATTCCCGTCCTGATGGCGCGCGTCGGCAAACTCGGCCGGACAAACCTCGTACGCACGGCTACCGCGCTCCGCGAGGATGAGCGGGTCGGAAAATTCCTGCCAAATGCGATGACACTGCTTGGGCTCTGCTCCGGCGCAACTGCAATCTGGTTCGCGCTGGGTGGAGACTGGAAGGCGGCGGTTGCGGCGATCATTTGCGCGGCAATTTTCGACACGCTCGACGGAAAGCTGGCACGGATGCTCGGCGTTACGGGCGCCTTCGGCGCTCAACTCGACTCGCTCGCCGACCTGGTCAGCTTCGGCATTGCGCCCGGCGTACTGGTCTATCTATGGACGCTCTATCATGCGCGCGGCGCGGGCTGGGCCTTTGCCCTGATCTTCTGCGCGGCAAGCGCCATACGATTGGCGCGGTTCAATGTGGAGAGTGCGGAGCGCGATCCCTCCGCGCCGCCGCCCTCGCATTTTACCGGTCTGCCTACCCCGGCGGCTGCCTGCCTCATCCTCCTGCCGATGGTGCTTGCGTTTCAGTTCAAAGAGAGTGCATTCAGCCATCCGTGGCTCAGCGCCGCCATGATCGCGCTCATGTCCTGGCTGATGGTCAGCCGCGTTCCAACGCTTTCGCTGAAGCAGATTCAGGTCCCTCACCCGTTCCGGAAAGCGGCAATCGGCTTTGCCGGAATATTGCTGGCTTCGGCCATACTCTGGCCCTGGGCGACCCTGACGGTCGGATTGCTCGCTTATCTTGCGACGATCCCGGTCCTGGCGTCGCATTTCGACTCGTCCGAAGACGGGGCATAGTCTGGTAACCGCCGATTGAGCGGTTTGAAACAAAACATTATCAATAGTTAATCGGGCTGTAACCCGGCTGTGCCATGATCTGCCTCGCGGGCAATGCGGGGAAGGGGCATGCGGCACGCATATTCGGTACGATTTGGGCGGAGTTCTGCCGGCGAAAGCCTGATGTTCTCGGCGGCATTCATCGGAGTGATTATTGCGCTGACTTCGGCGCTTTATCTCATCGACGTTGCGACCATGCGCGCGCTTCTCTCCGTTCCTTGATCTCGCCCCGTCCTGCGGGGCAGAGTGCGTGCCGGACAAGGCACGGCACCGCAGCATGAGTTACGCAGACACCAACAGCGATGAAGAGGCAATCTGGGCCCCCTCGCAGCCACGGGAACACCGCCCGGGTGCGGCGACGATCGGCGCTATCGCGTTGGGTGCCCTCGCCATAGGGTGTCTCGCATTTGCGGTAGTCGCCATCGGACGTCTCGCCATTGGGAGCCTGGTGCTGGGGCAGGCCAATATGCGGGAAATGCGAATCGGCCGATTGGCAATCCGGGACCTGGTTTGGGATCGCGAACGTCCCTTCCCGCGATATTAATGGCCCGTGCCGTTGCGCTGTATCGACGAAACCCGGAGCATACGAACAGCTGATGCAAGCTCGCTGCCAATAGCCGTGGATACACAGCTCGACCTGAGACGCGTCAATACGCATCCCGATTTCTGGTACCCGCTCGCCTGGTCGCACGAGGTCAGGCGCGAAAAAACGCTGGGCGTCCGATTCGCCGGCGAGCCGATCGTTCTTTTTCGTGGTGCAAGTGGCCGGATATTCGCCCTCGAAGACCGGTGTGCGCACCGTCAGGTGCCGCTGCATCTCGGGGCAGTGACAGGGGATACGCTGAAATGCGGTTACCACGGATGGACGTATGATTGCGCCGGAAAGTGCATCGACATTCCCTATCTCGGACGCGAGCGGCTGCCGAATGGCGTAAGAAGCTATCCGGCCCACGAAATCGACGGTTTGATTTTTGTATTCCCCGGCGATGCCAGACTCGCGGAATCGCGCAAGCTGACAGGCGCGGGATCGAGAAGCGACAGGCGCTATCTGACACGGCGACTGAACCGCGAAGTCGCCTGCCACTACACATTCATGCACGAGAACCTCTTCGACATGAATCATCAGTTCCTGCATCGCCGGCAGATGGGAATGATCCGTGCGCGATGCATCGGCCGCCGTATGGGCGAGGACTGGTGCGAGGTCGATTACAAGTTCATCCGATCGGCCGGACGTCGCTCCATTGGCGAGTCCGCTATCCTGAACGTGATGGAAAAGAAGCGCGAAGACGGCCGGCGCGATCTGATGACCATCCGTACCAATTATCCCTATCAGCGCCTGAATTTCTGGGTGGATGGCGGCGATCCGGTCCTCGATGTCTGGCTTGGCTATACGCCGCTCGACAAGGACCAGCGGACAAATCGCACGTTCGGTCATCTCTCGGTGAAGAAGCCCGGCTTTGCACCGTTGCTTTATCTCGCCTGGCCGTTCATCACCTGGTTCACCGAGAATATTTTCCGCGAAGACAAGCACATCGTCGAGCAGGAGCAGGCGGCGCACGACGCGCAGGGTGCCGACTGGAACAATGAAGTGTTTCCAGCCATTCGCGATCTTCGTGAATTGCTTGCCCGCTGCGGAGCGGCTTCCCGCTCGGGCGCACTGCCGGCCGAATAGGATCGCCTCTCCGGATCAAATGGTTTGAATTTTGCCGCCGAATTGGGTTCTCTGATTGCGGATGTGCCGGCGCGTCCGGACCAACGGAGGCACACATGGGATTTCGCACCTGGACACTCTCGGTTTTACTTTCCGTCATATCCAGCGCCTGCGCCGCGCAGAGTGTCGTGACCTATCACAATTCCCTGACGCGTCACGGAGATTACGTCGTCCCCGGTCTGACGATTTCTGCCGCCGGTGGCATGCATTTGGACACGAGGTTCAGCGCGAGATTGAGCGGGCACATCTACGCCCAGCCGCTATATTGGTTCCCCCCCGGAGCGAAGAGCGGAGAACTCATCGTCGCCACGGAGTCCAATGAAGTCTACGCGCTCTCCGCGAAGACGGGCGCAATAATCTGGGACACGAAACTCAAAGCTTCGGTCCCGCTGAGCCGGTTGCCGTGCGGCAATATCGATCCCTCCGGAATTACCGGCACGCCTGCCATCGATCCCTCGGCCGGAATTGTCTATTTCGACGCCCTCACAAATGAGAAAGCGGGTCCTCGCCATCTCGTCTATGCGCTGTCGCTTTCGGATGGATCGGTCCTTCCGCAATGGCCGTTGGATGTCCAGGCGGAACTCGCAAAAAAGGGCGTGACCTTCTCGTCGTCCACGCAGGGCGAGCGCAGCGCCGTTCTGCTGTTCAAAGGCTCACTCTATGTCAATTACGGCGGCAATTGGGGGGATTGCGGGAGCTATAACGGCACGGTCCTTCAGCTGCAGACATCCCCGCCGAAGATCGTGGCGCATTGGGCGACACGCGCCAATGGCGGAGGCATCTGGGCGCAGGGCGGCACCGCCGGCGACGGCGAATCCCTCTACGCGACCACCGGAAACACCTTCGACGCCAATGTGTGGAGTGGTGGGGAAGCGATTGTCCGGTTGCGTCCGGGTCTGGCCTGGTCAGTAAATGCAAAAGATTATTTCACGCCGTCGGACTGGCAGCAGCTGGACGAGCGGGACCAGGACCTGGGTGGCACCGAGGCTCTCCCGCTGGACATAACGGTTTCCGGCGGTTCGCCAGCCAAGCGCGTCATCGCTTTTGGCAAAGACGGAAATGCGTATCTGGCGGATCGGACAAATCTCGGCGGCCTCGGCGGCGCACTCGCCACAGTGCAGGTTTCAAACGGGGCGATTATTACGGCGCCGGCGGTATATCAGACCAAATCCGCAACAATGGTCGCCTTCACGAGCTCCGGAGGCGGCAATTGCTCCGGCAGCAATCTTACCATGCTTGATGTCGCGGCCAGCGGACGCTCGCCGATCACGGTGGCCTGGTGCTCAGCGTTCAGTGGCGCGGGCGCCCCGATCATCACCACCACCGACGGCAAGTCGAACCCGATTGCGTGGGTGGTCGGCGCGCAGGGGGACAACCTTCTTCACGGTTTCAACGCGTTGACGGGGCAAACCGTATTTTCCGGAAGTGGGGAAGCGATGAACGGGCTGCACCATTTCGTCACGATTCTCGCGGCAGAGAAACGTCTTTACGTGGCGGCCGACAATACGGTGTATGCGTTCGCGTTTGCACATTCCGACTGAACACCGGTCCTGCTAGGGCCGATGCGCGGTTGCCCACAAAGCCGGTTCCTCGTACTGTTCTGCCCCACCCACCCGCCCGATGGGCGAGCACTCGTCCGGCTGGCGGACAACCACTCAAGGGGGACTACCCATGAAATGCACCCGCTATCTCGCCGCCGGCGCATCGGTTCTGGCCATCGCAGCGATGGCCTCGCTGTCGGCCGGCGCCTCGGCGCATACCTACTTTTTCCCCTACAAGAAGGGAAGCAACTTCCGTCTCGATCCGACCAGGCCGCTGGTTCATGCCGGATCTTTGACAGCGCCTTTTAAGGCTCCCAAAGGCAATGGCGGCACCTGGACGGATGTGAAGGCAAAACTTCCGTTCGCGGATGGTCCCTGGAATCCGAAGCAGCTCACGGATGGCACCGTCATCTTTTTGGATTTCTGCACCGTGCCCGCGCAATGGTACAAGCTCAGCCCCGACAAGACAGGAAGCTATGTAAACGGCACCTGGAGCAAGATCTCGACCATGCCGTCGGGCTATTCACCGCTGTTCTTTGCCTCCGAGGTTCTCACAGACGGCCGGTTTATCATGAATGGCGGCGAATACAACGCGTCAAACAACGGAGTTTGCGGCGGCCAGGCCGAGTACAAGGGCGGCGCGCTTTACGACCCCGTGAATGACAGCTGGACATCCGTCTCGCCGCCATCGGGCTGGGTGCAGATCGGCGACGCAGAGAGCGCCATTCTTCCGGATGGCAGCTATATGCTCGCCGATTGCTGTGGCAAGGCGGAAGCCATTGCGACCATCAGCGGTACGACCGTCACCTGGACCACTACGGGTACGGGCAAGGTGGATGACAACAACGAGGAGGGCTGGGGCAATCTGCCGAACGGAGATATCTTCGACGTCGACGTATTTGCGCTGTGCAACCCAGGCGACCATTATGAGACCTATGATCCGTCGCACGGCGCCTGGACCGAGGCAGGCAGCTGCACTCCGGACACGCTGACCATCGCCAGCACCCGCGAGCTCGGCCCGGCCCCGCTGACACCGGAATATGGCAAATCGGGAACGATCATCCAGTTCAGCGGCAATCCGACTCTCGGCGTCAACGACATCTATGATGTCGCCAGCGACACATGGAAGTCCGGCCCCGTCATGACATTTCAGGGTGTGATCTATGACGTTGCCGATGGTCCGGCCGCGACTCTTCCCGACGGCGACATTCTGATTGATGCAAGCCCGAGCACGTTCCAGGCGCCGTCGCATTTCTGGGATTGGCGCTTCAACAAGAAGAACGGCAAGCTGACCGTTACGCAGGTCAGTGATCCTACCCAGGCCCCGGGCACCTCGTCCTTCGAAGGCAATCTCATGGTTCTGCCGACGGGACAAGTTGTTTGGGACGACAGCCAAACCTCGCCGAACGAGGTTTCGATCTACACGGACGGCGGAAAGCCCAGCAAGAACTGGCTGCCCGTGGTGTCCAGCGTGGCGAAAAAGCTCAAAGTCGGCAGCACCGGAAACGCGATCTCCGGGACCAACTTCAATGGCTTTGATCTGGGCGGCAGCTATGGCGACGACGCGCAGCAATCGACAAACTTCCCGCTTGTGCGCTTTACCAACACGAAAACGGGCGACGTCTGCTTCGGACGCAGCTACAACTTCTCGACCATGGGCGTGTGGACGACCGGCACGACGAATGCTGCGTTCGACATTCCCAAATCCTGCGATACGGGCGTCAGCAAGCTTCAGGTCATCGTGAACGGCATCGCCTCGACGGCGGTAAAAGTAACGCTGAGCTAAGCCGCGGGCAAACTTTCGCCGAAGTCATCGTCATGCATCATGGGCGGGGAAACCCGCCCATGATTTTTTTCACGACGCGGAGGGAAGAGACAGGCTCGAGTAGCTCTTTTCTTCCGCGATCCCGCAGGGCAGCGCGTCGTTGATTTGTCGCTTCAGGGCTGCCCGCTCATCGTTGTTGGTGTAGACGGACCGGGCGATTTGAATGAATTCGGCTCCGAAATCTTCCGCCTGCTCCTTTTCGCGAAGGCGATTCTCGGCGTCCCAAAGTCTTTCGTTGACGGCGCGCAAATGCGCTTTTGTTTGGGCGAGAACACGTTGCCTCGCAAAAAAGGGGTCGGCGATGCTGCGGAGCAGGACCAGTTCGTTGCGGACATTCGCAAGCGCGTCTTCTGCCCGGAGTCGTTCGCTCTTGATCTCGAGAATCGTGATCCTGTCGATCAGTTCGCCCCAGGACACGGGGATTCGCGGCGCCGCCCCATGCTCTGTTGTCACGGGCGGGCCCAGTTTGTGGAAAGCAATTCCAGCAGGCTGGTTCTTATTGCGGCGAAAACGCCGGCCCAGTCGTTTCGTCGCGGTTGCCGGAACAGTTTCATAGTCGGATACCAGGGACTTTCGTCCCGATCCAGCAACCAGCGCCAGTCGGGCACATAGTTCAATGCCAGCCATGTACGCCGGCCGAGCGCACCGGCGAGATGGGCGACCGCGGTATCGGACGTAATGACGAGATCCAGATTTTCCATCGCTGCCGCGGTGTCGACAAACGCCTGCGGCCCGGGATCGAGCGCATCGCCGAAGGCCTCCACTGTCATGCCGGCCGGCAAATCATGCAGCTGCTCCACGCCGGCGTTTTTTTGCAGGCTGATCAGGCGCGTTCCGGGAATCTCGGCCAATGGTGCGAAGTGCCTGACCGGAAAGGATCGGCCGATATCGACCTCGCCACCAACCGCACCCTGCCAGCAGATTCCGATTCTGAACCCCTCGCTCCCGATGCGATCTCTCCAGTGCCGAATTTTGTCCGGATCAGGATGAAGATATGGAACGGTCGAGGGAATGTTGTTGGCACGCGTCTGGAACGCATGCGGCATGCTCAGAAGCGGAATGTAATAATCGAAGCCGGCAGGCGCAGTGCTCAAAGCCGTGACAGACGTCTCCGGCTCCAGGCATTTGAGCAGAGCGACGAGAGGATCCTGCACGGCGAGAGTAACCTTCGCGCCGCGGGCCGCTGCAAGCGGCGCATATCTGCAAAACTGGAACGTGTCGCCGAAGCCCTGCTCGGCTCCTATGAGCAGTGTCTTGCCCTCGAGATCTTCCGTGCCGGTCCAGATCGACCCGGAATTCGGCGGAACAGACATCCCCGCGTTCCGCCGCTCGTAGAGCCGCCAGCCACGCTCGAAATCGCCCGTCAGAAGAGTGGTTGTCGCCCGGTTCCGGTGCGCATCTTCGAACGCGGGTACAAGTTCAATTGCGCGCTCGAAGCTGCCAATGGCGTCTTCGAGGCGCTTCAACCCCTTCAGAGCATTCCCCCGGTTGTGATGCGCCGCGGCAAGGTCCGGGGCCAGCCCGATGGCCCTGTCGCAGCTTTCGAGCGCGTCTTCGAACCGGCCGATAGCCTTGAGCGCGCTGCCTCTGTTGCTCCAGGCAAGCGCATAGTCGGGTCTGCGCTGCACGGCGCGGGTGTAGCTGTCGACCGCCTCCGCCTGGCGGCCCAGACGGCACAATAGGTTTCCTTTGTTATTATGCGACTCCACGAGGTCCGGCTTGAGTGCGACGGCACGTTGAAATCCTTGCACGGCCTCATCCTGCCGGCCGAGCCTGTCGAGCACGTTGGCTCGCATGTGATGGGCCTCGGCGTATCCGGGCTTGAGCGCGATGGTCCGGTCGAAATCCTGAAGGGCATCTTCCGCGCGCCCCAGCCGGAGGGCGGCGGTGGCCCGGTTGTAATGCGCTTCCGCGAGATCGGGCGTGAGAGCAAGTGCGCGTCCATAACTCGCAAGGGCTTCTTCCGGCCGGTCGATCTCCATGAGCACGTTGCCGCGGTTCAGATGCGCATCGGTATCGGCCGGTTCGAGCGCGATTGCGCGATCCCAGCTCAGGAGGGATTCGTCCAGGCGCCGAAGCGCCCGGAGCGCGCGCGCCCTGTTATTCCAGGCTTGAGCAAAATGCGGCCGGATATTTGTTGCGTCGTCATAGCCTGCAACGGCCTCGTCGAACCGGCGCAGCGCTCCGAGCAAATTTGCCCTGTGATAATGCGCATCCGCCAAATCCGGATCGAGCATTATTGCCCGCTCATAGCTCTGAAGCGCTTCGATCGGTCTTTGAAGCGCCTGCAGGACAATTGCGCGCTGTACGTGCGGCGCGGCGAGAGCCGGCCGACGGCGTATTTCGGCATTGCACCGTTTCAATACGTCTTCAAGGCGCAGTCTTTCCGTTGACGCAGGCATTTTGACCGGGGCCATCATTGCGTCGGCATCGCCCAATATTTCCTGTGCCGACCGACGAGATCGGTATTCGCGGGCCGGGCACAACCATTGGCACCTCCGGACCGCACGCGCAATCCTGCCCGGCGACGCCCGGCAATCCCAAACGCGGGAAACGCTCTGCGGACCAAAACCGGGCTCATTGCGCCGTGACAGAGTTGTCATGCAATGCTATTTTCTTGGCGGGGCGGACTTTCCGGATTTGCAACTTGCCGCGCGAGGGTTGACCGCCAGACCAGGTCCATCAATGACCCAAAACAGGAGTTTGCAATGAAAAAGCCGAATGCCCTTGACGGGATTCGCGCCGGACTGATCGCGTCGGCCCTCGCCGTCGCCACCACCACCGGGGCGTCCGCCGCGACGCTCGCGACCCGGATCGTGCCGCCCGCCGTCGCGCAGCATAAGGCGCCTTTTGCGGGCGCGCTGGATCCTGCCACCCATCTGCGTCTGCAGGTCGTGCTTCCGATGCGCAACCTGGCAGGGCTGCGCAGCCTGCTCGACGACCAGATCTACAACAGGCAAAGCCCGCTGTATCATCACTATCTTTCGGTCGCCGAATTCACGGATCGCTTCGGACCCGCGCAGAGCGATTATGATGCCGCGATGAAATTTTTCAATTCGAACGGCCTCAGCGTCACGCGGACTTACCCGAACCGCTATCTCTTCCAGGTCGAGGGAGCCGCAGCCGACATCGAACGCGTCCTCAATATCAAACTCAATTACTACAAACACCCGACTGAAAACCGCAATTTCATCGCGCCGGATCGCGAGCCGACCCTGGCGCTCGATGTCGCCGTGCTGTCCATCACCGGTCTGAACAATTTCGAACTTCCCTATCCCAAGCTGGTGAAGGGCAACCAGCGGAGCGGATCGGGTTCCGGACCCGGCGGCCAATATCTGGGCAGCGACATGCGCGCCGCCTATTACGGGACCGGAGCGAAAGCGAAGCTGGTCGGGAAAGGACAATCGCTGGGGCTGATGGAACTCGAAGGTTATATTCCGAGCGACATTCCTCTTTATTTCACCACGTTCAATCAACCGCTCAACGTAGCCGTCAACGGCATCTCGGTCGATGGAACGCAAGTCAATTGCGGCAATTGCAATGACGGCGAACAGGCTCTCGACATCGAATATTCGATCTCCATGGCGCCGGGCATGGATCAGGTCCAGGTCTATGTGGCGAGCGATCCGGTTGCGATCGAAGAGCGGATGGCAGCGGACGACACCAGCAAAACGCTGAGCACATCATGGGGCTACAGCGAGAATTTCGCGGTGGAGGATCCGGTTTATCAGGAGATGGCGGCGCAGGGCCAGTCATGGTTCACCGCCAGCGGTGATAACGTGACTCTCCAGGCCAGCGGACCCTGGCCCGAAGAAGATGCAAATATCATCGCGGTGGGCGGAACCGATCTCGTAACAACGGGTCCGGCCGGCGGGTGGAAGTCGGAGCCGGGTTGGCCGGACAGCGCGTCAGGGCCTTCGGTCGATCAGACCATCAAGATCGAGCCCTATCAGCTTCCCTACATCAACAACAAGAACAAGGGCTCGAAAACGCTGCGCAACGTTTCCGACGTCTCGGCAAATGCCGACACCGATATGGAAATCTGTGCCGACGGCCGTTGCGGCGGCGGCGTTGGCGGCACGAGCTTCTCTTCGCCCATGTGGGCCGGATTTGCGGCGCTGGCCAACGAGGAGGCGGCAAAAGAAGGCAAATCGACGGTCGGCTTCATCAACCCGACGCTCTACCCCGAATACAAGAATGACCCGAAGATGTCGCACGACATTATCGGCAACCAAAGCGGCTTGTATCCGGCCGTGAAGGGCTATGACCTCTTGGGCGGCCTCGGCTCGCCCAACGGAACAAAGATGATCAAGGCGCTGCTCGGAAAGTAACGACACCGCGCGTCAGGCAACTGGTCCCGGGAGCAATCCCGGGACTTCGTTGCTTCGTCGGCCCCAAGGGGGCCGGAACAACAATCTCGGTTGAAGAGTCCCCGCGCGCCAAATCCGCGCCGGACGGGATGAAAATGGGAACTGGGTCATCGTCCTTATACGGCGACTATCGACAGGGCTGAGTGGGACCATCCTTCAGCGTCGGCATTCGGTTCGAGGCTAACTATGGACATAAATGGGTAGTTGCGCCTTACCGTTTCAACTTAAACACCGTGCCGCACCCGCCAGAGCAGCTTCCATTACCTCCTTCATATGTGGTGCCATAAAGATAGCCGGCTAGATCATACAATCCGACGTACGGCATCCCACCGTCGGTTGTTCCGCCGTCAAAAACGTGAAGCTGCGTCTTCGTTCCATCCGGAGAAAGCTCAAAGACCGTGCCACAACCTCGGTCAAATAGGCACCCAGTATCGGTGCCGCCGATTTCTGTTGTCCCAAAAAGATTCCCAACCTTGTCTTGCATCAATCCACCGGTTGGGGCAGCTCCATCGCTCCCACCTTTGAAGGTATAGAGCGTCGTCTCCGTACCGTCTGAGCCGAGCCTGAACACCACTCCCCATCCGGAGCCGCCGCTCAATGTTGTGCCATACAAATTACCCGCGTTGTCGCGAATTAGTACCCCGGACGGCGCGGCTCCGTCCGTGCCTCCCGAGAAAGCATAGAGCACAGTCAAGGTGCCGTCCGTTGCAAGTCTGTACACGGTACCACAGCCATAACCTGAACAACCGGTCCCCCCACCATTACTCGCCTCGCCGTAGAGATTTCCCGCTTTGTCGACAGTCAATCCAGACTGGGGATAGGCGCCGTCGCTCCCTCCTGTGAACGCATAAAGTACTTTCTGATTGCCATTCGCTGCCAGCTGGAAAATCGTGCCGCAGCCATATCCACAGAAATTGTTTCCGCCGAGATAGGTTGTGCCATAGAAATTTCCCTTATGCATGACAACACCGGATTCAGGCAGAGCTCCGTCACCGCCACTGAAAGCATATAAGATCGCTTCGCTTCCGCCGGGATTTATCTTGAAAACAGTACCACAGCCTCTTGGGCGAAAATTTTCTAAACCACAATGTTTATTCCTATCACCTCCATTAATCGTAGTTCCGTATAACGTGCCGCTTTCATCAACGGTCAATCTGCCTGTAGGGATTGCCCCATCGTGCTTTCTTAGCCCGGCAAAAGCGTGCAGCGTCGTGAGTGTGCCGTCCGGAGCAAGCCTAAAAACGGTACCGCAGCCGTGATGATTACACCCGATAGACCCTCCACCAGACTCGGCTGTTCCGTAGAGATTACCCGATGCATCCGCGATCAGTGGACCATCCGGGGCTGCGCCATCGGTGCCTGCGAATGAAACTAGTATACCGTCCCCCTCAGCGCTGGCACCGGTCGTCGCAAGCGTGAGCAAAACCGCCAAAGTGACCAATTCGGCGAAAAGGCGCATGGTTTGCTCCAAGTGCGGGTAACGGCATCCTATATTTTGGAAAGACCGGCCGCCAGTACCTGTATGTGCGAGTCAAATCAGACCCGTCTGAGTAACACGGGGCTGCGAATACAGCGACGCGAAGGCTCCCCTAATCCCCATTCCTCTGTGCGGCCAAAAAAACGGCCGTTCCTCCGTCCGCACCGGCTCCCAAGAAGCGCCGCGCTATTCTCCCGCCGATCGGCGCGGTGGCGTCACTTCCGCTTGCGAGAGGCCGATTTCGTGTCCATCGCGGGGATCAGGTCTGCGATACGCTGTAGGATGGCTTCGACGATATGGGCCACAACGATGGCCTCTTTGGGCTGTTTAGGTTGTTCGAGCAGGAGTGGCGCGCCCGACAGGATTCGAACCTGTGACCTCTGCCTTCGGAGGGCAGCACTCTATCCAGCTGAGCTACGGGCGCTATCCGCGATGGCTTTGCTATAGCGCCGGGACCGGCCCGCGGCAATCGCTGCGCGGGTCATTGCAGCGGCGGCCGGAAGGCGCCATCCCAATCCGGTGGCGGAGGATTGGCCTCGTACCAGACGACGCGCGACTGATGGAGATCGTAAAGTTTCTGGCTCGCGCCCGTGATCTTGCGGCATTGGGCGATGAGGCCGCAGGCCTTCTCCCATTGCCGCGCGCGTATGCTCCGGAATATATGGTCGTGGAACGTGGCGATGGCGCGGAATTTGGGGCTGGCGCGGACCAGCGCGTTGCCGAGCAGCGCATAAAGCCGGACCGGTTCAGCTCCCGGATCGAGCACCAGAAAATCGACTTCGAGAAAGGCATAATCTCGCTGCGCCGCCGCGCACAAGGCTTCGCTCACGATGGCAGCCGAGCCATAGAGTTCCGACAGGCGGCCAAGGCGTTCTGCCGTGGTGCTGTCTTCCGCCAACAGACAGGTCTCGGAGCGATTGCGGACGCGAACCGTGCCCGCCAGGTGCTTTCCTGCTGCGAGGCCGATGCCGATTTCGAGCGTCGGGCAGGGACTTTCGCCCTGCGGCCATTGCTGTACCAGGCGTTCATTGGCCTTCGCCAGCGCGGCGATCATACGGCCGGCAGCGTCGCAGGCCCGATCGGCATGCGCGCCGTCTCCCGCCGCCGGCCACTGAGCGGAGAACGATACGCCGTCAAAGCCGCTTATCCAGGCGCCGTGTCCGGCGATATCGTCCAGCAGGGGAGCCATGACGGACTCGGTCAGGCGCATGAAGCCTGCCGCATCGCCCTCAAAAAATCGCGCAAGCGCAGAAGGGCGGCGCAGGCCGCATGAGAGCGAGGTGAGGACCAGTACGTCCCCGGCGGGCTGTGAAGCGACGGGAGCGCTTTCCGCTTTGGCTGCTGCGGCTTGTGTGGTGCGGCGGCCCATTGCCACCCGGTTGCGCGCCTCCGCCCCGGCGAACGGGCGCGCGCAGAAGCCCG
This sequence comes from Rhizomicrobium sp., assembly GCA_036272695.1. Lineage (GTDB taxonomy): Bacteria > Pseudomonadota > Alphaproteobacteria > Micropepsales > Micropepsaceae > Rhizomicrobium. Next base: position 12,860 of record DATAYG010000059.1, on the reverse strand, counting down.
CAATCACGGCAAGCAAGAGCGCAACGCTCGCGTTCGCGGTGTCGAACAGCGCACCGAGATGCAGGCAGAACAGCCAGCTCGACAGTTGCGCCGCCAGCGCCGCCACGAACGCGATGCCGAGTGCCCATGAATATTGCCGGGCCGCGATCAGCAACACGAGCGCGGCACCCACGGTTTCGAGGAGCAGAACCTGGGCGGGAATTGAATTGACTATCCGCAGCGGATTTCCTGCGGGACGAAGCGCACGGAAGGCTCCGAATTCGAGCGACGCGAACCGGCTTGCGAGGCCGTCGGGATCGGCAACGATAAACGCGATCGCCGCCGCCAGAACCAGAAGCGCCGGCAACCAGCCCGGGAAAGATGTTTGGTCGCTGTTCATCGCAGTCCTGCGCAAACGCGCGGCTTCGATCCTATTGCGCGAACGCGGGACAAAAGGAAACCGCGAAGTGATGACCAGATGGAAATGGCGCCTGCCCGTTTGTCCCTCTGTGCCGTGGCGGATTAACCGGCGATACGCACCACGACATAAAGCAGGCCCGCTTCCGGAAGCGTCATGACCGTCGTCAGAAATTTGGGATGCGCGTGAAAGCTCCGGGCCGCAGATCGCTCGCGCCGATATACCGAAAGAAACCGGCGAAGAGTCCCAGAACAGGCAGCAGCGAACGGCCGGGCAGGGGCACGACCAGGCTCGCAATTTGCGCCGAGAACGGGTGCCACGGCACCCCGTAACCAGCCAGGGGCCCTTTGGGCTTCGGCGCGGCAGCTTTTGCCGCTCCGCGAGCGCGAAGCGCGCTCTGCGGAATTACCTCCGACCAATTGGTTGGTTCTGTTTAGGCTGGCTTGCCGAGCCGCAGCTCGCGGAACGAGACCCGCCTTCGCCCTTTGGGCTTCGGCGCGGCAGCCTTCGCCGCTCCGCGAGAGAAGGCTGGTGGAGCTGAGCGGAATCGAACCGCTGACCTCCTCATTGCGAACGAGGCGCTCTCCCAACTGAGCTACAGCCCCAACGCGAGCGGGGCCGGTCCGGCCTCGCGCGGGCGCGGTATCTAGGGTTGGGGGCGGCGGAGTGTCAAGGCACGAAGGACACGGAGTGTTGCAGCGAAACGGCTTGCCCGGAGGGCCTCTCGCTGCCAATAGACCATCTGCATTTTCCAGCCACCAGGCATGCCATCATGCTCGCCGCGGTCCTTCCGATCATCATCGTCATCCGCGAACTGATCGACACGCTCGTTTATGTCTACACGATTGTGATTTTCGCGGCCGTTATCATGAGCTGGCTCGTCGCGTTCGGCGTCCTGAATACGTACAACCGATATGCCCGCATGGTGCTGCGGTTGCTCGACACGCTGACCGAGCCGGTCTTTCGCCTGGTGCGCCGGATCATTCCGCCGCTGGGAGGCCTCGACCTGTCGCCGATGATTGTTCTGTTGGTTCTCTGGGCGGTGCAAAGGCTCGTCGACATGTACACGGACATGGCGATTCGGTCGGTATGATGGGCGCATTGCGAGCCAACGCGTTCGACCAGGACATAACATTCTGTGTTCGCCTTACGCCGAAAGGCGGGCGCGATGCGGTCGACGGCTGGGGACGTGATGCGAACGGTGCTCCGGTTCTCAGAGCACGTGTTGCAGCCCCGCCCGAGGACGGAAAAGCAAACGCGGCGCTCGTCGCACTCCTTGCCAGGGCCTTCGCAGTGCCCAGAAGTGCCGTGACGATCAGCGCTGGCGCGGCTGCGCGCACCAAGCGGATACGCATCGAAGGCGGGAAAGAGATGCTGTCGGCGCGATTGAACCAATTCGGAGAGACGAAGTGAGCGCGAGTATTATCGACGGCAAGTCATTTGCTGCAGGCTTGCGGGCACGCATCGCGGCCGAAACGGCGCGCCTGAAGTCGCAATACGGACTTACGCCGGGGCTTGCCGTCATGTTGATTGGCGACGATCCGGCGAGCGACGTCTATGTGCGCAGCAAGGGAAGCGATGCACGCGAATGCGGCTTCCGCGCGCTGGAATTCCGGTTGCCGCAATCGGTCCGCGAAGCCGAGGTGCTCGAGCGCATCCAGGTGCTGAACGATGATCCGTCGGTGCACGGAATTCTTGTCCAGTTCCCGCTGCCGCCGCAGATCAGCCAGGATGCGATCCTCGATGCGATCGATCCGGCCAAGGATGTCGACGGACTCACGCCCACTTCGGCCGGCCTGCTCGTCAGCGGGCGGGCGCAGCTTGTTTCCTGTACGCCGCTCGGCGTGATGATGCTGATAAAGGACACGCTGGGCGATATCGCGGGCGCCGACGCGCTGGTGATCGGCCGCTCGATCCTTGTCGGCAAACCGATGGCTCAGTTGCTCCTTGCCGCGAATGCCACCGTCACGATCGCGCATTCGCACACGCGCGAGCTGCCGGAACTGACCCGGCGCGCCGACATTCTCGTTGCCGCTCTCGGCAAGGCGCAATTCGTCAAAGGCGATTGGATAAAGCCGGGCGCCTGCGTGATCGACGTCGGCACGACGCGGATCGACCTCGGCAATGGACGCACAAAACTTATCGGGGACGTGGATTTCGAAGCGGCACGCGCCACGGCCGGGGCGATTACGCCGGTCCCGGGCGGCGTCGGACCGATGACGCGCGCCTGTCTGATGCGCAACACGCTTGTAGCAGCAGCTGCACAAACAGAACTTCCGGTGCCAGAAGTCTGATTCTGCGAATCTGCGAAAGAGGAGCGCTTCAGGCGCGCGCCGCGAGATCCCGTTCCAGCGTGGCCGCGCCTTCCTGATCGTCCAGGGTCGACGCGAATTGCCCATCTGGGTTCATCAGATAGATCGTGCTGGCATGATCCACGGAATAGCCGCCGCCGGGCAGGGGATGTTTCGCAAAATAGACCCGATAGGCGTGTGCGACGGATGCGATCTCCCGGGGCGTGCCGGTCAGGCCTTCGAATTCGGGTCCGAACGCTGCAAGGTATTTCTTGAGAACGGCCGGATGGTCGCGCGCGGGGTCGAGGGTAATGAACAGCGGCACGAACTGATTTGCTTTCGGACCAAGCTTCCGCAACGCAATGGCCATGTCCTGCAATGTGGTGGGGCAGACATCCGGGCAATAGGTGTAGCCAAAATAGACCAGCATCCATTTCCCGCGAAAAGCGCGGTCCGTGCGTGCCTGCCCGTTCTGGTCGATGAGGGTGAATGGTCCGCCGATCACCGGGGGTTGCGCGCCCCCCGCGCCATATTCCGTGCTATTCAGGCCCCAGACGAGAAGCGCCGCGCACAGGGCAAGCGCCACCGACAGGCCTGTCAGCAGGGCGGGAAGACGTCTCACGGGATCGGCAATTGCGACATGCGCGGACGGGATTGAAAGGCTTCGGGATCAACATGGCAAGCGCCGGAATGCCGCGCTCGGAAACGCATGGCAGCCACTCAAACCGAAACTAGCCGCACGGCAGAGCTGCGCAACTGGCGGATCTGGCCTGGGCCAGCCCTGCTCGGGAGCGGCACCCAGAGCAATCGCGGACGGGTGCGCCTGCGCACGCTCAGCAATCTGCGCTGGCTGGCCATCGGCGGACAGGCGGCCGCGCTGCTCGTCGTGCGCTTCGGGCTCGATTATCACTTTCCCGTCCTGCCCTGCCTGGCCGCGGTCGCGTCCAGTGCGGCACTCAATGCCTTCCTTGCCATCCGCTACCCGGCGACCCATCGCCTGAGCAATCGCGACGCGACGCTGTTTCTGGGCTTCGATGTGCTTCAGCTCGCTGCCCTGCTTTATCTGACCGGCGGCATCGAGAACCCCTTTGCTCTGATGTTCCTCGCGCCGGTGGTGATCGCCGCCGCCACACTCAATCTGGGCAATACGCTCATTCTTGCGGGTCTCGCCCTGCTGTCGATTTCGGCGATCGCGCTCGAGCATTTTCCGCTTCCCTGGGCGGCGAACGAACAGCTCGATCTGCCGCCGCTCTATCAGGGCGGCATCTGGGCATCGCTGGTCATCGGCATCGGCTTCACCTCGGTCTATGCGTGGCGGATTGCGAGCGAAGCCGTGCGCATGCAGGCGGGGCTGGCCGCGACCCAGCTTGCACTCGCCCGCGAACACCGGCTGGGCTCGCTGGGCGCACTCGCAACCGCGGCGGCTCACCAGCTGGGCACACCGCTTGCAACCATCGCCGTCGTCGCGCGCGAGCTTGAACGTGCCCTGCCGCCCGATTCGCCCGAAGTGGAGGACGCCAGATTGCTGCGGGCGGAGGCCGAGCGGTGTCGGGGAATCCTGACGCAACTCGCGCGGCCCGAGGTCGATGCGCTGAGCGAAGCGCAGCATTTGCCGCTTGGTGCGCTGCTCGACGAGATCGCCTCCGAATACCGGGGCGGCGACATCGAAATTTTCATTCATCTGACCAAGACCGAAAAGTCCGGCGCGGAGCCGAAAATCTGGCGCATCCCGGAACTGCTGCACGGGCTTGGCAACATCATCTCCAACGCCGCCGATTTCGCACGCACCCGGGTCTCCATTCGCGCCGAATGGAACCTGTCGGAGCTGCGGCTTTCGGTCGATGACGATGGTCCGGGCTTCGACCCGGAAATTCTCGAGCGCATCGGTGAGCCCTATGTCACTTCGCGGCCGGGTACTTATGCCCTGGGGACGACGGAACTCGGGCCGAGCGACAATTTTTCCGGCCAGCATGGCATGGGTCTCGGTTTCTTCATCGCCAAGACGTTGATCGAACAGACCGGCGGGACCGTGAACGCCCAGAACAGCGATGGCGCCGGTGCGCAGGTCCTGCTCGCCTGGCCCCGAGGCGCAATCGACGGCGACGCGCCGCCGGGACGGATCGAGGCGTTTTGACCGGAAAGCCCAGTTCTCTATATTCGGTACCCGGATTTATACCTGACAGTAAGCGACGATGAATCCTGCTCCGCTTCCCGAAGACAAGACCCTGCTGATTGTCGAGGACGATCGGCCGTTTCGCGAAAGGCTGGCGCGAGCCATGGAGGCACGCGGTTTCCAGGTGGTGATCGCGGAAACCGTCGCGCAGGGAATCGCGCGCGCGCGCGAAATGCCGCCGGCCTATGCGGTCGTCGATCTCAAACTGGACGATGGCAGCGGTCTCGACGTCGTCGAGGCGCTCCACGCCGTGAGATCCGACGCCCGTGTGGTGGTGCTGACCGGCTTCGGCAACATCGCGACCGCGGTCGCGGCGGTGAAATACGGCGCCATCGATTACATCCCCAAGCCCGCCGACGCCGACGACATTCTGGCAGCGCTGCTTGCCGCGCCGGGCCACAAGCCGCGGCCGCCCGAAAATCCCATGTCGGCGGACCGCGTGCGCTGGGAGCATATCCAGCGCATCTACGAACTTTGCGGCCACAATGTTTCCGAGACCGCGCGCCGTCTCAACATGCATCGCCGCACGCTGCAGCGCATTCTCGCCAAGCGCAGCCCGCGTTAGCGTCTCCGCCTGTTATAACAGGAAATTACAGGGGTTTTTTCGCCAACCGCGGGAAACCGGCGCCGCTGCGCGCGAATTGCCTTTGTTTGTCGGCCACTTGCAGCAAATGAGCCGGTTCGGATAACAGGCGGATTTCCGCCGCGGAACAGGACCACATACAGAAATAGCAGGACCAAACCGCGATCGAATGTTTCCTGTGAAACATTCCCCTGCGGCGGCCAGCGTCAACTAACCCGCGCGCAGGAAAACATCGACGCGATCCGTCGGTCCCTTGTCGTCCACCCCGCCCATCGCACGCACGTCGATGCGGTTCGACGGCACGCCGTTGTCGATCAGCAGCTGACGCACGGCCAAAGCGCGCCTGAGCGACAGCCGCCGCGCATCCGATGATTTGTCGCCCGCCGCGCCGCCATAGGCCTCGAGCTGAATACGGCTCGCACCCGATTCCAGCGCGGTGGTGAGATCGCCCGCAAGCAGCTTCACGCCGTTGAACTGGGCCGGCGAGGGGTTGGTGGCGCCCTTCTCGAACATGACCGCGCCGCGCCTGGTAAGCCCCGCATGCTCGCTATCCGAGCCGCGGATCCTAGCTCCGGCGTGCGGCGGTATTGAGGCCGTCTTGAGCGACGGCTGCGGCACGACCGGAGCCGGCGCGCCCGGAGCCGGACCGCCATCCGGCGGCGGCGCCGCATCCTCGTCGCCGAAATTGAATGGGATGGCAGCTTTTCCGGCAGTTTCCCGCGAAGCTTTGCCATGCGCAGCCACGGCAGGCGCTTTCGACGCTTCCGCCGCGGACGAACCCGCTTCGGCCGGGGCCGCGGGCAGTGTGCCGGCCGCTCCAGCATCGGACGCCGGCTTTGCCGCGTGATGTTGAATCGGGTGCAAATGGATTGGCTCGCCACCGGTCTGCGCTCCGGGCATATGCAGATGGATCACGCCATCGCCTGCGGCCGGCGCGGACCCCGAAACGGCCTGCGCGCCGGCACCCGACGAGCAGATTGCTGCCAGTGCAACGGCGGCCGCGCCGAAAATGCGATCAGTTTTCATGGCCTCGTCCCGTCTAAAGACGACCGCAAATTTTACCATCTGCCCGGCGGCGCTCAACTATGCGCTTTGGCGCGCAGGAGCTTCAGAAGAAGCGGGTGCAGGTTCTCGTTGGCGGCGAGGATATCGCCGGTCTCCAGCGCTCGCGCTCCCCCCTGAAGGTCGGTCACCGCGCCGCCGGCCTCGCGTACCAGCAGCAGGCCGGCCGCAATATCCCAGGCCGCAAGGCCGCGCTCCCAGAACGCATCGAACCGGCCCGCCGCCACCCAGGCGAGATCGAGCGCCGCCGAGCCGAAGCGGCGCACGCCGGCGACCTCCGCCATCACCGGCGCAAGCTCGCCAAGAAATTTCTCGTGATCGCCATGGCCATGATACGGCATGCCGGTCGCCACCAGCGCCTGCTTGAGCGAATGGCGCGCCGCGACGCGCAGCCGGCGATTGTGCAGATAGGCGCCGTGGCTCTTCTCGGCGGTGAACATGTCGTCGGTCACCGGATTGTACACCACCGCCGAAACGATCTGGCCTTCGCGCTCAAGCGCGATGGAGATCGCAAAATGCGGCACGCTGTGGAGGAAGTTCGTGGTGCCGTCGAGCGGATCGATGATGAAGCGGTGCGACTTGTCCGGCCCTTCGATCACGCCGGATTCTTCCACCAGGAATCCATAACCCGGCCGCGCCTTGGAAAGCTCCTGAACCAGGATGCGCTCGGTGCGCTGATCGGCGGTGGACACGAAATCCGCCGGCCCCTTGAGCGAGACCTGCAGGTTTTCGAGCTCGCCGAAATCGCGGATCAACCCGCGCCCCGCCTTGCGAGCCGCCGCAATCATCACATTCAGCGCCGGCGAGAGATAAGGCATCTAGGCTCCCGCGCGCCGAGTTGTGGGCAGCATTCCATTTCCCGCCATCTTCGCCATCTTCCTACCCTGGAACCGTCCACCCTGGGACCGCGGACGTCCTCGTCCGCCTTCCTTTTGGTCACCGCCGACCACGCCCAACCCTCCGGACGTCTCGCCAGACCGGCCTCTACCGGATTATTCTCGCGAGGGCACCAGCAAAGCGCCGAAGTTCGGGCGCGCGCCGATTTGTTCTTTGAATTTAATCGGCCGTTGAGTGTGGCCACCGGCGCGCAATATGCCAGAAACTAGGCCGAGCCAGTTCGGCGGAACGGTCCTCGGGTTTCATGGCGTTCCATCTTATGCGGTCCAGAATCTCTATGATCGTGCCATATGCGACCAAGCCTCCGGCCGACACGAATCCTGACCGCACCAATTCCCACATGGAACCGACAAAGCGGGACACATTTGCCGGCACAAGCACATGCTCGACCTGCTCAAAGGTTCGGGCAAAAATCCATATCTCCGTGACCAGCGTGACTGCCGCGAGCAACCACATGAGCAAGGCAACTTTATTGAGCGGTTTTCGCACGACTTGTCCCCCTCGGAGTCGAGGGGATAATGCACGCATGCCCAGATGACCCCAACAAAAATTCCATGACAGGACCAACACTCACCTCGATCCAAAGGTCGGTAAATGTTGGTCCCGTCACCGCTTTCTGCGGCCGGATTATTCCCGCAAGGGCACCAGCAAAGTGGCGCGGGCACGAGCCTGCGGCGGCTTCCGTGGCTAAGCTGCTTTTGCTTTCTTCTTGCGCGTCGAGGTTTGTCCCCAGAATTGCCCTCGATATCCCTTCTCCGGTGTCCCGAGTGTCACTTCTAAAATGAGTTGGCATATTTTCATGCCGGGCTTCAGGACAATCGGTATCGGAGAGTGATTGAATATTTCAAGGCGAACGCGGCCCTGAAACCCGCAATGGATTGTCGGTGCCGTCATGTGGATAGCCAACCCGCATCGCGCCAGGCTGCTTTTCCCTTCAACACGCGCGGCAAGCCGCGCTTCTGTGATCAAGTCGATGTATTCTGCGGTCCATGCCAGTATGAATTCCCCATGGGGAAGCGGGTATCCGGCGGAGGAAAGCTTGTGTTTTCTTGTCAGGCTGTCGGCAATGCGTTCGACATTAAAGCCCGGGCTGCTGGGATCGATTTTGCTATCAAGACCAGGCAACTGCGGATCATAAATCGCGATACTAGGGTCCAGCGTCAGATCAACCGCTGTAGCACTATAAGCCGAGTTCTCCTCGCTTTCGTCCGGCGGCGGCTCGATTCGTATCAGCCCTCGATGGATCGCGATTTTGATTTCACGATCTGTGAGGATCATGCAACACGAGCCTCTTCCGCGTCTTCGGTCAACGCGTTCCGCTTGACCCAGACCCTCCACGCGCCCTGCATTGTTTCGCGAGGCAATTCCACGAGCCAGTTTTCGCCGCGACGGGCGATTGGAGCCCCGATCGCGAGGCTGTCGTGCTGAATTGAACGCTTGTCTACGACGAGGTTCTCGTTTCCAGCGATCGTCTTGACCTGCACCACAACTTCGCTTGGATGCATTGCGTCGCCGATCCTTCGGACCTTGACCCTCATAAATCCCCCTCCCTGAGCAGAATCGTTTCGCATACCGAGTCAGCCTTTTTCTTCGTTGGGAATCCCGGCTGGCATTCGGGTTTCCGAATGTACTGGATAACGGAACAAGACGTGAACATCAAGGGCTAGTCGCATTCTTTAAGGAGAAATCCATGACGGGGCCAACATTCACTTGGGTCCACAGACCGGGTAAACGTTGGTCCAGTCACTGCTTTCCACTGCTTTCCACCATTCAACTCGGTCAATAGGCCGGGTTAACGCTGGGCCTGTCACCACTTTCCCTTTATGCCGTGATCGCCGTCACTCGGTCGACCCACGAGCAGGACGTAAAGTAGCGTCGTAGGGGTCGAAAAATTCGACCTGTATCCAGGTCGGCGCCCTTTCGGTTGGAAAAACGCGAGGTGATCACGTTGGTTGTACCCGGTGACGTTGCCTCCAGTTCTTATCCAGCGGGGAGTGGAGTCTGGGGGTTGATTTTCTCTATCTGTACGAAAGGAGCAATGGGCAAAGGCGCGTGCCCATCCGCGAGCCTTGGCGGCTTTGCTGCCAGGCACTCCCGGGTGCAGTCGTCGAAGATCACAAGGATGCGGAAACGCCGGCCACTGGCCCGCTGATCGGATACGAAGTCGAGCGACCAGCGCTCGCCGGGGCGCAAAGGCACGATCATGGGCGCACGCGTTCCCAGCGCTCTTTTGCGGCCGCCACGTTTGCGTACCATGAGGCGGGCAGCACTTAAAACGGCGACGCCAAGGTGAAGGTGTAGTCCAGACCACAAACGTCCTAAGTCGGACGGCGGCGAAAGTCGATGGTACGAAAATCCGAAAGGGCGAGAGCCCTGTGCCGGTTCAAGTCCGGCCGCCCGCACCACACTATCTGCCGACGCCCTACCGCCAGGAAATGTCAAATGTGATTTTAGGCCGCCTCTTAGATCAGCTAATACCAACATCGAATCGTTTCTAACGAAAACAGGTTCGCCAGTCTCATCGGCGCCCGTTACGCTACATCACCTGTCCAAAGATGACTCATCCATGAGACTCCAGGGGAGCCCCTCTTGGGACGTGCACCCAATTGCATTGTCCATCGGGCCCCTTGTAGCATACTAACCAATAATTGGGATCCGTGCTTGGTCCTAGGCCGCAAAAGGCGCCCTCACCTCCGCCTTCGACTTGAGCAAAGTTCGCTTTGTGCTTTTTGCCGAGATCGTCAAAATCAATGCCCGCTTTCGCGTAGCCTCGCTTCAACGCAGACTTAAGAGTTCTAGGTATCGTTACGTTCTTAGTGACAACAGCACTTCGGCTCTGTGTTCGGGGCTTTTTTCGGTCTGGCATGGTTATCCTCCATTAGTGGTTTGGTTAGCTCTATTTATGGATTGTTTCGCAGCGAATTGGCAACGGCAATTCCGATTAGTGAAGCCAACGCTTGGTTTTGAAAGTTCTGACTGCTGCCACTACTGGCAGGCCCCATAGTGACCAATAAGTCTTGAGTTCTAGTTCGTTGTACCCCGAAGAGTGGTGTCGAAGACGAGTCTGCCGACACTCGAAGCAACTTCCACACGGGATTTACATTCCCACCATAAAGTACTGTGAAAGTGATTTCATCCTGAATAACATCTTTCTTCGTAGCTGCAGCTTCATCAAGCAACTGCTTTGAAAACCTGTCTCCGACAACAGGTGTCACCTGAGATTGAAGAAATGCACCGTAGAGCCAATCGCGAAACTTCAAGTCGCCCTGTATAAACCGACCCTCGCCGCATTGTGAGATAATGTTCGAAGAACCCGTCCTTCTCGCCTCACTCATTGCCCAATTATAGGACGGTTTCGCTGCTTCCAGCGCTTTGGTACTCAATAAATCGCCCAAATCAATCAACCAAGAGGTTGTTTCTTTGCGTGTAGCATCAACCGTGGCCGTCGCTCCAATTCCATAAGACGCGCTTTGCGATGTCGTAGTCGTGGTCAAATCGTGAAACGTCGATACGGCTGACTCAAGGGGCGGAGTCAATGCGATACTGGGATTCAAATTTGTCTTTTCGTCGATCGTCATCACCAAAGCTACCTGCGCTTGCCAATGCGGCAAATCGAGTGCTGCCAGAGTCGGTGTTTCCGCTTTGTGAGAGTATTTCTCACGTTCCGTTGCAGCTGCTATGTCATCGAGGACGAGAAACTGAATCGCTTCTTTGATTTCGCATTGCGCATGACCGATAATTGCCGCTCTCAAAGTATCGGCGTCAGCGCTGTCGTAGAATTCATGGAACGACGGCGTGGTCGTTCCGCAATTGCATAGGAAAATGGGTAACGTAAGTGCCGCGATTATTCGGTGCAAATTGCGAGTTTTCATATCTCTTCTCTCCCCGACTGTCCCTGGATGCGACCATCGCGCAATTTCGGGCGCAAGCCATCAAAGTGCCGCTCCACTAAGGAACCCCGACCGCTCTACTTGATCCGAAGGTAATTTATGGCCGGATTTTTTGTTAGGCACCGTGACGGCCGTCACGGACAGTGCCGATTTGATATGCATGCGCCGCTCTGGAACGCCGATTCACTTGTTTTAGGACGGCCTTTTTTCGCATACGTACTCGTGCTCCGAGTTCCGTCATCCGTTCGACCTGTCGTCTCTTGTTACCGTCGCCTTCTAGAAAATGGAAATGCTGGGCTCTAGGAGCTCGAACGAGAGAGGGCGATATAAAAGCTCTGGACGGGCAAGCCCCCCCACGGCCGCATAATCCTATACGCAATTAGTGCGGCCGGGCAGCGGTGCGCTGTACTGAAAGGAACAGTGCAGATCGGTTTCGGCCGAAATACCAGGGAAGAAGCGACGGCACTCAGGCTGACGCGTGGATGAGAATCCCGCGAGGCGCGTCCTAGCACGGGAAATATGTCAATCCAGCGATTGAACTCTCCCCAGATCGATCATACGGTTCACCAGAGCGCCGCCTCCCCTCGAGCGGACAATATACGCGAGGTCTGAGATGCCGTATACCCGTTTGAACATTGCTACATTGGGATTTCTAAGACACCAGGCCGTGTTGATGGAAAGCAGTTTTGTTCATCACTGTTTTAGAGCTGTCGCATCGGCCCTTTTGAAGGCCGACCTACCAAGGACAATACGCTTTTGTCTTTTTTGCTGCGTTGTTGCGGCGATAATCATGAAAGCTTGTAACGGTTCAATTGCTGCTCAAGTCGTTAATAATCCTGGCGCGCAGATTACAAATCAACCGAGTCTCATAAATGATCAACTGACGTTTAATTACACTTCAAATGGTTGGCGCGCGAAGGCATTCATGGTCATACCCGCAATCTCTAATGATGACAAGAAGGCTAAGAAAAGCAATATTTACAAAATAACGAGTGCGAATGAGAACATTATCATCGACAGAAAGGAAGTGGATAAAGGGGTCGATGTGCAAGTAATTCCGCTTCAGTTCACCACCGTGAATACTCCACCATTTGGTAATACAGAAGCTATAATGGTTGGAAATTCCGCCATTAAATACGCGATCGCACTACCACAAAAACCTGGCGGGTTATCAGTGCAGTCAGTCGCCAATTTCGTGGGAGAAGTGGGGGGAGACATTCCACTGATTGTTACTACAGGAAATGAATCTGCGAGCCATATTGAGTTGGTTAGGGGAACCATTCAGGAGAAAAATACCGGATCGATTTTGACCTATAAGACTCTGTGCGACGACTCTGGTAGTCGCTGCGGTAGCGCGATCAATATACCACCCAATACAACGGCTAAATTGCGAATGGTGGGGGTAGCGCCGAGTGGCCAATATAAGGGTGTCATCGTCATCACATCCCGAGAGGTTCGTGCTGGTAATTCAGTCGATGCAACTATTGATCTTAGTGCCATTGAAAACAAAATTGTTGGATTTGTTTTTATTTTATTCGGTGTCTTAATATCAACGATTGGTGTTAGT
>DATAYG010000058.1:0-3169 GCA_036272695.1 Rhizomicrobium sp. | reverse complement strand
TCTGCCGGAAGTCGGTAATGCTCATGGAAATCTGCGCTTCGCCCTGCGCCAGGACGCCCATGGCCTTCACGCCCGACAATCCTCCGCCTGAGGCGCGAATCTCGCGCGCAATGGCCCGCGCGGTTGCCACGTCGCCGGTGTTCAGATAAAGGTTCCAGGCGATCAGGAATCGCCGCGCTCCGACTGCCGAGGCTCCTGCGGTCGGATGCAGCTCCGGACCGCCGATATCGGGCCGACGTGCCGGCTCGCGCCGCACCGCGTCGCGCAAGCCTTCAAATTGTCCGCGGCGCACCTCTTCCAGCAGGGCCCGGTCGGGACGAGCTGCGGCCGCTTCATAAAAATAAACGGGCACTCCGTAACGCTTCCAGATCTCCGCGCCGGCCTGGCGCGCCAGCAGCACGCATTGTTCGAGAGAGATGTCGCGCACGGGCACAAATGGAATTACGTCCGCCGCGCCGATGCGAGGATGCACTCCCTGCTGCTTGGTGAGATCGATCAGCTGGGCCGCGCGTCCCGCGCCCCGTACGGCCGATTCAACCACAGCGGCGGGAGCGCCAACAATGGTAACAACGGAACGGTTGTGATCCGAGTCCCGGGAGTAATCCAGCAGCGAAACGCCATCAACAGCCATCGCAGCCACGATGGACTGCACGCCGGCAGCGTCGCGGCCCTCGGAAAAATTCGGGACGCACTCGATGAGGGGCTCAGGCATTTGACTTCAGCGCCACCACGTATAGCCGATCTGGAACTGCACGCTCGCATTCACGCCCGGATTCCGGTCGCCCAGCGAGGCACTTGAAATATGGATTGCATTTGCGGCAAAGTCAATGGATCGCCGCGGTTTTATGAAGTAATGAAAACCGATTCCGAACTGTGGCGTGAAATTGAACACGCTGGTGCCGCCGGGCTGGCCGTGAGGTACCAGGATGTCCGGAGGATACTTGTGCGTGGTGTAGATCAGGCCGCCAGCGCCCTGAATCCATGGCGCAAATCGACGCGTGGGAACAAAATTCCAGCGAAGAATAATAGGCGTGATGCTCACGCCGGTGTAGGTGCCGCCGCCATACGGCTCCAGGACATACCCGGTCTGGCCGTTGAAGATATACTCCGTTTCGCGCATAGCCGGAGGTGGGGTGAATGATTGCCAATACGGCATCAGCTCGACCGCGTATTCAAACTGGCCACGAAACATTCCCGGCAGATGCTGGTTGGTGATGACCTTGCCCAGCCGCATACCCGCCGAGGCGAATGTAAAATCATTGCGGTCGCCTGTGCCGAGGCCGCCCTGGAAAAAAGCGCCGATCTCCCAAGGGTCGGTCGCCAGCGTGGCCTTCGCTGGAGCATCGTTCGCGGGCTGCGCCGCCTGTCCCAAAGCACTTAAGCAAGACGCAGCGAACGCCGCGCCCCAAAGACCGCAAAGCCACAATTTTCTGATATTCATTCCTGCGTTCGATTCTCCGCAAAAGAAAAGCCGCCAGTCCGGCGGCCCCGTTCTGTTGAATAAAAGGCCCCTACCCTGCGACCTCTTCCAGTTGTTTCGTATCCATGTCGAAATTGGAATAGACATTCTGAACGTCATCGTGGTCTTCCAGCGCCTCCAGCAGGCGAATCATCTGCGCTGCCGTCGCGCCTTCCAGCCGCGTGTAGGTGCTGGCGATCATCGTGACTTCCGACATAACCGTTTCTAATTTCGCGTCGCGGACCGCCTGCGCCACAGCTTCAAACGACTGCGGATCGGTCACGATCTCCCAGTTTTCGCCCTCGTCGTTCAGGTCGTCGCCGCCGGCTTCGAGCACAATGTTCATCAACTGCTCTTCAGTCGCGGCAGACTTGGGAACGGCGATAATTCCCTTCTTCGAAAACATGAAGCGAACGGAATTGGGCTCTCCCAGGTTTCCGCCATTCTTTGCAAACGCATGGCGAATCTCGCTCACCGCGCGGTTGCGGTTGTCTGTAGTAGCCTCGACAATGATCGCCACGCCGCCCGGCCCGTATCCTTCGAACGAAATCTCCTCGTACGTCGTGCCCGGCAGCTCGCCGGTTCCGCGCTGAATGGCGCGCTTGATGTTGTCGGCGGGCATATTTTCGGCCTTGGCCGCCGCCACGGCGCCCCTGAGCCGGGGATTGCTGTCGGGATCGCCACCCCCGGAGCGTGCCGCAATAGTGATTTCCTTAATCAGGCGCGTGAAAGCTTTTCCGCGCTTGGCGTCGAGTGCGCCTTTCTTGTGCTTGATTGTCGCCCATTTGGAATGGCCGGACATGGGAACCTCGGGAGTCTGTTATTAGATGGATTTTGCGGCGCAGCGCTCGACAACAAGACGCTCAAAAGCAAACGCCCGCAACATCGAAGTATAGCAAAATCAATTCGCGTCGGTCGATTGCCCGCCGGGCAATTAGTCTTGCCGCTAGTCTTGCCGCAGCAAGCGCAAAAACATTTCTTGAAACGAGCTGCGGGGGCTGACACTTTAGATAAGACTGGACCGAGAACGGATAAGACTGGATCGAGAATGAGTAAGGCTGAACCGGGAGACGAAGCCCAAATGAAGTGGACCATCGCAAATATACCGTCGCAGCGCGGCAAAGTCGCCGTAGTCACCGGCGCCAATAGCGGAATCGGCTGGCATACGGCGCTCGAACTCGCCCGCTCAGGCGGCGAAGTCATTCTTACCGCACGGTCAGAGGAGAAGGGGCGGGATGCGGTGAACCGCATTCGGCGTGAGGTTGCGCAAGCCGATGTCCGGGCCGAAATCCTCGACCTCGCCAGCCTCGCTTCGGTGCGCCGCTTTGCCGCAAAAATCGGCAGCGAGCCGAAGCTGGATCTGCTGATCAACAATGCCGGGGTGATGAAGGTGCCGAAGCGTGAGCTGACCGAAGACGGATTCGAGCGCCAGTTCGCAACGAACTTCCTCGGGCATTTCGCGTTGACCGGGCTGCTGCTGCCTGTTCTGCTGCGCGCACCCGCCCCGCGGGTGACCACGGTTTCGAGCGTGGCCGCCACGTTGGAACTTAAGCGGATCGACTTTAAGAATATTCAAGGGGAGCGCGGCTATCATCCTTGGAAAGCCTATTGCCAATCCAAACTGGCCGACCTGATGTTTGCGCTCGAACTGAGCCGTCGCTGTTCGGCGCAAGGCCTGCGGCTGCTGAGCAATGCGGCCCATCCCGGTTA
>DATAYG010000057.1:0-2749 GCA_036272695.1 Rhizomicrobium sp. | reverse complement strand
ACATTCAGCGGAAATGTGTATCGCACCAACAGCTCGAATGGCGATCCGAATGTACGCCCCTGGTATGTCTACGATGCCGAGACGGGCACCACCCTGGTCAACAGCCATTTCTACGAAAACCCGCGCGCGCAGGTCGCCGCCGTCTGGTCGCCCAACGCCGTGGCTCTCGGCCTGCCTGCCTTGCAGGCGCCGCAGATCGTACACAACAGCTTTGCCGGACTGACGCTGTCGAACTCCAGCCCGACCACGCCCTCCCAGACTGTGCTCATCTCGGCTGGCGCAGCAGCGGACAGCAGGAATGCAGTAATTATCCAGAGCCCCGGCTGCACCGTCAATCTTGCCGGAAACGGGCTTGGCGGCCTCGATCAGTTGTCGGTCGCTGCATATACGACGTATTTCTTCTTCGTTATAACGACCGAAAACGGCCTTGTGCCCGGTTGCATGGCGTCCGCGAGCCAGACGCCGGTGTTCACCACCGCATCATTCGACAGCACCTCGCCCTATGTGCTTTCGGTTAAAGGCTGGGTTCAGAGCGGAAGCACCGAGGTCTATAATATCGGGTTTCCTGCGGCAGGTCTGACTGGCGTTATTCCGGGAACGCCGGTCACATCGCCGGATGGGACGGATCCGATCCCGGCGAACACCACGGTCGCTGCGCTTGATACCTCGAGTGTTACAGGCACTGCGACATGGGCCAAGGGTGACTCTACGATTACCGTCGGCGTTTTGAGTGGCCCGATCCGGCTCGGTATGCTCATTCTGGACACGACCGGCGGCTGCATTCCGGGCGGCACAATCGTATCGAGCTACTCGGGTTCAACGATTGGGCTTTCAAATCCTACGACATGCGCAAAGGGAACTCCCTCCAGCGCGATAGCCCTGTCCAGCGGACTACAGGTTTCGCTGTCGCAGCCGGCGAACTACACCGGCCAGGTGAATCTCAGTTTTTCGACGGCGCTCTACCGCCTGGTAGGCGCGCTTTACACGGATGGAAGCAGCGACGTCGTCCAGTTCGTGCAGGACGGCAACACATTTTATCTTGCGAAATCGGTGACCGACATCAGGACAGCCGGCGACACGACCATTTGCGCGCCCATCGGATCGACGCCCCAATCGTGCCAGCTTTCCGTTCCGTGTGGCCGTTTGCTGGCCGCCTGTGCCACACCGGGGCTCAAGGTCATTGGGTTCGGGCGCATCGTCGGCGGGATAGGTGGATCAGCTCCGAGCGACGTATTGCTTTCCAGTCCCGACCAGACTGCCCAATCCCCCAACCCGTTTCCCGGACCTCCGGCCTTCACAACAGACAATGTGCTGACAAATACCGCCTATCCCTTCCACCTCGCGACCGACGGCAACGGCAATGTCCGCGTGCAGGCGTCGACGACTACCAACGTCTACGAGGTGACCGACGGATGGAGTCTCGACCTGGCCAATGCCGGACAGGCATCGCCCGGCGGCAGCGGCGGGGCGGGCAATCGCGCCATGGCGAACGCAAGGCCAATCAGGAAACATCACTGAGACCGCCCGGACGAGGCAATGTTTCACGTGAAACATTAGTTCGCGGTTTGGTGTGTTATTCCTGTATTTGTTGCTGTTCCGCGGCGCGGCGGGCCTGTTGCCGCGCGTAACAGGATTTCGTGCAAGCGGCTGGCGGACAAGGACGTTTGCGCATCCGGCGGCGCTTTGTTCCGCGATGCCGCGAAAACCCCCTGTATCTGCCTGTTAGAACAGGCGGCGGGCGCATCGGGATTCGAACGCTTCGCAGGCGCACCCGAACCCTGCTATCCTGCGCCCCATGAGCGAGACAAAACCACAATCCATCATCGACTCCCGCCGCGACCAGATGTTTCCGGTGCTGGGGCCGCGTGAAATCGAGCGGCTGAAACGCTTCGGCGAACCGCGCAGCTTCAAGTCCGGAGAGATCGCCGTGCAGGCGGGAAAGCCGACGGAAGGCCTGATGCTGATCCTGTCCGGCCATATGCGCATGGCGCCGCACAACGCGCCCGGCGCGCCGATCGTCACCCATGGTCCGGGCGAATTCCAGGGCGAGCTGGCGCAATTGTCGGGGCGGCCGTCGCTGGTCGACGGGGTGGCGGAAGACGATATCAATGCGATCGTGATTCCGCCGCCGCGGCTGCGCGATCTGATGATCGAGGAAGCCGAGCTCGGCGAGCGCATCATGCGCGCGCTGATCCTCAGGCGGGTCGGATTGCTCGAGCAGAATGTCGGCGGTCCCATCATCATCGGCCGCGCCGAGGACCGCGACGTATTGCGGCTGGACAATTTCCTGCGCCGCAACGGCCATCCGCACAAGACGCTCGATCCCGATGCGGACAGCTGCGCGAAGACGCTGATCGAACGCTTTCACGTCGAACCGGGCGAACTGCCGACCGTGCTTTGTCCGAGCGGCTCCATGTTGCGCAATCCGACCGACAACCAGCTGGCGCGCTGTCTCGGCCTGTCGCGCACCATCGATGCGGCGACCGTTTATGATGTGGCGGTTGTCGGCGCGGGGCCTGCGGGCCTGGCGGCCGCGGTTTATGGTACATCGGAAGGCCTGTCTGTCCTGGTGCTCGATTGCCGCGCATTCGGCGGCCAGGCGGGCGCTTCGGCGCGCATCGAAAATTACCTGGGCTTTCCCACCGGCATTACCGGCATGGCGCTGATGGCGCGCGCCTACAATCAGGCGCAGAAATTCGGCGCCGAAATGGGGATTCCGGAGGAAGTGCAAAATCTCGCCTGCGGCGGC
>DATAYG010000056.1:0-1902 GCA_036272695.1 Rhizomicrobium sp. | reverse complement strand
GATGCCCTCCCGGATGAGGAACTCTGGAAACAGCGACAGTGGATCCCGGTGCGCCTCCGCGTTGCGCTCGGCGGCCGTTTTATATAACCGTTCATCGTCGGAAAGCGAGTGTGAATAGGGCCGGACGCAGGTGGCGCGCACCAACGCCGGCCCATGTCCCGCGCGGCAGTAATCGGCGGCGTGCGAAAGCGCCCGGTAAGACTCGACAAAGTCGGTCCCATCGACTTCGATCCGGAGCAGCCCGGGAAAACCTTCCAGCAGCCGGGCGATGTTGCCGCCCGGCGTTTGCTTCTCGACCGGGACCGAGATCGCGAATCCGTTGTCCTCGATGAGAATCACGATAGGCAACTTTTCGAGGCAAGCCGCCGTGACGCATTCCCAAAATTCACCCTCGCTGGTGGAGCCTTCGCCGCCCGTGACCAGCGTAATTTCGTCTGAGTCGGGCGCAAGATAGCGCTTGGCCTGCGCCGCTCCGGCGGCCTGGACATACTGGGTTCCGGTGGGGGAAGAGCCGGTGAAGATATGCAGCTGGGCGGAGGACCAATGGGAGGGCATTTGACGCCCGCCGGAAGCGGAATCCCGCTCGGCGCCAACGGCCTGCAGTAACATTTCTTCCACGGTGACGCCGAGCGCCAAGGCGAGTGCGCGGTCTCGATAATAGGGAAAAATCCAATCCTGGCCGGGCCGCAGCACCATGCCGGCAGCGGTTTGGATTGCTTCGTGGCCCGCGCCACTGACCTGGAAAAAGATCTTGCTCTGGCGTTTGAGCAGGATCTCGCGGTCGTCGACGCAGCGGGAGGTGTACATCGTACGAAATGCGCGCAACAGTTCGTCGCGGTCCAGCTCACCAGCCGTGGTTGATGCAGGCCGGGGCGCCGGACTGGCTAGGGCTTGAATAGGTCGAGCCTGTGTCGGAATAGCCACCAATGGGCATTATCTCCTGACGCCTTCGCGCGTGCCAAAGTCGCTGCCCCTACATAGGCGCGAGGCAACGGTCACAGATGGAGGCGAACGTTGGCGCGCGGCGTACGGGTTATAGAATCGGAAGCAGGAGCAACAGCGAGAAAACCGATGGCAACCACAGGTGCGGGCCTCGAAGGAATCATTGCAACCACTTCGAAGATCTGCTATATCGACGGCGAACGCGGGATTCTGAGTTACTTCGGCTATAACATCCATGTTCTCGCGGAAGATGCCACCTTCGAAGAGGTCATTTACCTGCTTTGGAACGGCGTTTTGCCGACGAGAAGCGAACTGGCCCAACTGAAGGCCGAGCTGGCAGCCGAGCGCGAACTGCCTGAAGGCGTGATTGCCCTTCTACGTCACGTTCCCAAGGGAACGGCGCCGATGGATGTGCTGCGGACCGCCATTTCCATGCTCAGCTTTTACGACCCGCTGGTGCGCGACAATTCGCCGGAAGCGAATCAAAAGAAAGCGGTCAAGCTGATGGCGCGGGTAGCGACCATCGTTACGACTTTCAACAGTCTGCGCAACGGCAAACCGATCGTTGCGGGCGATCCCAACCTCGGCTTCGCGGCGAACTTCCTGTACACGCTGAACGGGCGCAAGCCGGACGAGGTGATGGAACGTGCTTTCGACATTGCGCTCATCCTGCACGCCGACCATGAACTGAACGCATCCACTTTCGCGGCACGGGTCACCGCGGCGACGCTTTCCGACATGTACTCGGCCGTAACGTCGGCGGTTGGGGCGTTGAAAGGCCCGCTGCATGGCGGTGCGAACGAGAGCGTAATCCAGTTTTTGCTGGACACAAGTTCAGCCGAGGAGGCTGGGCAGCGCGTACGCGACGACTTGAATAACAAGGTGAGGGTTTCGGGATTTGGGCACCGTGTCTACCGGGTGCTTGATCCGCGCGCCATCCACCTCAAAAAGATCAGCGAA
>DATAYG010000055.1:0-2514 GCA_036272695.1 Rhizomicrobium sp. | reverse complement strand
ACCTCGCGCTTGATCGCATCGAGTGTCTGCAGCGCGATCTGTTCGGTGCGCTCGATGCGCGTTCCCGCCGGAGCCCGTAGGTGCAATTGGAATTGGCCGGTATCCACGATCGGAAAAATCTCGGTGCCGAGAGAACTGCCGACCAGCAAAATGATTGCGCCGCTGATGACGAGATAGGAGAGCACGACGATGCGCCGTCGTTTCATAAGGGCGCGCGCGAACCGATCGTACCTGGCGCGCAGCCGATCGAAAAACGTCTCTTGCGGCTTTTGATGCGCGTTCGAATTGCGCAGCATCCAGACCGCGAGCACCGGCACGAAGGTGCTGGAAAGCAGATACGATCCCACCATCGAGAAGCCGACTGCCAAGGCCAGCGGCACGAACAGGTTGTGCGCTGCGCCGGTCATGAAGAAGGCGGGAATGAACACCGCCAGAATGCAGAGCATGGCCACGAACCGGGGCAGCGTCGTCTCGGCCGTCGCCTCTCTCGCGGCACGGGCAAGGCTTTGGCCATCGGCAAGATGGGTGTGGATGTTCTCGATCGTGACTGTCGCCTCGTCGACCAGGATGCCGACGGCCAACGCCAACCCGCCCAAGGTCATGATGTTGATCGTCTGACCCGATACCCAGAGCGCCGTCACCGACGCGAGGATCGCAAGTGGGATGTTCAGGACCACGACGAGCGAGCTGCGCCAATCCCGCAGAAACAGGAGCACCATCAAGCCTGTGAGCACCACGCCAAGCGCGCCTTCGAAAAACAGGCCCCGGATGGCGCCAGTCACGTAGGGAGACTGGTCGAACTGGTAGCTGACCTTGATGTCGTTCGGCAAAACGGATTGGAAGCGCGGCAAGTTGGCTTTGACTGCCTGGACGACCGCGAGCGTCGAGGCGTCCGCTCGTTTGGTTACCGGAATGTATACCGTGCGACGTCCGTTCACGAGCGCGTAACCAGTCTGAATGTCGGCACCGTCTTCGACCGATCCGACGTCGCGGATGAAGATCGTCTGCGTTCCCTGCGAGCGGATCGGAATGTTGTTCAGGCCCGTGACATCCCCGACAACGGAGTTGACCGGTACCATAGGCCACAGGTCGCCGATGCGGATGTTGCCGGAGGGGCTGACCGTGTTGCCGGCTGCCAACGCCCGCACCACCTCGTCCGGCGACATGTTGTAGGATCGAAGTTTGCCGGGATCCAAGCGGACGAGGATGGTGCGCTGGCTGGAGCCGAAGGGCGGCGGCGCCGAGACACCCGGCAAGGTCGCAAACAAGGGGCGCACCTTGAAGAGTGCTGCGTCCTGAAGCTCGGCGACCGTTTTGGTCTTGCTGGAGAAGACGAGGTCACCAACCGGCACGCTGCCTTGGTCAAACCGCACCACGAAAGGCGGCACGGTTCCGGTGGGCATGAAGGCGCGGGCGCGGTCGACGTAAGAGACCGTCTCCGCCGTGGCTTGCGCCATGTTGGTGCCGGGATGGAATTGGAGCTTGATAAGCGCAACGCCCTGGATCGACTTGCTTTCGACATGCTCGATGCCGGTGATGTAGAGGAAGTGAAACTCGTAGTAGTTGGTGATGAACCCTTCCATCTGGGCCGGGTCCAGGCCGCCGTAAGGCTGCGCCACATACAGCACGGGCACCCCCAGATCCGGGAAGATGTCCCGCGACATCCGATCGAGCGCCAGATACCCCACCAATGCAACCGCTACGACGATCGTCAAAAGCGAGATCGGCCGTCGCAATGCAAACGACACCAGATTCATCGTGCCGCCTCAGCCCGCGCCCGGACGACCGATGCCAGCAAAACTGTGTGGAGGTGCAGAAGAAGTGCGGCTCAGATATCCGTCCAAGTGCTCACTCCCGAGATCGAAGACCTCAAGCGTCGAGCAGAACTTGGACGGCGAACCATCTTGGGAAGGCCGGGGGTCTGCTGGCCCCGACGACAGAGGACATATTTAGCCGAGACCGCCGCGCGAGTGGTCAAACTGTCGCAGGCAGGCGAGTATCCGCACTTGCATCGCCCTCACCAGCATGATCAGTGTGAGGGCGGACCAACCCCCTCGATGCCGGAAAGGTTGCAAATGACGCAGGCGGCCGGGCAAGAGCAGAACGTCGAGGAGTCCGTTCCTCTTGCCGCGCTGTTCACCGTGTTCCTCACCGTCTCGCTCTGCGGTGTCGGCGGCGGCGGCGGGATTGTCTGGGCGCGCCGCATCGCCGTCGAGAACCGCCGCTGGATAAGCGACAGGGAATTCGCCGATATCGTCAGCCTTTGTCAGTTCATGCCCGGGCCGAACATCGTCGGCATTGCCGTCTGCGTCGGGGCGAAGCTGCGGGGCGCGATCGGAACCATCGCTGCGCTTGGCGGCTTTCTTGTCATCCCGTGGGCGGTCGGCTTCGCGCTCGGCGTATTATACCTTAAACATGCTCACCTGACGGTTCTTGGGAATATCCTCGGTGGGATTGCTGCGGCGGCCGCCGGGCTTCTGATCGCAACCGGCATAAGGCTGCTTATGCCGCATC
>DATAYG010000054.1:0-10279 GCA_036272695.1 Rhizomicrobium sp. | reverse complement strand
GGCGAAACCAGCGTGGCGACGAGTAGCAGATTGGGCGAGCTCTTTTGTACGACCACGCCGATCTGCTGCACCTCCTGCGGCAGGCGGGGCAGGGCGGTGGTGACGCGGTTCTGCGTCAGCACCTGGTCTTCGTTGATGTCGGAGCCCGGCGCGTAAGTGACGGTGATGGTGAGCGTGCCGTCGCCCTGCGAAGAAGACGACATGTAGAGCATGTTCTCGACGCCGTTGACCTGCTCCTCGATCGGCGTCGCGACCGTCTCGGCCATGGTCTCGGCCGTGGCGCCGGGATAGCTCGCGGTGACGGTGACGGTGGGTGGTGCGATTTCCGGATATTGCGCGACCGGCAAGGTCGGGTAGCTTACAAGACCGAACAGCACGATCAGAATCGAAACAACCGCCGCAAAGATCGGCCGGTCGATGAAGAAATGCGGCAGCCGCACGTTATCAGCTCCCGGCCGTCACAAACAAATCTGTCACGCGGAGCCGCGGAGGCACGGAGATACAAAAATATCTCACCATGGCCGGGCTTGACCCGGCCACCCAGCCGCCGCGCGTCGGCGCGGAGAATGAGTCAATCCGCTCGCGGACGCTCGCTACTGGGTGGCCGGCTCTCCGGCCGGCCATGGTGAAATGCAGTTGCTCCGCGCGCATATGCATCGGCCTATCTCGGTGTGGCCTGTGACGACGGAGGCGCCGTCAGCGGTTCGGAGGTGGGCGAGGTGTCGGCCGCGCGCGCGGTGAGCTTCACAAGCGTCCCGTTCACTTCTGCGCCCGGAATGAGGCGGGCAAGACCATCGAGCACGACCTTGTCGGTCTGTTTGATGCCGCTTCGGATCACGCGCAGGCCGATGACCAGCGGGCCGGTCTCGACTTCGCGCGCCGCGACCTTATCGCTTGCGTCGAGCACATAAACCAGCCGGCGGTTCTGGTCGGTGATGATGGATTCGTCGGGAATCAGCATCGCCTGATAGGCGTCCGAGGCGAGCAGGCGAGCGCGGCCGAACATCCCGGGCGTCAGGAAATGATCGGCGTTGGTGAACTCGGCCTTGGCGCGGATCGTGCCGGACAGCGGGTCGACGGCATTGTCGACGAACACCATGTGCCCGCGATGCGGATAGCCGTTTTCGTCGGCGAGCTGGATATCCAGCGGATTGGGCGCCACGCGCGACGACCGGCGCTGGCCCAGTTTCTCCTCCCGCTGGTATTTCAGCAGGAAGGATTCCGCGCCTTCGAAGTTGAACCAGATGGGATCGAGCGTGACGATGGTCGTGAGCTCGGTCGAATTCGCGGTGACGATATCGCCGATGCTGACCTTGCGGTCGGACATGCGTCCGTCAACCGATGCCTTGACGGTGGTGAATTCGAGATTGAGACGCGCGGTCTCGACCGCGGCCTTCTCGCTCTCCACCTGCGCCACGGCCTGTTCCTCCGCGGCGCGACGGGTTTCGTAAAGTTCGCGGCTCAGTGCCTCGGCCTTGATCAGCCCTTTTCCGCGCTCGTAATTGGCCCGGGCGATCTCTTCGTTCGCCTTCGCATTGTCGAGATCGCCCATCGCCTGATCGTATGCGGCGCGGAACGGCCTTGGGTCGATGATGAAGAGCGGCTGGTTGGCCTTCACGTCCTGGCCGTTCCGGAACAGCACCTCGCTAATCGCACCCGAGACGCGCGGGATCACGGTCACGTTCTGGATGGCCTCGAACCGGCCGATGAAATCGTCCCAGTCGATCACCCGTTTGACGATCGGATAGGCGACGCTGACATGCGGCTTGGGCGGCGCCACGGCTGCGGTCTGCCCGCAGGACGCGAGCCAGGGCACGATCAAAGCGAGCGCCGCGCCGTGAAGCGGATTTGTTCTTGGTCCCAAATTGCCGCCCCTCCCAGGACGCTTGATCTGGTTGAACGCGCGATGACGGAACCTGTCGCGGCGGTCAGTCTATCCGTTCTTTGCAAACCGCCAATACCCGGTCGTCTCGGGGGGGGAGTGCGTTTCGCCCGTTGATGTCACGTGCCTGCCGCAATTCCCGTCCCGCGCGGGACGGAAATGCGCGCCAAACCTGCGCAAGTTAGCTGGCTGGGGAAAGTTCCCGGATTAGACCGTCGATTCATTGCATGAAGCCTTGTAGATTGGACCCATGGCGCTCAAACGGATGGACAATGTGGGAATCGTCGTCGATGACCTCGGCGGGACGATTGATTTCTTTCGCGAGCTCGGCCTTGAGCTTGAAGGGCGCGCCACGATCGAAGGAGAATGGGCGGGACGAGTCACTGGACTGGGCGATCAGCGTGTCGAGATTGCCATGATGCGCACGCCGGACGGCCACGGCCGGCTCGAGCTATCCCGTTTTCACAGGCCGCCACCGGTCGCGGATCACCGCGGCGCTCCGGTTAACGCTCTTGGCTACCTCCGTGTCATGTTTGCCGTGGACGACATCGACGAGACGCTTGAAAGGCTCCGCGGTCGCGGCGCGCAGCTCGTAGGCGAAGTCGTCCGGTATAAAGACACGTACCGGCTCTGCTACATCCGCGGGCCTGAAGGGATTCTCATCGGACTCGCCCAAGAAGTCGGCTAAGCGCAATACGTCGACAACGACGAAGCGTGACCAATGTCAGCGACGTCTCACAAAGGGCCCGTGGTTAGTACCTCAATGAGCTCCCTGGCCGGCAGCGTGCGCGCGAGCGGCGCGCCCTGTCCCGCCCATTGCGCGCCAAAGCCGAATTCGCCTTTGGCCTTCGCCGCTGCGTGGAGCGTTTTCCCCGCGTCATAGGCGATCGGATAGGACGGTATTTCGGCTGGCGGGACGCTCTCGCCGATGGCGGTGAATTTGTTTGCAAGGCAGCGCGCCGGCCGGCCCGAGATCGCACGCGTCATCATGGTGTGATTTGCGGCATCGCTTGCGAGCGCCGCGCGGTAGCCCGCATCGGCCGAGGATTCCGGGCATAAAACAAACGCGGTTCCGAGTTGCACGGCGGCGGCGCCAAGCTTGAGCATTGCTGCGATGCCGGCGCGATCCATGATCCCGCCCGCCGCGATGATGGGTATTTCAAGCGATGTAACGAGGAGACGCGTCAGCGCCAATGTCCCGAGCGCATCGTCGCGCGCATCCGGATCAAATGCGCCGCGATGACCACCGGCCTCGTAACCTTGCGCGATCACCGCGTCGAGGCCGGCATCGGAAATTATTTTCGCTTCGGCGGGATTTGTTGCGGAAGCGATGAGAACTATTCCCGTCTGCCGCAGGGCATCCAATGTTTCCCGCGGCGGCAATCCGAAATGAAAGCTGACGACCTCCGGCTTCGTATCAAGCAGAAGTTCAACCATGCCGGGATTGGCGAGGAAGCTTGTGTAGATTTCGCTCAGCTGCGCGGGCGGCGCGGCGCCGTAGCGTTCGAATTCCGGCCGCAATCGCGCCAGCCAGGACTGTTCGACGCGCGCATTCGAAACTGCCGGCTGATGACAGAAAACATTCAGGTGGATCGGCCGCTGCGTCAGCGCGCGCGTCATGGCGATCGCACGCTGGGCGCTTTCAACCGTATCCGCGCCAAGTCCCAACGATCCCAGCGCACCGGCGTTGGACACCGCCGCCGCCATCGCCGGCGTCGACACGCCCGCCATCGGTGCCTGGATGACAGGATGGGAGATTCCGAGCCGGTCGAGGAACCTGCTGTTGCTTGTGCGCATCATCTCGTTCCTGCATCACAATGCATGACGGCGCGTCCGGATTTGAGCACATTGACCGTCCTGCCGACGAGCCGGCAAAGTTGCATTTGTATAGGCAAAAGTATAGAAGAGAAGCGGATGGATTTTGCAGGCTTCGATTGGGACGCGGGCAACCGCGAGAAATGCTCCAAGCATGGGGTCACGACCGAAGCGATCGAGCAATTGTTCCTGCGCGGCCTGATCGTACTCCCGGACGAGGTGCATTCGCAGGACGAGCAGCGATTCCGTGCGATAGGGCGAATGGCTGATGGGCGGGGCGTGTTTGTCGTGTTCGCGCTGCGCCAGCGCGGAACGGGCAAGCTCGTCCGTCCCATCAGCGCGCGGTACATGCATGAGAAGGAGTTGAAACGATATGAGGAAAATTACGAAGCTGAAGAAGCTCCCGGCCTTCGCAAGCGATGAAGAAGCGGAACGATTCGTCCATGAGGCGGATCTGAGCGAATACGACCTCTCCGGAGGAAAGCTCGTTCGCTTCGAACTGAAGCCAAAGGACACACAAATAAATTTGCGCCTCCCGGCGCCGCTCCTCGACGCGGTGCGCGCGCGGGCGAAGCGCGCCGGCATTCCCTATCAGCGTTTCATTCGTCTCGCGCTTGAGCGTGCGGTGGAAACGAAGCGGCGTTGACGGTGGACCTGATCACTTCGTGCTGACGACCAGCGATTACTGCCGAATCACGGGCCTGGCGATCGACGCGATGGTTATTGCGTTTACCCCGGTCGAAATTAACCGGTGCGGTATTGGTAGCTCATGTCACCGGATTGCACGTTGTTTCTAGGCTCAAATACGACTTCATTGTTGATTTTCCAGCCGTTCGTCGTGGTGCCGTATAGTGTGTTATGGGCGCCAAGGAAGAGGCCGGCGGCGGGGCCACGCCCATGAGTTGCTGTCGAAGGAATAGAGAACCTTCTTCTTGCCCTTGTTGGTCACTTCGAAGATCGTGCCGTACCGGACACGCTTGCATTACGTGCCACCATCGGTAAATGTGGTCCCATACAAGTTTCCGGCGCTTTACCGCATCTTGAACCAGTCGAATCGGTATTTGTATTTCACGTCGCCCTAATCACAAATATCTACTGCGGTGGATTGGCGATGAGATAGGGAAAGCCTCGGTTAAGGCTTTTCTTTTCCGCCCAGATTGCTGGATCAAAATCTAGAGGAAGGCCCGAGCGCAACTCTTTCGACGTCAATCCCACAATTTGACGAACGTTTTTACCACCGATGCCTTTGTTCGTCCGGCTGGTTGTAGTGTCCCAATAACCCCGCCCCAGTCCAGATCCAACAACCCCCCCCACGAAGCTTCCCGCCCCGCCGGTGGGCGCGCCTATCGAATAGGTGGATGCCGATGAGCGGCGAGACGATTGGCCCACCAAACCGCCGACATTTGTTTGCTGGCCGCCCGAGACGTCCCCGGTTGCATAGGAATTCGTCATCCTTCCAAAGCCTAGGCCAACCAGCCCGCCCACACCAGGGTTCCACTGAGCTGCGCCGTCCCAGTTCCCGACGGTCACCGTGCCAGTAGCGTACGATTGCTCGATCAAGCTCAAGCCGCCGCTCTGACCCACGAGACCACCCGCAAACCCGTCTGTCCCAGCACTTACGCTCCCTGTAGCACGGGAGCGAAGGATTAAATCGCCGGCGCCTCCTACCAGACCGCCGGCAGACGCTTCGAAGCCTCCGGTCACTATCGCAGCTGAACTCGAGTCAACAATCTCCCCACGATTACCCTTATGACCTCCGCCACTAACCCCGACGAGTCCGCCGACATCTGAATACCAGCCGGTGGCCGACACAGCACCGCTCGACTGCGAGCCGCTCACGATTCCCTTATCATTAAATGCTGATAGGGCTCCGACAACTGCGCTGGCCGTCGCTGTTATTTTGGCGTGCATTACTCGTACATCGCGTATGGCGCCGCTTTCGAGCAATGCAAATAACCCCACGCTGGCGTCGACTGGATCATTGATCGCGAGATCAAGAATCGAATTTCCCAGTCCTTCGAATTGTCCTTTGAACGGTGTCGCAATTGGGCAGGACTGATAAACGCCGTCCTGGCCCGCGTTATAGCCGTTTGCGAGCGCATAGGCACCAAAAGGATTGGCGGCGATGGCGTTGGCGAGCGCGGGCAACGTCGTCAACAACGTGTAGGAGGTTGTATTAATCATCAGCACGCTCGCCGGATCGGCGAAGGTGATATTACCCTTCGGCGCGAACCAAAGAGTCCCGCCGCTGCCGCCGTCATTGGTGGTGATCGTGAGCCCACCCGGCCCGGAGTTGGCAACAGGTTTTTCGACCCTGATCGACTCATAGGCGTCCAGAGCCAACACTGATGAAGTTGACCAGCTGAATGACGCGTCGATACGGATGTTAGTGGCCTGCACGGCCGAGCCGGTGGTTGTCACTTCCACATTCCCGGATGCCAGCAGCGACTGCAGATCGCCGGCGTTGAGAACCGCGTCCCTTGCCGTCGGCGTGCATACGCCGTTCGCACAGATTATGTTCTTCGTTGCGGCCGACGAAATTATGACATCCGCGAGCGACGCCGTTGACGCTGGCACACCAAACAGAAGAATTGCCGCGCTGATCGCCGCGCGCGTTTCCACCGGGTTCATGCTCGTCCCTCCGATATCGGCCGAATTGACAATAGCATGGGGCGCGTTGCCAGGGAACAGGAACATTCTGTGCGGATTTTCTCCGACAAGAATAATTTCGCGTCCGGCTCCAGCGCCTTGCTGACCACTGGCGATTACTGCCGGATCACGGGGCTGGCCATCGACGCGAACAATGCATTGAGCGGCATGCTCGACGCAGTGGACATTGGCGGCACGCATAATTCCATCGACGGGCGGGCACTTATCGAGAACGGATACCACAATGTGAATTGCGGTACCGTTCAGGTCGATGGATTGCAGCTCAAGGATGCGGAATTTATCGGCTCGGGTGCCGACAACATCTATTTGCCCGGCCATTGCGGCAATGTGCGGATGACCGGCGATCTCGTCGAGAGTTCCGGCACGAATGGCGTCTATTTCGGCGGCGACGATCTCACGATTTCCGGCGGCGTGATCGAGGAATCGCCGGGCAACGGGCTCGATATCGAATCGGCGCATGAGGTCACCGCCTGCGAAACCTATTACGACATCGACG
Source organism: Rhizomicrobium sp. (assembly GCA_036272695.1). Taxonomy (GTDB): domain Bacteria; phylum Pseudomonadota; class Alphaproteobacteria; order Micropepsales; family Micropepsaceae; genus Rhizomicrobium. The sequence goes on along the minus strand of DATAYG010000054.1, from coordinate 3,416 downwards.
GCAACCAGACCGCGGGCGCGGCAGCCATCCGCATCGCCAATTCCACCACGGTGGCAATCTGCGGCAATCATTTCCAGCGCAGCGGCGGCGATGCCGCCGGGAGCGCCCATATCGTGTTCTCCGGCAAGGACTCCAACATCACATTCAGCGGAAATGTGTATCGCACCAACAGCTCGAATGGCGATCCGAATGTACGCCCCTGGTATGTCTACGATGCCGAGACGGGCACCACCCTGGTCAACAGCCATTTCTACGAAAACCCGCGCCCAGGTCGCCGCCGTCTGGTCGCCGAACGCCGTGGCTCTCGGCCTGCCGGCCTTGCAGGCGCCGCAGATCGTACACAACAGCTTTGCCGGACTGACGCTGTCGGACTCCAGCCCGACCACACCCTCCCAAACCGTGCTCATCTCTGCGGGAGGAGCAGCGGACGACGTCGCGCGACGGTTAGTATATTACTGTAGCTGAAATTAGCCGGTGCGGTATTTGTATTTCATGCCGCCCGATTTTCCGCTATTTCTCCAGCTCGAATACGACTCCATTGTTGTCCTTCCCGCCTTCCATGGTAGTGCCGTATAGTTTGTCATGTGCGCCGGGCAGGAGGCCGGCGGCAGGGTTGCGCCCATGCGTGCTGTGGAAGGAATAGAGGACCTTCTCCTTGCCCTTGGCGGTCACTTCGAAGATCGTCCCGCATCCGACATGCTTGCACTGCGTGCCGCCGCCGGCAAATGTGGTGCCGTACAAATTTCCGGCATTGTCCATCGCCAGCCCGGCGAGTGGCGCGTCTCCGTCCGATCCGGCCTTAAAGGAATGGAGTATGGTTTCGGAGCCGGTTGGTGTTACTTCGAACACCGTGCCGTATCCGTTGCTGCCTCCGGCCTCGGTCGTGCCATAAAGATCACCCGCGCCGTCCAAAATCAGACTGGATCTTGGAAACGCGCCATCCGTGCCACCCTGAAAGGCATACAGCACCGTCTCCGTCCCATCTGGGGCGATCTCGAACACGGTCCCGCACCCGGCCGGGCAATTGCCTGATCCGCCGCCCCCATCCGTGGTTCCAAAGAGATTGCCGGATCCGTCCATGATCACGCCGGCAAGTGGCTCCAATCCGTCCGCGCCTCCCTGAAACGCGTGGACAACCGTTTCCGCCCCAGTTGGTGTAACTTCGAAGACGACGCCGCAACCGAAGCCGCAGACGGCCACATTCCCGCCGAATTCGGTCGCGCCATAGACGTTTCCCTGTGGATCAAGGGAAATATTGCCGAGTGGTGCGTTACCGTCGGTCGCCCCCTGAAAGGCATAAAGAAGGCTTTCCGCGCCGCCTGGAGCGAGTTTGAATACCGTGCCGTAACCCCCATCATTGTTGCAGATACCGCCGCCTTCCGTAGTTCCATACAAATTATCCTGTGAATCGTTTTTCACAACGCCAACGGGAAAAGCGCCATCGCAACCTCCAGCAAAGGCATGCAACACTGTCTCCTTGCCTTTGACAGGGATTTCAAACACCGTGCCGCAGCCGAGTTTGCTATCGTCGCATCCAGTCCCGCCACCGCCAGCCGCTGTTGTCCCGTAGAGGTTGCCGGCGCTGTCCGCGATCAGCCCGGCTTGCGGAATGCTGCCGTCGCTTGCGCCCTGAAATTTGTGGAGCACGTTTTCCGAGGTGCTTGCGTGCGCGGAGACAATTGCCGCAAGAATCCCGAAGACGGATGCCGACGTCGCAATGCGACCCCGAAGGCCAGCCAGTACGGACATTTATTTCCCCAACTTGAAAACCGCGGTCGATGTATAGCCCCCGCGCGTGAAGACTCCAAGCCTCAATCAGGGGCTTGACGGGGGGGGGGGCAAAGTGTGTAGGTTTGCGCTACTGCACCAGATGGGGCGGAGCAGGTGTTGGGGTATTTTGCGTGAAATTGCCGTTATCGGTTGCTTGGGAACACTAGTCCCAGGTAACTCGCAAATTGAGCCGCGCGCATAGGGGGATGGCATGAGACGATCAGCTCTCGTCGGTAGCGTCATTGCAGGGTTCGTTATTCTTGCATCCGTCATTTTTGGTGCGGCCCAGTCCGGACCTGTTCTCGGCTTTAACTGCCTCGGCGCATTGAGCACGCCCTACGAGTGCACATCGAGCACTGCGGTGGGACTACGTGGCAACACTGCCAGCGGGACAAATGCAGTAGTTGCCGGAGCGAATATGCCAAGTGACGGTGGAGGCGGCGACTTCGTCGATATTGGCGCTGCATCCGGCACGTGCGGCTCTTTCCCGCTCACCGACAATATTCAGGGAGTTGGCACTGTGGGGTCGGCAAAAATTACAGGTGTCACTCTGACCCGGACACAATTCGACACCCTGACCGTTGGGGAAGGCGTAAGCGGTGGTGGGACCAATATCCAAATTCCGCCGGGCGCCGAGATAGCAGTCATAGATGCAGCTAATTCGCATCTCATACTCACACTCCCATTGACCGGAACCGCCACTGGCTCACCAACCGTTAGTATCGTAATATCCGGCGACAATGGCGGAACGCTGATCGTCGATCACGAATCGACCCAACAGTGCTGGCAGAAGACGAACTACCGCGGCGATCCGCACGAATTCGCGGCCTTTGGCGACGGACAGACCGACGATACCATCCCGATTCAGAATTGGCTGGGCGCCTATGGGAACGTGAACCCCACCCTTGCAGCAGGGACAACGCCGCCGCCGAATTTCGGGCCGTGGAACGCGACGATCCCGGCCAACTATTTGGTGACTGCGCCGCTGTTCTGCCCGCCCAATGCCACCCTGCAGGGCAATTCGCCGCTGGTCGCCACGGGGAGCACCGGAACCTATCAGGGGAGTCCGTCGGTAAGGATTTTCGCCGGAACCGGTTTCACCGGCGGCAGCGCCCTGCTGACGACCAGCGATTACTGCCGGATCGCCGGGATGGCGATCGACGCGAACAATATGAGCTTTCTGGGCTTGCAGATAAATACCGTGGACGTCCGCGGCACGCACAATTCCATCGACGGGCGTGCGCTGATCGAAGGCGGCCTTCATAACGTCTATTGCGGCGGCGTGCAGGTGGACGGGCTGCAGCTCAAGGATGCGGAATTCGTCAAGTCGGGCACCGACAATGTCTATTTGCCCGGCCATTGCGGCAATGTGCGGATGACCGGCGATCTCGTCGAGAGTTCCGGCACGAATGGCGTCTATTTCGGCGGCGACGATCTCACGATTTCCGGCGGCGTGATTGAGGAATCGCCGGGCAACGGGCTCGATATCGAATCGGCGCATGAGGTCACCGCCTGCGAAACCTATTACGACATCGACGGCAACCAGACCGCGGGCACGGCAGCCATCCGCATCGCCAATTCCACCACGGTGGCAATCTGCGGCAATCATTTCCAGCGCAGCGGCGGCGATGCCGCCGGCAGCGCCC
>DATAYG010000053.1:0-1531 GCA_036272695.1 Rhizomicrobium sp. | reverse complement strand
ATCCGCGTCCTGCGCATTTCAAGGAAGACATTATCCAGGCGTTCTACGACGGCATGAAACACAGGCCCGACTCGACATTCGGCACCGTCAATGACGACGTGCTCGCCGACAAGGATCCGCACTTTGTTCGCAGCAATTTCTGCAGCATCATCCGGGAATCTGCCTGGCGCGGCTGAGCCCGGTCGCCATATAGATCGAAAATCAAGGCACCGAGGCAGCCGTTGGCCCTGACACGCGGGCGCGACGGCGCCCCCGCTCTTCACCCGACAGATACAACAAACCGAGGAATTGATCATGGCTAACGACAAGCAATCCAGCAGCAGGTTCACCAACGCCACCGGCGCGCCGGTGGCCGACAACACCAACATCATGACCGCCGGCCGGCGCGGCCCGGCCCTGCTGCAGGATATCTGGCTGATCGAGAAGCTGGCGCATTTCGATCGGGAAGTGATCCCGGAGCGGCGCATGCACGCCAAGGGCTGGGGCGCCCACGGCACGTTCACCGTGACGCACGATATCAGCCGCTACACCAAGGCCAAGGTTTTCTCGAAAATCGGCAAGCAGACCCCGATGTTCGTGCGGTTCTCGACGGTGGCCGGCGAAAGAGGCGCGGCCGATGCGGAACGCGACATTCGCGGCACCGCCATCAAGTTCTACACTGAAGACGGCAACTGGGACATCGTCGGCAACAACACGCCGGTGTTTTTCTTCCGCGATCCGCTGCGGTTCTCCGACCTGAACCATGCCATCAAGCGCGACCCGCGCACCGGCATGCGCTCGGCGGACAATAACTGGGATTTCTGGTCGCTGCTCCCGGAGGCGTTGCACCAGGTCACGATCACTATGTCGGATCGCGGTATTCCGAAGAGTTTTCGTCACATGCACCTCTACGGCAGCCATGCCTTCTCGATGCTCAATGCGGCGAACGAGCGCATTTGGGTCAAATTCCATTTCCGGACGCAGCAGGGCATCCAGAACCTCACCGACGGCGAAGCAGCGGCTCTCGTCGCCAACGATCGTGAAAGCAACGGTCGGGACCTCTTCGAGAGCATCGAGCGCGGCGACTTCCCGCGCTGGAAGCTGTTTATCCAAGTGATGACCGACCCACAGGCCAAGGCTTTTCGCTTCAATCCGTTTGACGTGACGAAGGTGTGGCCGCAAGCGGAGTATCCGCTGATCGAGGTCGGTGTGGTGGAGCTCAACCGCTATCCGGACAACTTCTTCGCGGAAGTGGAACAGGCCGCCTTCTCGCCCGCCAACATCGTCCCCGGCATCGGCTTCTCCCCCGACAAGATGCTGCAGGGGCGGCTGTTCTCCTATGGCGACACCCAACGTTACCGCCTCGGCGTCAACTTCAACCATATCCCGGTGAACGCGCCGCAATGCCCGTTCCAAAGCTACCATCGTGACGGCAAGATGCGCACCGACGGCAACCTGGGCGGGACGCTCACTTATAATCCCAATAGCGCAGGGCTTTGGGACAACCAGTTCGATTTCGCTGAGCCACCCATGCCCATCGAGGGCAACGCGG
>DATAYG010000052.1:0-69158 GCA_036272695.1 Rhizomicrobium sp. | reverse complement strand
GCCGGCCATGACGGGGATAGGAAGCCCCGTCTCCATAAAGGAAATAACTTCCTTTGCGTCTTTGCGCCTCTGCGGTTCAAACCGTGCATGATACCTACTGGTTCTTGATGAATTCGGCATACTGGGCTTCGGTCATGAGCTTGCCGAGCTCGGACGGATCGCTCACACGCATCCGGAAGAACCAGCCATCGCCTTCCGGGTCGGAATTGATCCTGGCGGGTTCTTCGGTGAGTGCGGCATTGGCCTCGCTCACTTCGCCGCCGATCGGCGCGTAGACTTCGCTCGCCGCCTTGACGCTCTCGACGACGGCGATTTCACCCCCCTGCCCGACCTTGCGGCCGATCTCCGGCAGTTCGACGAACACCACATCGCCGAGCTGGTTCGCAGCAAATTTACTGATGCCGACCGTGGCCGTGTCGCCGTCCACGCGCACCCATTCGTGCTGATCCGTATATCGCGTCTCGCTCATCTTCTCATCCCGCCTTGGCTTCGCTGCGTTTGTAACGATGCGGCACGAACGGCATCGGCGCGATCCGTGCGGGCAACACTTTGCCACGGACCAGCAGATCGATTTCCGTTCCGTCTGCCGAGAATGCCGTATCGACATATCCCATTGCGACGGGCGCATTCGCGCTCGGACCAAAGCCGCCGCTGGTGATACGGCCGATATTGCGACCCGATTTGTCGGTGATCACCGTTCCTTCACGCGCCGGCGCCCGGCCGTCGGGCTTTATGCCGACGCGCTTTTGTTTGGCGCCATTGGCGATCAGGCCGAGGATCTTTTCCGCCGCAAGGAATCCGCCTTCGCTGCGGCGCCGCTTGCCGATCGACCAGACGAGATTGGCGCTGACGGGATCGGTGTTCTCGTCGAGATCGTGGCCGTACAAACAAAGCCCGGCTTCGAGCCTGAGCGAATCGCGGGCACCGAGCCCGATAGGCATCACTTCCGGTTCGCCGAGAAGGGCCTTCGCCACATGCACGGCGTCATGCGCCGCAATGGAAATCTCGTATCCGTCCTCGCCGGTATAACCGGAGCGGCTGACGATGGCGCAGACGCCTGCGACATCAACCCGCGCAATCTTCATGAAGGCGAGCGCAGCAACTTCTGGCGCGTGCCGTGAAAGAACTGCTTCGGCGGCCGGACCCTGCAGTGCAAGCAACGCGCGCTCGGGCTGCGGCGTGATCTCCGCGTGCCCGCGAAGCTTCCCGGCGATGTAAGCGAAATCGCCTTCCTTCGTCGCGCCATTCACGACGAGATGGAGTGCATTCTCGCCCTGAAGTCGCGCCACCATGAAATCGTCATTGATGCCGCCCTTGTCATTGAGCAGTAGCGCGTAACGCTGCTGGCCGTCCCTCAGGCCCTTCACATCGGCGGGCGTGAGCGTCTCGAGTGCCGCAGCCGGATCGTCGCCGGCGAGCGTGGCCTGTCCCATATGCGAGACGTCGAACAGCCCAGCCTTCGCGCGCGTATGGAGATGTTCCTTGAGAATGCCGGGCTCGTAATAGACCGGCAGTTCATAGCCCGCGAACGGCACCATCTTGCCGCCGAGCGCGATATGGAGGCCGTGGAGCGGCGTTCGTCTGAGAGTCTCTGCTGAAGTGGCGGTCATGGCGGTCCGGCAAAAGGGCTTCGACAGCGCGTCCGGCGAACCGGAACCCGCGCCCCTCTGTCATCGGACCTGAGAGATTTCGTCCCGGGTTACGTTGCGGGACTTACCCCTTCGGTGAGGATGGCGATCGTCCGCCATCCTGCTTTCCAGATTCTCATCTCCCCACGCGGTCCTTCTGCCTGAGAGTTTCCGGGGCGGTTGCTCCTTCGGCGCTCGTCCTTGCGAACGAATCTCTCCCGCGGGGGATCTTCTGATAGCCGCCGACGGTGCGCCTCACGGCGGATCGCGACGTTGACGCGATGATGGGGGTGGACCGGCGAACTGTCAACGCCATGACACGCAACAACACCGAAATCGGAACTAATCCTAACTCTCACAAAGGCCGGCCGGAGAGCCGGCCATCCAGTAGCGAGCGTCCGCAAGCGGAATGACTCACTCGCCGCGCTGAGGCGCGCCGGCTGGCTGGCCGGCTCGAGGCCGGCCATGGTGAGTGAGGGGGCTACCCAAAATGCCCCAGCAGCACATGGGTGAGCATGCCCAGGCCGAACACGCAGATAATCATTCCCGATACATGGGTGATGATGCGCATGACCCGGTCGCTGATGCGGTCGTGATAGGCATTCACAATCATCGTGATGGTCAGCCACCACAACGCCGATCCGCAGAGGATCCCCGCCACGACGAACGCGGCCTGGGCGAGCGTGGGATCGGCAATTCCGATGAACCCGCCGAAGCCGGTGAAGAGCGCCGCAAACGCAAAGAGAGTCGCCGGGTTGCTGAGCGCGATCGCGAAGGTGGATGCGAAGGAACGGAGCAGCGAGGGTTTGTTTCGCACCCGGTCGCCATTCCCCGCGTACTGGAATTCGCGGCCGTGCAGGGGATCGGCGAGGTAGGTGTGGATGCCGAAACCCAGCAGAAGCGCGCCGCCGGCGATCTGAAGCACCTGCGAATAGCCTTCGATCCAGTGCCGGATCGCGGTCAATCCGAAGCCGATGATCGCGGCAAAAATGCCGTCGCCCATCGCCGCGCCGAGCCCGGACACGAAGCCGGTGAGCGCGCCGTAGGCCAGCGTGCGGCGCATGCAGATCAGATTGATGGGTCCGATCGGCGCGGCGACAAGGAATCCGATGATCAGCCCCGGAAGGAGCAGGAGAACCGAACTCATTCGCGGTGCTGGGGGAAAGAAATGCTCATGAGGCGACATCGACCACGAGCCGGCCGCGAATCCGGCCTGCCAGAATTTCACCGGCCACATCGAGGAGATCGCGAAGACCGATCCTTCCGGTCATGCACGCGAGCTTCTGCCGGTCGATGTCGCGGGCGAGCCGCGCCCAGGCCTGTCGCCGTCTTGGCATGTTCATATGAACGGATTCGATTCCGAGCAGCGAAACACCGCGCAGAATGAACGGCGCTACGCTCGCGGGCAAATCAAGACCCTGTGCCAGGCCGCACGCTGCCACCGCGCCGCCCCTGGACGTCGCAGACAGCACATTGGCGACCGTCGTGGACCCCACGCTGTCGATGGCGCCGGCCCAGCGCTCCCGCGCCAGCGGCCGTACCTCGCCCTGAAGCTCTCTTCTGGGGATGATTTCTTGCGCTCCAAGGTCCGAAAGATATGCGGCTTCTTCCTCGCGGCCCGTCGAGGCGATCACCCTGTAACCGAGCTTCGCCAGAAGCGCGACCGCAACCGATCCCACCCCGCCGGCGGCTCCGGTCACCAGCACCGGCCCCTTTTCCGGGGTGACACCGGCATCCTCTAGCGCGAGAACGCCCAGCATCGCGGTGTATCCGGCGGTGCCGATCGCCATCGCTTCCGCGTTCGAGAACGGCTCCGGTATCCGAAGCACCCAGTCGCCTTTCACCCGCGCACAGCCTGCATAGCCGCCATAATGCGTCTCTCCGAGGCCAAAGCCGTTGACGAGCACCCGCTCTCCTTCATGAAACGCGGGCGACGTCGAATAGGTTACAACTCCGGCCAGATCGACCCCGGGAATCATCGGAGACCGACGCACCACCGGCGACCGGCCGGTGAGCGCCAGACCGTCCTTGTAATTAACCGTCGAGTGCGAAACCGCGATCGTAACGTCGCCTTCCATGAGGTCGGCCACCGATAGTTCGGTTTCTGTAACCGTCTGGCTGTCATTCTCCTTCGTGATCAGGAGAGCTTTGAAGCGGTCGCTCATTGGCACTTCCGATATTGGATTGCTGCTTGGGTGGGGACTTTGTGTCGCGAACGAAACAGTAAGGGACAAAATCCAACGCCTGCGTCAAGGCACGGGGCAAAATGCCGCCGACATGCTCGACAGCACGGGGAACCCGGGCCCAGTCTTTCTGCTTACGAATCCGCGACCAAACGCAGAGCAGTCCCAAGAGGCAGTTCAGGGATGTAACAATGCAGAAAATAGAGTTGTCTTTGCGCGGCTACCGTCTGACGACGGCCGAAATCCTGTATCACATGCCCGATCATCCGGCGGTGCTGCAAAGCTTTATCTGGCAGGAACTCGACCTCGCGCCGAAATTCCCCATCCTCAATCGCTTCCTGGAATTCTGGCAGCAGAATCTCGAAGGCAAGCTTCACTCCGTACGCATTGCAGCACGCGGACTGATTTCCCCTGCTGATCTCAAACACGCCGGCGCCGAATTCACGCTGCACTAATTATTTCCCGGCCCCGCGCGAATGCATCGCGGGGCCAGCCGTCAGTGCCCGGGCAACCAGCTGGCGACGCCGCCATGCCCCGAGCAGGCGCCGGAATGCGTAGCCTGTTTCGTGTAGGTCCCGTCCTTGCACTTGCCGGTCGCGCCTGCCGGGACGGCCATACTGGCCACGGAATATCCCTTCGCGAGGCACATCTTGCTGAACGCCGGGTAGTTGGATTTGGCCTTGTCGGCCGGCGCCATGCCGGACCAGGCCGCGCTGCAGTTCTTCATCGTGTCCGCCGATGCGGTCGATACCAGTAGACCGAGCGCCGCGACCGCAACAATAAATACGCGCATGGAATTCCCCTCCCGAATGAATTTCCTGTTCGCGGAACCAGCCTGCCCGCTGCCGGCAATTAAGTCCATCCCTGGATGTTCGGAACGAGAGTCTCCAGGAAACGCACCGGTGCACCACGCCCGGCCAGAACTAGCGCGCCGTCGCGCATGACGATCCGCCCACGGATGATTGTGGCCATGGGCCAGCCGGTGGTGGTCATGCCGGCGAAGGGAGTCCAGCCGCTCTTTGTTGCCATCCACTCGTTCTCGATGCGGCGTCTGGCCTTCAGATCGACAACCGTGAAGTCCGCGTCGTAACCGGGCACGATGCGGCCCTTGCCGGCCACACCAAATATCCGCGTCGGCCCGCTGCTCGTGAGATCGACAAAACGCGCAAGTGACAACCGTCCCGCATTGACGTGATCGAGCAGAATGGTGACCAGCGTCTGCACGCCCGGCATTCCCGACGGGGTTTCGGGATAGGTCTTCTCCTTCTCTTCGCGCGTGTGCGGCGCGTGATCCGATCCGATGACGTCGATCAATCCCTCCTGCACCCCCCGCCACAAGGCCTCACGATGCGAGGCGTCGCGAATCGGGGGATTCATCTGGACATAGGCACCCAGTCGCTCGTAGCAATCGGGCGCGGCGAGCGTCAGGTGCTGCGGCGTTGTTTCGACGGTGGCGACGTCGCGCGCATCCGCGAGCAGCGGCAATTCGTCGGCGGTCGTTACATGCAGGACGTGAATGCGCCGGCCCGCAAGGCGCGCAAGGCGCAATACGCGCTCGGTGGAACGTCGGGCGGTCTCCGCGTCGCGCCAAATGGGATGGGTTTCGGGCCGACCCGAAAGGGCAAAGGCCTTGCGCTCTCGGAGGCGCGCTTCGTCCTCCGAATGCACGGCCATGCGCCGGTTCCCGGCGCGCAGTGCCGCTGCGATGTCGTCCTCGCGGTCGAGCAGCAGCGAGCCGGTCGATGAACCGAGGAACGCCTTGACCCCCGCCACGCCGGGCGCTCGCTCGAGCTCGGCCAGTGCGCCGATGTTCTCGGGTGTTGCACCCACATAGATGGCGTAATCGCAATGCATCCGGCCGTGGGCACGCGCGAGCTTGTCGGCCAGCGCCAGCCGCGTTGTCGTCGGCGGGTGGGTGTTCGGCATCTCGAAAACCGCCGTGACCCCGCCCAGCACGGCGCCGCGGCTGCCGCTTTCGAGATCCTCCTTGTGTTCGTTGCCTGGCTCGCGGAAATGCACCTGGCTGTCGATGACGCCGGGAAGGACGTGCAGGCCTTTCGCATCGAAGATCTCGGCCGCCGACTGGCCGGCAAGCGATCCGATTGCCGCGATGCGCCCCTGGCGGATGCCGATATCGGTGATCCCAACGCCCGAAGGGGTCACCACCGTTCCGTCTGCAATCCGAAGATCAAACATTTTGGCTTCGCCTGAAAGAGTGCTATCCGCACGCGTCTGCCACCCAACATAACCCAGTCCTGCCGATGATTCTCAACTGCATGCTCGGATCGGGCTACGGGGGCCTCGAGAAGCTTTTTCTGGACGAAATCGAGATGCTTCCGCCGGCGGGATTCCCGGCGCGCGGTGTCGTGCGCCGGAACTCCGAACTTGCGGGTTACGCGAAGGGCCGGGCCGTGGCTTTCGATGAAATCACGACATGGAGCGACTGGGACCCGATCAGCATCGCGCGCGTGCGCGCCGTCATTCGTCGCCAGTCGCCCGAATTGGTCATGTGCGTCGGACGCAAAGCGCACCGGCTCTTTGGTCGGGCGATCGGCAGCAGAATTCCGATCGTCCCCATGGTGCAGAAGCGCCGCTTCGATCGTGATTTCCCGTATGCCGGCGTGTTCGTTGCCGCGGAGCATCGGCGCCGCACGCTGGTCGAGGACGGCGTGGTACCCGAAAACATCGCGGTCATTCCGAACGCGGTGCGTCTGCCCGAACCGAAATCCGACTACGGGCTCGTGCCCGGCAAGCCGGTCGGAATTGTTGCCCATGGGAGGCTTCACCAGAAGAAGGGCTACGAAATTCTTGTTGAAGCGATCGCATTGCTCTTCCGAAATGGATTTGACTGCACCTGCAAGATCGCGGGCGATGGACCGGAGCGCGAAAAGTTGCAGGCGCTGATCGAAGGCGAAAATCTCAACGACAAGATTGCCCTGACGGGCTGGACGGATTCCGTCGCCGACTTTCTCGCACCGGGCGACATCTTTGTTCTGCCCTCATTCCAGGAAGATTTCCCGCTGGCCGTGCTGGATGCGATGGCGAGCGGCATGCCCATCGTGGCGAGCGCCATAGACGGGCCCAAAGACTTTCTGGTCGAAGGCGAAACAGCCCTTCTCGTACCGCCCGGCGATCCGGCCGCGCTCGCGCAGGCCGTCGAACGACTGATCGCGGACGACGAGTTGCGCGAAACGCTCGGCCGCGCGGCCCGGGCGGAAGCCGTTGCGAAGTACAGTTTCGAAGCAGTCGGGAAGCAATTGGCGCAGGCGCTGCGAAACGTGCTGGCCGGCCGGCCCATTTCCACCAGCCTGTAGCTGTCGAGAATGGATTCCCGGAGGCGGCTTCACCTCCTTCTCGCACCCAAGGAGCGCTTCGAGGCCGGCGGCGCAGGCGCGTTCGCCCTGAACGCGCTGGAAACAACATTGGCGAGTCGCTGGCGAAACGGGATCACGGTCTTTGGTACACCCGTTGCCCGCCCATTTCCTTCCGTTTCGTTTCAACCGGTGGCGCTGCCGAGATGGCCGTTGCGCGGACGTAACATCGAGATGGCACGGCGCTATGTGTCGGCGGTCCGGCGGGCACCGCCGGACATCGTCGAAGTGTTCAACCGACCCGTCATGATGGATTATCTGCGGCGCAGGCTAGCAACTGCGGTGCTGATCCTTCATTTCGGAAACGACCCGCGCGGCATGGATGGTTCGCGCTCCATCGCGCAGCGGCGGAAGCTCCTCGCGCAGTGCGATGCGATCGTCTGCGTGAGCGATTTCATCCGCCGCTGTTTTCTCGATGGAATCGATGACCCGCTCGCCCATCGCGCCACGGTAATCCACACCGGCGTGCATACGCCTGCGGCGTTTCCGGAGGGAAAGGAAAAGACGGTAGCCTTTGTCGGCCGCATCACTCCCGACAAAGGCGCGCTTGAACTGGTGCAGGCTCTCGCACGCCTGTTGCCGCGACATCCGGACTGGACGGCGGAAATCATCGGCGCCCGCTGGTTCAAGGCCGGCGAGCCGCCCGACAGCTACGAAAAAGAAGTTGCGCACGCGGGGGGAGAATGTGCTCGCATCCGGCTCGGCGGCTTCCGGCAGCATGAAGACGTAATCGCCGCACTTGAGAAGGCGAGCATTGCCGTCGTCCCATCCAAATGGGACGACCCCTTTCCGCGTACCGCGCTCGAAGCACTGGCTGCGGGCTGCGCACTCATCTGCAGCAGACAGGGCGGACTTCCTGAAATTGGCACCGATCGCGCAGTTTTCCTGAACGACGTCACTGCAGATTCTATTGCCGCCGCTCTGGACAATCTGCTCTCGAATGAAAACGGGCGGGTTGCACTCCAGCATCGCGGCTTCGACGATTCTCCCTTCGACATCCGCCGCACGACCAGCCGGCTCGACGACCTTCGCGAATCTCTGATGGCAGCTAGCCGTCTTGGCATTCGCTCATCCCCGGATTACCTGTGATAAATCATGACCACAACTATTCTGACCGATCGTGTCCTGCTCGAAATTCGCGGCCAGGATGCCAGCAACTTTCTTCAGGGACTGGTGACGAACGACGTCGGCAAACTTGGCCCCGACACGGCGCTCTACGCCGCCCTGCTGACGCCGCAGGGTAAGATTCTCCACGACTTTCTGCTTTACGCGCGGGAAGAGGCCATCCTGATTGACTGCGCAGGGGCAAGCGCCTTCGATCTCAAGACCCGGCTCTCGCGCTACAGGCTGCGTGCCAAAGTAGAGATCGCGCTACGAGAAGATCTGGCCGTAGCCGCGTATTGGGACGGCATTGACCCGAATGCCGGGTTCCTGCGCGATCCGCGTCATCCCGGTCTCGGATGGCGCGCGTGGTCCAGCGCGCCCGCGTCTCCGGAGCCCTCGCCAGCCGATGCCTATCTCGATCATCGTCTCGCTCTCGGTATCCCTGAGGGTATGGATTTCGGCAGCGACAGGATGTTTGCGCTCGACGCCGATCTGGACGAGCTGCACGGGATTTCCTTCGACAAGGGCTGCTATGTCGGCCAGGAACTGACCGCCCGCATGAAACACCGGGGCACGGCGCGCAAGCGGCTGCTTCCGGTCGAAAGTGACGCGCCACTCCCCGCCTCCGAAACGCCCATCACCGCTGCGGAGCGCGAGGTCGGGGTAATCACTTCGGCCTATGGCCGGCGCGGTTTCGCGCTTGTGCGCCTCGACCGGCTTGCCGATGCGCAGGAAGTCCCGCTCCACGCCGCACAAATTCCCGTGCTTGTCCGCAAGCCGGATTGGCTTTCCCCTTGACGGCGCGCGCGGAAGCGTAAGAGTCCGCGCGGCTCTCATTGGAGTAGGATCGATGCTTCACCATGTATCTGTGGGCGTGAGCGATGTCGCAAACGCGGCGGAGTTCTACGACGCTGTTTTGGGTGCGCTGGGGTACAAGCGCACGGCGCAATATCTGCCATATGCGATCGGCTATGGCGAAGGAACCTCGGAATTCTGGATTCAGCTGCCAGGCGATCAGGGATCGCCAAGCCCGGGAAATGGCGCGCATATCGGATTTGCGGCGCGAACGCGTGAGGCCGTCCATCGCTTCCACGAAACCGCGCTCGAGAATGGCGGAACGGATAATGGCCCACCCGGTCCCCGCCCCGACTATGGACCGGACTATTACGGCGCGTTTGTCCGCGACCCGTTCGGCAACAAGCTGGAAGCGACGCTCAATCCGGCCTCAGGCAAGCGTGCACGACCCGCTCGCGCCGCGAAGTTGCGCCGGAACGCTGCGAAGAAGCGCGCGCCGGGCAAAACCAGGATCAAGGCAAAACGCGCGGGCGCGAAGGCCACGAAGAAAGCCAGGCGCAAAGCCAAACGCCGGTGAGTGCGGACGCGGCGCGCTGCCCCTGGCCGGGGCGGGACCCGCTCTATGTCGCTTATCACGATGAAGAGTGGGGCGTGCCGGAGTTTGATCCTCGCGCGCTCTACGAGAAACTCGTGCTGGACGGCTTTCAGGCCGGACTGTCGTGGATCACCATTCTGCGCAAGCGGGAAAATTTCCGCCGCGCCTTCGACGATTTCGATCCGCAGCGCATCGCCCGTTACGGTGAGCGGCAGATCGGGAGGCTCTTGCGCGACGAAGGCATCGTGCGCAGCCGCGCCAAGATCGAGGCGGCGATCGCCGGCGCGCGCGTCTGGCTCGAGATCATGGAGAAAGAAGGCGGCTTCCGGGGGTTCGTCTGGAAGCATGTCGAAGGCCGGCCGAAGATCAATCGCTACAAAACCACCAGTCAAATTCCCGCCAAGACGCCAATGAGCGAGGCGCTATCGAAGGATCTAAAGCAGCGCGGATTCAATTTCTGCGGCCCGGTGATCGTCTATGCCTTCGCCCAGGCCGTGGGCATGGTCAACGATCACATCGTCTCCTGCCCCCGCCATGCCGAATGCGCCGCGTTGGCGAGTGGTGTTTTAGTAGTAACTAAATAGTTCATCCCGGCCGAAGCGGAGCGAAGAGCCGGGACGCGGTGAGCCCGCGTCCGGGGGCGAAGGGGGGCACTCCGCGCGCCGACGCGCGCTACCGGGTTCCCGCTTTCGCGCGATAATCTTTGTTGCTTTGCAGATATCTGTGTCTCATCTCCGCCCGTGATAGGGCGAAACGCCGGGGTCGGTCAGCCACACGCCGGGCGGGAGTTTGCCAGTCTGCCAGAACACATCGATCGGCATGCCGCCGCGCGGATACCAGAAGCCAGCGATGCGCAGATATTTCGGACGAATCGCCTCGACCAGGCGCTCGCCGACGGCGATCGTGCAATCCTCATGAAACGCTGCATGATTGCGCCAGCTCGCCAGAAATAATTTCAACGACTTGGATTCGACGAGCAATTTCGCCGGACAATAATCGATGACGAAATGCGCGAAGTCCGGCTGTCCGGTGATCGGACAAAGGGTGGTGAATTCCGGCGCCGTGAAGCGAACGACATAATCCACATCGGCATGCTGATTTAGCACGCTTTCAAGGACGGCCTCGTCCGGGCTGTGCGGAATGGTAACGGGCCGGCCGAGCTGCGTCAGCTTCGCCGCAACCGCTTTAGCTTTCTTCATAGACACAGGACTGCCCGTAGCTGGGTCTGCGAATGCGCACGCGCATGACCTCGGGAAGTCTCCCCTTTGCCCGTTGGAATATGAAGCGCGCGAGGTTTTCGAGCGTGGGCGGACCAAGCCCATCGACCTCGTTGAGCAGGCGATGATCAAGGGATTCGCCGATCGCGGCGAGCGCGGTCTTCACCTCACCGAGGTCGCGCAACAGCCCGCTTGCCGTTTCTGGTTCACCGCGCAGTGTCACTTCCACATAGAAGGAGTGGCCGTGTATGCGGCGGTTTTCCGGCGCGCCGGTGTCAAGATAGTGCGCGGCGTCGAAGGTGAATTCCTGGGTCAGCTCAATCATGGCGCGGGCGTTTGGCAGCACCCGCGCCAAGGGTCAAGCGCAACGACTATTTCGCCGCGGGCTGGGGGTGCGCGTCGTGCCACTTTTTCACCGCCGCCAGCGTCTGGGCGACATGCTGGTCCGGATTGAGATCGGTGTAAGCCAGCAGGATCGTATGGTCCGGGGCGATCACATAAGATGTGCGGTTGGCGTATTGCGGCTTGATGGCAAGCACGGCGTCGTAGGATTTGATGATGCTCTCATCGGGATCGGCGGCAACCGGAAATTTGCTGCGGCATTCGCTGACGGAAAACTGGTCGAGCTTGGCGATGGGATCGTGCGAAACGCCGATCACGGTTGCGCCGAGCGCCACATATTGCGGCATCGCGTCGGCGAAATCATGCGCCTCGATCGTGCAGCCCTTGGTGAACGCCGCCGGATAGAAATAGAGCACGACGGGGCCCTTCTTGAGCGCGTCGGCGAGCGAGAATGGATACTCCTTGCCGCCCAGTGAAGCTTGCGCAGTGAAATCGGGTGCCGCGGCACCGACCGCGAGCGCGGCAACCGCAGGGACGGCGAAAACAGCCGACATGAGCGTTGCGCCAAGTATCCATGGTTTCATATCGCCTTCTCCTCGCCTGTCAGGCAGGTAGAGAGCAGTTTCCAGCCATACTCGCCAGCGGCGATCGCGCATGGCAGAGTCACGGTTGCATTTCGGCTCCAATATGCATACATTCCGGCTCCATTTTGGAGGCGCGCCATGCCGGTCAATCTGTCCATAAAAAATGCGCCCGAGGACATCGTCGAACGCGTGCGCAAGCGCGCCAAGCGAAATCATCGCTCTCTTCAGGGTGAGGTCCTCGCCATCCTCGACGAGGCAACGAGGCTGGAGGAGAGGATTTCCTTGCATGAAGTCATGGAGCGCAATCGCGCCTTGGGGGTGAGCACCCCCGATGAAGCGACGCAATGGATCCGCGAAGATCGTGACAGGCGGTAAGGTCATCGACGCTTCCGCAGCGGCAGCGGTGGTGTTCCTCGAATCCAAAGCAACTGACATCGACCGCAGGATCGCGGGCTGGAAGCTGCTTGCTCCCGCCATTCTGACGTTCGAGATGATGAACGTCTGTGTGAAGAAAATGCGAGCCCATCCGGATCAGCGCGCAGCCATCCTAATTGGCTTCCGGACATACCAGCGGGCTGAGATAGAATTACGAGACGTCGATCAGCCGGGCGTTATCGATATTGCCGACCGACTAAAATTGAGCGCCTATGATGCGAGCTATTTATGGCTGGCACGCCATCTTGGCGCAGAACTTGTGACGCTCGATGCCCGGCTGGAGAAGGCCGTGGTCAAGGCGACGTGAAAGAAGTCTGCGCCCAGTAACACCAAGCCCGCGCCAGATTCTTGCGCGGGCCAGAAGCACATGCTAACTGCACCCCGCGCGGACATCGGGCAGCTTTGCCGCGTGCGTGATTCCCTTGCGGATTCAATGGATTAACCGGCGGCAGGTCTGCGCGAGCGCCGCGCCTGGAGACAAACTTGGCTGGCGAAGAACCACATAATGCGGGACTGGCGGGACGTTATGCCACCGCGCTCTTCGAACTGGCGATGGAAGAGCACGCTGTCGACGCGGTGGCGCGCGATCTCGCCGAACTGAAAACGCTGCTCGCCGATAGCCCGGATCTGACGCGGCTGGTGAAGGCTCCGGTGTTTTCGGCCGACGAGCAGCGTGCCGGCATGGAGGCCGTGCTGCTTCGCATGGAAGCGGCGCCGCTGATTCTGCGATTCGTCCTGACGCTCGCGAGGAAGCGCCGTCTCTTTGCCCTGACCGACATCATCCGTGCCTTCGAGGAGCGGCTGGCGCGCCAGCGGGGCGAAATCGACGCCGAGGTCTCGGCCGCACGACCGCTCAGCGAGGCGGAGACGAATGAACTGAAAGCCGTGCTGAAAGCGAAGCTCGGCCGCGAAGCGCGCCTGTCGGCAAAGGTCGATCCGGCGCTGCTCGGCGGTCTTGTCGTGAAAGTCGGCTCGCACATGATCGATTCGTCGCTGCGGACCAAACTCGAAGGTTTGCGCAGCGCCATGAGAGGACATTGAAATGAACATCCAGCCTTCGGAAATCTCTGCGATCCTCAAGCGGGAAATCGAGAGCTTCGGCGCCGAGGCCCAGGTCAGCGAAGTCGGCGAGGTGTTGAGCGTCGGTGACGGAATCGCGCGCGTCTACGGTCTCGACAATGTGCAGGCGGGCGAGCTGGTCGAATTCCCCGGCGGCATCAAGGGCATGGCGCTCAATCTTGAAACCGACAATGTCGGCACGGTGATCTTTGGCAGCGACGCCGGCATCAAGGAAGGCGACACGGTCAAACGCACACGTGCCATCGTCGACGTGGCCGTCGGCAAGGGCCTGCTCGGTCGCGTAGTCGATGCGCTCGGCAATCCCATCGACGGCAAGGGCGACCTGGCCGACATCGCCGAACGGCGCCGCGTGGACGTGAAAGCCCCGGGCATTATTCCGCGGCGCTCGGTGAGCGAGCCCATGCAGACGGGCATCAAGGCTATCGACAGTCTCATTCCGATCGGCCGCGGCCAGCGCGAACTGATCATCGGCGACCGCCAGACCGGCAAGACGGCGATCGCGATCGATACGATCATCAACCAGCGCAACGTCAACCAGAGCGACGACGAGAAGGCGAAGCTCTATTGCATCTATGTGGCGATCGGCCAGAAGCGCTCGACGGTGGCGCAGATCGTCAAGACGCTGAGCGACGCCGGCGCGATGGACTACACCATTGTGGTGGCGGCGACCGCGAGCGAGCCGGCGCCGTTGCAATATCTGGCGCCATTTGCCGGCTGCACGATGGGCGAGTGGTTCCGCGACAACGGCATGCATGCGCTGATCATCTATGACGATCTTTCCAAGCAGGCCGTCGCCTATCGCCAGATGTCGCTGCTGCTGCGCCGCCCGCCCGGACGCGAAGCCTATCCGGGCGACGTGTTTTATCTGCATTCGCGCCTGCTCGAGCGCGCCGCGAAAATGAACGACGAGCATGGCGGCGGTTCGCTGACCGCCCTGCCCGTCATCGAAACCCAGGCCAACGACGTATCGGCCTATATTCCAACCAACGTCATCTCGATCACCGACGGACAGATATTTCTGGAAAGCGATTTGTTCTTCCAGGGCATCCGGCCGGCCGTGAATGTCGGCATTTCGGTTTCGCGCGTGGGTTCTTCCGCACAGATCAAGGCGATGAAACAGGTCGCCGGCTCGATCAAGCTTGAACTTGCCCAGTACCGTGAAATGGCGGCCTTCGCGCAGTTCGGTTCGGACCTCGACGCCGCCACGCAACGCCTGCTCAATCGTGGGGCAAGGCTGACCGAACTCCTGAAGCAACCGCAGTTCAGCCCCATCCCGGTCCAGGAACAGGTGGTCTCGATCTTCGCCGGCGTGAGGGGCTATCTCGACAAACTGGCCGTCAACGATGTGCAGCGCTTCGAGGGCGAGCTTCTGAGGATGATGCGTGCCAAGCACGCGGACATACTCGACAGCATACGCACCCAGAAGCAGATCACACCGGACACGGAAGCCAAACTCAAATCCATCCTCGATGAGTTCTTGAAGAGCTTTGCCTGATGCCGAGTCTGAAGTCCTTCCGCAACCGGATCGCGAGCGTCAAGTCGATCCGCAAGATCACCAAGGCCATGCAGATGGTGGCCGCATCGAATCTGCGCCGGGCGCAGGAAGCGGCGGAAGCCGCGCGCCCCTACGCAGAGAAGATGAATGCGGTGATCGGAAGCCTGGCCGCGGGTATCAAGGACAATCCGGGCGCCCCGGCCCTCTTGATCGGCACGGGAAAGGACGAGGTGCATCTGGTAATCGTCGCAACCGCGGATCGCGGGCTGTGCGGCGCGTTCAACACCAATATCGTCCGCCGCGCGCGCCAGCACATCCAGGCGCTCGAGCGCGACGGCAAGACCGTCAAGCTTCTTTGCGTCGGCCGCAAGGGCCGCGATCAGCTGAAGCGGCAATATGCCAAAAAAATCATCGACGCGGTCGATTTCGTCGGCGTAAAGCGGATCGGCTTCGGCAACGCCGCGGCGATCGGGCGGCGGGTGCTTGAGATGTTCGCTGCGGGCGAGTTCGACATTGCCTCGATCGTCTATTCGGAATTCCGCTCGGTGATGAGTCAGGTCCCCACGCTAAAACAACTCATTCCGGCAGAGGTCGATGAAGCGGGACCGATGAAAGCGCCGCAGGGCAATGTCTATGAATACGAACCGGACGAAGGCGCCATCCTCGCCGATCTTCTGCCGCGCAACGTGAACGTGCAGATTTTCCGCGCCCTGCTCGAAAATGTCGCCGGCGAGTTCGGCGCCAAGATGGCGGCCATGGATTCGGCCACGCGCAACGCCGGCGAAGTGATCGACAATCTGACGCTGCAATACAACCGCACACGCCAGGCCATGATTACCAAGGAACTGATTGAAATCATTTCGGGCGCAGAGGCGCTCTGACGGAGCAAGCCATGAACGCAATGACGGAAATGAACCGGACCGGCCGCGTGACCCAGGTGTTGGGCGCGGTGGTGGACGTGAAGTTCGACGGCCATCTGCCGGCAATTCTCAACGCGCTGGAGACCGAGAATCACGGGCAGCGGCTGGTTCTGGAAGTGGCCCAGCATCTGGGCGAATCGACCGTGCGTACGATCGCCATGGACGTGACGGAGGGTCTGGTGCGCGGCCAGAATGTCAGCGACACGGGAGCGCCGATCAGCGTTCCGGTCGGCGAAGGCACGCTCGGCCGCATCATCAACGTCATCGGCGAGCCGGTGGACGATGGGGGTCCCGTCAAGGCCACAGCCCGTCGCGCTATCCACCAGGACGCGCCGCCTTTCGTGGATCAGTCCACCGAAGCGCAGGTGCTGGTCACCGGCATCAAGGTGATCGATCTCCTCGCGCCCTATGCGCGCGGCGGCAAGATCGGCTTGTTCGGCGGGGCCGGCGTGGGCAAGACGGTGCTCATCCAGGAACTCATCAACGCCGTCGCCAAGAATCATGGCGGCTATTCGGTGTTTGCCGGCGTCGGCGAGCGGACGCGCGAAGGCAACGATCTTTATCACGAGATGATCGAATCGGGCGTGAACAAGGACCCGCATTCCGGTTCGACCGAAGGCTCGAAATGCGCACTCGTCTACGGACAAATGAACGAGCCGCCCGGCGCGCGCGCCCGTGTGGGCCTGTCCGGCCTGACGGTCGCGGAATATTTCCGCGACCAGGGCCAGGACGTGCTGTTCTTCGTGGACAACATCTTCCGCTTCACCCAGGCTGGTTCGGAGGTTTCGACGCTGCTCGGCCGCATTCCTTCCGCGGTGGGCTATCAACCGACTCTTGCCACCGACATGGGGCAGTTGCAGGAGCGGATTACAACGACGACCAAGGGATCGATTACGTCGGTGCAGGCGATCTACGTGCCGGCCGATGATTTGACCGATCCGGCGCCTGCAACCTCCTTCGCCCATCTCGACGCGACGACCGTTCTCTCGCGCGCCATCTTCGAGAAGGCGATCTTTCCCGCGGTCGACCCGCTCGACTCGACCTCACGCTTGCTCGATCCGCGCGTCGTGGGCGAGGAGCACTACACAGTCGCGCGCCAGGTGCAGCAGATCCTTCAACGCTACAAGGCGCTGCAGGACATCATCGCGATTCTCGGCATGGACGAACTGTCGGAAGAGGACAAGCTGACCGTGGCGCGCGCCAGAAAGATCGAGCGCTTCCTGTCGCAGCCCTTCTACGCCGCGACGGTCTTCACCGGCATGTCGGGAATCACCGTGCAGCTCGAAGACACGATCCGGAGCTTCAAGGCTGTGGTGGCCGGCGAATATGATCACCTGCCCGAATCGGCCTTCTACATGGTAGGCACGATCGAAGACGCCGTTGCCAAGGCACAGAAGCTCGCAGCCGAAGCCGCCTGAAATGGTTGATAAAATCGCGTTCGACATCGTTTCGCCCGAGCGGCTTCTCGTCTCGGACGAAGCCGACATGGTAACTGTTCCCGGCAGCGAGGGCGATTTCGGCGTTCTTGCCGGTCACATGCCGCTGATCTCGACACTCCGCCCAGGCGTGATCGACATCAAGGGCGGCGTGGCGAGCGGCGACAGCCGGTTCTTCGTGCTGGGTGGTTTTGCGGAAGTGAATCCGACGAAGCTCACCATTCTGGCCGAAGAGGCCACGCCGATGGCCAGCATCGACACCACGGCACTCGAGCAAAGGATCAGGAACACCGAGGAAGACCTTGGTTTTGCCAAGACCGAGGCCGACCGCGCCCGGGTGGCGGAACAGCTCGATCACCTGCGACAGCTCCGCGCCGCACTGTGATCGCGTAGGACCGCGGAGCATTTTTGCTTAATCAGCGCTCTGCTATGGTGAGTCTTGCACTGTGCGCAGTTTGAGGCAGGCATGACCCGTGGGATGGTCTATGGCTCCGGCTGGACGCTGGACGATATCCGCTGGGACCGGTTCGATGCGACGAAGCTTGAGCCGGCGCTCCTTGCAGCCGTGAAAAGCGCGTCTCTCGTAGAGTTCAACTCCGACGCTTACGTCGATTATCTCAAGCGAGTCTTCCGAGATTCGGACGAGCAGACGCTTGCCGATATCGAGCGTTGGGGCCGCGAGGAACACCAGCATGGACTTGCGCTTGGCCGCTGGGGCGAGCTCGCCGATCCGTCCTTCGATTTCCACGGCGCCTTCAACCGCTTCAAGGAAGGCTATCGGCCGCAGCATTTCGCTGTGGAACAACAAAGCTCCGTCCGCGGCAGCCGGCGCGGCGAAATGATCGCCCGCTGCGTCGTCGAGTCCGGCACGTCCTCGTTCTACAGCGCGATCCGTGATGCGACGGACGAACCGGTGCTGAAAGAAATCGCCGGCCGCATCGCCGCCGACGAATTCCGTCATTACAAGCTCTTCTATGAAACATTGCGTGCCCAGGACGAGCCGGAACTGTCCTGGTGGAAGCGGCTCTCGGTCGCCGTGGGGCGCGTGAACGAGTCGAGCGACGACGAACTCGCCTATGCCTACTACTGCGCAAATGTCTCAGTGACCGACGAAGCCCGCATCCCCTATGATCGCCGCTGCTTCGCCCGCGCCTACAATGCGACCGCGATGCGTCTCTACCGCCGCCACCACATCGGCAAGCTGGTGCAGATGGTCGCCAAAGCCATCGGCGCCAACCCCCAGGGCTGGCCGGCACGGGCGGCGAGCGCTGTCCTGTGGAATGTGTTGCGGTTCAGGGCGTCAGCGACGCAAGGCGCTGCCTGATCGCCGCCATTCCGAATCTTCTTCATGCGCCGTACCAAATAGCACGACCTCTATTTGCCCGCGCACGATGGCGACCCTTCTTCGTCCAATATCCGATCGCATTGCGGTCAAGAGCGTCAAAATGGCGGATTAATCCCGCGATCCGCGCGATTTCACCCATGCCTGAGCCCGCGCGACGATGCCAACGGCGCAGCGACCGCGGCATCGCTCGTCTCCTACAAACTCCGCTTCACCAGCAGCTGTTTAATCTCGCCGATGGCGCGGGCGGGGTTGAGGCCTTTGGGACAGGTTTGCGCGCAGTTCATGATCGTGTGACAGCGATAGAGACGGAACGGATCCTCAAGCGCATCGAGCCGCTCGCCTTTCATTTCGTCGCGGCTGTCGGCCAGCCAGCGCCAGGATTGCAGCAGTGCGGCCGGACCGAGATAGCGCTCGGAATTCCACCAATAGCTCGGACATGAGGTCGAGCAGCAGGCACACAGGATGCACTCATAATATCCGTCCAGCTTTGCGCGGTCTTCCGGCGACTGCCGGCGCTCTTTTTCGGGCTCGGCCGTCTTCGTTTGGAGGAAGGGCTGGATCGCGGAATATTGCGCGTAGAAGGTCGTGAGGTCGGGCACGAGATCCTTCACCACGGACAGGTGCGGCAGAGGATAGATCGATGCCGAGCCGGAGATGTCCGAAATCGCTTTCGTGCAGGCCAGCGTGTTGCCGCCGTCGATATTCATCGCGCACGAGCCGCATACACCTTCGCGGCACGAGCGGCGGAATGTCAGCGTCGAGTCGATCTCGTTCTTGATCTTGATCAGCGCGTCCAGAACCATCGGGCCGCAAGTCTCAAGATCCACGCGATAGCTATCTATGCGTGGATTTGCCGCCTCCTCCGGATCGTAACGATAAATCTTGAAGTCCTTGGTACGCTTCGGCTTTTTCCCGTTTGCGGTGACCGGGGCCGGCCAGGTGTTGCCCTTCTTCGGCTGGCTTCCGCGCGGCAGGCTGAACTGGACCATGGGAACCTCGATCTACGCGTGAATCTGCATAGCAAGCGCGCCCGTGCCTGACAAACCGGCCCGCCCTATTCGGCTCCGATCTGCTCGAACATCCAGGCAATTTCCACAGGTTCGCCCTTCACGGTGCCGCCGAGCACCAGTTGCTCGCTTCGCCTTATACTGCCCTGCCCCACATAGACACTTTCTTCGATGGCGGCCGAACCCCCGTGACGAAAGCGCCAGCCTTCGCCGCTCGGCAATTTGAGGAGAATATCGCCGCTCAGCGCCGGGGAAACCCGGATGTCCGGATGAATGTGAAACCGCACGGCGAAAGGCACCCCTCCGCCGCCGCGTGCCGGATCCGGCCGAAGATGATCGCAGCCGGTAAGTTTGCTGCCCCGGAGCGACAGCGTCATTTCACGCCGGTGTACAGTGCCAAAGTCAGGAACGTAGTAATCGTGGCCCGCCTCGACCTGCCAGCCATTGGACGTTTCGCGGCGGTCGGTTGCAGGTGGCGTCGACGAATCGAGCAGCCGCGGTCCGAGAAGCTCCCGCGCAAAACCGGGCGCGAGAATGGGCAACATCGAACTATCCGCGAGTGTGATGGTCGAGTGAGCCGCCGTAGCGCGCAACGCGCCGTTCCAGCGCGCAGATGCGTCCTTTTCCGCACCGCAATTCACAACGATCCGGTTCGCCCCGGATGAAAATTCGAATGCGAGGCAGCCCGCATGGGCACGCGTCGAGAAAGCTTCTGGCGGGGGCGCCCCGCAATCCATGATCGCGAGCGAGCGGCCGGCCGCCAGGCGCTGATAACCTGAATGCGGCGCGTGCAGAAAAGGCTGGCCGTGTACATCGTCGCGCGCCAGAAGAGCAGCGACAGTCCGGGCATCGCCTTCACCGCCGCCGTTGAAGAGCGCGAGCGCACCGTCGCCGTGACGGAAAAACCGCAACATGGGCGCCATGCGATCATGTGCGCTTCGCAGCCATGCGGGAACCGGCACATCCATCGCCGTCAGCGCATCAAGGGCCATCACGACCTGGCGGTACGCCGAGAGCAGTTCTTCCGGACATCGGCTGATGTGACCGCCATCGGGCAAGATCTGCAGTGACAGTTCGCGCTCGATCCGCTCGAGCGCTGCGGCCATCCGGCGAGGGTCGCTTTCCAGGCAGCTTTCGGACAACAGGCAGGCGACGGCGGCTTCCAGGCGCGGTAATCCATGCGGTGCCTCGTCGGCGATCCGCGCGAGCGTCGCAGCCTGCTGGCGCAGCGAGAGGAACAACTTGGAGCGCCAAAGCATATCGGAGTTCGCGATGACGAAGCGCCCGTGGGCAAATATCTGCACAAGTCGCCGAGCCACGATCTCGGGCAGCCACGCCGGCTCGGCATAGCAGGAATAGCGAGCCAGCCATTCCGTAATCAGCTGCGATGCAAAACCACGGGCGGCATCTCCGCCGGCTCCCGACAGCGCCGGAAGCCATTCAAACCCATGCAGCGCGGCAGCCCAGGCCGGACTTGGGGGCGCGCAATCGAAAATGGAAGCGTGCCGCGCGTCAATAACCTCTCCGGCAAACCGGAAACGGGACCTTAGGAAGGCATCAGCATCTTCCAGACGCCTCGGACGCGCATCGAAAGGCTGGTGACGGATGCGGTCGGGCATCCGGCCGCGCAGGAACTGACGATAGATCCAGCTTCCTCGCCAGACCCTTCGCCATGGCGCGAGCGCAAGCCGCAACCCGGCGGTGCATAGTTCGGGCACCATGGCGACCGTCGGGCCTGCGCGGCGACGCGCCGGCGCTTCCGACATTCCGCTAACCGCGCAGCGCGGCAATATTGGCGGCGTAGCGGTCAGGTCCACCATGAAACACCGAGGTTCCTGCAACGAGAATATTTGCGCCCGCCGCGACAGCGAGCTTCGCCGTCTCGGGCGTGATGCCGCCGTCGACCTCCAGCGCGATCGCCCGGCCCGTTCTTGCGATCCGCTCCGCGGCCGCTTCGATTTTCCGCAACTGGCTGGTGATGAATTCCTGTCCGCCAAAGCCCGGATTGACCGTCATGATGAGAACGAGGTCCACCAGGTCGAGCAGATTGTCGATGGCATCGATCGGCGTGCCCGGATTGAGAACGACCCCGGGTCTTTTGCCATGCGAACGGATCAGCTGAAGCGTGCGATGGATGTGCGGGCCCGCTTCGGGATGCACGGTCAGCCCGTCGGCGCCGGCTTCCACGAACGCCTCGATGAACGGATCGACCGGCGAAATCATCAAATGCACGTCGAGCGGCTTCTTCGCATGAGGCCGCAGCCATTTGACCACGACCGGACCAATCGTGATGTTGGGCACGAAATGCCCGTCCATCACATCGACATGGATGATGTCGGCACCCGCTCGTTCGATAGCTTCCACTTCCGCGCCAAGACGCGAAAAATCCGCGGAGAGAATCGAAGGAGCGATGCGAATTCCGTCGGCCATCACGCCACCCTAACTGCCGGATTCGCCCCCGCCCTGCAAGACAAGAACTGCGCTGCCACAAAGGTCTTCACACCGTAGCGTCCAAGGTATCTCAGGATTTGCGCGGATTTCGCCGTTTGACATCGGCTTTGGGTTGTGTTGCAGGCGCGCTCATCTCGCTTCGCGTCTGGCTGCCATGCTGGCGATTTTTCCTCCGGTTTGTTATGGTGAGCACTCGCTCCGCCGAGCCAGCAAGCGACGTTATACGGACGATGGGCTTGCCCCGTCGCGTAACAACGAACTCCTCACCCGTGCTGCGCGTTCGATCAGCTCCAAAAGGCGGGCTCTGGCCTCTGTAGCAGTGATTGAATTTGACATGACGCGATTCACCCTAGTTGGTCATGCCGCCGGCGCGCAAGCGGCACTGTGAGCATGACGGCGAAGGGCGCGAGCCAGACAAGCCGCGACTGATAGCGGTCGTGGGGTCCGGAGAGAATCCCGCAGATCGCGGCATTGCCGATCAGCGCAGCCAGAACGAATCCGCAAAACAGGGCCGCATCAAATTGACATGCGCGAAGAAACCAGCCCAGCAGAATGACCATTGCCACAAGGAAAACAGTTGCGACCGATACATCGAGATCGCTGATTACGCGGAACCTGATTTCGCCACGCTGCTGGCGTGCGGAGAAATAGGCGTTCATCTGCGACGGTAAGTAATGCGTCAGGACCGGCGCCAGCACCCATTCCTGCGGTTCGATTTGATCGCCGGTGGCAAAGTGCTTGAATTGTTCAACAGCATCCTTTGCCGCAGCCTCAAGCTGAAGCAGCGGGTAGCGCAGGATGGCGTCGCGTACAATCCGTGCGGAATCGTCCGCCGTGCCCTGGAAATGGCCAAGCGTTACGAACGGGCTATACGGAGTCCACAGCCAGCCGTCCGCCGTTGCCGGAAGAGAATCACGATAGGCGCAAAGCCGGTAACCCGATTTCGGGCATGTATCTTCGAGCAGCCGCATCACAATGCCGTCCTGCAGCATGCGGGCAAACACAAACGATGGCCCAGCCCGGCTCACGAAGACCTGGCGCGTGTAGCCAAAATTGGCGGAGAGCACCAGCGCGAGCCCCCCGACACACATGATCGCAGGTTCGAGAAACCGCGGCTTTGCGCGGCCGGACACCGCAAGGCGCAGCCCGACTACGAACATGAGCAGGAAACAGGCGAGCAGCAGATGGGAAGGATGGACCGCGACGGCGAATGCGCCGACGCCAATCAGAAGCATAATTCTGACGCGTCCGAGAGTCCGGCGGTGGAACGATAGCAAATAAAGCGAGAGCACGACAATTGCCGTGAAGCAGTCGGGCTCGACCTGGCCGACATACCAGGGCAATCCCGTTCCAACAAGCAGGCTTGAGCCGATCAGCAGTGCCAGTGCGAGCGGAAGCCGCGGCGCAATCGCGCGCGTCGTTTCGGTAATTGCAAAAGATACGATCGCAGACTGGATCAAGACAATAAGCCAGAGACTTCCTCCCGCGCCCGCAAATCGCAGGAAGAGGGAATAGACGGGCGAGCGCTCCACAAGGAACACGCCGCCCAGACCTTCGAGAACATAGGCGCCGGTGTCGTAATAGATGAGCGGAAAGCCGTTCCAGAACGCTGGTACGAGCAGAATCGGGATCAGACAAAGAATGAGTGTTGCCTCGCCTGCGGGCTCCGCCGCACGGATTTTCCACAGTCCGGAAAGCCGCCGTTTACGCGGCGCGTCTGCGACTGCGCGATTCACCACCGTGCCCGCGCTGCGGTTGACTTGATGGGCACCACACCTAAACTTCGCATCGGTACGATATCCGGTGATCCTTCATGGCGGAACAGGCCCGAACCGCGCCGGCCGCGCGTCCTCTCTCGCCCCATCTTCAGATTTATCGCTGGCCCGTCACGATGGCCACATCGATCGCCCACCGTGTGACGGGGATCGCGCTCGCCGCCGGCACTCTGCTTGTCGCCTGGTGGCTGCTCGCGCTGGCCGCGGGACCACAATATTACGACACATTTTCTGCGGTGGCGCGACATCCGGTCGGGCAGATCGTCCTGTTCGGCTTTGTCCTGTCGCTTGCCTTCCATCTTCTCAACGGGATTCGCCATCTCGCCTGGGATTTGGGCCTGGGATTCGACATCCACACCGCCAACCGCACCGGCGTTGCCGTGATCGGGCTGTCGCTGC
This sequence comes from Rhizomicrobium sp., assembly GCA_036272695.1. Classification (GTDB taxonomy): domain Bacteria; phylum Pseudomonadota; class Alphaproteobacteria; order Micropepsales; family Micropepsaceae; genus Rhizomicrobium. The sequence continues at coordinate 44,996 of DATAYG010000052.1, read as the reverse complement.
TTCTGGCCGTTGCAGTCTTCGCCTACGTCTATGGCGTGAAGGGATTGCTCCCATGAGCGTGCAAACACCACTCGCCCGCGTGCAGGGCCTCGGCGCCGCGCACGCCGGCACCGGACATTTCTGGCGCCAGCGCATCGGCGCCGTCGCCCTCGTTCCGCTCGCGATCTGGTTTGTCTGCGCGGCGCTCGCGTTGATTGGCGCCGAGCGGAATTCTGCGGCCGCATTCCTGGCCGAGCCTGTCAATGCCATAGCCATGGCGCTGTTCGTGATCGCGGCGCTCAATCACATGGCGCTCGGCATTCAGGTCGTCATCGAGGATTATGTACACGACGAAGGGCCGAAGATCGTGCTTCTGGTGCTCAACAATTTCTTCGCCTGGATCGTCGGCGCGGCCTGTCTCTTCGCGCTTGTGAAAATCGCCGTTCGGTGACGAAGCGCTATTGAAAGTACAACAAATGCCCGCCTATCCGATTACCGATCATACCTTTGACGTCGTCGTCATCGGCGCCGGCGGCGCCGGGCTGCGCGCCACGCTCGAGGCCGCGGCAAGGGGCTTGCGCACGGCCTGCATCACGAAAGTGTTTCCCACGCGCAGCCACACGGTATCCGCGCAGGGCGGCATTTCCGCTGCCCTTGGCAACATGGGCGAGGACGACTGGCGCTGGCACATGTACGACACGGTCAAGGGCTCCGATTGGCTCGGCGACCAGGATGCCATCGAATATATGTGCAAGAGCGCGCCCGCCGCCGTCTACGAACTCGAACATATGGGCGTGCCCTTCAGCCGCACCGAAGAAGGAAAGATCTATCAGCGCGCCTTTGGCGGCATGACCTCGCATTACGGCAAGGGCATTGCGCAACGCACGGCCGCCGCTGCCGACCGCACCGGCCACGCGATCCTTCACACGCTTTACGGCCAGTGCGTGAAGCACGAAGTCAATTTCTTCATCGAATATTTCGCGCTCGATCTGATCATGGACGAAGGTGCGGTGCGCGGCGTGATTGCGTGGAATCTCGATGATGGCTCCATTCACCGTTTCCGCGCGCAGCGGGTAATTATTGCGACAGGCGGCTATGGGCGCGTCTATTTCTCCTGCACCGGTGCACATACGCAGACGGGAGACGGCAACGGCATGGTGCTGCGCGCCGGCCTGCCGCTGCAGGACATGGAATTTGTCCAGTTCCATCCGACGGGCATCTATGGCGTAGGCGTGCTCATCACCGAAGGCGTGCGCGGCGAAGGCGGCTATCTCACCAATTCCGAAGGCGAGCGCTTCATGGAGCGCTATGCGCCGCATGCCAAGGATCTGGCTTCACGCGACGTGGTAAGCCGGGCGATGACGATCGAGATTCGCGAAGGGCGCGGCGTAGGCCCGAAGAAGGACCATATTTATCTGCATCTTTCGCATCTCGATCCGAAGATCATTCACGAGCGCCTGCCGGGCATCACCGAATCGGCCCGCATCTTCGCGGGCGTGGATGTTACGAAAGAACCGATCCCCGTGCTGCCGACCGTGCATTACAACATGGGCGGCATTCCTACCAACCATCTGGGCGAAGCGGTCACGCTCAAAGACGGCAATCCCGACACGCTCGTGCCCGGACTTATGTCGGTCGGCGAAGCAGCCTGCGTGTCGGTACATGGCGCGAACCGGCTCGGATCAAATTCGCTGATCGATCTCGTTGTGTTTGGCAAGGCAGCCGGCATGCGCGTGGCGCAAGCGATCAATCCCGGTGAACGCCAGCCGGATCTGCCGAAAGATGCCGGCGACCAATCGCTCGCGCGTTTCGATCGCTACCGCCATGCAACGGGGAGCACGCCGACGGCACGTATCCGCCTCGCCATGCAGCTCGCCATGCAGGAGGACGCCGCCGTATTCCGGACCGGGGAAACGCTCAAGAAGGGTCAGTCGCGGATCGACGCCATCTACAAGCAGCTCTCCGATATCGCCGTGTCCGATCGCTCGCTGATCTGGAATAGCGATCTCGTCGAGACGCTGGAACTCGAAAACCTGCTCCAGCAATCGGTCGTCACCATCGAAGGCGCGGTCGCCCGCACCGAGAGCCGCGGTGCGCATGCGCGGGAGGATTTCCCCGAGCGCGACGATGCGAACTGGATGAAACACACACTGGCGTGGCTTGATCCGGAAACCGGCTGGGCCCGCCTCGACTACCGCCCCGTGCACGATTACACGCTGTCCAACGACGTGGAATACATCCCGCCGAAAGCGCGGGTTTATTGACCCCGGCAGCATCAGCAAGCTTTCGGTAACCATTTCCAATTAATTCTTCCTGCGCAGCCTGTGGACGTTCGGCCTGGGATGACAGGCTCCTGGATCATCAGCGCCGGAGGGCGAACTTACGGGCCTTTCGGGATCGAGCAACTCCGCGCCTTTGCCGGGGAAGGCAGGCTTGCGCGCCAATCTCTGGTGGCCCGTGCAGGCGAGACGGAATTCCACAAGGCCGGTGACGAGCCCGAACTCGCCGACATATTTGCACCGCCCGCAAGCGATCACGATGCCGATGTCGTGCGCAGCCTGCGGCGGGAGCCATCGGCCGGTTTCGGGCGGAACGACGAGGGCGCGCGTTCCGAGGGCCCGTGCCACTTCGTCATCATCGCCGACATGAAATCGGGTTCGATCGCCAGGCTCGAAGAAACCATCGCCACGCTCGGCCACAGCGTTGCGATCCTGCCTCAAACCTGGCTCCTGTCGAGCCGCGAGACGGTCAATGCCATCCGTAACGTGCTCACGCCCCAGCTCGGCAAGCTCGATATGTTGTTTGTGGTGGATGCGGGCAACGACAAGGCGGCCTGGTTCAACTTCGGACCAGAAGCCGACGCGCGCATCCGCAAGCTCTGGCGCTCCGAACCGAAATTGCGCGCCGCGAGCTGACGGGCCGCGCAGATAATACCCGCTTCAGTCCAATGGTCGAAGCTCCGCCCTGAAGCGCTGATAGTTCTTCACGTAGATTTCGGCGGACTTCAATATCACCATGCGTTGCACATCGTCCAGCTGGCGCACGACACGCGCGGGTTGCCCGAGCACCAGCGAGTCTGGAGGTATTTCCTTATTCTCGGTGATCAATGCATTGGCGCCAACAATGCAGCGCGGGCCGATCCTGGCGCCGTTCAGCACCGTCGATCCCATGCCGATCAACGTGTTGTCGCCAACGGTCGCCGAGTGAAGTATGACATTATGGCCTATCGTGACATTCGCGCCGATCGTGACCGGCTGGCCGGGATCGGTGTGGATGACGCTGTTGTCCTGCACATTCGAATTTTCGCCGACTTCGATCCAGTCATTGTCGCCGCGCAACACGGCACCGAACCACACGCTGGCATGCCGCCTGAGCCGCACCAGACCGATGATGCTGGCGTTGGGCGCCACCCAGAATTCGCCATCGTCGGGAAGTTCAGGGGTTGCGGGGCCGAGCGCGTAAAGTGCCATTGCCGTTCTCCGGTGCAAAAAAAGATTCACGAAACAGGGCTGCGATGGAAAGCCGAAAAAGCGGTAAGCTCTTTTCATAGACTGAGTCGCAACCGGGGGTTCATACGTGCGGCACTTTTCGATTCCGCAATATGTCAGCCGCAAGCCCTCCGCACGTCAGCTATCACTTGGCTGTGAGTTCCACAGCTTCCCATCCTCTCATGATGCGTCACTCACAAGGAGCTTGCATGGCCAAGCGTTCCGCGCGTCGCAGAGACCGCGAAGTCCAATTCTCCGACACCGCAACCGTCCATTCGCTTTTTCCCGCGCGTAAGGGTTACGATCCGCTCGAGACACAAGGCCGCGACCGCAAATACGTAAAAAATGTCCGGGCGATGAGCCCGATGCAGCAGCGGCTGATGGATGCGATCGACGCCCATAGCGTGGTCGCAGCGCTTGGGCCCGCCGGCACAGGCAAAACCTATCTCGCCATCGCCAAGGCGGTCGAATCGCTCGAGGAAAATCGCGTCGGACGCATTGTGCTTTCACGGCCCGCCGTCGAGGCCGGCGAAAGTCTCGGATTTCTGCCCGGCGATCTGCAGGACAAACTCGCGCCCTATCTGCGGCCGCTTTACGACGCACTGACGGAAAGGCTCGGCACGAAGCGACTGAAGGCGTTGCTCGCGGAAGGGACCATCGAGATTGCGCCCGTCGCCTATATGCGCGGGCGGACACTCAACGACTGTTTCGTCGTCATCGACGAGGCGCAGAACTGCACCTATGGGCAGCTCAAGATGCTGCTGACCCGGCTGGGCTGGCGCTCGACCATGGTAATGACGGGCGACCCCGACCAGACCGACCTGTTGAGCGGACTTTCCGGGCTTGGAGAGATTGCAAGCCGGCTCGAGCGGGTGCCCGAAATCCAGGTCATCCGGCTGGGCGATGGCGACATCGTGCGGCATCCCCTCGTCGCCAGCATGCTTACTGTGCTTTGAGGGCGAGCCCCACCTGTATGACGAGGAGACCGAGGGCAAGGCTCCAATAGCCGGAAAGCGCCGCGGCGAGCCAGAACGCGACGCCGGAACAGGATTTCTGGCGCCAGGCCTTGGCGGCGTTCTCGAACAGAACCGTAGGCCCGGCAAAGATCATCACTGCGACATATACCGCGCGACCCAGCGAAGACGCGGAATCCTTTGCCAGCAGCCTGTACGCACTCGCGGCTATGCCGGACGCGGTAAACCCGGCTGCCATGGCAAAGAGCGCCACCAAAACGTCGTGCACGCCGGTCTCCCGAAAAGTCTCCATCCTGCGGGATGCACCGACCGTGCCTGACGGTAGTCGTCATCGGCAGCCCGGATGTTCCGTTTTGAGCCGGATGCGTGGTTGGCTTTCCGGGGCCGGGTGACGATTCGCCCGGACCCTGGCGGCTTCCGCCATGCTAATGGCCGGAACGGGAAAGATTGGAATGACGCAACTGAGCCGGCCCGGCGATATCGATTCGGCGATCCGGAAGCATTCGGGCTGGCTCATTCCCGTGGCCCTGCTGGTGTTGATCGCAGCGCTCTGTGCCGCGGTTCTGCTCTATTATCTGGCACCCAGTCCCAATTCTCTGATCGAAGAACATGCGTCGCCGAGCGCCGGCCGCTACCGGGTGCAGCTCAGAGTCGGAAGCCTGTCGCTCACGGTGCCGGCCAATTATCTCCCCTATGCCAGCGAACGGAGCGGCGGCCCGCGCCGCGAGGTGGCCTTCTATGCGGAATTGCCGGATTTTCACGGCTTTACCGATTTCACCGCCGCAGAATTTGCCGGGAACAGCCCCCATTCGCGTGTGGTACACATATTGATCACGCGCGAGGCTTTCGATGTCGGCGAAAGTGCAAGGCTGAAGCGCATATACCTCAACGAGGTCGTCGACCGGCGCGGTCGGACGGCGCCCGCGGCTCTCACCGAATATGAGTTTCGGAATGATTCGGGTTATCGCGGGGAAGATTTATTCGTAGGTCGGGATGACGGCGCCGATGTCGTAATGCGCTGTACGCGGCCGGCCGCCGAGATACCTAGCCCGAACTGCATGCGGGAGGTGCAGTACGCGCCGGGCCTTCTGCTGAGCTACCGTTTCAAGCGTTCGCAGCTGGGGGAATGGCGCCAGATCGCCACAGGCGTGGAAAGACTGGTCGCCTCCTTCGCGCTGCATAAAAAGAACAGTTGAGCGATTGTCCCGCTTTGCGTCAGGTTCGGGAAGCCGGCGGCGGCGGAAGATCCATTTCCAGAATGGCCATCTGGAAAGCGTAGGACACCTCGCCGTCCTCGTCGTCCCGGAATATCACGCCGATGAACTCGCCGCCGACATGGACTTCGGCGGAATCCTGCTGCTTTGGGCGCTCCACCACGGAAATGGTGTCGAGACGGAAGAGATTCCGCAAATATTTTTCGATACGCCAGATTTCTGATCGTGTCACACCGGCTGCTCCAGGGAGGATGTCTGCACTCGCATGGGAACCCTTGCGCGGTCAAGCACCGCGCCTTGACCCGCCCGCGCGGTTGCTGTCGCAATCGGGCATGATCGATCCCGCTCCCCAAGGTTATTACGCCGCGAGCGCCGGACCGGCGCCTCAGCGCCCTTCCCTCTCGGGCCTGCAAAACGCGGATATCTGTATCATAGGCGCAGGGTACACCGGGCTGTCGTCCGCGCTGGAAGCAGCAGCGGCCGGCGCGCGCGTCGTCGTACTTGAAGCGCAAACGGTCGGCTTCGGCGCCTCCGGACGAAACGGCGGCCAGATCCATACAGGATGGCGCAAAGACCAGCAACAACTGGAATCCTGGTTGGGCCACGGCCATGCGCGCGAATTGTGGGCGCTGAGCGAAGAGGCAAAAGCGAATGTTGCAGTGCTGATCGCCCGCCACGCAATCTGCTGCGAGCTGAAATCTGGACTCCTCATTGCCGCGCATGATGCCGCTGCTGCTCGCGCACTCACCCGCGATGCGGAGCATCTCGCCCAGACTTATGGTTACAACAGACTTCACATCCTGAACGAAGCGGAAGCCACCAAAGAGATTGGCTCGAGCATCTATCGCGGCGCGTCTCTGGACGACGGCGGCGGCCATCTTCATCCCCTGCTCTATGCACGCGGGCTCGCCACGGCCGCAGAATCCGCCGGTGCGCAAATCTTTGAACGCTCCGCCGTGCTGCGCGTGGAATCCGTGCACAATGGCATGGAAGTGATGACGTCCGCAGGCCGCGTCGCAGCCGATCGGGTGCTGCTGGCAACGGATGCCTTCATGACTACGGTCGCGCCCGGACTCGACCGCTTCATCGGGCACGTCGAAAGCTTCATCACCGCGACGGCGCCGATTCCAGCGGACATTGCAGCCGCGATTCTGCGCCATGACGCGGCCGTCGCCGATACGCGCCATGTACTCGATTACTATCGCAAGAGTGCGGACGGGCGATTGTTATTTGCCGGCCGGGAAGCCTATTTCGGAATGCCGCGGGACATAGCCGCTCTCGTACGACCGCGGCTGTTGCGCGTTTTTCCACAACTACGGGACATACCGATCGAATATGCCTGGAGCGGCACGGTGGGCATCACCGTCACACGTATGCCGCATTTCGGGAAATTGTCGGAGCGCATTTTCTTCGGCCATGGTTACTCCGGACAAGGCGTCGCGCTCGCAACCCTGGGCGGCAAACTCCTCGCCGAGGCCGCGCTGGGGCACGAAGAGCGTTTCAACGTCCTCGCCCGCGTGCCCGCTCGGCCGTTCCCGGGCGGACGACTGATACGGCGCCCGCTGATCGCGGCGGGATTGTTTGCCTATAAACTTGTCGACGCAGTCTGATTCCCTTCAATGCGCATTCATCAAATTATTTCTTTACGTACGTTTGAGACTCGATAGGTTCCGCGGGTACCATCCGGTTCACGCCGGCGCCATCCGGCGCTCGTAAGTGGGGACTCGCTCACGCGGGTGTTTACATTTATTCGGAATTGTGAGAGGTTGAACGGACATTGCCTCAAGGCGGAAATGCTGCAGATGATCCGTGATCGTTTCTCGTGGTTCGGCGGTGCGGTGGCCGCGGTTGCGGCTCTGCATTGTCCGGCAGCAGGCGCAGCCAGCGAAAAGACACTCTATACCTTTTGCAGCAAACCGAATTGCTCCGACGGCAACATCCCCCTGGCACCTTGGTGAACGTGAATGGGATACTCTACGGTACCACCGAGTATGGCGGCGGTAAGCCTTCGGGTGGCCACGGATTGGGCGTAGTGTTTTCCCTGGACCCCAAGAGTGGAGACGAGACCGACGAGCCGTTCAAAAAGCGGGGCGCCAAATATCCCGCCGCGGGATTGATTTACGCAAACGGGTTACTCTACGGCACCACAGCGCAGGGCGGCGGACCCAAGGAGCGAGGATATGGCACTGTGTTTTCTGTCGATCCAGGCACGGGAACCAGATCGATACTTCACGCCTTTTCCGGCTTGGACGGTGCCTATCCGGGTGCCGCAGTGATCGACGTGAAGGGCGTGCTTTATGGCACGACCGGAGCAGGCGGCAGTGCCGGCGATGGAACCGTGTTCTCGATCGATCTGAGTTCCGGAGCCGAGACGGTGCTTTATTCCTTCCAGAATAACGGTGTCGATGGCCAATATGCTTCCGGGCTCGTCGCCGTGAAGGGCGTGCTTTATGGCACGACAGAAGAAGGCGGCAGTACCGGCGATGGTGTGGTATTCGCGATCGATCCCAAAACGGGCACCGAAACTGTGCTTCACACCTTCAGCGGCGCTGACGGCAACCTGCCGAAAGCCGGCCTGACCGCCGTCAACGGCATCCTCTACGGCACCACGGCCAGGGGAGGAGCATATGACGGGGGAACCGTATTTTCGCTCGATCCGGAAGCCGGGACCGAGACAGTTGTCTATTCCTTCTGCAAGCAAAAAAAGAATTGCCCGGACGGGGCGAATCCGGTTGCAAGTCTGATTGACGTTAAAGGCACCTTATACGGCACGACGGGTTCTGGCGGTGCCAATCAATATGGCACTGCGTTCTCGCTTAATCCGGTTACCGGTGCCGAGACCGTGCTGTACTCTTTCTGCAGCCAGGTCGATTGCACGGACGGCTGGGTTCCTTCGGGAGCCTTGCTCAACCTTAATGGCACGTTATACGGCACGACAGGGTATTCTGGCTTTACCAAATGCCAGAATTTGCATGATGAATACTGTGGCGGGGTCGTATTCTCTCTCAAACCGTGACGCCCTGGTCCTTGGAGACGGTAGTTTCGCCCGCCCCGCAATCGCCTCCCGGTCGGCCCGCCAAAATCTACCCGATAACCTTCAAATATGCAGCGCACGCTTGTCGGCGTCGAGTACGGATTCGTGCATCGCCTCCGAGAGCGTGGGATGGGGGAAAACCGTAGCGATGAGTTCGGCGTCGGTGGCTTCGAGCGTTCGCGCGATCGCATAGCCCTGGATCAACTCCGTCACTTCGGCACCGATCATATGTGCGCCGAGCAGTTCGCCCGTGTCGGCGTCGAAAACCGTCTTCACCAAGCCTTCGGGTTCGCCGAGCGCGATGGCCTTGCCATTGCCGATATAAGGAAATCGTCCGACCCTGATCTCGCGGCCGGCGGTCTTCGCGGCGGCTTCCGTCAGGCCGATGCTCGCCACCTGCGGCCAGCAATAAGTACAGGCCGGTATCTTGCTCGTATCGAGCGGATGAATGCTTTTCACACCGGCGATGCGTTCGGCGACCATTACGCCTTCGTGCATGCCCTTGTGTGCGAGCCAGGGGGGGCCGACGAGATCGCCGATCGCATAGAGTCCGGGTACGCCCGTCTCACCCCATTCGTTGATGACGACATGTGTCTTCTCGACTTTGACGCCCGCCTCTTCCAACCCGATATTCTCGACATTGCCGACGATGCCGATCGCAAGGATGGCGCGCGATGCGGTGACAGTTTCCGTCTTTCCGTCCTTCATCGTGAGCGTGGCATGTACTTCGTCAGCGCCCTTCTCCAGCTTTTCGACGGTCGTTCCGGTCAGAAGTCTCATGCCCTGCTTTACAAATGCCTTGGCTGCGAACTGTGAAATTTCTTCGTCTTCCACCGGCAGGACGCGGTCGAGCACTTCGACGACGGTGACTTCACTGCCCAGGGTACGAAAGAAACTCGCGAATTCGATCCCGATAGCGCCAGATCCGATCACCACCAGCGATTTCGGGAATTCCTTTGGAACCAGCGCGTCCCGGTAGGTCCAGACAAGCTTTCCATCGGCTTCAAGACCGGGAAGCATGCGGGCGCGGGCACCAGTCGCCAGCACGATATTGCTCGCGGTGAATTCCTGAACCGCGCCGTCGTTCGACACGCGTATCGTGCCTTTCCCTCTCAGCACGGCGTTTCCGTAAATGACGGTGATGTTGTGCTTCCTCATCAGGAACCCGACGCCATTGGAAAGCTGCGCCGCAACCTTGCGGGAGCGCTCAACGACCTTTGGCAGATCGAAGCGGAAATTGTCGGCCTCGAAGCCGAATTCCTTCAGCCGGTGCATGAGATGCCAGATTTCCGAAGCGCGCAGCAGCGCCTTGGTCGGAATGCAGCCCCAGTTGAGGCAGATGCCACCGAGCTTTTCGCGCTCCACGATCCCCGCCTTGAGGCCGAGCTGGGCCGCACGGATGGCGCAAACATAGCCCGCGGGCCCGCTTCCGATGACGAGAACGTCGAATTGATCGGCCATTATCTGCTTATCCTTCGAGAATTCCGGTGACGAGCGCGGCGATCAGAGCCGGACATAGGAAGACCACGGTATAGATGAAAGAGATACAGGCGAATTTCACGGAGGTGATGAACCAGCCCTGCTTATAGAAGCGCTTCAGTGCGAGGAAGATATAGGCGCTCATCGCGAGAAAAATAAGCAGCGCAACAAGACCGCCTGAGAGAAGCTGTGCCGCGCCGACGGCAACAATCAGGATCGCAAACAGGAAGCTGTGGACGACAAGCGAAAAGACGAGGTGGTCCACGAAAAAATATTGTTTGCGCTGGCGCACGTAGAAGAGCGCGAGCAGAAGCGCATAGAGCGGCAACAGAAGGAAGAAGACACGGGGAATCCAGGTGGTCAGCGGGCCATCGAGCGCGGTCGGATCGCGCGCCAGCTTCTCGACGGAAGCGATCCCATTACGGACGATCCAGCCATGCTCGTCGTTTCCGACGGATTTCAGAATCTGCGCCTTGACCGATTCCAGCTGTGCCCAAACCGCGGGAGAGAAATAATGCTGGGACGGATCCACGCGCTTGAAGAAGTGAATGTCCGGGGCGACCGAGGAATGAACCCCCGGCGAGAGGCTTCTCGCCGAATAGGATGACGGCCCGCCATCCTTCATGGCCTCTTTCGCTTTGTCCGCCGGGATGGTCTTTGTGTTACCGTCTCTTCCGGTGATTACGATATCGCCAGCAGATCCCGCCTGAACGGTGTAGGCATTCGGAACCTCCTTGAGCTCAATCTGCACGAGCGCGATTCCGGTGACGGAAAGCGTGAGGAAAAACAACAGCGAGACGAACAGATAAAGCCGGACCGGGGGCACGTAGCGGCGCGTGCGTCCTTCGTGAAACGCGAGCGGCAGTTCGCCGGGGCGCGCCATGAGAGCCCATGCCGTGCGCAGCATGCGGCTGTCGAAACTTGCGAGTTCTTCAATAAGGTTGTGCAGCAGTCCCCAGACCGAGCGCCGGTGGGTGTTGCGCTCCTGACCGCAGGTGCCGCAATAGGCGCCCGGCATTGGCGTGCTGCAATTCCTGCATTCCTCTGGCGGTGCTCCGTGTGTCGCGAGGGCCGAAGCAGCGATTTCGATGGCTGCGGCACCGCCGAGTTCTGCAATTGCCCCAGTCTGATCCGGCATCGCTCAGCTCCGGCGCGCCAGCTACAACAGCATTGCCGCTGGGTCTTCCACGAACTGGCGGAAATACTGCAGAAACCGCGCCCCCGTGGCGCCATCGATGACGCGGTGATCGCAGGACATGGTGACGGTCATTATCATGGCCGCCTCGATCTTGCCGTCGCGGACGATCGCGCGCGCTTCGCCGGCGCCGACGGCCAGAATGGCGGCCTGCGGCGGATTGATGATCGCGGTGAAATTCCGGATGCCGAACATGCCGAGATTTGATATCGCGAAACTGCCGCCTTCATATTCCTGCGGCTTGAGCTTCTTGGTGCGCGCCCGCTCGGCAAGTGATTTCACCTCGGCGGAAATCGCGACGAGACCCTTCTCTTCGGCGCGAAACACGATCGGCGTGATCAGTCCAAAATCGAGCGCCACGGCGACGCCGACATCGGCGTGACGATGCCGGAGGATGGCGTTCTCGGTCCAGCTCGCGTTCACCTCCGGCATGCGCGTCAGCGCCATGGCAGCGGCCTTCACGACGAAATCGTTGACCGAGAGTTTGTAATTATTCTCCTTGGTCGCCATCTCGTTGAGGCGCGCGCGGGCGGCGAGCAGCGTGTCGATCCGGCAGTCGACGGTCAGGTAATAATGCGGGATCAGGGTCTTCGCCGACAGCAGCCGTTTGGCGATCGATTTCCGCATCGAATCGTGCGGTACCTCTTCGTAATCCCCGGTCTTGTAGAACAGCCGCGCGTCGGGAAGCGGAGCGATGCCCTGCACCGTCGCCTGCGTTGCCGGTCCGGAAGCCGCAATCCGCGCCGCCGGCTTTTCCGACGCGCGCGGTACAGGGCCTTTTGCCTGCGCCGCTTCAATATCTGCTTTGACGATCCGTCCTCGCGGACCCGATCCCCGCACGCTTCCAATGTCGATGCCGGCACCGGCCGCGAGGCGCCGCGCGAGTGGCGTGGCAAAAATGCGTTGATGACCCGGCTTCGGCTCCTCGGGTTTAACATGCTCCGCAAGCGCCTGGCGGATCGACTGCATCGCGGAATCGATCGCGCCCGCCGGCGCGTCCTGTTTGGGCGGGGCTGCCTCCGGCCCGCGCGTCACTTCCTTTGAAGGTTCTTTCTTGGCGCGGGCCGGCGATGCCGCAACCGCCGATGCATCCTCACCCTCACCCAGCAATACGGCGATGGGCTGATTGACCTTCACGCCCTCCGTGCCGTCAGGAACGAGGATTTTGGCGATGCGGCCTTCGTCGACCGCTTCGAATTCCATCGTCGCCTTGTCGGTTTCGATCTCGGCCAGCACGTCCCCGGAACGCACTTCGTCGCCTTCCTTGACGTGCCATTTGGCGAGCTTGCCCTCTTCCATGGTGGGTGAAAGCGCCGGCATCAAAATCTGGGTCGGCATATCAGCTCCCCGGTTCGAGCGACGCGAGTTCGTCGATGTGCTGTTCCCAATTGCGCCCGTCGAATTCGACAGTCAGGACGGAATGGAAGTCCTCGGCATCGAGGCAGCGGAAATTCACGCTGTAGCCGTCGGGATGGGAGCGCGGCACGTAGAAGGATTTGATTCCGCACACCGAGCAGAATGTGTGTTTCGCCGTTTCGGTGTTGAAACTGTAGCTCGTCAATACATCCTCACCGCTGAGCAGCCGGAAACGGGATTTCGGGACGATCAGGTGGAAATAACCGGTCATGTGGCAAATCGAGCAATTGCACGCCTGCACTTCGATTTCGTCCGGCGCGAGAACTTCGAAGCGCACGGCCCCGCAGTGACATCCGCCTTGCTTCCAGCTCATTTCCCGAGTGGCATGTTTCATCGCCGCTATTCGCGATAGAGCACGGCCTTCGCCGCAGCGACGACGTCGTCCACATTGGGGAGCGCCAGCTTTTCCAGATTGGCGGCATAGGGCATCGGCACGTCGCGGCCCGTTATCTTCATCGGCGGCGCGTCGAGATAATCGAAAGCCTGTTCCACGACCTGCGATGAAATCTCCGAGCCGATGGAGCAGATGGGCCAGCCCTGCTCCACCGTCACGAGCCGATTGGTCTTCTTCACGGATTCGATAATCGTTTCGACGTCCAGCGGCCGCAGGCTGCGAAGATCGATCAGCTCGGCATCGATGCCTTCCGCCGCAAGCCGTTCCGCCGCTTCCATGATCATCCCCACGCTGATCGAATGGGCAACAAGCGTCACATGACTGCCCTCTTTGACGACGCGCGCCTTGCCGATGGGGACGAGATATTCGTCGAACTTCGGCACCGGGAAGGAGCGGCCATAGACGATCTCGTTCTCGAGAAAGATCACCGGATTGGGATCGCGTATCGCGGATTTCAGAAGGCCTTTGGCGTCCGCCGCGAAATAGGGCGATACGACTTTCAATCCCGGAACCTGGGCGTACCAGGAACTGTAGTCCTGGCTGTGCTGTGCGGCGACGCGCGCCGCGGCACCATTCGGGCCGCGGAACACGATCGGGCAGCTCATCTGGCCGCCCGACATGTAGCGCGTCTTGGCGGCGGAGTTGATGATCTGATCCATGGCCTGCATGGCGAAGTTCATCGTCATGAACTCGACGATCGGCCGCAGACCGCCAAAGGCTGCGCCGACACCAAGGCCCGCAAAGCCATGTTCGGTGATCGGCGTGTCGACAACGCGCTTCGGTCCGAACTCCTCGAGCAATCCCTGACTGACCTTGTAGGCGCCCTGATACTGGGCAACTTCCTCACCCATCAGGAAGACGGTGGGATCGCGGCGCATCTCTTCCGCCATCGCGTCGCGCAGAGCTTCGCGCACCGTCATGTTGACGAGCTCGGTCCCTTCCGGAACAGGCGGTTCTGCAAGTTCGGCAGCAACTCTGTGCGGTTGTTCGGCCGGGGCAGTTTTCACCACCCGCGGAGCTTCAGATTTGGCGGCCGGCTGCTTCGCTGCCGAAGCCGATTGCGAGCCATCGGCTTTATTTTCACTCTTTGGCGGCTGTGCCTGCGCGGATTGCGGCGCCGCGGCCTCGCCGTCCTGCAACAATTCGGCGATGGGCTGATTCACCTTCACGCCTTCCGTGCCTTCCGGGACCAGAATTTTCCCGATGCGGCCCTCGTCGACCGCTTCGAATTCCATGGTCGCCTTGTCGGTTTCGATTTCGGCGAGGACATCACCGGAACGCACTGCATCGCCTTCCCTGACCAGCCATTTGGCGAGCTTGCCCTCCTCCATGGTGGGCGACAGGGCGGGCATGAGGATTTGAATGGACATTTGCTACACGAGCACGTCGCTATAAAGTTCGGCCGCCGCGGGCTCCGGGCTTTCCGTCGCGAACTCCGCAGCCATGTTCACGATCTGCCGGGTTTGTTTGTCGATCCCTTTGAGCTCTTCGTCGCTCGCGTAGCCGCGGGCGATCAGCTTCTGTGCGTAGTGATCGATCGGATCGCGTTTCTCGCGCACATTCTGGACCTCTTCGCGCGACCGGTATTTCGCCGGATCCGACATGGAATGGCCACGGTAGCGATAGGTCTTCATTTCGAGAATGATCGGCCCCTTTCCCGAGCGGACCCATTCGACCGCCTTGCGGCCGGCCGCCATAACGGCTTCCACATCCATCCCGTCCACTTCCGCGCCCGGAATGTTGAAAGACTCGCCACGCTTGAAAAGCTGCGCCTGCGCGCTGGACCGCTCGACGCTGGTCCCCATCGCGTATTGATTGTTTTCGATTACATAGACGACGGGCAGCTTCCACAGTTCGGCCATGTTGAAGGCCTCGTACACCTGCCCCTGGTTGGCCGCGCCGTCGCCGAAATAGGTCAGCGTGACCGCGCCGTTGGCGTTGTATTTGTTGGCGAACGCGAGACCGGTTCCGATCGGAACCTGCGCGCCCACGATCCCGTGCCCGCCGAAGAAATTTTCTTCGCGGCTGAACATATGCATCGAGCCGCCCTTGCCCTTGGAATAGCCGGACGCGCGCCCCGTGAGCTCCGCCATCACGCCTTTCGGGTCCATGCCGGTCGCCAGCATGTGGCCGTGGTCGCGGTAGGCGGTGATGACCTGATCGCCCGGCTTGAGCGCGGCCTGCATGCCGACAACGACGGCTTCCTGCCCGATATAGAGGTGGCAGAATCCGCCGATCAGCCCCATGCCGTAAAGCTGACCCGCCTTCTCCTCGAAGCGGCGGATCAACAGCATGTCGGTATAAAGCTTTCGGGCGACAGCGGGCTCCGGCGTCTCGGCGCTCGAGTCCGCACCTTCAGCGACATTGACTGCGGCGATCGCCACTCCCGAACCTCCCAAAGACCAGGGTCGTTGTGGCAAGGGCTCGTCAATTTGGCAAGCGAAGCGACTGGGAAAGGAGACGGTCGAGACCCGGCGCTTAGTTCCGGTTGCGCCGCACCTCGACCTGGCCAGCCGTGCTGCCCAGCATCTGTTCTCGCGCGACCTCTTCAATGACGTCGGGGTCGCCGCTGCGCAGAAGCTGGATGCGCTTTTCCAGCCGCCCCCGTTGATCCGACAGGCCGGCAAGCCTTGCGTCTTCGACGGAGAGCCGCGCCTTCGCATCGGTGAGCGCCATGAGCCCGCGCGTGCCCCAGATTGCGTAATAGCCGAAATAGGAAATCGCCGCCGCGGACACCGCAGGTATCACAAGATTGCCAAAAAACCGTGTCACGCTGCGTTTGATTCGCATGTGACGACCGAATCACGCGCGGTTTCAGTCCGTCAAGCAAAATCGGTGATCAGCTGCGAAGAATCATGCGTCCCGCGTAGATCGCCTGATCACCAAGCTGTTCCTCGATGCGCAGAAGCTGGTTGTATTTCGCCGTCCGGTCGGAACGGGCCAGCGAGCCGGTTTTTATCTGTCCGCAATTCGTGGCAACCGCCAGATCTGCTATCGTCGTGTCTTCCGTCTCGCCGGAACGATGTGACATCACCGCGCGATAGCCGGCGCGATGTGCCGTTTCAACAGCCTCGAGCGTCTCGGTCAAACTGCCGATCTGGTTGAGCTTCACCAGAATGGCGTTGGCGATGTGCCCGGCGATCCCGCGTTTCAGGCGCTCGACACTGGTCACAAAGAGATCGTCGCCGACCAGCTGAACATGCTTGCCAAGGCGTGCGGTGAGAGCAGCCCATCCCTCCCAATCATCTTCGGCCATGCCGTCTTCGATCGAAATAATCGGGTAACGGTTGCACAAATCCTCGTAGATGCGGACCATTCCATCCGGATCCACCGAACGGCCTTCCCCTTCAAGTACGTAGCGATTGTCCTTGAAAAACTCTGTCGAAGCCGGGTCGAGTGCGAGCGCCACCTGCTCGCCGGCCCGATAGCCGGCCCGGTCGATGGCGCGCATCACAAAGCCGAGGGCCTCGTCGGCGCTTTTCAGCGCGGGTGCAAAACCGCCCTCGTCACCGACATTGGTGTTGTAGCCGGCATCTTTCAAAGCCCCTTTCAGGGCGTGAAAAATCTCGGCTCCCATGCGAAGCGCCTCGCGGAAATTCGGCGCGCCCACCGGCATGATCATGAATTCCTGGAAGTCGATGGCATTGTCCGCGTGCACGCCGCCATTGAGGATGTTCATCATGGGGACAGGCAGAAGGCGCGCTGCCGGGCCGCCGAGATAGCGATAAAGCGGCAGATCGCGCGCGGCGGCGGCCGCTTTGGCCACGGCAAGCGACACGCCCAGAATGGCGTTGGCTCCCAGCCGGCCCTTGTTGGGCGTACCGTCGAGAGTTCGCATCGCGTGGTCGAGCCGAACCTGGTCCTCGGCATCGAGACCGCCCAAGGCATCAAAAATGTCCCGGTTGATGTGCTCGATCGCCCGGCCGACGCCCTTGCCGGAATATCGGGGCCCGCCGTCGCGCAATTCGAGCGCTTCGTGCGCACCCGTCGAAGCGCCGGACGGCACCGCCGCACGGCCGAGCGAGCCATCCTCAAGTTGGACATCGACTTCAACGGTGGGATTGCCGCGACTATCGAGGATTTCGCGCGCCGTAATGTCGACAATGGCGGTCATGATGCAGTCCGATGGTCGGTTCCGGGCAGGCTTCTAGGAGAAACATGGGAGGCCGGCAACTTGCCGTTCCGCAGGCCGATAATCACAGGCCTGCCATCGGCAACAAATTGCGCGCGGCAGTGTTGTCATCCGCCCCGGTCATGGCGTAATTCTGCGCCCGCTGGCGGCCGGAATAGTCCCGACGCAGAACCATTGAGTACGAGGTCCGAAAAATGTCGGAAGTGCATAACTCTGGCGGTCACGCAGACCGCGCTCTTACCCCCGAACAACAAGCCATGTGGCGGCGGGACAACCGCGGCAACATGCAGGGCAAATCCCGCGAGGAGAAATTGGCCCATCGCAAGCAGCTTCGCGAGAAGCTCGAAGCAATGAGCAACGCCGAAATCGTCACCCTGCGCGGCAGTCTCCAGGCGAAGTGGGATGCGCTGCCCGCGGAGGAGAAAACGAAGATCACGGAGAAGTTCGGCAAAAAGGGCGAAGGAAAAGAAAAAAAGGGCGGCAAGGGTAAGGCTGGGGGCAAAGGGAAAGCGGGAAAAGCCGGAAAAGCTGGGAACGCCAATCGCAAGGCCAAGAAGGCCGGCAAGGGCGGAGCAGACGACGAGTAAGGGCTCCCGGCCCCCCCGAGTTATTGTTCCCTCCCGATATGCAGCCGGCGGACTAGCTTTCCGAAGGGCGTGAAATGCGCTTCTTGGCGATGCGGTCGAGCGCGACCAGTTCGTCAAGAAGCGCCGGAATATCCGCAAGCCGGAGCATGTTGGGGCCATCCGACGGAGCGCGGTCGGGATCCTGGTGCGTTTCCAGGAATACGGCAGCACAACCAACCGCGACAGCCGCGCGCGCGAGATACGGCACCATCTCCCGTTCTCCGCCGCTGCTGTCGCCCCGCCCGCCCGGCTGCTGGACGGAGTGGGTGGCGTCGAACACGACGGGCGCTCCGAACCGCGCCATGAGGGGAAGCGCACGGAAATCCGATACCAGCGTATTGTAGCCGAAACTCACGCCGCGCTCGGTGACCAGCACGTTGGGGTTGCCGGCCCCGACCACTTTCCCGATGACGTTCTTCATGTCGAGGGGCGCGAGAAACTGCCCCTTCTTGACGTTGATCGTCCGTCCCGTTTCGGCCGCCGCGACCAGAAGATCCGTCTGACGGCAAAGAAAGGCCGGAATCTGAAGAACGTCGACGGCCTCCGCTACAACCGCGCACTGTTCCCGCTCATGGACATCCGTCAGTACCGGGATGCCGAAGCGTTCGCGAAGTTCCGCAAAGATCGGAAGCGACCCTTCCAGTCCCAGGCCGCGCGGAGTTCCGCCACTCGTGCGGTTCGCCTTGTCGAAGCTGGTCTTGTAGACGAGACCGACGCCCGCTTTGTCGGCGCATTCCTTCAGTGCGGAAGCCATTTCGAAGGCGTGGTCGCGGCTCTCGAGCTGGCACGGGCCTGCAATCAGCACGATCGGCAATCGATTGCCGATCTCGACACGTCCGATCTTCACGACCGCATTGGGTGCCAATGTCATCCGCATTTCATGGCGTTATCCGGCGCCGGATCAAACATTTCGAACAAATTACACCAGCCGGCTCTGGTGTACCGCCGCGGCGATGAAAGACGCAAACAACGGATGCGGCGCAAGCGGACGTGATTTCAGTTCGGGATGGAACTGCACGCCGATGAACCACGGATGGTCGGGAATCTCCATGATTTCCGGCAGGCGGCCATCCGGCGACCAGCCCGATACCAAAAATCCGTGATCGCCCAGATTGCGTGTGTACTCCACATTGACCTCATAACGGTGCCGGTGCCGTTCGCTGATTTCCGTCGCTCCATAGATCTGCGCCACGCGGCTTCCCGGAGTGAGAATCGCGGGATAGGCGCCCAGCCGCATGGTGCCGCCCAGCTCGCCGCCTGCCGTGCGGGTTTCGAGCATGTTGCCCCTGGTCCATTCGGTCATCAGTGCGATGACGGGATATCTCGGACGGGAAATTTCCGTCGTGCCGGCGCCCTCCAGTCCGGCCAGGTCGCGCGCGATTTCGATGACCGCCATGTGCAGCCCGAAACATATTCCAAAGAAGGGGACGCCCCGCTCGCGCGCGAAGCGCACCGCCCGTATTTTTCCTTCGGTGCCGCGCTCGCCGAATCCGCCCGGAACCAGAATCCCGTCGACGTCTTCGAGATGAACGGCGGCATCGTTGCGTTCGAAAATCTCGCTGTCGATCCATTCCATCTGCACGCGGACATTATTGGCGAGCCCGCCATGGGTCAGCGCTTCCGACAGCGATTTGTACGAGTCCTTCACCTGCATGTATTTGCCGACGACGGCGATGCGGACTTCACCCTCGGGATTCTTCACCCGCTCGACGACGGCGCGCCAGCGCGAAAGGTCGGGCTGCGGCGCGTCGGTCACGCCGAAGACGCGCAGCACCTGCGTGTCGAAGCCCGCCGCGTGGAGATTCAGGGGCGCTTCATAGATGGTGGAAAGATCGGGCGCCGAAATCACCCGCTCGGGACTGACATTGCAGAACAGCCCGATCTTCCTGCGTTCGTCATCCGGAATTTCCTGGCGCGCGCGGCAAAGCAGGACATCGGGCTGGATGCCGATCGACCGCAGTTCCTTGACCGAATGCTGCGTCGGCTTGGTCTTCAGTTCGCCCGCGGTCTCGATATAGGGCACGAGCGTAAGGTGGACGAAGGCGGCGCGTTCGCGGCCGAGCTCGTTGCCGAGCTGGCGGATCGCCTCGAAAAACGGCAGCCCCTCGATATCGCCGACCGTGCCGCCGATCTCGACCAGCAGAAAATCGACATCGGATTCGCCCGCCATGACGAAATCCTTGATGGCGTCGGTGACATGCGGGATCACCTGAACCGTCCGGCCGAGATAGCCGCCGCGCCGCTCCGTCGAAATCACTTCCTGGTAAATCCGCCCGGCGGTCACATTGTCGGACTTCCCCGAAGAGACCGAGGTGAAGCGTTCGTAATGGCCGAGATCGAGGTCGGTCTCGGCGCCGTCGTCGGTCACATAGACTTCGCCGTGCTGGAACGGGCTCATCGTGCCCGGATCCACATTGAGATAGGGATCGAGCTTGCGCAGGCGGACGTGATAGCCGCGCGCCTGCAACAGCGCGCCCAAAGCCGCGGAGGCGAGGCCCTTGCCCAGTGAGGAAACCACGCCGCCGGTTATGAAGATCAACCGCGTCATGGAATCGCATCATAGGCAAGAGCATGGGTGTCGCTCAAGCGCAAAAGACCACTTTCAACAGATGTCGGACTTGACGCGGTAACGGCTCAGCCGTGTGGCGTCGGAACAGCAGGCGCCGCCGGTCCGCCCGCCGGTGCCTTCGGAAGCGGAATGGTTTGCCCTGGCAGGGCCGGCCTCGTGCTGAGCAGAGATTGCGGACGGCCGTGCAGCGAGAACAGGGTCAACGCAAGGCTGGTGGCGAAAAACATCACCGCCAGAATCGCGGTCGAACGCGTGAGCGTATCGGCAGCCCCGCGCGGCGAAAACAGCCCGCCCAGACCCGAGCCGCCACCACCCATGCCCAGCGCGCCGCCTTCCGACCGCTGGAGGAGCACGACGCCGATCATCGAGATCGCCACGAATATGTGGATGACAATAAGCACGGATTGCATGGAGGCCGGGTGTCCTGTTTTCGAGTGCCGCTCATACGGCAAAGCGCGGCCCGTGAAAAGGCCTCCGGCCTGTATCCGCGACTGTGGCGCGCGCCCGCCCGCAAAGCTCTCCTCCTCCCCCAGGTTTTCCTTCCCGCTAAGTCTTCCTCCCCCAACAGAGGGAAGTGAGCGCGGCCTCATGTGGGCGGCACCAAACATTTTCCTCCCCTGTGTGCGGGGGAGGTGGCGCGAAGCGCCAGAGGGGGGAGTGGGCCGCGGCCAACACATTTTGCGCTGGAACCGGCGAACTTCCGAGCCATCTTTCCCCGACACTCTCGAGATGGACGACGAGAAGCCCGACGCCAGATCCTATGCGAAGGTCTTGCGCGCACGCATGACGAATGCGGAAGTAATCCTCTGGTCGCGGCTGGGGCGAAACGCGACGGACGGGCGTCGCTTTCGCAGACAGCATCCCATCGGGCCGTACATTGCCGACTTCGTCTGTCTCCCGGTCCGGCTTGTCGTCGAGGTCGACGGCGCCACGCACCGCGCAGACGACGAGATAAGGCACGACAGGCGCCGCGAAGCCTGTCTGCGCCACGGCCATTTCCGCGTGCTGAGATTTTGGAACCGGGAGATTTACGACCATCGGGATGGGGTGCTGGCAAGCAACCGGCAGGCCATGCAGTTCGCACAAGAGCCGTCGCGCTGCCCCCTCCGGCGCTTCGTGCCACCTCCCCACGATCGGGGAGGAGAGTAAAGACCGCGGCTTGTTACTTCCGCGGCGGGTTGTTGATCAGATAGGGGAAGCCGCCATTGATCTTCGGGTCCTCCGCCCAGACCTTCGGATCGAAACCGTTCGGGAGGCCCGATTGAAGTTGTTCTGTCGTCAAGCCCGTGATCCCAGGGTCCTTTCTCGGCGTGCCGGCACCTTTCTTCCGGCTCTTTACGCCGCTTGTCGAAATATCCCAGTAATCCGACGTATTGCTGCCGGCGGGCGAAACATCGACGCCGATCAAACCGCCCGCGTCGCGATTCTTGTGGCCGATTTTCTTCAATGCCGCGGTGGAATAGGATTGCGCGATCGTGCTTTCCTCCGCGTTGTCGCCCGCCAGCCCGCCGATTTCCGAACCTGTTCCGCCTTGCATGCTGCCTTCGGCATAGGATGCGCTGATTGGACCCGAATTGCGTCCCGAAAATTGCGTTGGGATCGGTGAGTTCGAATAAGTGCCGTCGGCTTTTGCATTGTAGTCTTTCGCCAGAGCGTAATTACCGGCCGAGTTGGCTGCGACGTCCGCGGCCAGCGTGGCGATATCGCCCACCAGCGTATAAGTTGCGCCGTTGATTGTCAGCGCACTGGAAAGACTTGCGAATGTGACCTGGCCTTTGTCCTGAAATCCAAAGTAGCCGTCCTTTCCGCCGTGATTGGTCGTGACTGACAGCCCACCCTGCCCCGCAACGGACACCGGCTCTTTCACAAATATCGACTGGTAAGCGTCAAGCGCAAACGTGTTCGCGCCCGACCAGCTCATTGCAGCGTCGATTTCCAAATTGCCCGCTTGAACACCCGAACCCGCCGTCGTCACCTCGACGTCGCCAGACGCCAGCGTTTCCGTATCGCGTTTACACCGATGGCTCCGGCAACATTGCTGCCATCGGCCAGTCTTCGGGAACCGCCGCTCTGCAGTGCATGACCGACGGCTGGGTCTGGCATCGGTGAAAGTAAATACACCACGGTGAATCACGCCTCCTGCTCCCTCTCCCCCACGCATGTGGGGGAAAGGGAATTACAACTACTGCCGCGGCGGGTTGTTGATCAGATTTTTTGCGTTGCCGAAGGGGGAGATGTCCGCCAGAATGTTCGTGGTTTGGTAACATCGGTATATTTTATAACCAATATGGTTGACACGTCGACACAGATAAGCTACCTTGGCCGGTCGAACATCACAGATGGCGACGCGCCATGTCCTACGAAATCGGCTACGGCAAACCGCCGGTGCATTCGCGGAATCGGAAGGGGCTGTCGGGCAATCCGGGCGGGCGGCCGGGGCCGCGGCGCGCGATGGAACGCCTCGTGCAGGCGGAACTGGAAGAGCTGCTTTCCCTGCCGCCCGACGCGTTCGCCAGCTCCGCGCCGCGCGACGGCTTCGGAGCCGTTGCCGCTGACCTGATACGCGGTGCTGCGCAGGGCAAAACGGCCGCGGTCCGGCTCCTGTTCTCGTTTCTGTCCGAGCGCGGAAAGAATCGCCCCCGCCGTGCCCGCCTGCCGGCGGAGATCAGGCAGAAGCTCGACCGGGCGATTTCTCAGGGAAATCCGGAGACGATTGCGGAGAAAAGACAATCTCAGGGAATTTCGCCCACGCGTCGGGTGCAAGCTCCGGCCCGCCCCGAGGGTTCACGCGGAGCCGCGGAGGTGAGACGGCCGAATTTGGCCGCCACGCGCAATCTCAGGGAATTTCGAGGCACGCTGGAGCGCGGTAGCACATCTCAGGGAATTTCTGGGAGCCAGCCGGCGGTGTTGTATGACCCACACAGAGCCACGGAGGACGCGGAGCCCCGGCGCCTTTCCGCGGCGCACGTTCTCAGGGAAATTCACGACATACGCGGCCCGCCGCGAAGCCCCCTACACCGACCGGATAATCGCCAGAAAATCTTCCGCCTTCAGGCTCGCGCCGCCGACCAGCGCGCCATTCACATTCGGCAGCGCAAGGATTTCCCGCGCATTGGCGGGATTTACCGAACCGCCATAGAGGAGGCGAATGTCCCTGCCCTCCCCGCCGCAGTGGCTTCCGAGCGCGTCGCGGATCAGGGCGTGCATGGCGGCGATATCCGCGGGCGACGCCGTCTTGCCCGTGCCGATCGCCCATACCGGTTCATAGGCGATCGCGGTGGTTGCAGACCGGGCGGCCGGTGGAACGCTCGCCATGATCTGCCTGTGGACCACTTTGTCGGCGTGGCCGGCATCGCGCTCCGCTTCGGTCTCCCCGATGCAGATGATGGCCGTAAGGCCGGCCCGCCACGCCGCTTCGGCCTTGGAGGCGACGAGCTCGTCGGTTTCGTGGTGGTAGCGGCGGCGTTCGGAATGCCCCACGATCACCGACGTGGCGCCGGCATCGCGCAGCATGTCCGCGCTGATGTCGCCCGTGAAGGCGCCCGACGCGCGCTCATGGCAATCCTGCCCCCCGATCGCGATGCGGCCGGCGATGATGGCGGCAGCGCGGGACAGCAGCGTGAAGGGCGGGCAGATCAGCACATCGGCGCGAGGCGGTTCGTTCGCGAGGCTTTCGGCGAGCGCGGCCATTCTGGGCAGCGCCTGCCCGGTGCCGTTCATTTTCCAGTTTCCGGCGATCAGCGGCCGCATGCCCCATCCCTCTTTGGCTTGCTGTTGCACATATGCATCCCTATCATCCGCCGCTTTTTGCCGCCAAGGGATCGTCGTTCATGCTTCAACAGATGCGCAAACTCGCCAAGTCCAAGGTATCATCCATATTCTTGGGACTGCTTGCGCTCAGCTTCGGTGTCTGGGGCATCGCCGACATCTTCCGCGGCAGCACGGACACGAGCATCGCGAGCGTCGGCGACGAGAAGATCCCGGCGGAGCTTTTCCAGCGCGACTATCGCAATTTCCTGCGTGCTGCGGCCAATCAGTACGGGCACGACGTCTCGAACGAGGAAGCGCACGCCAAGGGCCTCGACCATCAGGCACTGGAGACCGAATTGAGCCGGACGGCGGTCAACCAGGTGGTCGCGCATTACGGGCTGCGCGCGACGGATGCCCAGGTGTCCAGCGCCATCCGCGCGGTTCCCGCATTTCGCGGCCCGCTCGGCGCGTTCGATCATGAAACATTTCTTTTCAAGCTTCAGAATGCCGGGTTCACGGAAGACTCCTTCGTGGATGTGGAGCGGCACGATCTCGCCCGCAATCAGCTCATGATTGCCGTGCATGACGGTTTCGCGCTGCCGCCCGGCTACACAGCGCTCATCTTTGATTACGTCGCGCAGCAACGCGCCGCCGATTACGTCATCGTACCAGAACAGGCGGCCGGCGCTCCGCCGGCGCCCACCGACGCGGAACTTGAAGCCTTCATCCGTTCTCATCCATCCGAATTCAGCACGCCGGAATATCGCGATGTGACTTATGCCGTTGCCGGGCCCCAGGACGTCATGAACCAGGTGCACGTGACCGAACCGCAGCTCCAGCAGCAATATGAATTGCGCAAGGAACAATATCAGGTTCCCGAAAAGCGCGACGTCGAGCAGATCGTGTTCCCCGACGAAGCGAGCGCAAAGGCTGCGCGAGCCAAACTCGACGCCGGAACCGGTTTCGACCAGCTCGCATTCCAGCGTGGCCTCAAATCCACCGACACCTCGCTCGGTACGGTGGTTGAAGCCGACCTCGGCAAGGATCGCGGGCCGCCGGCATTCGCCCTGCCCGTCAACGGCATAACCCAGCCGATCAAATCGACATTCGGCTGGGTCATTCTGCACGTCACCAAGATCACGCCGGGGATCAACAAATCCTATGCCGACGTCAAGGAGCAGTTGCGCAAGGATGTGCTCACCCAGCTCGCGATCGCGAAGCTGACCGATGTAACAAATGCCTTTGACGACGCGAGCGCCGGCGGGGCCACCCTTGCCGAGGCCGCGCACAAGGCAGGCATGCGCCTGGTTCACGTTCCGGCCGTCGACAAGAACGGCCTCACGCCGGACGGAACAAAGGCGCAATTGCCGGCTGCGGCGGACTTTGTTGCGCAACTGCAGAAATCGGAAGTCGGCGAGGAAGGCGATCCGTTCCCGTCCAGCGACAACAGTGTGTATGTCATCAAGGTCAACGGCGTGACTCCGCCGAAAGTGAAGCCGCTCGCCGCCGTGCGCCAGCAGGCCGTGGCAGGTTGGACGGCAAATTGGGAAACCGCGCGCCTTGCCGCGATGTCGAAGGAACTCATTCGGGACGCGACGACGGCGAAGAGCCTCTCGGCCATTGCCAACAAGGTGAATTCGAGCGTGCGCTCGACGGGCGCGATCACACGCAACAGCAAGCTTCCCGGATTGCCCGCGGATCTGGTGCGCAATCTGTTCGATTCGCCGCCCGGGAAAATCGTTTCGGCCCAGGCCGGAAGCGGTCTCGTGATCGCGCAGGTCACCGGGGTCTCGCAGCCGCCGGATCCCATGGCGAACCCGATGTTCTTCCAGTTGGCCAACACGCTCAGCAATGCGGCCGCCGAAGATATCGACAGCACGTTCGCGATTGCGGCGCGCTCGCATCTGGGCGTGTCGATCAATCAGGCGCAGGTCGAGCGGTTGACCGGCGGTAGTTAGCAGCAGCCGTCCCATGAAGACGGAGCCGGACTTCGCGGCCTTCGCGGAAATCTACAGCGCCGGCCGCGGCCAGGCCGTGTTTGCGCGCCGCATTGCCGACCTGGAGACGCCGGTGTCGGCCTGTCTGAAGCTCGCTGGCGGACGGGACAACACGTTCCTGCTCGAGAGCGTGCAGGGCGGAGAGACCCGCGGTCGCTATTCCATCATCGGGATCGAGCCCGATCTTGTCTGGCGCTGCCGGTCGGGACGAGCCGAGATCGCACGCGGTGGCGCGCACGAATTCACGCCCGCCGAAGCAGCCAATCGCCCGCTCGATTCGCTGCGCTCCTACATCAGCGCTACGAGCATGGAATTACCTGCGGCTCTGCCGCCCATGGCCGTGGGTCTCTTCGGCTATCTGGGCTACGACATGGTGCGCTTCATCGAGCGGCTCGGCCCTGCTCCACCCGATCCGCTCGATCTGCCCGATGCGATCCTGCTGCGCCCGACCATTACCGCGGTCTTCGACAATATCCGCGATGAAATCATCCTCGTCACGCCGGTGTGGCCGCTGGACGGCGTGGATGCCGCTGCGGCCTATACTCGCGCGCTGAACCGTCTTTCGACGGCGGCCGCGCGCCTCGATGCGCCCGCGCCAGTGCCTGCAATGCTTCAAACGCCGGCCGCACCCGAACAAATTCGATCCAACATTTCGCGCGATGATTATCTCGCGCTCGTCGAGCGCGCGAAGGCCTACATTCTCGCGGGTGATATTTTCCAGGTGGTGCCGAGCCAGCGCTTCCGCCGGCCTTTCGCGCTGCCACCCTTTTTACTTTATCGCGCGCTGCGCCGGCTGAACCCGTCGCCCTTCCTCTATCACCTCGCCTTTCCGGGATTCGCGATCGTCGGCTCCAGCCCGGAAATTCTCGTGCGCCTGCGCGACGACACCGTCACCATCAGACCGATCGCAGGCACGCGGCCGCGCGGCGCAACGCCGGGCGAGGATGCCGCGCTCGCGCGCGAGCTGATGGCCGATCCGAAGGAGCGCGCGGAACATCTGATGCTGCTCGACCTCGGCCGCAACGATGTCGGCCGCGTCGCCGCAACCGGGACCGTGGAAGTAACGGACAGTTTCTTCATCGAGCGCTATTCGCATGTGATGCATCTCGTCTCGAATGTCGAAGGCCGCCTGCGCGAGGGTCTCGACGCCGTCGATGCACTCGCCGCCGGGCTTCCCGCCGGCACGCTGACCGGCGCGCCCAAGATCCGCGCGATGGAAATCATCGACGAGTTCGAGAAGGAAAAACGCGGCGCGGCTTACGCCGGCGCGATCGGCTATTTCGCCGCCAACGGCACGATGGACACCTGCATCGTGCTGCGCACTGCAATCGTCAAGGACGGCATGATGTATGTACAGGCCGGCGGCGGCGTGGTCGCCGACAGCGTGCCCGAGGCGGAATATCAGGAGACGGTGAACAAGGCGAAGGCGCTGTTCAGCGCCGCCGACGAAGCCGTACGGTTTGCATCGTCGGGCGCGTAGTTCCTGTTAATCGCTGCAAGACGAGCCATGAAACTCACCCCCGTCCTCACGCCGCATGGTGCGCTGCTGCTGCGCGCCGCCGAGGATGCGCCGGAGGTTGCGGCCGAACCGGGCGCTAAGCTCGAAGCCGCCTTCGCGCGGGGGAGCGGGCACGGATTGCTTTGCCTTGGCGCTGATCATGTGGGCGCCGCGCTGCCGCCGGTCTTCGCCTGGTGGCGCGAATTGGGGACGCAGTATCTCACACAGCTCTGCGCGCTTCCCGAGCTGAACGAAGACGTCGCCAAGCCCGAAGTGCCGCCGCCCACGGACGGAGCACTCGCGACCATGGTGCTCGGGGCACCGCCCATGCCAGGCGCAGAATATCTCACCATCGCCGTGCTCGCCGATCTGTGGCGGGCACTCGATGCGGCGTTCGACGCGGAGCGTGCGGAGGCGAAGCTTTCGGTTGCCGAATTCCTGAAAACCCGCAACGCCGCCTGGAACCTCGTTGGCCGGGTGCATTTCAATCTGGCGGAGAACAGAAAGGACGAAAGCGCGCCATTCGCTTTCCTTGCGAGCTACACAACGCGCCTTTCGACCCAGGCGAAACCGCAACATCTGCCGCTTGGTCGCGCCCTGCAGGAATATGCCGGCGCGAAGAACCATGCGCGGCTGCTCTCTCTCCTCACTCCCGTGCAGCGTGCGGCGGCGCAATGCGCATGGCTCAAAGCGATGGTCGATGCGGGCGAGATATTTCATCCGCTGCGCTGGGGTCCGGCCGAGGCGCTGCAATTCCTGAGAGACACGCCGGCACTCGAAAGCGCGGGCATCGTCGTGCGCATGCCCGCGAACTGGCGCATGAACCGGCCCGCGCGCGCGGTGGTGAAAACAATCATCGGCTCCGTGGCGCCGTCGCAGCTTGGCATGAAAGCGCTACTCGATTTCCGGATGGAGCTGACACTCGATGGCGAAGCGCTTTCACCCGCAGAGACGGCGCGGCTGCTGGCGCAATCCGATGGACTCGTTTTCATCCGCGGCAAATGGGTGGAGATCGATTCCGCCCGCCTCGCCCGCACCATCGAACAATTCGAGACGGTCGAACGCCATGCCGCCAGGGAGGGACTTGCCTTCGGCGAGGCGATGCGCCTCCTCGCCGGTGCGGCGGTCTCGCCGGGCGACGCGGCAGCCGGCATCGACATCGACTGGAGCGAAACCGTCGCCGGCCCCTGGCTGGCGGAGACGCTGTCAACACTGCGCTCCAGTGGAACAGGATCGCGCGCCGACCCCGGGCCGGCCTTCCGCGGCACGCTCAGGCCCTATCAGCAGGCCGGCGCGCATTGGATGTATCTGCTTGCGCAACTCGGCCTGGGCGCCTGTCTCGCCGACGATATGGGGCTCGGGAAAACAATCCAGATTCTATATCTGTTGCTGGTGCTGAAACGCGAACAGCCCGGCAAACCAGCCCTGCTCGTCGCGCCCGCATCTTTGCTCGCCAACTGGTCGCAGGAGATCGCGCGCTTTGCGCCAAGCCTCAAGGCCGTGATCGCCCATCCCTCGGCGCCGCCGGAAGAGCGGCCGAAGCTCGACGGCTCCGCGGATTTTTCCGACGCCGATCTCGTCATCACCAGCTATGGCTTTCTCGCCCGCGCGCCCTGGCTGGAACAAATTTCATGGCGGCTCGCCATTCTGGACGAAGCGCAGGCGATCCGGAATCCCGGAACCAATCAGACGAAATACGTCAAGCGTCTCAAGGCGGAGGGACGCATCGCGCTCACTGGCACGCCGATCGAGAACCGGCCGGGCGATCTGTGGTCGATCTTCGATTTTCTCAATCCCGGTCTTCTCGGCAGTGCGAAAGGCTTTTCCGGGTTCGTCAAGCGCCTCGCCGACCGGCCGCAGAATTCCTACGCGCCGCTGCGCGAGCTGGTTTCGCCCTACATCCTGCGCCGGCTCAAGACGGACCGGAATATCATCGCGGATCTTCCCGACAAGACGGAAGTCAAGGCGTTCTGTCCGCTCAGCCGCAGACAGGCCGCGCTCTATCAGGAAGCGGTGGACGATCTTGCGAAGGCACTGACGGAGAAAGACGGCATCGAACGCCGCGGCATCGTGCTCGCCTTCCTGCTGCGGCTGAAACAAATCTGCAACCATCCGTCCCACTGGCTGGGCGACGGAAGTTGGGCAGAAGCCGACAGCGGCAAGCTCGCGCGCTTGCGCGATATCGCGGAGGAGATCGCCGCCCGCCAGGAGAAAGCGCTCGTCTTCACCCAGTTCCGCGAGACAACCCCGCCGCTCGCCGCCTTCCTGGGCTCCGTCTTCGGCCGGCCGGGCGTTGTCCTGACCGGAGAAACGCCGGTGCGCGCGCGCAAGGACCTCGTGCGCCGCTTCCAGGACGATGAAGATATCCCCTTCTTCGTGCTCTCGCTGAAGGCCGGCGGCTCGGGCCTCAATCTCACCGCCGCCTCCCATGTGATCCACTTCGACCGCTGGTGGAATCCTGCGGTGGAGAATCAGGCGACAGACAGGGCATTCCGAATCGGGCAAACTAGGAACGTGCTCGTGCACAAATTTGTCTGCCGGGGCACCGTGGAAGAGCAGATCGACCGGATGATAGAAACGAAACAGTCGCTGGCAGGCGAGCTGTTGGGCACGGGCATGGATATGCAGCTGACCGAAATGAAGGATGAGGAGCTTCTGCGGCTCGTCCGCCTCGATCTCAACACGGCGATGAAGGAGGGATGATGTGGGCTATATGAGTTACACGGCGTGGCCGGACTATGTGTCGGTCGCCGAACGCAAACTACAGGCCGAAAAGAAGCTCGCGCAGTTGAGAAAAAAAGGCCGGCGCGTGGAGCCGGTGATCCTTGCCGGCCGCACTATTGCGGCAAGCTTCTGGGGCAAATCCTGGTGCCAGAATCTCGAACGCTACAGCGACTACGAAACCCGTCTGCCCCGCGGACGCAGCTACGTGAGAAACAATCTCGTACTCGATCTCAAGATTGCGAGCGGCAAGGTCTCCGCGCTGGTGAATGGTAGCCAACTCTACACGGTTACCATCGGCATTGCGCCGATGGTGCGCCAGCGATGGAAATCCGTCTGCCGCGATTGCACGGGAAATATCGATTCGCTGGTGGAACTGCTCGGCGGCCGTCTGGCGCAGAGCGTGATGGACCGCGTCTGCCGGGAAGGCGACGGCCTGTTTCCCGCGCCCGCGGAGATCAAACTGTCCTGCAGCTGTCCGGACTGGGCGGATATGTGCAAGCACGTCGCCGCCGCTCTCTACGGAATCGGCGCGCGGCTCGACGAGAAGCCGGAATTGCTGTTCGTCCTGCGCGGCGTGGATGCGAAGGATCTGCTCGTCGCGGCGGGCGAGAATGCGGCGCTGCCGAGGAAGGCGCCCGGCGCGGGGAAGATACTCGACGAAAGCGACATCGCCGACGTGTTCGGCATAGAGATGGCCGCCGCACCGGTCGCGACGGCGCCAATGAAGGAAAAAACGCCTCCCTTGCCGAAACCGGCACCGCGTTCGTGTGTCATCGGCAAGCGAATGTCTTCAGCGAAAAAGCAGACGGCTTCGAAGAAAAACAAGAAGAAACAGCGCGTGAGGCCCCGCGCAACCACGCCACGAAACCGTTCAGCGCAGCCAGTTGTTAGCCGTTAGTTCAAGCTTCACGATTTTGGAAGATATCGGAGCACAGGACCTGAAATGATATTGGCATTTGTGCGTTCGAAGAGCTAACACAGCGCCCAACGACCGTCATGGCCGGCACAACGGCCCGGCCATGACGGCTTTGGTGGAATGGGTGTGGTCCGTAGACGCACAAACATTACGTCACTCGCTCAATCCAGAACGACCGGACCGCGGAACTGGCGGACAACCATCGCGGTCCAGCTGCCTTCATAAGCGCTTCCGGCGCGGGCGAAGGCTGAGCGGAGTTCCTGCCATCTGAGACCGGTCGCGCCGTGATGGATGCCGTGGAAATTGTGGCCCATCACCAGCCAATGCGCGAAGCGCGGCAGGCTGGTGTTGCGGGCATAGGTGCCGGAATTGATCGCGGTCGCGTAATGCGGCGCATTGTCGAGCAGCGACAGCATGAGGAAGCGCACGGCAATCGTGGCGGCGAAAATCGGCCAATGCGCGCCCCAGCAAACCACCGCGAGGCCAACCAGCAGGACCGTCCCACAAAGATCGCCGCGGATTCGCGCCTGCCGCTCCTTGTTGGTGAAGGCGCGCGACGCCGCCGTGTGCATCGGCTCGGCTTTCGGAACGAGCTGCGTCACCACGCGCGTCGGGAGCGCAAGGCCGATCGACGACGCGCAGGAGATCAGCGCATGCCCGCCCAGCAGCTTCAGGTAATAAGGCCCGGCCGCCGCAAGCAGCGAGCCGCCCGGTCCCACGGCTTCGGGACGGTCGAACTCATGGCGATTGTTGCTGTGATGCAGAAGATGGCCGAAGCGCATCACGTCCCAGGACAGGCAAAGAAAATTGCCGAGCACCCGGCCCGCGCGCCGGTTCGTGGCGGGATCGCGGAACAGATTTCCGTGAATCGATTCGTGCATCAGCCCCCAATGCAGCGGCGTGGTGACTGCACACAGGCAAACAAGTCCAAGCGCGGTCCACGCGCCCATCGGCAAAATCAGTGGCGCGAGCAAGAATTGCAGCAATGAGACCGAGAGCGCCGCCGCAAGCAATGCGGCGTTCATCGTCTCATGCACATCGGAGGCGCGTGCAGGCATGGCAACATCCTGAGCGAGCAATGGATTCGTCCCGGCCGGAGCGCGCGCAGTATCCACGTAACGCAGTTGAAGGCAAGTTACCCGGTCGTCAGGGCGTCGGCGCATCCACCCTCGGCGCATCCTTCACTTCTTCCGTCCAGCCGCCGCCCAGCGCTTTGTAGATGGCCACGAGATCGGTCGAGACGGCCGCGTTGCTGACGGCCAGCGCCAGCTCCGTCTGCTGCGCGCTCCGCTCGGTGTCGAGCACATCGAGAAAAGTCGTGACGCCGCTCCGGTATCGCTGTTCGGCGAGCGTCAGTGCATCGCAGTTCTGCTTGAGCGTGGCGGCCAGCGCATCGCGGCGGCGCTGGTCCGTGCCATAGGCGACGAGCGCGTTTTCCACTTCGTGAACCACATTCAACACGATACGCGCGTAATCGACCGCGGCTTCTTTCTCTTCGAGATCGGCGAGTTTGATATTCGCATGGAGCTTGCCGCCTTCGAAGATCGGCACGGTGAGACTCGGTCCGATGGAATAGAAGCGGCTTGCCCAGTTGGCGAGCTTCGGAAAGGTTTCCGCCTGCGTACCGAACGGGAAATCGAACGTCACGCTCGGGAACAGCGCCGCCACCGCCACGCCTTCACGCGCTGTGGCTGCGTGCAGCCGCGCTTCGGCCGCGCGGATATCCGGGCGCCGTCGCAAGAGATCGCCCGGCAATCCGACCGGTACCTGCGACGGCACCGGCGGAACGGGCTTCGCGGTTTCAAGCTCGGCTGTCAGCGCGCCGGGTTCGCGCGCCAGCAGCTGGCTTAATTGATTGATGTCAGACACGACCGTCCGGCTGAAAGGCGGCGATTGCGACCGCGTATTGCGCACCTGGGCCTCGGCATTAGCAACATCGAGCGCCGTTCCGAGGCCGGCGCGGAAACGCTGCTCGGCCAGCGTATGTGTTTCCTGCTGGGTGACGATGTTGCGGGCGGTGATCGCCAGCTGCGCCTGCGCACTTCTGAGATCGATGTAGTCGCGTGCGACCTCGGCTTCGAGCGAGACGAGCGCGTCGCGCGCGTCCTCCTCCGAGGCCTGCGTATCGGCCTCCGCGGCCTCGACGGAGCGGTGCACGCCGCCGAACAGATCCGGTTCCCAGGACGCATCGAAGCCGATCTGGTACTGATTATAAGGATTGGGGAAGCTCGGAATTTTGATCGGCAGCCCCTGCCCTCGTCCGCCGAACGCATTGAACAGCGAACCCTGCGCCGTCGTCTCGCTGAAACGGGTATTGGTATAAGACATATTGCCGGACAGCGTCGGCAGTTCGGCGGCGGCGGTGATCTGGCGTTGCGCGCGCGCTTCGGCGATGCGCAGCGCGGATTCTTTCAGGTCGAGGTTTGCGGCGGCGGCTTTTTTGATTAGCGAAGTCAGTTCCGGATCGTGAAAGCTTTCCCACCACGCCTCCGCTGGGGCCTGCACCGTCGCCATGCTCGGCGTTTTGCCAGCGGGCTGCAGGCCCGTCTTCGTCCAGGCCGGCGGAACGTCGGCTTTCGGCTTCACGAAATCAGGCCCGACCACCGTGCAGCTCGCCACAGCGGAGGCAAGTAATAAAGTCGCCAGACATCTCACCCGCCCTTGACTTTCCTCCACCGCGCTTGCGTGGGGGAGGTGCCCCGAAGGGGTGGAGGGGGCCCAGCGCGCATCGCCCCCTCCACCGCTTCGCGGTCCCCCTCCCCCACGCTTCGCGCGGGGGAGGAAAGATTTGGCGCGGGCGAAGAAAGTAATGGCCATCATCCCACCCGATGCCTGAACATCCATGTCGCGGCTCCGAGGGTGAGGGTTGCGATGATGGCCATGGGCCAGAGATTGGGCCACAGCACGTCGAGGCCCACGCCTTCCAGATAGACGCGTTGCGCAATGGTGATCGCGTAACGCAGTGGATTGGCGAGGGTGAGAATCTGCAGACTTTCTGGCATATTTGTAACGGGTGTGGTCAACCCCGAAAGCAGCGAGAACGGCATGATGAGCAGGAAGCCGTAAAGCATCGCCTGCTGCATGGTCTCAGCAATGGAAGAAACGAGAATGCCGATGCCGATGGCGGCGATGAGAAAGAGAATGAGCCCCGGATAAAGGACGAATAACGAGCCCTGAAACGGAATCTGGAACCAGAGCTGCGCCACCAAGAGGATGGTCGTCGCCTGCAGCGTGCCGATGATCATCGACGGCACGGCCTTGCCCGCCATGATCTCCATCGGCCGGAATGGTGTCACCAGCAGCTGGTCGAACGTACCCTGTTCCCGCTCACGCGCCACCGACATCGCCGAGAGCATCATGGTCTGAATCAGCGTGATCGTGCCGATGAGACTCGGGATCATGTTCCAGCGGGTCTCGAGATTGGGATTGAACCACGCCCGCATCGTGACCTGCATCGGCGGGTTATCGAGCCCGTGTTCGCTGCGCCAATCGGCGTTGAAACCGTCCACGATCGTGCCGGCATAGGCCTGCGCCACGCCCGCCGTGTTGGAATTCCGGCCGTCGGCTATCAGCTGCACCGTCGCGGGCTTGCCGAGCAACAGGTTGCGCTCGAAATCCTGTGGCACCTGGATGACGAGGATCGCGCGCTCTTCATCGATCAGGCGCGCGATGTCGGCGGCGCGCTGGATATCCGCAACGCGGGTGAAGATGTGGCTGCCGTCGAAACGCGCGACGAGATCGTGGGATGCGATGCTGTGATCCTGGTCGAGCACCGCATAAGGCACGTTGTTGAGATCGTAGGTCGCCGCGTAGCCGAAGATCAGACATTGCAGCACCGGCGGAATGAATATGCTCCAGCGCGCGCGCGGATCCTTCAGCATCGCAAGGAGTTCCTTGCGGATCAGGGCCACGATGCGTGCGAGGCTTTCAAACATCGCCGCCTCACGCGAGCTTCTTGCGCGTCGCGCGGCGCGACAGCGTGAGCAGCACCACGACCATCACCGCAAGCACGGCCGCGTCGGGCAGGATAATGCTCCAGACATTTCCCGCCAGAAACACCGTCTGCAGCATCGCCACGAAATAGCGTGCCGGCAGGATATAAGTGATCGCCCGCACCCCCACGGGCATGCTTCTGAGATCGAAGATAAAGCCCGACAGCATCATGGCCGGCAGGAATGTCACTACCATGGTGAGCTGGCTCGCGACGAATTGGCTTTTCACCGTGGAGGAAATCGACAGCCCGATGCCGAGCGCGATCAGGAGGTAGAGGGTCGAAATGCCAAGGAACAACAGGAAAGAGCCGCGAAACGGCACGTGAAAAAGAAAGCGCGAAGCGAGAAAGCAGAGCATGAGCCCGATCATGCCCATGAAGAAATAAGGCAGCGTCTTGCCGAGCAGAAACTCGTCGGTGCGCATCGGCGTGACGAACAGGGCTTCCAGCGTGCCCCGCTCCCATTCGCGCGCCACCACCATGGTGGTGAGAAAAGCCCCGATCAGCGTCATCACCAGCACCATCAGGCCCGGCACCAGGAAGTAATGACTATCGTTGGCGCTGTTGAACCACAGCCGGCTTTCGATGCCGACGGGGCCGCCCGCGACACTCTCGCCTTCCGCCATGCGCATCGCCGACCATTGGGCAAGGGCGCCTTGCGCATAGGCCTCGATGATGCGGGCGCGATTGGCGTCGGCGCCATGTACCAAAACTTCGACATTGGCGTCGCCGTTCGAAAGGCGCCGGGCGAAATCGGATTTCAGCACGACGATGCCGTCGACCTTGCGCGCGAGCATCAGCGCCTCGGCCTGCGGCATCGATGTCATCACCCGCGTGTCGAAATATGGAGAGAGCTGAAAACCGGCAATGGCCTGGGTGGCGAGCGGCGACGGCTCTTCGACCACGATCGCGACCGGCACGTTCTTTACGTCGAGCGAAAGCCCGTAGCCGAACAGCAGGATGAGCATCACCGGCATGACGATGCCGAGCGCGATGCTGCTCGGATCGCGCAGGATCTGATACCCCTCCTTGCGCATCAGCGCGAGGATGCGGCGCAGCTTGGCCGCCATCCCGCTCATGCGCGGCATCCCACCGATTTGACGAAACAATTCTCACACAGAGCCGCAGAGCCACGGAATTCACATACTCCCGTCATCTTGGCCGGGCGTGACCCGGCCACCCAGCCCGCTCGCATCAGCGAGCGAATGACTCCTAGTTCGATCCTGGTTACAAAGAGTCGATTGCCGCGCCGACGCGCGGCACTAGGTGGCCAACGCTCCGGGCGGCCATGGTGAATGAGGGGGGCCTCCTCCGCGTCTCCGCGTGCAAATAACATCTGCGTCACGCGGCGCTCCTGTTCGTTTTCTCCGCGGCGCGGGCCTCTTCGACGACGGCGATGAAGGCGTTCTCCATGTTCGCGGCGCGGCCTTCGGGGACGTGGCGGCGCAGTTCCGCCGGTGTTCCCTGGGCACGGACGCGGCCGCCATCGAGGATCGCCACGCGGTCGCAATATTCCGCCTCCTCCATGAAATGAGTGGTGACAATGATTGTGACGCCCTGCTCGCCGAGTGCGGTGATGCGCCGCCAGAATTCGCGCCGCGCCAGCGGATCGGTCCCGCTTGTCGGCTCGTCGAGGAAGAGAATATCCGGCTCGTGAAGCAGCGCCGCCGCCATGGCGAGCCGTTGTTTGAACCCGCCCGGCAATTGCCCGCTGGTGATATCGCCATGCCCGCCCAGTTCGAATTGTTCGAGCGCCCACGCGATGCGCTGCCGCCGCGCAGCCCCTCGCAATCCGTAGGCGCTGGCGAAGAAATCCAGATTCTCCTGCACCGTCAGATCACCATACAAAGAAAATTTCTGCGCCACATAGCCGATATGCTGGCGGGCTGAGGCGCGGGCGGTGCGAAGGTCGACTCCCGCCACCTTCAGCGTGCCGCTCGTCGCGGGAAGCAGGCCGCAGAGCATCCGGAAGGTCGTCGTCTTGCCCGCGCCGTTGGGGCCGAGCAGACCGAAAATCTCGCCGCGCTTCACGTCGAAGCTGACATGATCGACGGCGGTGAAACTGCCGAACATGCGCACCAGATCGTGCACTTCGACCGCATAGGCCGACGTCGATTGCGGCGGCCGCTCCAACGCGAGCGAGACCGGCGCCCGCTCGGTCCGCTTGTGCTGCAGCAGCGTCATGAACCCGTCTTCGAACCGGGGCTCGACCGCCTCGGCCACGATGGGCTGTTCGGCCGCCTCATTTCTCCGTGTACGGACAAGCCGCACGCGGCCGGCATCGGGCACGGCATCCGCGATGTCGTCGCGGTCGAGCAATTGCGCCTGCAGGCCGCGTGCCGTCTGTCCCGCGGGCGGATCGGCCAAAAAGACGCGGCCTTCGGCGCGCTTTGCGATTTCCTGCGGCGGCCCCTGCGCGAGCACTTTGCCTTCATGCAGCACAACGGCGTGGCCGCAACGCTCCGCTTCGTCGAGATAGGCGGTGGAAAGAATGACCGTCGTCTTCGCGTCGGCGACAAGCTCCTGGATGATTTCCCACAGCTCCTGCCGCGACAGCGGATCGACACCTGCCGTCGGCTCATCGAGCAGCAGCAGTTCCGGCGCGCGCACCAGCGCGCAGGCGAGACCGAGCTTCTGTTTCATGCCACCCGAGAGCTGACCCGCGAGCCGCCGCGTGAACGGCCCCAGCGCCGTCATCTCCATCAGGCGCTTGTACGTCGTTTGCCGATCTGCGCGGCTGACGCCATGCAGATCGGCATAAAGATCGAGATTTTCCTGGACGGTGAGATCTTCGTAGAGCCCGAAGCGCTGCGGCATGTAGCCGACGCGGTTCTGGATGTCCTGCGGGGATTTCGCGGCATCGAGACCGAGCACCGCGACCTCGCCGCCATCGGCTGTCAGCAATCCCGTGGCAAGCCGCAGCAGCGTCGTCTTGCCCGCACCGTCGGGGCCGACCAGCGCCGAAAGTGTCCCCTTGTCTGCCGTGAATGAAACACCATCCAGTGCGACGACGGTCTCCGTCTTCCCGCGCCGGAACACCTTGTGCACGTCTTTCACTTCCAGCGCCGCATTCATGGCGCGGGTGTCTTAGTGATCCTCCCCCGCTTGCGGGGGAGGATCAGTTCAGCATGAGAGGGACAGCTAATCACTTGGCTACATTCCGCTTCGGCAGCGCGACATGCACGGTCGCCGGCATGCCGAGCCGGAGATTGTCGCCCGGGTCTTTGACGAACACGCGCACTTCGTAGACCAGATTTGTGCGCAAGTCGGGCGTCTCGACGGATTTCGGCGTGAACTCCGCGCTCGGCGAAATAAATCCGATCCAGCCCGGAAACCACCGGCCTGGAAAGGCGTCCACCGTGACCCCCGCGTGCGCGCCCGGATGCACCTGGCCAAGATCGGTTTCCGGCACATAGACCCGCACCCATTTGGGATCGGTGATGGCCAGCGAGAACACGGGTTTCATCGGCGATGCCATCTCGCCCGGCTCCATGATCCGTGTACGGACTGTTGCGTCGGACGGCGCGAAGAGCTCGGCGTCGGCGAGCTGCTGGCGCAGCATCGCGAGCTGCGCCGCATCCGCATCGCGCTTCGCGGACTGTACGTTCACCGCCGCGCGGGCATTGTCGACATCCTGCTTTGCGATACCACGGCCCGCGGAGCCGCGCGCGAGTTCCACATCGCGCTGGTACTGGATGCGTGCGTTGTCGAGATTGGCCGCATCGAGCGCGACATTGGCCCTGGCCTGGTCCACCTGCGGAACGAGCCGGCGCGTATCGAGACGCGCCAGCAGCTGCCCGTTATGCACGCGGTCGCCCTCCACTGCTAACACTTGATCGATGCGTTCGCTGTTGTTGAAGGCGAGATCGACCTCGCGCAGATCGACATTGCCGTAGAGGACCAATTCCGTCGGTGCCTTCTGCCGATGGCCGTACCACCACCACGCGCCGGCGGCCGCGGCCGCCAGAACCAGAAGAAGCAAAAGCCGCACGGCCGCTTTCATGCTGTCCCCACATCGCCGACGGCGCAGGAAAATCTGCACGCGGAGGCGCGGAGACGCGAAGAAAGAGGTTTACCACCAAGAGCACGAAGGAAGAAAAGCGCGCTTCGCGCGCAACTGCTTTCAATCTTCTTCGTGCTCTTTGTGCTCTTGGTGGTGAATCTACTTCGCGTCTCCACGCCTCCGCGTGCAAATAACATCGCCAACCACGCTCCGCTATAAGAAATCGGGTGGACCGGGCTCACGGCGCGAGTCCCTTGAGCAGGACGTCGATATGGGCTTCGACCAGTCCCGCGAGATCGTAAGGCGGCACCTCCTCGCGCGCGAACGTCGTGCGCCACAGGATCACAAGCAACAGCGGCGCGATGCAGAGCCGTGCGGCATGCTGCGGATCGACTTCGCGGAATTCGCCTCGCGCGACGCCGCGAGCAATGATCCCGCCAATGAGCGCGAGCCCGTTCTCCACCACTTCGGCGCGATAGAAGCGCAGCAGCTCCGGGAAATTGCCCGCTTCGGCCATGATGATTTTGGGCAACACGGCGCGATCGCTGGTGCGTGCAAAAAAGCCCATGAAGCGCAAAACCGTGGCGAGCAGTTCGGCGGCCGAACCTTCGAAGGCCTCCGCTTCCACCCGCCGCGCCGCAATTGCCGCGCCGATGGATTCCCGCACCAGGGCTTTGAACAGCTCTTCCTTGCTCGGGAAATAGAGATAGAGCGTGCCCTTGGTCACGCCGGCGCGCGCAGCGATGTCCTCCATCCGCGCCGCGGCGAAACCCCTGGCGGCAAACTCCGCCAGCGCCGCATCGAGGATTTCCCCTGGACGGGCCTCTTTCCGCCGCCGCCACCGGGCTTCGGCAGCCGGAACCTCCGACAAAACCTGACGATTCTCAGCTGGCTTCATACCGGCTCAATAAATAACTGACCGGTAATTTACAAGCCGTTATCCTGGGCCTCCGCAACTGGTGGATCAGGGACCGCTGCGGCGGCAACCTTTGTTGGTGGCCCATCCACGGCGTGCCGGCTTCGAACACCACTGAAAATTCTTCCGTTCGCTGCCTTCTTCCCCAGTACCAGGGAAACCCGCCCCTGTCCCGGGATCGGCTTACGCTCCGGCAACCGTCACTTCACCGCGAATTGAAACTACCGGCGCTGATCGGTCCGCACGCGTTTCATTTCATCTCGCCGGCGAACCGGGCGAACGTTTCAAGAAGAGTCTTTATGTCCAAAGACCGATCGTGAGCGCGTTTCGCATTGACAAGAGCGGCTGTTCGGTGTCATAGATTCGTAGCAAACGCGAACGCTGGTGCCCTTTCCGGGATGAAACTTGCGCGTCCGGCGTTGCGATCGGAAATCAGGAATGGGAGGTTCCGTATGGATGATACTCCGCCTGGCATAAGTCTCCGGCTCTGAGCACAGAGCCACAACCGGCTTGAAACGCCCGTTGCCATCCCAAAATTGAAACTGACTGAAGCGGGCCTTGCCCGCAAAGATTTCCGCGTGTGCGGAGCCAGAAAGCCCGGGCGACGCCCGGGCTTTCGGTACACCTGATATGATTCTGCGCGCCTTAGGACTGCCCCTGACTCAAACTGTAACAGTGCCCAGATGTTCGTTGCAGCTGACCGCCTTTGTCAATATCGCGCGTTCCCCGGCGTCCTCGGGAAAGGAATGACGTCGCGGACATTGCCGAGGCCGGTGACATAGGCGAGCGTGCGTTCAAAGCCGAGGCCAAAGCCGGCATGCGGCACGGTGCCGTAGCGGCGGAGGTCGCGGTACCATTCGTAATGCTCGCGGTCGATGTGGAGCGCCCCCATGCGCGCATCGAGCACGTCGAGCCGCTCCTCGCGCTGGCTGCCGCCGATGATCTCGCCGATGCCCGGCGCGAGCACATCCATCGCCGCCACCGTCCGCCCGTCGTCGTTGACGCGCATGTAGAAAGCCTTGATGGCCGTCGGATAGTTCATGACGATCACGGGCTTGCCGACATGTTTCTCCGTCAGATAGCGCTCATGCTCCGACTGGAGATCGACGCCCCATTTGACTGGGAATTCGAATTTCTCCTTCGCGCGCTCGAGGATGGCGACCGCTTCGGTGTAATCCATGCGCACGAATTCGGATGAAACAATATTCTCGAGCTTTGCGACCAGCCCCTTCTCTATGCGCTCGTCGAAGAAAGCGAGATCGTCGGCGCGTTCGCTGAGCACGCCGCCAAGAGCTGCTTTCAGCAGCCGTTCCGCGAGCGTCGCATCGTCGGAGAGATCCGCAAACGCGATCTCCGGCTCGACCATCCAGAATTCGGCGAGGTGCCGGCTGGTGTTGGAGTTTTCGGCGCGGAAGGTCGGCCCGAATGTGTAGACTTTGCTCAGCGCGAGGCAGTAGGCCTCGACATTGAGCTGGCCCGAGACGGTGAGAA
This sequence comes from Rhizomicrobium sp., assembly GCA_036272695.1. Taxonomy (GTDB): domain Bacteria; phylum Pseudomonadota; class Alphaproteobacteria; order Micropepsales; family Micropepsaceae; genus Rhizomicrobium. The sequence goes on along the minus strand of DATAYG010000052.1, from coordinate 3,210 downwards.
ACACGTCGCGGCCGAAGAAATCCTTGCTGATATCCACCCCGCCCGCGTCGTTGCGCGGCAGGTTGGCGAGATCCAGCGTCGAAACGCGGAACATCGCCCCTGCCCCTTCGGCGTCGGACGAAGTGATGATCGGCGTGTTGACCCAATAGAATCCGTTGTCATCGAAGAAGCGGTGGATGGCTTTGGCGAGCGTGTGGCGCATGCGCGTGAGCGCGGCTATGACATTGGTGCGCGGGCGCAGATGCGCCACCTCGCGCAGGAACTCCATCGTGTGCGGCTTGGGCTGGATGGGATAGGTGTCGGGATCGTCGACCCAGCCGAGCACGCGGATCGAGTTCGCCTGCATCTCGAACGGCTGCCCCTTCGCAGGCGACGGCACGATCCGACCGGTCGCCTCGACGGCGCAGCCCGTCGTCAGCTTCAGCACTTCGCCCGCATAATTCGGCAGCGTGTTGGCTGCCACCACCTGCACCGGATGGAACACCGATCCGTCCGACACATGGACGAAGGAAATCCCGGCCTTGGAATCGCGCCGCGTGCGCACCCAGCCTTTGACCGTGACCGGCGCATCGGCAGGCGCGCGGCCTGCCAGAATCTCCCGAACGCTGAAGACGTTTTCGCTCATGAGGCGAGAGGTACCGATGAGGCGCAGCCTTGTCCACTGCGCCGACATGGTGCATTGCGCCGGCTACGACGCCTGGCGAGCGCCGAGGTGGCGACTTGTCCCGGGCCCTTATTAGAAGCCGGCAGCAAGAGCAAAACGACCTGCGCAATCGCAACCTGAAATGAGGGGTTTGGCGTCCCGGATCGCGAACTTCGTGCGGCCGCGTATTCGGGTAGCCGGATTTCCCCCGTCTGGCTACAACGCCGCTGTCCAGACAGCAGGAGGCTATCAATGGCCGAGAACGATCAGAGCGTATGTCAGATTTGCGATGAACCCTTCGAAGTGGGTGACCTGGTAATTGTCTATCGCGAATGGCCAGGAGAAGAGCGGCCCGGCCATGTAGGATGTGTCGGCTCGATTTCCATGATCGACGAAGAAGATGACGAGGACGAATAATCGACCGCCCGGAACGATTCCGGTGCGCGGTCCGAAGCGCGTCAACGTTGGATCGTTACGCGGCGAAAAGTTGCTCCGCGCGCGTGCACGCGCGGATCGTGCGATAAGAATCAGGCATTGACATCGGAGCCACCAGTGTACCGGACCAGAAATCCCCAGCATTATTCATCGCGTAGTAATTGACCGCCAAAGACGCCAAGGCAGCCAAGAAGATGAACCGCGGCGACATGGAGAAAAGCGATGGCGCACCAACCGTACAGGTAAGTCTGTCTCCTTGGCGTCTTGGCGGTTCAACCCGTGCCGCCAACCGAATCTGACGTCGCGAATTTCTGAACGGGAACTGACGCAACCGGGGGCCTACTCACGTACCATTCCGCCGCCGCTTCTGGCCTCGAATTTGCTTGGCCAGGACCGCAAACCGCTGCTGCACGGACAAAGTGTTCCATGCAGGCACGCGACGCGGAGAAGTCCGGTGAAAGTGCTGATCGTCCCGCTCGCCGCACTTGCCCTGTTTGGCTGCGCGAGCCCCGATTATGGAACACGCGACCTGGCCCTCGTCGATGCCACAAAGTCCGGCGCGCGCGAGGCTTTGCAACAGCGTCTCGGTCCGGCCAATTGCCGGACGAAGGCGCACGGCGACGCCGCCAGGCTGGCCGATGCGGGCGAGGTCTCGGTAACGGCCGCCGCGTTCGTGGTTGGCGCGGAGCGGTATGCGCAGCTCGACGATCCGACCAAAGACTGGACGCGGCAGCAGGCAGCCGGGCCGTCCGCCCAGTGTCCGGCATCGGGACGGAAGCATCGCTATTTCGCATAGTCGAACCGATCTCAATTTTGTTCTTGATATGTTCCAGTCGGCGGCTATATTGCCAATATGGAGAGTATGGCCCAAATCACCGCCGATGCCCGCAGTCTGCGTGGCCGCGGGGCGCGATCGAATGCGTCGGGGCGCTTTGAGCGCGAAACGCGGGTGCTGGTCGATGACGGCTGGACGCATGAGGACGAAACTCCGCCGCCGTTGAAGACCGAAGTGCTGCGCGATTCTTCGCGCACCATCATCACCCGCAACAAATCACCGGATATTTCCTTCGAGCAGTCGATCAATCCTTACAAGGGCTGCGAACATGGCTGCATTTATTGCTTTGCCCGGCCGACCCACGCGTATCTCGGGCTTTCGCCGGGGGCGGATTTCGAGTCGCGTCTGTTTGCGAAGCCGAACGCGGCAGAGCTGCTCGCGCGCGAACTGGCAGCGCCGGGCTATGTGCCCAAAGTCATTGCCATGGGTACAAACACCGATCCCTATCAGCCTATCGAGCGGCAGCTGAAGATAACGCGTTCCATCCTCGAAGTGCTGCGGGATTTCAATCATCCGGTCGGAATCGTTACCAAATCGCCGCTCATCCTGCGGGATATCGATATTCTGGCGCCCATGGCGGAGCAGGGTCTGGCGCGCGCCGCCATATCGGTGACGACGCTCGATCGCAGACTTGCGCGCGTGATGGAGCCGCGCGCAGCGACACCCGGGCGGCGCATTGAAGCCATAGCCGGCCTGCATCGTGCGGGCATTCCCGTGAGCGTGATGTTCGCGCCCGTCATCCCGGCGCTGAACGACGAAGAACTTGAAACCGTTCTGGGCACGGCGGTGGAGGCCGGGGCCGCAAGCGCGGGTTATGTCCTGCTCAGGCTCCCGCTCGAGATCAAGGATCTGTTCCGCGAGTGGCTGGAAGAAAAGGAGCCCGGCCGCGCGAAACATGTGATGTCGCTGATCCGCCAGATGCGCGGCGGCAAGGATTACGACAGCCAGTGGCACACGCGCATGAAAGGCACCGGGCCGTACGCGGAGATGATTGCGCGCCGTTTCCACATGGCGGTCAAACGTCTCGGCCTCAACAAGGACCGCGCGCCGCTTTCGACCGACAAATTCCGCCGGCCGCCCCGGTCAGGTGATCAGTTTAAGTTGTTGTGAAAGGCCAAAAGCCATTGAACGCGGCAGCGGCGCGGCGAAACATATATTGTCATTCCCGCGAAACAGGCTGTGAGGAAACTCTGGCGTTGATTTGGGCGGGCGACGCTGATTCTGTGTGCGCGTCGCAATGGCATGATTTGTAGGTCACGATGGCGCATATCGGGGGTGAATCGCGTTATCAGGCGAC
>DATAYG010000051.1:0-15437 GCA_036272695.1 Rhizomicrobium sp. | reverse complement strand
CTTCCGCATCCGTCCACGATACCGTCTGCGTTCCCGCCGCCTCATAAATCTGATGCGCTTGGCCGAAGGTCAGTTCATGTATTGCAAAGCCATCCGTGTGCCAGGTGCCGGCAGTGCGTGCCGATTTCATCCGGAACGTGACGTTGTGGAGCACCGCATCCACGTTGAAAGGAAATCCGCCGACGGATTCCGTGGCAAAATATAGTTCCACGCCCGGGGCGATTTCATGTCCGTTGCGCTGTCTGAGCCAGGACTCGAGGCTATCCGCAACAACCCGCCAACGCAGGCCCGCAGCGACTGCAAGCGCGAGCAACGCAAACAGTGGTGCATAGAGAAACAACCGGTTTGAATAACGCATTTATTTGAAACAGGCGTGAAATTTCATCCGCAGCGGGAGAAGCCGCAGGCGATACAGGTATCGCAGCCTTCCTGGCGGATGAGCGCCGGGCTCCCGCAGCGCGGGCAGGTCCGGCCACGTATTTCTCCGGCGGCCATGGCCACGGCCTGTGCGGTTTGCGGCTGGGCGAAGCTCTCGCGCGCCGGCATGAACCCGGTCGCAACCAGATGGCGCTCGATCACCTCGCCGATTGCGGCGAGCAGCGATGGCACATATTGGCCGTTCATCCATTGGCCCCCGCGCGGATCGAACACCGCCTTCAGCTCGTGCACCACGAAGGAAACATCGCCGCCGCGGCGGAATACCGCGCTGATCATGCGCGTGAGCGCGAGCGTCCAGGCATAGGCTTCCATGTTCTTGGAATTGATGAACACTTCGAAGGGCCGGCGCCGTCCATCCTGCTCGATGTCGTTGATTGTGATGTAGAAGGCGTGGTCGGAATCGGGCCATTTGATCTTGTAGGTCTGGCCCAGCAGCACTTCGGGCCGGTCGAGGGGCTTCGTCATATAGACGACGCCGCCGGACTGCTCGAAGGAACGCGATGCCGCAGGCGGCATGACGAGCGGCAGCGACGGCTCCAGGTCCTGCGCATTCGGCCCCCCATCAATCACCTCCACCGGGCCGGCGGGCACGGCTTCGAGCACGGCGCCGCGAATCTCGTTCGGCCGATAGGTCGTGCAGCCCTTGCAGCCTGTTTCGTAGGCCCGGATGTACACATCCTTGAACGCTTCAAAGGAAATGGCGTCGGGCACGTTAATGGTTTTGGAGATCGAGCTGTCGATGTGCTTCTGGGCTGCAGCCTGTACGGCGAGGTGATCGCCGGGCGAAAGCGTCTGTGCAGTGACGAAATAGTCGGGCAGGGCCGCATCGACGCCGAATAGCTCACGGAATTTTGCCCAGGCATAATCGGCAACCGTCTCGTCCCTCCGCGTTCCGTCGGGCATGAGTACCTTGCGGCCATAGGTGTAGGCGAAGACAGGTTCGATGCCGCTCGAAATATTCTCGGCGAACAACGATATGGTGCCCGTGGGCGCGATGGAGGTGAGAAGCGCGTTGCGGATGCCATCGGCGGCGATGGTGTCGCGTATGGCTTTCGGCAAGGCGGCGACATGGGGGGTGGCGAGATAGGCCTCGCGGTCGAACAGCGGAAAGGCGCCTTTTTCCCGGGCAATTTCAACCGACGCCGCATAGGCGGCATGCGACAGCGTTTCGAGCCAGCGATCGATCAGTACAATGCCTTCTGGTGCACCATAGCGCGCGCGGCAAAAAATGAGCGCGTCGGCAAGTCCCGTGACGCCGAGCCCGATGCGCCGCTTGGCAATCGCTTCTTGTCGCTGCTCGGGCAGCGGAAACCGCGATATGTCGATCACATTGTCGAGCAGCCGCACAGCTATGCCAGCGAGGCGCACGAGCTCGGTCTCGTCGATATGTGCATTTTCGGCGAACGGGCTGCGCACCAGCTTCGCCAGATTGATCGAACCTAACAGGCACGCGCCATAAGGCGGCAACGGTTGCTCGCCACAAGGATTTGTTGCGCTGATTGTTTCGCAGTAGTGCAGGTTATTATTGGCATTGATCCGGTCGATGAAGACCACGCCCGGTTCGGCATAGTCATAGGTCGCGCGCATCATGCGGTCCCACAAAGCGCGCGCGGGCAAGGTGCGATAGATCCTGCCGCCGAACTGCAGCTGCCATTCGGCATCGTTCTTCACCGCGTCCATGAACGCATCGCTCGCCAGTACGGAGAGATTGAACATGGTGAGCTCGCCGGGCGTGCGCTTGGCATCGATGAAGAGTTCGATGTCGGGATGGTCGCAGGCGAGCGTTGCCATCATCGCGCCGCGGCGCGAGCCCGCCGACATGATCGTGCGGCACATCGCGTCCCACACGCCCATGAAGGAGACCGGTCCGGAGGCATCCGCGCCTACCCCCGCGACCGGTGCGCCTTTGGGTCTGAGCGTCGAGAAGTCGTAACCGATGCCGCCTCCCTGCTGCATGGTGAGCGCGGCTTCGCGCAGATGCGCGAAGATGCTGCCCATATCGTCGGCAATCGTGCCCATCACAAAACAGTTGAACAGTGTGACGGCACGGGCGGTGCCGGCGCCGGCGAGGATTCGACCGGCCGGAATGAATCGGAAGCCCGCGAGCGCGTCGCCAAAGGCGCACGCCCATTCATGCCGCTTCTCTGCGCTCTCGGCTGCAGCGGCCGCAAGGGCCACGCGCGCCCAGGTCTCCGGCACATCATGATCGATCGGCGTGCCGTCCGCCGCCTTGAAGCGGTATTTCATGTCCCAGATCCGGGAGGCAATGTCGTTCATGCGATCGGCCGCCAAATGCCAGAAAATGAGGCACGCACGTGGTTAAGAATTGTTCCCATAATGTTCTAGTTCATCCGGCCTCAAGCGGCAAGCCACAATGCTCCGAGAACGATGGTCAGGATCGTCAGTGGCGCGCCGACCCTGAAGTGATCCTTGAAGGCGATGTTGACGCCTTTCGTCGCCGCTTTCTGTACCACGATCAGATTGGCAACGGAGCCGAGTACCGTGAAATTGCCGGCCAGCGTCGACGCCATGGCAACGGTGAGCCAGGCTGTTTTGGGATCATGCAGCGGAAGGATGAAGGGCCGCAGCACGAGGACGGCAGGCACGTTGCTGACAATGTTCGAGAGCACCGCGGTCACGGCGCTCAAGACCGGAATTCGCTCGAAATGTAACCGTCCGACGGCGGTGATAGCAGAAGGCGACAACAGCGCCTTTTCGAATCCGGCCACTACGATAAACAAACCTGCGAACATCAGGAGCAGCGGCCAATCGATTTCGAAATAGATTTTCGTGTTCTTGACAATGCGCGTCAGCAGAAGCAGGCCGCCTGCCAGGATCGCGACTTTGGCAGGCGCGATACCGGCAAAGAACAGGACGACCAGGGCAACCGTCACCATAAGTGATTTGATCATCAGGACCGCGTGCGAGGCCACGCGTTCATGCACGGATTCGAGCCTTTCGCGCGTCCAGAATTCGTGCGGATGAAGCAGTGCGATCAGCGCAGCGGTCAGCAGCAGGCCGGCAAGCGCCACGGGTGAGAGCGCCGCCGCGAAGTTGCCATACGAAATTTGCGAAAGACTCCCGATCACGATGTTCTGGGGATTGCCGGTGATCGTGGCGGTGCTGCCGCAATTCGACGCCAAGGCGACGGCGAGCAAATAGGGAACAGGATTGCGACGGAGCCGCTGCGCGACATCGAACACCAGCGGCGCCAGCGCAAGACAGACCGTGTCATTGACGAGAAAGGCCGAGAATATGCCTGATGCGAAGACGACCGCGATGAGCAGGATCAGCGGATGGCGCGCGTGCGCCGCGATCCAGTTGGTCGCCAGCCGGAAAAAGCCAGAAAGCCTGAGATTGGCAACGACGATCATCATCCCGAGCAGCAGAGCAATTGTGTTGCCATCGATGGCGCGGAAGGCTTCGGCGGGTGTGAGCACGCCGCCCGCCACCATCAGGCTCGCGCCCAGAAGCGTTGCCCCTGTACGATCGAGGTGAAATCCCGGCAGCCTGCCGACCGCGAGCACAAAATAGGTGCCCGCAAATATCGTCCCTGCCGCAATGGCGGTGAACGAGACCGACATTGCTCTCTATTCCGCGGTTCCGGGCGAGAGGGAATCACCAGCCAATAATGCGCGGCCTTCGCGGATAAGGCCGGACGTGGCCTGTTCGATGCGGCCTTCCAGCATGCGCATGAATTCCCGACGGCCGAGGCCGGGAGCGATTGCCGGCAGGAATTGCAGCACGATGCGGCCGCGCTTCTTCAGGAAGCCCGCGGGGCCTGTCCAGAACAGGCCGGAATTGAGTGCAACCGGTACGCAGGGCCGGTTGAGACGCTGATAGAGCGCGGCCACGCCAGGCTTATAGTTTGCAGGCGCTTCTGCTTTCTTGCGAGTGCCTTCGGGAAAGATGATGACGCTGAGGCCGCTCGCGAGCGACCGTCGCGCCGCCTTCGTCATATTGCGCAACGCACCGCTGCCCGCCTGGCGGTCGATGGCGATCATGCCCACTCGGCGCGCATACCAGCCGTAGAGCGGAATGTTCATCAGTTGGCGTTTGAGTATGAAGACGGGATCGCCCAGCACATAAAACAGCGCCACCGTGTCCCACATGGTCATGTGCTTGGAGGCAATGAGCATGGGGGTGCGCGGAATATCGCCACGGACCTCGTAGTCGAGGCGCGCGATGGTCCGCAGCCCCCACAATATGCCGGCACACCAGCTGCGAGCAGCAGTTACGGCGGCACGCCGCGGCAGAAAAAGCGCCGGCAGAAAAACAATGTGCACCGCTATGCTCACCGCGACGAACCAGAGGAAGAAAACCGCGGAACGCAGCCAGTTCATGTGGTGGAGGCGCGCAGGACGCGGATTGGTTGCGACCAGTGCCGCGGATAGACAGTCCGCAGCGCCACGCTGCCGAGATATTTCGCATATTCGTACTGCAACGTGCGGATTGCCGCGGGATCGAGCCACCAGCGATGCGCGGCAACGATTTCGGGGACGGGATAGGGCACGAGCTTCACATCGGGCATGGCGGCGGAGAATTCCTCGAGACTGCGCGGCATGTGGTAGTTGGCGGTCACCACGACGAGGCTGCGGAAGCCGTGAGCGCGAGCCCAGCCCGCCGTCTCCATGGCATTGCCGTGCGTGTTCGTCGCCACGAAGCCCAGGTCGGCGCAGCAATCGAAACGCGTTCCGCCATGTAGAAGGGGCCGCAGGAGAGCCTTGCGCATGAACGGATGCACACCGGTAATAAGGAGCCTCTGTCCCACTCCATGCTCGAGCAGCGCGACGGCCGCGTAGAGCCTATCGTCACTGCCCGTGAGCGCGACGATGGCGTCGGCGCGCACGGCATGCGGCGGCGCTGCCGGGAGCCTTGCAATGAACGCTGCAAAGCCGATGAGGTAGGCGGCCACGACGGCAAGGATTGCGCGCCGGATCATGCGGCTCGTGGCTGGATTGTGCGAAGCTTTCACTCTCTCTCCGGAAGTCGCGACCAAGCGCAAACTCGCCACCTTATCCCGTCCTGCGTCGCTTCAATAGTTGCGGGCGAGGGCCGCCAGGACCGAGAGCCGTGCGGTGGCAAGAGCGATGAGGCCTGCGACCGCGGGCACGGTGATAATCCAGGCAAGCTCAAATGCACCGAGACCGAGCGGCGGCAAAAACGGCACAGGTTCGATTCCTGCTCCTTCGAGCCCGTTTGCCGCGGCGAAAACTCCGGCCGCAAGCGCGGCACCCGTTGCGGATGCAATCAATGCCGAAACGAAGTAGTGCCGTTCGAATGCATGCGCAATGAAGCCGGCATGGGCCCCCATCTGGTGGAGCAACGATACGACATCCTTATGCGCGGCGAGTCCCGCCCGCGTGGCGAATGTGACAGTGGCCGCCGTCGCGAGCGCGATGAGGGCGAGCACGGCCCAGGCCGACCAGATCACCGTGTCGGCCGTCCGCTTGAGCCGAGCGAGCCAGAGACCGTGATCGTCGAGCTGTGAATCAGGAGCGGCCTGTTTCAGCCGCTGCGCGAGGCGGGCCAGATCTATCGTTGCGCCCGGAGCGATACTGGCGTCGACGAGCCGCGGCAGCGGCAGATCCGCGAGGGCCGTGCCCTCACCAAGCCATGGCGCAATGAGCGCGGCTGCCTCCGCATCGCTCACAACTTTCACTCGTGAGAGACCTTCCGTTCCGCGCAGCGCGGCGAGAACGGAGGTTGTTTCGCTCTGCAAAGCGGAGCCGTCGCCCTCATGCGGGAGGATTTGCACGGTGAAGCCGTCGGCAAGCCCAGCGCGCCACCCTGCGGCGGTGCGTTCTGCGACAAGCGAAGCGCAGAGCGCTAGCGCAGCAAGAAATCCCATGACGCCGATCACCACGTCGAGCGGCGCGGCGCCCTCCCAGCGCGGCATGATGCGTTCCGGACGTTGCGCGCTCATGTTCTGGGCATCCGCATTTCGACCAATCGGCCGTCCACAAGGCGCATCTCACGCGCCTGCGTAAGTTCGAGGAGCGAGCGGTCATGGGTCGCGATCAGCACGGTGGTGCCCAGACGATTGAGCTCCTCGAACAGGCGTACCAGCCGCTGGGCGATGTCGGGATCGACATTGCCGGTAGGCTCATCGGCAAGGAGCAGATCGGGACGCGCGACGACGGCGCGTGCGATGGCGATGCGTTGCTGTTCGCCGCCGGAAAGCGTCGGCGGTTTTGCGTCGAGCTTGGTTCCAAGTCCCACCCAGTCCAACAGCTCCTCGACATCATGCCCATAATGATCGAGCCTTTTTCCGGCGAGCCTCAGCGGCAGGGCGACATTGTCGAAGGCCGAGAGATGATCGAGCAACCGGAAATCCTGGAACACCACTCCAATGCGCCGGCGCAGCGCCGGAAATTTCGATCGCTTCGTGGTGGCGAGGTCGCAGCCGAACAGCGTAATCAGCCCGCGCGTCGGCGGTTCGGCGAGATACATGAGCCGCAGCAGCGTCGTCTTCCCAGAACCGGAAGGTCCCGTGAGAAAGGTGAAAGAGCCAGCCTCCAGCATAAATGTCACATCGCGCAGGACTTCTGGCCCGGCGCCAAACCGCATTCCTACATTCTCCAGGCGCAGCATCGCCCCTCGACCCATGCCCGCGATATCGCGCGAAGCCTTGGCCGCGCCCATCGCAGGCTTGATTGCGCGGCAGGCGGGCGATCCACATAGAGGGAATCATCACCCGGCAATCACAAATACAGCGATTGCGTGTTTCTGGCGCCCTTCTTGCAGCGCGAACGGGCTTGCGTCATTTTCGGCCGAGATGATCCTGACCTGTCCCGAGTGCCAGACGCGCTACCGCGCGGATGCGGCCCAGTTTCCGGCCGAGGGCCGCAAAGTGCGTTGCGCCAAATGCGGTCACCTCTGGCAGCAATTGCCACCGGACCCCGAGCCTGAGCCGGTTCCGGCCCCGGCTATTGCCGGGCAGACGAGCATCCCGGCAGGAACCGGGGCTGGTCCGGTTTCAACAGCGACGCAAGCGGAGCCGAGGCAGAGAATTGCCTCGGAGCGATCACTGGCCGACCGGCTGGGGATTCTCGCGGGCTGGCTCGCGCTGGGAGCGATGGTGTTTCTGATCGGCTGGACGGGATTTCGATTTCGCGAGGAAATCGCCACGCTCTGGCCGCAATCCTCGTCGCTCTTCGCCACATTCGGAGTTGCGGTCAACGCGCGGGGGATTGCGATCGACGACTGGAGCTATCACCGCGAACTGGAGAACGGCCAGCCGGTCATGGTCGTAACCGGCAAGCTCGTCAACAGGTCTGCACACGAGCTGACGGTGCCACCGGTCCAGGTAACTTTGACTGACGATGACGAGCGCGAGCTCTATCACTGGACGTTCAAACCACCGCAGCCGACTCTCAGTCCCGGCCAGAGTCTCGGTTTTTCCTCGCGCCTGCCCAATCCGCCTTCGGCCGCACGTCACCTGCAGCTGCGTTTTGCGAGTCAGGATTGACGCGAGATCAGCTTCCGGCCCTGTTTTCCGAAGCCGAAATTCGCGCCCGTGTCCAGGAAATGGCGCGTGCAATCTCGGCCATGCATGACACGCCGGAAATTGCGCTGCCCATACTTGTCGGTGGGTTTGTCTTTGCTGCCGACCTCCTGCGCGCGCTTCACGCATGCGGCGTTTCTCTTCCCGTGGAGTTTCTTCAGCTGCGTTCCTATGGCGACAAGCGCGAGGCGGGCGGCGAAATCCGCGTGCTGATTGGTCCAGGCGAGAATGTCCGCGGGCGCCACGTACTTCTCATCGACGGCGTGCTCGATCGCGGCCGTACATTGGTGAGTGCGCGCGATCTCGCAATCTCGGCAGGCGCACGCGCTGTGACGTCGGCCGTGGCCATCGACAAACGCCGCTCCGGCGCGGTGCTGACGGCGGATTTCGCTGCCTTCACGCGCGTCGCCCACTTCGTTGTTGGCTACGGTATGGACGATGCCGGTCGCCTGCGGGCGCTGCCCTACATTGCCGCGGTCGGATAACGACGCCGTTGCGGTCAGATCAGTGAGTGTGCATTTGCCGCAGAATTCAATGAGACCGAAGGATCAGTTGCAAGGCATCCGATCCCAGATCAATCGCGAAGGCACAGCAGAACATCGCGCCGAACATCGTCGCGATCGTGAGCAGCGTAGCGAGCGTGTCGCCGGGTGCGGTACCTGCGAAGTCATTCCATCGGCTGCGGAGATCTGCCCCGAGCGAGCGGCCGTGCATGTCTGCTTTCAAACTCATCGTAAACACCATTACGCTTTTGAAGATCGGTACAGGGGTGCACGAACACCTGCAATCGGGCCAAGTCCGACACCCGACAACCCGGTGCTCCATATCGGGCGCCGCCCGACATACGGTTTGGTAATCTCAATGTAGTCTGATGACGTGTCGGCGGCGGGGATGGGACATACATCCCGTGAAAACCCCCCTAATGGTCTCTCCGCCGCCGACCCGAACTCGCGAGCGTGTAATCCAGACGCGACCCACATCGATTAAATATCTGAAATTGTTCGCAAGAACGCACTGATCGTTTCCACGCTGTCTGGGTGACGCGGACCGAACTCATGCGCCGGCCGCGTTTTTCGGTCACACAGGTTCGCGACGGCGGCGCATCCAGACGGCTGCAGCAAAAAAGCCTGCCCCGAGCGCCAATCCGATCCAGAGGCCGGGGGTAGTGAGAAATGCCAGCGGGTCCATCTGGGGAATGGGGAACGCACCCTTGACGTGCTCGTGATAGACGAAAGCTGCGGAGAAACTGCCCAGCAGGCGGGCTTTCAGCAGCTCGAACACATGCGACGTGCCGAAGGCGAGCGCTTCGATCAGGCCGAGGCCGAAGGGTGGCAATACGGCCCAGAGAAATGGGGCCCGGCGCGCCCACGAAGAGATGAAGAGCAGCCAGCCATAAACCGGCCAGTACCAGAATGATATGGTGACAAGGCCGTAGAGCGCTTCCACCATGATTTGTGGAAGGGGCAGCGTCGCCCAGTACGCCGGGGGCGAATGTCCGCTGACGAGCAGTGCAATGGTGCTGAGAAGCAACATAATGAGTTGCGTCGCAACGATCACAACAAATGTGACCAGCGGAAGAACCGCAAGTGGAACCGCCGCCTTGGCGAGAAGCGCCGTCAGATCGGAAACCGGCATGGATTTCCAGAACAGGATGCTGCGGTCGCGGCGTTCATTATGCAGCGTCCCGAGACAATAGAACACGCCGACGAAGATCATGGTCGCTATGAGTGCCACCGCCGCGATGCCGTAAGGTACCATATGCTCCAGCATCTGCTTTGTGAGCGGCAGGTTCGAATCACGCCAGATCTTCTGCGGTGAGCGCAACAGGCCCATGAGAAAACCGAACAACACGATGCCCGCCACGCCGAGGGGTGCATACCGAACCGAGCGCTGCTCCCACAATTCGCGGCGCAGCGACCAGACAAACGGGCGCGTGGGTGGAAGCGTCGCGCTTGCCGCGCCTGGAGCGGCGGAAGCCGGATCGGCCATGGCGTTCGATTGCATGCTCATGCTGCCAGAGCTCCTTGCCGTGGGGCAGATGAATTTCCGATCACCGCGACGAAGAGGTCGCTGATGCTCGGCGTGCGGATGTCGCCGAGCGGCGCAAGCTGGGCGCGCCCGGCACTGTCGAAGATCAAAACCGTGCGGCCAAAGGCCTGACGTTCATAAATCGGCTTGAGTGCGCGTGCCGCCGCCACCTGCTCGGGATGGCATGTCAGTTCGGCGTAGCGCGCCTCCACCGCCTCCATGCTGCTGTCGAGCACGATACGGCCGCGGTCGATGAACATCAGATCGGTGAGGATGTGCTGCACCTCCTCGACCTGGTGCGTCGTCACCACGATCGTGCGGCTATGATCGAAATAATCATTCAGCAGCGAATCGTAGAACTGCTTGCGGTAAAGGATGTCGAGGCCGAGTGTTGGTTCGTCGAGTACCAGCAGCTTCGCGTCGATCGCCATGATCAGGGCCAGATGAAGCTGGGTCACCATGCCCTTGGAAAGCTCGCGGATCCGGCTCGTACGCTTGATCGTGGTTCGCGCAAGCAATCCCTCCGCCTTGGCGCGGTCGAAGCGGGGATGGACGCCTTCGACGTAATCGAGGGCCTGCGTCACGCCCATCCAGCGCGGCAGCACCGCCACGTCGGCGATGAAACAGACTTCGCGCATCAGCGCATCGCGATCGGTCCACGGATCGCGGCCCAGCACCTTGAGTTCGCCCTCATAGGGCAGGAGACCGAGGATCGCGTTGAGCGCCGTGCTTTTGCCGGCCCCGTTTGGTCCGATCAGGCCGAGGATACGGCCCGATTCGACGCGCAGGTCGACGCTGTCGAGCGCGACGGTCGTTCCGAAGGTTTTTCTGAGCCCGCGGGCTTCGATGGACAGCATGGGATCACCGGTTTCCGGCTTTGGCCGGCGCAGAGCCGACGGATTCGGCAGCGGCCAGCAATTCGCCTGGCGTGAGGCCGAGGCGGCGGATGGTTTCGCAAATCTGCGGCCATTGCACCTTGAGGAAATTGTCCCGCTCTTCGCGCAGCAGGACCTCGCGCGCGCCCGATGTCACAAACATGCCCAGTCCTCTGCGTTTCTCCACCAGTTCCTCGTCCGCAAGCTGCTGATACGCCTTGAGCACGGTGAGAGGATTGACGCGGTTCTCCGCCGCGACATTGCGCACGGAAGGCAACGGATCGCCCTCCTTCAGCATGCCGTCCAGAATCATCGCCACCACGCGGTCATGCAGCTGCCGATAGATCGGCTGGTTGTCGTTCCACTCACCGTCCATGCGTCAGGCCGCCTTCAGCAAATTCTTTGTTTCGACCGGATGCGGACTGGACCGCGTTGTCGCCCAGGCGGCGAACACAAGAGAGATGATCAGGGCACCCGCGACCGCCGACATCAGATCCGCCAGTAACGGAGTTGCCGCCGCGCCGATTCCGGCCATGACCAGGACCGAGGCGAGCAAAACCCTGCCAGTGGCGTCTCCCGGCACTGTGAGGACCTGACTCTGACGTTCCATCGGAAGATTCATGACACTCTCCTTCGGCCTGCCATGCGGGCGAGCCGCGTTCAGTAACGGTGATATAGTTGACTACAACAGTGCTGTCAAGGGGCGATTATGCACTTGATTTAGCAAGCTGTGAACGGTAACCAGATACCGTAACAGCCGCTAACTCAAGCACCGGGGCGGACCCCGATGCAGGATCGCTTCTTGTCGAGATCAGGGGGTCCGCCCTGAAAAGGTCTCGCCATGTGCGCGTCGCTCGGCTTACCGCGCCAAATTTCGGACAGAATTTCTCAATCTTTTGAAGCGACGATTGGGATCAGCAGTCGATTCGCCACTGGCGAACGTTACCTGTATAGGCTGTTGCCGGGGCTCTTTTTCCGCTTGGGAGCGGCTCACAAAATGGCGAATGATCCGATCCCTGGTGGCCGGTCTGCCTCGGCAGCCATATCTCAAATGAACGAGCTTATTCAGCACGCCGATAGGCTCGGCGAAATCTTGGATGCTTCCATAAACTCGCCGCCCGCGCTACGCGCGGAAAGCATTGGACAAGCGGTCGGTGCGAAGACTGGGGTAGAAACGGAGACAATTCGCGCCATTTTTAGTGCGCTAGACAACCTTCGCAGTCTCCGGGGAGAGAAGGATACCGTTGATTCAACCCTTGATAGGGTAATCGACGCTTTCGGGAAACAAAACCTTCCCGGGATTGAAGCTGCTCGCCCGAAAATTGCGAAGGCTATTGAAACCTACACAGACGATAATCCCATTGCTATTGCCATTAAGGCCGCGCGCCTTTGTTACTTATACGAGAAGCTTTATATTGATGCTGAAGTCATTACCGACGTGCGCCCTGTTTACGATGTTGAGGGCGCGAAGGTCCTAGAGTTCATAATAAATAACGTTCTTGTACTGTCGTACCACGAAGACTCGGCGTCAGATACTTCGCATAATCATCCGCGGATACACGTCGCGATGGATATGGGGGATATTTTTAAATTGCGCGAGGCGTGTGATAGGGCGATCCGAAAGGGGTTGGCGCTTCGTGAGGAGCTAAGAGATAAAGCGAGGGTACTTGGCGTCGATGACTGATTCAAAGATTGACACCGCACTTGCAGATGCTGTTCGAGAATGCTCGCTTCCTACAGCATGGTCTAGACATCCGAGCTTGATGGATAGGCACCACGGGAAAAGCAGTTTTCTGCCGTGGTCGAAGGACCTAGAGCGCGTTAAGAATGTCAAACTGATGGAGTGGCACATCGAATGCACATTCCTCGGGGAAGATCTAATCGAACAATCGGTTGATGCAACGCCAACTAAACGAGGTGGCCGCGCTGTATTGAAGGGTACAGGGTTTACCGTCTCACAAACACTCGTAGAGCTTGCCAATAGCAGTGGTGTTACAGAAGTAGCGGATAACTTTGACCTAAACGCGGATACGATTAGGACTATGTTGAATGGTTTGGCGATGATGCTTTCAAAACCATTCGTGAGATGAAGTATTTTCAGCTAGATCAGTGCAGCAACGACCGGCGTATCCCGCGCATCTGCAATGCCAGTGGGAAATGCGAAGTGCGACGCTTTCCCAAAGAAAGGGAAGGCCAAGGCGATCATGTGTGGATGCCAGATTTTCTGGTCGCAGGCGCCACGGTGCTTACTACTGACTTCACCATTCTCGAAGACCTACCTAGCCGAAAGGTGATCCCGGACAAAACTTGCGGTTTAATTGTCGTTAGGCCCGATCACCCGAGACGCGACTTTGACTCGATGGCAGCCTTGGGGATGATAGCCGCGTTCAAATCTGCCTACCCAGAATGGGATGCCATTGAGTGGGATGATTTGTACGTCGAAATAAGAGATAGTTACGTCCAGCTCCGGCATATACAGGGAGACCCATTCGCAGATGGAGAAGTTGTTCTTTACTGCGAAGAAAAATTCTGCGAGCGACTAGGACAGGTTATCGCAAAATTGCGCTCGCCCCAGCCACAGATTGAGAATGGAGTGACCTAAACGATGCCGAGTGAACCATCCTCCACGCTTCCCGAAAAAGAAATAATACGCCGTAGGGAATCCGCTATCAAGCGCATGCTCAATACTCCTCATCAGCCGCATAGGGCGACCGACAAGAAGGCCGGAATTCCCGCTATTAGAAAGAGTCGAGCAAAGACAAAATCAGCCTGAGGCGCTTCCGGCCTTCACGGAAGCCGCGCCGGTCCTTGTCAGTGAGGCTGATGATAGGTCAACCGCTTGCCTTCCGCGCCCTTTAGGATGCGGTTGGCGCGCTGGGCGTCATCAACGCCAAGCCTTACGCGGTTGCTCATTCTGAAGTCGAATTCGGCCAAGTAGCGGTGCAAGTGCTGCGGGCTCATATGCTGGTAGGTTCCGACAAGGCCGCGCTTGAAGATCGAAAAATAACCTTCCGCCGAATTGACGTGCACGCGGTCGCCATCCTTGTCCGTCCGGGCATATTCGCGCTCATGATCGACCGACTCATGCTTGGCCGGGACATAGGTGCGGCGATAGTGCATCGCGCCGTCGGTGTGCAGCGTGCTTGCCGGGTCAAGGTTCTCTTTGACCGCGTTGCGGACCTGTGTGGCGATGGACTCGCCTTTGCCGGTAATGACCTTGGAGCGGACCTTGCCGCCGCGCTCGACAAGCGAGACGAATTTTTTGGCGTTCTTGCGCGTGCGAGCGGGGGTTTTCTTCGTCTTGCGGGAATAGGAGACTTCCGTTTCGTCCGCTTCCACGATCATCCCAGCCCCGCCAAGCGGGCCATTATCGGTCGGTTCCATTGCCAAGCGGATGCGGTGCGCCATGAACCATGCCGTGCGGTAAGAGCCGAACCCTAGCATCCGCATAAGCTGATGCGCGCTGATCCCTTTCTTGCTGGAAGCCAGCAGATGCGTCGCCAGAAGCCACTTGTGCAGCGGGATATGCGACCGCTCGAAAATCGTGCCGGTGCGAACCGTGAACTTGTCCCGACAACCGTTACACTGGAACATGCCAGCCTGGGTCTTGCCGCGCATCTTCGTGACGTTATCAGAACCGCAGAGCGGGCAGGTGACCCCATTCGGCCAACGGTCGGCTTCCATGTGGGCTGTCGCGGCGGCTTCGTTCGTGAATATCGGGCTGGTCAGGTCGGTCATTGGCTTTCCCTCTATGACCGTAATCTATGCTCGAAAACTTGCTAAGTCAAGTGCATAATCGCCTGTCAAGGGGCGATAGACCTCACTTTAACGTGGCGTAGGCCTTTGCTTCGGCCAGCATGACAGCCCGCGACTTCCAACACGGTTGACATAGAACCGAAATGGTCCTAAGATGAGGCTATGTTGAACACTGCTAAAGAAATTGAGATCACGCCGGAAATGATCGCGGCGGGTCGGAGGGTATTTTGGTCGATATACGATCTGGAACTGGGCGGCTTCGAAGATGCGATTACGGCTGCTTTTCGCGCGATGGGAGGGGCTGCTGGTCCTAACAGGCCTCCGGGGATGCGCTCGCCCACCGGCGCCGAGCCCAGACCGGCTGGCAGCTTATTGGTTGAACTGCAATGGTTGCTTTTAGTTCCCATTTGGTCATCGTGCTCATTGACGAAGTATTTGACAGGCGGCGCGGCGGAAATCTGCGTGTCGAAAAGATGCTGCCGCGAAAAAAACACCACCGGATTTGCCGAACCGAAAATTATCAGGGAATTCGGAAGCGAATAATCCGACGACGGGAAGGACACCGAGTTACCCTGCTGCAGGGAAAAAGGCAGGGAAGATTCAAAAATGGATCCCGGCCGGCGGCGATGTAACGGATTGGAAATTGCGACCGCTCAAACAGCTGACGGCGCCGAGCTGGAGTTCTGAGGGAATTTGGAGACGATCCATTGGAGTTACCCTGGTGCAGATGGGGTAACGGGGCAAGTCTTGGATAGGCCTGGAAAGGCAGTCGTCCCTCAGAATGATGGTGTCATCAACAACGGAGTCTGGGGTTGCCAGCTCCAAGCATCATC
>DATAYG010000050.1:0-2864 GCA_036272695.1 Rhizomicrobium sp. | reverse complement strand
CGCGATTCGCCAGTTACGCCAAGAATATTGGACCAATGTACGCGTACTCGGCACCGCCGACGATTTCAATCAGAGCCTGGAAAAGGCTTTGCGTGTCGCCGACTTCTTTGAACTCGGGGAATTGATGTGCAGAGATGCCTTGGAGCGTAATGAATCCTGCGGCGGCCATTTCCGCGAGGAATATCAAACGCCGGAAGGCGAAGCGCAGCGCGACGACGAGCACTACTCGTATGTCGCCGCCTGGGGCTACGGCGAGGGCAATCAGCCGTTTCTCGTCAAAGAACCGCTCGAATTCCAATATGTTCACCCCAGCCAGAGGAGCTACAAGTAATGCGACTGACCCTGAAAGTCTGGCGGCAGCCAACCCGCAGCCGGTCGGGTGCATTCAAGCGTTATCCGGTGGAAAACGTCAATCCAGAGATGTCGATGCTCGAGTGTTTGGACGTTCTCAACGAGACTCTGATTGAGAAGGGCGAGGACCCGATTGCGTTCGAGCACGATTGCCGCGAGGGAATCTGCGGTTCCTGTGGCTTCATGGTAAACGGTATCGCGCATGGGCCGCTTCCCGCGACCACGGTGTGCCAGTTGACCATGCGTCACTTCAAAGATGGCGACGAAGTCGTCCTGGAACCCTGGCGCGCGCGTGCTTTCACCCTCATCAAGGATCTGGTTGTCGATCGCCGTTCCTTCGACCGTATCATCGCGGCTGGCGGCTACATCTCCGTATCCACCGGCAGCGCGCCCGAAGCCAACGAAATACTGGTTTCCAAGGAGGCCGCCGATCATTCCATGGACGCCGCGGCCTGCATCGGTTGCGGCGCTTGCGTGGCCGCCTGTCCGAATGCGTCTGCAGCCCTGTTTACTGGAGCCAAGATCACGCATCTCGGCGCTCTTCCGCAGGGTAAGCCGGAACAGGATCGCCGCGCGCTGCACATGGTGGCGCAAATGAATGCCGAAGGATTCGGGGGCTGCACCAATATCGGTGAGTGCACGGGAGTGTGCCCGAAGGAGATCCCACTCGAAGTGATCGCGGCGATGAACCGCGATTATCTCCGCGCTAACTGGCACGCGCGCGACAACGTGGTCACAACCACAACTCCGTACACGGAATGGAGCTATGGATCTAAGCTCAAAGTCGATCCGACCCGTTAACATGAATGAGTGTTACCGCCGAAACTTGTTCTTTTATTCGCCGGTCTCGCGCTGACCCTTCAAGCCGACGTCCATAATCTGACGCTCGCACAGGCGCTGGAACTGGCTGCGCGCGAAAATCCCGAGGTCTTGCTCGCTCGCCTGGATCAACAACGCTCCCAGGACGACGTCCGTATCGCGCAAAGCCCGTTTCGTCCCAAGGTCACAAGCGGCGCCGGAATCGCCTACACGTACGGATACCCTAACTCGATCGATGGCAGCGCGCCCAGCCTTTTTCAGGCGCGCACCGACATGGCGCTGTTCAACCGGCCCGAGAGTTATCGCCTTTCCGCGGCGCGTGAGCTGGCGCGCGGTTCCCAATACGGGGCTCAAGCGAAAGCCGAGGATGCCGCCTACCGCACTGCTGATCTTTTTCTGGCTGCCACCCAAAGCGCTCACGTAGCCGACACGCTCGACCAGGAAATTCCCACTCTGGAAAAGGTCGACCAGACAATGCAGGCTGCCGTCTCCGGGGGCAGCGAGCTTCCGATCGAAGCCAAGCGCGCCACCCTAAATCTGGCCATGGCCCGTGAGCGCGCCGCCAACGCCCGGCTGGATGTCGATTACGGCGAGATGATGTTGGCCATTGTGCTTGGCTACCAGGCAGCCGACCGCGTCCATCCGGTCGAATCCGATGCCCTCAAAGTCGACGCCCCGACCTCGGAAACCGAAGCCGCGGACCAGGCCATTCGAAACAACCGCGAACTGCGGCAGATGCAGTCAAGCATACTTGCCAAGCAGCTGGATCTGCGTTCGTACAAATCGGAGCGCTTGCCTCAGGTCGGCTTGGTCGCTCAATACGCGCTTTTCGACAAACAGAATTACCAGCAGTACTTTCAGAAATTCCAGGCCAACAACGTCCAGCTTGGCGCGTCTATTACCATTCCGCTGTTGGTGGGCCCGGCGGGTAAGGCGTCGGCGGATCAGGCGGCGATCGATATGGAGAAGCTTCGTGTCCAGGTGCAACAAGTGCGCAATCGCATCATTTCGGATACACGTCGCAGCTACCAGCAGTGGGAAAAGGCGAACAATATCCGCGACCTTGCCCGCATGCAGCTCGATCTGGCGCGCGAGAGCCTCAGCGTGTTGCTCGCGCAAAACGCCGAAGGCCGCGTGCCTCTGCGCCAGTTGGAAGAGGCCCGTGTTGAGGAAAGTGACAGGTGGATCGCGCTTTACGATGCCGAGGCCGATGTCTTGCGGGCCAAGTTCGCCATCCTGCGGCAAATGGGAACGCTCTTGTCTTCGGTGCGGGATACTGGTGCACACGATACTGGTGCCCGGCCATGAACGATGACGCTCTAAAGTCCACTGGCGCGCCTCCCGCGATCGTGATCCGCGATCTCTACAAAAGCTTTGTGGGGCCGGCTTCTATCTCCAGTGTGAACGCCGTCGATGGGCTTTCCATAACCGTCCCGCAAGGCAGCTTTTTCGGGTTTCTGGGCCCAAACGGCGCGGGCAAGACAACCACGATTCGCATCCTGATGGGTACCGTCCAGCCAACCTCCGGTACGGTTGAGGTGTTGGGACTTCCCCTGGCCGCGCATTCGCTGGATATCCGCAAGCAACTAGGTCTGGTGCCCGACGATACGCTGCTCTTTGACTATCTGACCGGGTCTGAATACCTTCAATTCATCGGGAGGCTCTATGGCTTGCCCCGCGATGTCGTCCGGCAG
>DATAYG010000049.1:0-2749 GCA_036272695.1 Rhizomicrobium sp. | reverse complement strand
TCAAGCCTTCGAGCTCATCGCGATCCAGGATGTGATGTACTGCGTTTGTGCCTTCGACCCTTGCTCCGCCTTCCAGCAGCAATCGCATGCATGTGAGGTCAACCGTTTCTGTCGAATGATACAGCGATTCGTTGTCATTCGGATTGGCTCCCGCATCGAGCAGCATCTTGGTTAACACGTGGTCGTGATTCTTCCCCGCTGCTCCGTATAGCGCGCTGAGCGAATAGCCGGTGGGTTGATGCAACCAGGATTGATTCGGATCCGCCCCGGCTTCCAGCAGGATGCGTGCACAGCGCCGCAAGCGATCGCGAAATTCGGGAACCTGCAATAGCCCGGAATGCGTTACCGCGACCAACGGCGGCATATCGAGCATCTCTTTGCCGCAAGGGCAGGGCCAGTTCTGGGTCAGTGAGGTAACGCAACCAGGATCACCGTCAATAGCACGGCCGATCGCGGATTCATCGCCAATAGCGCAAGCAAGAAACAGGTCGCCTTGGCCGAGATCGGGATGCTCGGCAAGCTTCCGGGCCGCCAGCGTCGGCCGAGGCCGGTCATTCTGATGGCCGTATACATCATGCAGCCAGAGCTGCACTGCGTCCCGCCCTTCGGGTAAACCGGTCACTCAGAAGCCTCCGCGCGACTAGCCTAGCTTCTCGACGATCGAGTGCCACTCCGCCTGATTCGCAATTCGCTTACTCAATGGAACATTCCAAGGCTTGAGCCAGACCGTCTCCGAGCCCGGCTCGCTACCGGGACGGCAAAAAAGCATTTCCACCGTAGCGACTTTCGGGAACGACAACTTCGATGCACGGATTGGCAATGGCGCGTGCGACGGCAGCGGCCACCATTTTGATCGGACTGACATGCCTAATTGATGCTCGGAAGCAGCGAGGAGTTCCGCGCTAAGTCGGCTGTAGGCCACGGGTGGGGGACTCTAAAAACGCAACATCCTAGAGCCCCCCACCGAGCGAATCCGGCAGGTCTCGGCGCTTCACCGCCGCGCGATGCGCTCAACCGCCGGGTCATCCTTCGTAAGAGCACGTCCGAGTCCATCCCCGGCGATGAAATAGTCTCCGCTCATCCCACCCAGGTGATGCGCGATCAAGAGGTCCGCCACGCTATCACCATCCTCGACGGTGTTGCCGGTGAATATCGCGCCGCCGCTCATCACCGCCATGGGTGCCTGGCCAAGCTCCGTGACATACCCTCCTTCTTTGGTCCCAATCGCCTGCTTCAACATATCGCTGAGATTGATCGGAGCGGCGCCGCTTATGGACGCATAGTAGGTCCCGTCCGGGTTCATGGTTGCCGTATACTCCGTGTAATTGTCGGCGTCGCCGTGACCCGTTGCGAAATGGCCTTGCAGGAGATACGTTCCCGTCACCGAGTCCTTCACCTGCGCGAGCACGATGGAACCGTAACAAATTCCCGCCACCGGCTTGCCGCCCTTGATAAACGCTTCGAGGAGCATCCAATCCCGGGTATTGTTCCCGAAGTCGCCAATTGCTCCGCCGCCGCCAACCCAAGCCATGCCGGTAAATTTATCGAGTGCCTGCAGATCGACTCGGAGCCGATTCGCGAAATCGCCGCGAACTTCCTCGCCCTGCTTTGGACGCGGATAGCTGTCGTGTACAAGCTCGCGCAAGCTGAGCGGCTTCTCTAGGAATCTGCCGTACTCGTTTATCGGATCCAACTCTGGAGGAACGGGGTCGGAGGCGGATTTACGCTGCGCGATGGCGGCATCGCGCATTTCGTTGTACCTCTTACGCTGAGCAGGCGTGAGAAACTGTCGGCCGAGGTGAGCGATCCCTTCGGTGATTTGCAGCGAGTTTAACGCCTGATCGGTGAACGGAGCCACCACTGTGACGCCGTAAGGAACCGGCTCCTCACCATGTTCCGTGATGGGAACGACCTTGGCTCCCTTCAGCATCAACTTACAGACAAACAGCGTCAGCTCGGGACTGAAATAACCCGAGACGGGAACACGAACGCCAAATGTTTCACCTTTCTGGAAAGACTTGCCGCGAACATCGACCTTCGTTCTGCGAAGGACATCTTCGTCGACCATCGCGACAAGCTGGTCCTTCGGAATGCCGTCGGCCAACGCCGCCGCCATTTTGTCAACTCTCAGATGGCGGTCCAGAGGAGCGGAACGCGCCTTTTCAAAGAGCGGAAGTTTATTCGCCGACGCATAAGCGGTGTGCTCGGCCGCGGACGCAAAGCTGTCGTAAGCTCGATTCCAGCCAATCCGGCTGCCATCGGCGCTCTCGACAGCTTGCTTGACCTTTCCATCGGTTGTTTCCTTCCCGTTGTAAGTTGGTCTCTCAGCCATTTTCGTTTTCTCCTGCATCGAACGATCTTATAACGTCCGCCCCGGAAGGATCTATCCCGCGCCTTTCCAGCTGCTGATTGCTCCGCGAATGCAATCCAATCGCTAAGTTGTGGCGGTGTTCTACTTGTCCGAATTCCGAACCACGCCGTGCAGCGGATTCAATCCGAAATGCCCGGAGGCCGGTTTCCCAAAGAGCACTGTGATGTTTGCAAATTCGACATTGTTCTCTCCGGTGCTTCCGGTGATCTGTATCGTCAAGACGGGCAGAACTGGACCGAAAGGCGGCGGGAAGACTCCGTTCCCGGTAACCGTCGCCGGGCCCATTACTTGGATTCCGCCCGGGATAGTGGTCACTTCGCCATCGGTCATGGTGATGTGGTGGGTATGCGCCATCCGATCCATCGGATTGTTCAAATC
>DATAYG010000048.1:0-12067 GCA_036272695.1 Rhizomicrobium sp. | reverse complement strand
ATTGCCGGGCGAATTCCGCCTGCCGCCGCGATGTGATTGTCCTTGATGAGAATGGCATCATCCAACCCGAAGCGGTGATTGAGTCCACCGCCGCAGCGGACCGCATATTTCTCCAAGACCCGAAGCCCTGGCGTGGTCTTGCGCGTGCAGACGATCCGCGCCTTTGTTCCACCGACCGCGTCGACGAGCGCGCGCGTCGCCGTGGCAATTCCGGACAGATGCCCGACGAAATTCAGCGCTACTCGCTCGGCGGTCAGGATCGCCCGGGCTGGACCTTCGATAGTGGCGAGCAACGATCCCGCTTCGGCGCGTGATCCATCCGGTTGTACGGCGACAAAGGATAAGGACGGCTCGATAAGTCGAAATGCGCAGTCGGCCGCGATCAGGCCGGCAATTGTTCCTTGTTTGCGGGCGACCAATCGTGCGGTCGCGCGCTGGTCCGCCGGCACAATAAGATCGGTGGTGAGATCGCCCGCACGCCCTATATCCTCGACAAGCGCTTGGTGAACAATCGGCTCGATGAGAAGCGTGTTCGGTGGGCGGGGGAAGGGCAGGGCGATCTGCATCTCGTCACGTGGTGCATGCCGCGGCGGTGCGGCTTGGCTTACCGGAAAGAACGGCGTCGGCCTCCGCCGCCGTCATGCGCGTGCATGTTGCTTCCGCCGCGGCACGCGGGCAATCGGTGCGGAAATGGGCGCCGCGGCTTTCCCGTCGGCGCAAAGCACCGGCAATCACCAGTTTCGCAGTGGCTGTCATGTTGAGCAGCGCGGGTTCGCCGTTCGCCGCGCGCTCCGCGCCGGCAACGATCTCAGCGGCCGTCCGCAGCCCCTGTTCTGTGCGTTCGAGCCCAACATATCTGCTCATCGCATCGCGTAGAACCTGCGGTACAGCGAATTCGCGAGCGGCGCTCGGTGCGGGCGGAAGATCGTGTCCAGTGCCAATGATAACTCTGCCTCTGATGTCCTCAGCGGCGCGGGCACCGACAACAAGCGCCTCCAGCAGCGAGTTCGACGCAAGACGGTTCGCGCCATGTAATCCCGTCGAGGCGCATTCGCCCACGGCCCAAAGTCCGGAGAGCGACGAGCGGGCAGCATGGTCGGTTGCAACGCCACCCATGTGATAGTGCGCCGCCGGTGCCACCGGGATTGGATCGAGCGTCGGATTGATGCCGGCTGACTTGCAGGCGGCATAGACGGTTGGGAAATGTTCCGCAAACCGACCGCTGATGGCATCGCGGCAATCGAGGAAGACGCGATGCCCGCGCACGATCTCGCGGTGAATGGCACGCGCAACCACGTCGCGCGGCGCAAGCTCGGCATCCGGGTGAACCGCCGGCATGAAGCGCCGGCCGCTCTCGTCGATGAGAATGGCCCCTTCGCCACGCAAGGCTTCCGTCGCCAGCGGCGCCGGGTCGCGGCCGACGGCAATGGCTGTGGGATGAAACTGCACGAACTCCGGATCGGCGATTGCAGCCCCGGCACGCGCTGCCATGCCGAGGCCTTGGCCGGTGGATTCGGCGGGATTCGTGGTCACCGCATACAGCGCCCCGATGCCGCCGGTCGCGAGGATCACGGCATGGCTGCGGAACAGCGCCAGCCGCGTCTGCGCGCCAATTCCGTGGCGTGCGAAGACTCCAACCATGCGGCCATCTTGCGTGGCCAGCTCTATCGCCTGAAATCCTTCGGCAAATTGGATTGACGGCGTTGCGAACGCCCGCTCCGCAAGCACGCGCGAAATCTCGGCGCCGGCACGATCGCCGCTGACATGGACGATGCGTGCACAGGAATGTGCCGCTTCTTGGGCCAACGAGAGCGATCCATCCGGGCTGCGATCGAATGGTACTCCGAAGGCGATCAGGTCATTGATCCGATCAGGCGCCTTGCGCGTGACGAACGCAACAACTTCACCATCGCAGGTCCCTGCGCCAGCCCGCATCGTATCGGCGGCATGCAGCTTCCAATCGTCATCGCTGCCCATGGCGGCGGCGATCCCGCCTTGCGCCCAAGCGCTGGAGCCGGACGCGCCCGGCCGTCTCCCGGCAAGCACAAGCGCAGGGAACGGTGAGAGCTTCAGAGCCGTGAAGAGGCCGGCTATTCCAGCGCCGACAACCAGCGCACCCTTGCAATCGATGACGTTGTCGATGAGCATGGCTTAAGCCGCAGCACGCCGCGCCGCAGGCGCGCCGACCGCAAGCATCCGCTCCACGGCGGCTCTGGCGCGTGCCGCGACAGCCGAATCGACCGTCACCTCGTGCGTCATGGTCTGCAGCGAGTGAAGAATCTTCGGCAGGGTGATCTGCTTCATGTGCGGACAGAGATTGCACGGCCGCACGAATTCAGTTTGCGGAAATTCGACCGCGACGTTGTCGCTCATCGAGCATTCGGTCACCAGCACGACCCGCGCCGGCTTGCGGCTTCCGACGAAGCTGATCATGCCAGAGGTGGAACCCGCATAATCCGCCTCGGCAACCACCTCGGGAGAGCATTCGGGATGCGCTAGAACCACAACCCCGGGACTGGCCTCGCGGTAGCCGCGAATGTCGGCCGCGGTGAACCGCTCATGCACTTCGCAACGGCCCTTCCAGGATATGATCTTCACCTTCGTTTGCTTGGCAACGTTCTGTGCCAGATATTCATCGGGGATCATGATGACCGTGTCGACGCCGCGTTCGCGCGCGATGTCTTCCACCACCGCCACCGCGTTGGATGACGTGCAGCAGACGTCGCTCTCCGCCTTCACCTCGGCCGACGTATTCACGTAGGTCACGACCGGCAGACCGGGAAATTTCTGCTTCAGCAGATGAACATCTGCGCCGGTGATTGAGGCCGCCAGCGAGCAGCCTGCGCGCAAGTCGGGAATGAGCACGGTCTTCTCCGGCGACAGCACCTTCGATGTTTCAGCCATAAAATGCACACCGGCCTGAACAATCACCGCGGCGTCCGTCTTCGCGGCCTCGCGCGCCAGCTGGAGGGAATCGCCGACGAAATCGGCCACGCAGTGGAAGATCTCCGGCGTCATATAATTGTGGCCGAGAATAACTGCGCTCTTCTCGCGCTTGAGCTCGTTGATCGCCTGGACGTAAGGCGCGTGCACCGGCCATTCGATTTCGGGAATGACATGCGCCACCTTTTCGTAAAGTCCGCGCGTGGCCCGAGAGACCTCCGGCGTGAACGGGAGAACATTGCCGCTGCGGCCGCCGCTTCCTTCGATCACCTTTGCCTCCATTATGCTCTGTATGAGTATATATATGGTCCAAAAAGACCGGCCCTCAAGGCCGCGATGCTTATGCTACCCCTGAGCATAAGTCTGTCAAGGGTCGGAAAGCGGTGCCTGCACGCCGCATTTTCACGCGCTGGAAATCGTGTAAATTCAACCCTCTAGTTGAGGGGACCGAAATGCGAGCGAAAGTCCTGCGTCTGTGCGCAGCTGCGAGTTTGTGGGCGGTAGTTGGGTCGGCTGGTCCTGCGCAGGGAGAAGAGCTGCAGCTGTCCGGCCTTGTGGGAGGCGGTTTCGCCAACCTGAAAACGCCCGGCGGCGACACAACCGATTGGAGCGGGCGCGCCTCGGCGAACCTGATGATCACCGATCCAGGTTTCAATGTGCAGGCCAACATCCAGGACGAGCGCCTGAATTATCCGAAGAGCGCCGGCGGAGACTCGCTGTTGAGTTACGGCGGCGATGTGTACTGGCGGGATTACGCGGGCGTCTTCGGCGCGAATGTTTCGACCTTGCAATTTCCGCACGCGGGTTCGACGGAAGTGACGTTCGGCGGATTCGGCGAAGGCTATGTGATGCAAAGCCTGACCCTCAGGATGAAGGGCGGGCTGGTGCGCGGACGCACAGATGCGTATTACGCCGATGCGGGGTTCGTCGCGTATCCTTTCAAGAGTATCGCGCTCAGCGCCGATGTGAATTATGCAAAAATCCACAATGGCGGGCCGAGTTCGCGCGACGGAAAGTTCATGGCGGAATTTCTGCCGGTTTCGGATATTCCGGTGAGTCTTACGCTCGGTTATGATTACGAGAAGGTCAGCCAGATCAGCGACCATATCGACATCTTGTCTGTCGGCCTGAAGATCTACTTTGGCGGAGCCGGCCGGGATGGTTCACTGAGGTCTCGGCAACGCAATGGCATTGCCACAGGGGACGGTCCGCCGGATACGCTCAAGGCGCTCACATTCTAGAATTTCGATGTTTTGCCCTTTACACACCGGTGCGGCGAGCGCCCAGGCGTACGCCTGGTGCATGCCGCTCGCCCAAGACTTCCCGACGGAATCGGAACAGTTCCGCCGGCCTGCCGCGTCCGGCGCGTGCGAACTTGCCCGTACGCTCAACGAGACCCTGTTCCTCAACCAATCTCCGAAAGTTCTGCTTGTGCAGACGAATTCCGGAGATAGCCTCCACGCTTCTTTGCAGATCCAGCAGGGTGAATGTCGGCGGCACAAGCTCGAAGACCACGGGACGATACTTCATCTTGCCGCGCAAACGCGCGATGGCTGTCGCGAGTATGCGGCGGTGATCGAATGCCATGCTGTCGCCCAAGGGCGGCGTGGGAAGCGAGTCACGACGATCTATTCTCCCGTCGAATTTCGCCTCTTCCACCAGACCTGCTTCGTAAAGCAACTCATATCGTTCGAGCACCCGTTCTTCGTCCCAATGAAGGCCGTCTACCCCGAAGCATACGCGCACGCGCGTACGCCGCAGCTCGGCCATTGTGGAATCGGTTGCCTTTTTAATGAAATCCCGCAGCGACGGGACGATCAGCCGATCGATGATGGCAGGTTTCTCCGCTCGCCAATCTTCCCACGGGAAGTACCGATACCATTCGCCCCACTCGGTGTCCGGCGCCTGCAGATCGCCGGTTGCCCGTGTTAGAGCAAGATAACCCACGGAGACCACGCGCGGTCCCTCGTCCGGTCCCCGCACGTGGCGCCCACGGTCACCGAATGTATAAAGCTGTTCGGCATAGTCGAACGCAAGATAGGTCTGCTCCTGGACCCAGGTGCGCAGGCCGCTTTCCAGCGTTCGATGGCGTAGCGGATCGAATGGGCCGAAGGGCAGGGCATCGCGCGCTCCGGGATGACGGACGACAAGCACTTGCGGCGTGTCGTCGGCAATCGAAACAATGGCCGCGGACAATCCGATTTCGACAGGATGCTGTGTATGCGCAAAGGTCTTCGCGACTGCGTTTGCCGACTGCGATCCCCCGCGCGCCAATTTCATTCCCCGCTGATCGCCAGTGCTTCCAGCGACACCGGTAGTTCGACGCAACAGCCTTCTGCCACAATTGTCCCGCGCCCGATGGCTTCGATGGCCGAGACCATGCGGCCGTTTCGTCCCATCGCGTCGTCCGCAAGTTGAATCATTAGACGGTTAGGGCATGCATGTGGCGCGCGGTTCCGGAGCACGCGGGCGAGTTCCAACTCGCGTCCCGGCCCCATCTTATCACACAGCAAGGTGTACGCCGCCGCCGTCGAACGGCTTACGCCCGCCCAACAGTGCACCAACAAAGGCGCTTCGCACTTCCAGCCGCGGCCGAATTCGATCAGGTTCTCGACTTGGCTGCTGCACGGCGGACAATTGCTGAGCCAGCTGTCCGATACATCCTCGAGAGCCAGACGCAGATGGCGATCCGGGGCGAAGCCGAGTTTCGGTGCGATCATATGATCTGGCGCCAACAGCGTGACGATGTGTGACGGGCGATACCGGTGAATAGACTGGTCGACGGCGGATAGAGGCGTTATCAGGATCATGCGTGCTAAGATCCTCCCTTGGTCCACCTAGCGGAAAGTGATGACGGAATGAAGGCCGCATTCGTGATTATGGGCTGAGGCGGCCGAACCGGTCCAGATAACTTTCTTGTGCTTCGTTTGGCGGCAGGGGAATCAGTATCGGGGGTTTGAGGCTTTGCGGCGGCGTTCCGAAGAAGCGGCGAGCTTCCGGTTCGTCGAATCCCGCGAGCTGGGTCGCCTCCCAATAGGCGGAGATGTGATCGGCACGTTTGAGCACTGACAACAATTCGCGGGGGGCGCGAGCCGGCAGGCCAAAGCGCAGATGGATGGAAGCCAGCAGCCTGAGTTCGAAATCCTTGTAGTCGATGCCCACGGCCGCCTTGAACGGACTGATCAGGTCGCCAACTACGTACTCAGGCGCATCATGCAGCAACGCCATCAGCCGGCCTTCGCGTGCGATCCGCGGCATGAGTCCGGCGGTGATTTGCTCTACAAGCAAGCAATGCTGGGCGACAGAGAACGCGTGAGCCCCGATGGTTTGGCCGTTCCAGCGCGAAACCCGTGCCAAGCCATGCGCAATGTCTTCGATCTCGATGTCGAGCGGGGAAGGATTCAGAAGATCAAGCCGACGGCCGCTCAGCATACGCTGCCACGCACGGCCATCGCGCTGTTTCATTGCCATTCCGAAATCAGCTCAGCTTGCGCAGAACGACGCTGCCTGCCGTATAGCCGGCACCGAACGAGCAGAGGTGCCCCAAATCACCGGCGTTCAAATCGGAACTGAACTGGTGGAAGGCGATGATGGAACCGGCCGAACTCGTATTGCCGTATTCCTCGAGAACGTTCGGCGCTTCTCCGTGACGCGGATCGCGGCCAAGGACTTTGCGCGCGATCAGATCGTTCATGTTGATGTTCGCCTGGTGTAGCCACAGGCGCTTCAGCTCCGATGGCGTGATGTCGAGTTCCGCCAGATGCTCAAGCATGAACTCGGCAACCATCGGCACAACTTCCTTGAACACCTTGCGCCCTTTTTGCGTGATGAGCTTGTCGGGCGCTCCCGCAGTTTCCGGCGAGAAGCGGTTTATCGGTCCGAAATTGTTGCGGATGTTGTTTGAATAGACCGATTTCAGCCTGGTGCCGACGATTTCCCAGGCGTTTTTGCCATCGGCGTGCTGGGCCCGTTCCACGATGCAGGCGGTGGCGGCGTCCCCGAAAATGAAATGCGTTTCGCGGTCGCGCAGGTTCAGATGACTCGTGCAGATTTCAGGGTTCACGCAAAGCACGACTTTTGCCTGTCCCTGACAGATCATGCCCGCCGCAGTCTGGATACCGAAGGTAGCGGAAGAACAACCGGCCAGCATGTCGAAGCCGAATCCGGCAATGCCCAAGGCCTCCTGAACCTCGATTGCGATTTGCGGATACGGCCGCTGCATGATGGAAGCGGCAACCACGACGCCATCGATTTCCCCCGCAGTCCGGTGCGCCGCATCGAGGGCTTGGCGCGCTGCCGCAACCGCGATCTCGGCTGAAATGGAAATATCCTCGTTCCCGCGTTCTGGCACTCGCGGACACATGATCTCCGGATCGAGCATGCCATTCCGCGCCATGACATGGCGCCTTCGAATGCCGGAAGCCTTGATGATGAATTCGTCGCTCGATTTCAGAAGGGGGTGGAGCGTTTCGGACGCGATCTCGCGCGCGTGCTCCGTATTGTACCGGCGCACGTATTCGTTGTAAGCCTCGACCAGCTCGGCATTGCTGATCGTGTCTGGCGGCACGTACAAACCGGTGCCGCTGATCGCGATTCTGACCACGAAACTGCCCTTCGTCCCGAAACGACTAGGCTGGCCGACAGCGCTGCCAAAGGCAAGCAAAAGCTAGGCACTGGCCGGATAAGCAGTTGCGACTGCTGATCAAAAGTCCCGTTGATTTGGCACCCGGGCGCCGCCGCTCCGGCGCCTCTTGTGGACTGCCGTACCCGAATCGAACTGGGCGGGTTAGAAATAGCTGATCAACGAGTCCAGATCGGGCCGCAATCGCTCTTGGGGTTCCACCGCAGGCTTGCCGACGTAAATGAAGCCGGCGATGCGTTCGCCAGGGCCCAGGCCAAGGGCCTCGAGCACGTTCAAGTCAAAGGCGCACCACTCCGTAATCCAGCTGGCGACAAAACCCATCGCGTGTGCTGCGATCAGCATGTTTTGGCAGCAGGCACCGGCGGACAATTGCTGCTCCCATGGTGGGATGGGGATGCCCTCTCGCACCCGGCTCACCACGCCGATGACCACCGGTGCACGGAGAAAACGGTTGCGCTCCATCGTCAGCCGTTCGGGCGAGGCGTCTGGATCGCTCTCCCAAATGGTTCGCTCCAGAAGTTCACCCATCCGGCAGCGGCCGTCGCCTTCGAAGAGAATAAAACGCCACGGTGCCAATTTGCCATGGTCTGGGACCCGTGCGCCAGCCGCCAGGATGGTTCGCAGTTGCTCAGGCGAAGGTCCTGGTCCCGTCATGGCCTTTGCGGAGCCGGAACGGCGGGAAAGCAGGAGGTCGAGGGAGGCCGGGGCAGCCCTGTTCAAGGGTTGATCGTTCGACATGGATGGGGCCGTATATACGAATAGCCAGCATGGATTGCCAATGCAGAGTGGATAGTTATGTAACGAGAACTTGGCAGGTAGTCCTGTTGTAAGCTGATGTTAGAGGGCGAAATGGCCGTCATTGCCGAGAAGTTCGATTTTTGCGATCCGGTGTGGGCTGCCCTCCGCGTGCAGGCGGAGGAACTCGCCAGGACCGAGCCCTCGCTTGCCAGCTTCGTGCATGCCAGGGTGCTGAAGCACACACAACTCGAAAATGCTCTCTCCTATCACCTTGCCAGCAAACTCGGCACCGACGAACTCAGCCCCATGCTGGCGCGTGAGATTTTCGACGAGGCGCTTGCGGCGGACGCGCAAATTGGCGAATCCGCCCGCGCCGATCTCTCCGCCATCTTCGAGCGCGATCCGGCCTGCCATTCATACGTGCAGGCGTTTCTTTTCTTCAAGGGATTTCACGCGCTGCAGTCCTACCGGGTTGCCCATTGGTTGTGGAACGCCGGTCGGCAATGGCTCGCCTATTTCATTCAGAGCCGGGTGTCGGAGTTGTTTGGCGTCGACGCGCATCCTGCGGCGCGCATCGGCCGCGGCATTTTTCTGGATCATGCGACCGGTATTGTGGTCGGAGAGACGGCTGTGGTGGAAGACGATGTCTCGATGCTCCACGGCGTGACGTTGGGCGGAACGGGCAAGGAGAAGGGTGATCGGCACCCGAAAGTGCGGCGCGGCGTTCTGCTCTCAGTCGGCGCAAAAGTGCTCGGAAACATCGAGATCGGTGAGTTCTCGCGTGTCGGTGCCGGCAGCGTTGTCCTGAAATCTGTTCCTCCGCACACCACGGTTGCCGGGGTTCCCGCAAAGGTGATCGGCCAGGCCGGTTCCGAGCGGCCGTCTCAGGACATGCAGCAGTGCCTCGAGGGTGCGGATTTCCAAATCTGAACTGCCGACGCATGTCGCATCGGCTTAGAGTGCGTCCAGGATCTTGAACCCGGTAAGCGCCGCGGCCACCAGCGGCTTTCGCAGCAGTGCGCCGCCGGGAAATTTGTGCGCCGGCACGCGCGCAAACACGTCGAATCGCTCAGGCTGTCCCAAGGCAGCCTCCGCCATGACGACGCCTCCCACGTTGGCGAGCGCGACGCCCTGACCCGAATAGCCATGCGCGTACAGCACACGCTCTGAAAGGCGCCCCAGATGCGGCATGCGCGTCCGTGTGATGCCGACCGTGCCGCACCAGGCAAACTCGATGGCTGCGTCGGCCAGCATCGGGTACACCTTCGCCATCCGCGGGCGCACCAGGCGCGCGATGTCCTTCGGTGCCGACCAATAGGCTTCGCGGCCGGCATAGAGCATGCGGTGGTCGGCGCTCTTGCGGTAGTAGTCGAGCACATGGCGCGTATCGGCCACTGCCGCGTCTAAGGGCAATACGCGCGCGGACAGTTCCGGTGAAAGCGGCGCCGTCGCCACAACGAAGCTTTCGACGTGGGCGATATACGGCGCCAGCATCGGCGCGATGTTGCCCGTAAATGCGTCCGTCGCGAGCAGCACTTTGCCGGCTGCAATCGTGCCGTTCGCGCAGCGGAGGTTCACGCGGTCTTTGTCTTCGTCGAGAGTTTGTACTTGGGAATGTTCGAAGATCTGCACGCCCGCAGTTTCGGCAGCCGCAGCGAGCCCGCGTGCATACTTCAGCGGATGCAAATGCCCTCCGCCGCCGTCCCACCGCGCACCGGGATACACATCGGTGCCCAACTGCTCCGCGGTCTTCGTCGCGTCCATCATGCGCGCGCGATAGCCGTAGGCCGCGGACAGATGCTCCGTGTCTTGCGAAAGTTCGCGCAGCGCCGCGCGATCGTGTGCCGCGATCACAAGCCCGTGCTTGAGATCGCAGGCGATATCATGTTCGGCGATGCGATCGCAGAGCAGGGACTTGGACTCGTCGCTCAGATTCCACAAGTCGCGCGCGTGCAGGGGACCAAGCCATACCTCGAGTTCCGCTTGCGTTTTGCGCACCCCCGTGTGGATTTGGCCGCCATTGCGGCCGGACGCCGCGAACCCCACCTGTTCCGCTTCGACCACAATCACCCGCGCGCCGGCCTCCGCTAGCGCCAAGGCCGCATTCAAACCCGTGAAGCCGGCGCCAACCACGCAGAAATCCGACCGCACGACCCCGGAGAGTGGCACGCGGTCCGGGCGTGGTGCCGCACTTGCCGCATAGTAACCCTGTGGGAATTCACCGCTCATGGGACGATCATGCTGCACGAGACGCTGCGCGGGAAGCTTCGAATCGGGGTCCCTGCGCTTGACCCCCGGGCTGCCCGCGTGCCACTTCATTGCCCGACCCAATCGGCGAGTGATCCTTTGACCCGCAGCGAAATCTGGCGCCTCGAAAAATATCTGCGCAACCTGTTCCGGCTCGACACCATCAGCGTGGTGGAGCGGCCAAATCAGTCGGATTCCGTTGAGGTGCACGTCGCCGGCGAGTTCATCGGCATCATCTTCCGCGACGAGGAAGACGGCGACATCTCCTACGCGTTTCAGATGGCAATCCTGGAAATGGACCTCCCGCCGGCGCCGGCCTCGCGCTCCTGATCGCGGTCAGCTCCGGTGCGCGAACCGGTGCATCAGACGGTCGACGCCGGTCGCGATCTCCTTCCAGCGCGACAATTGAGCTCGCTTGAACCGATAGCTCAGCGAAAGGTGGTGCGGGAGCCGTTCGTCCCTGAGACAGCTCGGGCTCGGCACATGCGCTGACTTGCGGTCGCATCGGAGCACGACAACGTGCTTGCCGATCTGCCCGACGAAGAGGTCTTCGCCACGGTAACCGGAGTCGTCACGGAACTGGTATTCGGTCAATCCGAAGGGGGCAGGCTGACCTCTCGGGTCGACCACATAATCGAGATAGATGCGCTGGAGTCGTTGGCTTTCCGAAAGGTCGTAACGCTCGTCGCCCAACAGCATGTAAACGACGGGGGAGTCCGGCGCGTTGAGAAGGAAAACATGTGCTTCCGCGTCCGTATACCCGTGAAAGTCCGGTAGTGCCGCAAACAATGCGACGTTCCTTTGCGGACCGCCCCGTCGCGCACCAGCGTATTCCAGGTAATTTGCCGGGACGGTAAACTTACGGCCGCGCACCGTGATCGTCACCGGATCCGTGCGCGGGGCTGGCGAGGGCCTTTGTTCGATGAACGATGAGGGACTCGGCGCCAGATAGTAGCCGAGCACGAGAGCCGACAGCCCCGCAGTTACGACAAAGACGCCGAGCGGAATCAGCCAGCCGGAATGCCCTGTGACCTCGCTTCGAGACTTCCCGCTATCCATGCGTCGGCAAGCGACCCGCGACTCGCTTCATATATCTACAGGTACTTTGCCGAGGTTGCTGCCCGGTAATCATATTCGATGAGCGGTTGCCGCACTCTGCTTGGAATCCCCCGCTCAATTCAGCAATCTGATCCCAAAAAGACACAGATCGGGGTAATCCTGATCCCGTTTCAGCGGCACATCGGCTGCATTGGGGTAGGGCGAGGGGACGAAGCTGTATGCTGCACGACTTTATCGTCATCTTGTTTGCGATGACTGCTGGGTTCACTGCCTCGGGCATCGTGGCCAACCTTTATCGCCTCGTGGCCGGTGCTCGTTCCAACGGGCTCAGCCGAACAGTCTACTACGCCACCATGGTCGTAGCAGGGCCGAACGTGCTCTACGAGAATGCGGCAAAGGCGCGCCGGGAGAAGACATGCTCTCGCCTGGCGTTCTGGC
>DATAYG010000047.1:0-14652 GCA_036272695.1 Rhizomicrobium sp. | reverse complement strand
CCCATGTCGAACACTTCAAGTGCCCCCGACAGCGTAAACGTAGTGGTCGTACCGTTCGGCGCGCGCAGAAATCCGCCATTCTGGGTTCGGCTCGTATAATAACCAGCGACGAAACCTTTGGTGTTGATACCGGTTGGCGAGGTTCCGTCTTTGTCGACAGCGATGGTAACGTATTTCACCTTGGCATCTGCTGTTGACGTCCACCCGGACAAAAAGACTGCCGCGCAAACGAGAGCTGATGGCGAGCGAATGATGTCGGAAACTTCTCGATATGCTGACATGGTGGTTCCCCGATGGGCGCGCCCATCGCGCGGCTGCGATGATTTTCTCGCAATCCGGTCGTGCTGCCAAGGCCAGCGCGCGAGATTCGCAATGCGTCACCGGCGCTTCAGTTTGAGGTGTTGGTCAATTTCGCGGTGCGCCGGGTAACTGTTTCAGAGAGGTCGAACGGACCCAGCCGTCGCGCGCGGCTTTTCCGTCTTTACCCGCGATGCGCACATGCGTCCATCCGCCGCTCTGACCCAGTAGCGCCACGTCGAAGCCGCGCGCGATTGTGACTATCGCGTGCGCATCAGTCGACGGACTCGCGCGCAATTTTGCAGCTGATACGGTGATCAGCGCCTGTGGCAGCGGCGGCGTGGCGGGCAGCTGAGGCCGCACCGACGCGGCCGCTTTTGTCATTCCGATAGGTGAGCCGACGGGCACCCCGGTCAGGAGCGAACTGATCTGCGGGTAGAAGGAGAATCCCGCGACGACGAGAACGGCAAGCGCTGCCGCGAGCACGATGTCGATGGCGAGTCGCTTTTCTTTCTTCTGTTCTTCCGGCGGTTCGGCTTGCATTTCGGCCGCGAACCCGACCGTACCTTTGAGGCGTGCGTCACTTTCCCACTGCCTTCGTGCGGCCACCATGCGGCGATCTTCCTCCGCCCGCCATTCGTCGCGCGCCCGCATGACGGATGCCTGGATCCGCGTATTCCATTCTTCGCGCGAGCGGCGCGTAGTGGCGCGCGCCTCTGCCAGTTCGGCGTCGCGATCGTCGATCGCAACCTGCAAGGAAGCGAGATCGGAGCGCAGCCGTTCGACTTCGGTTTCGTTGATCGGATCGCGCATGGATTCGATCCGGTTGCGCGCATCCTGCAACGCGGATTCGGTCTTCTCCAGCCGGGTCCGTGTCTCCGCGAGCGCGACCACGCCGCGTTCCCGCTCGCCCTCCAACTGGACGCGCGTTTCATTCAATGTAGCTTCCGTGCGTTCGAGACGCCCCATTGCCTCGGCAAGTGCGCGTTGGCCCCGTTCGCGTTCCCGCGTCTCGACTTCGGCGAGGCGGACGGCCTCGGCGGCTTTCCAGCTTTCTTCGGCCTTCGCGAGGGCTGCTTCGACATCTCCGCGATTGCGTTCGCGCTCGCGGCTGGCGGCCACTTTGGCTTCTGCGAGTTCGGCCTCGCGATCCGCAAGCGTCTCGCGCGCCGTAGCGAATTCGGCACGGAGCCGCTTCAGTTCGGCGCCTTCGCGGCGATCCTGAGCAGTGCTGGCGGTTGCGCGTGCCTCGGCGAGCGCCGCTTCCGCCCCTTCCATGCGTATTGTTGCCTGCTTGAAAAGGCGATCGGATTGCGTTTTCCACTCCGACTTGGCCTCGACGAGCCGCGCAGCTTCCTCGACTCCCCAAACCTCTTTCGCTTGGGCAAACTTGCGCTCGAAATCCTGGTGAGCCTGAGCGAGAGCATCATCGGCCGCCGTCTGTGCCCTGATGAGTTCGGCTTCACCCTGCGACAGTTTTGTCCGCGTATCTGCGAGCGCGTCGTTTACACGGCGAAGTTCGGCATCGTCGCGCCGGTCCCGCGCCGATTTGAGTTCTGCCTGTGCCTTGGCGAGTGCCGCTTCGCTACGTTGCAGTCTCGTTGAAACGTCCGCAACCGTCTGGGCAGATTGCTCGTTCCAGCGCGCTTCCGCAGCCGCCAACCGTTTCGCTTCCTCTTTCTTCCAGACCGCTTCAGCCTTGCTGACCGTGACAGCAAGTTCTTCCGCGCGCTTTACGGACTGATCCGCCGCTGCCTTGGCCGCGGCAATCTCCTTTTCGCGCGCCGAGATCGTCTGAAGGGCGGTCGACAGCTCCGCGCGCAGGCGTTTGGTTTCGGCCGTATCACGCCGCTCACGCGCGGATTTACCCTCGGCACGCGCATCGAGAAGTTCCGATTCGGTCTGTTCGAGGCGTCGCGCCAACTCCGCAACCGTGCGATCCGAAAATTCCTTCCACGCGGCTTCCGAAGCGATGAGACGTTTATCCTCCGCTGCCTTCCACTTTTGCTCGGCCTGCGACAGGGCCGCCGCGAGTTCGCGGCGTGTTTGCTCGCGGGCCTCTGCTGTCGCGGTGGCCTGCGCTTCGGCGGCACGCTTCTCGCGTTCGGCAGCCGCCGCGCGGAGATTGCTGATTTCATCCTCGAAACGGCGCAGCTCCGTCTCGCCGGATGCGCTTGAAGTAATGCGGTTGCGCGCCTCGGCGAGTTCCGCCTCGACTTTTCTGAGTTGGGCCGTCTCCTTTGCGAGCGCCCGGGCAAAATGTTCCCGCCACCGCGCCTCGGTTTCGGCGAGCCTCGCGGCTTCGGCGCTCTTCCACGCTTCTTCGGCCCGTGACAATCCGGACTCGGTATCGCGTTCCCAGCGCTTGCGCGCCTGATCGAGGCGTTCCTGCGCACGCGCCTCGGCCTTCGCGGTGCGATCACGCGTTTCAGCCTGCCAGGCTGCACGTCGTTCCTCGAGCGCCGAGGCGGCCTCGCCGGCGGCTTCGTTCAGCCGCTCTTCGAGTTCGGTATCGAAGGATTTCCGCGATGCGTCGAGTTCGGACTGAAGCACGCGGATTGCTGCTTTGGTTTTCGTGAGGTCGTTGCGCAGGCTCCGCAATTCCTCGCGGCGCGCCGTGCCCTGTACAATGTCATCGGATGCGGACTCCGCATCCATGTCGCTGGGAAGTACCGGATACTCGAGCACTGAAAGGGTGGTGCCGTCGTCGCTGTCCAGACCGATGATGCGCACGGTGAGCGTGGGAGATTCGGTTGCGCCTTTTGGCGGCAGATATTCGACCCCTTCGAGCTCGTCTCGGGTCAGCGACCAGGAGCCGTCGCCATTGTTGCGACCGCGCGACAAGCGTGCGCGGTGCGGCATCCGCTCGATCCTGAGCGTCACACGCCGGTCCCGCCCATAGGGCATGACGAGCGGAGTCAGCTCAAGGGGAATTCCGTCCGAAACGGCAGTCGAGTGTGCTCTCATGCGCGTTCCGTGGTCCACATGCCTTCCTCGCGGCCTGCCTGATTGCGGGACGCCTGCTGCATTGTTCACGCATGTGGTAAATCAATCGTTTGCTGCGCGGCGCTGTCACCGTCGCAAAAGCGGACGGCGCTCTGGGCCTCGGGTCGCCTGTTGGACTAGATGGACGGTCAATTCCGAAGCTGGATTCCGATCATGTCGAGCCGCGTCCTGTTCGCAGCCGTAACGGTGGCCCTTTCGGGCTGCGGCGGATATTTCGATCAGCACCCGTCGAATGTCCGGCCCGAGAGCGAAGCGGTGGCAACAGCATTGCGACATCCTGCGCAAATCGCGGTCGCGGAACCGCAAACCCTGGGGGGACGGGGTCCGGCTGTCCTCATATCTCCTCCCGTCGAAGAGAAAGCGTCGACAATGCCAGTGCCCGCTGAGAGTGCGCCGCCGCCTGCCGGCTCGCCAGGAACCTCGTCACCGTTGCCGACCCGGGTGACAGCATCGACCGATCGCGCCGTCCCTGAAACCGCGCCGTCGCCCGTTGCCGTGCCCGAAGCTCCGCCACCCACTCCGGCCCCCAGTGTGCCACCCGTCGAGCAGACAGCGCCGGCGGCGCCTGTCGCAACAGAAACTGCGCCGCCATCGCCACCCGCTGCAATGTCACCCGCACCCCAAGCCCCGCCGCCTGCGCCGGCACCGTCGGTAGAGCCGTCGGCGCCGGCTGCTCCGGTTATCGCGGAAGCGATGCCGCAACCACTCCCTGCCACTCCGCCACCTGTGACCGCCTCTCCTGCGCCGGCCGTTGAACGGACGACGCAGGCTGCTCCGGTCGTTGCCGAACCTGCGCCGCCGGTTATGCCTGCCGAAACCGGACCGACGATGACACGATCATTGTCCGCTTCACCGCAGCCGGTTGCAGTGGCGCACTGTCTGGCCGTCGCAAAGCAGCGCGCGGAAGACGC
Source organism: Rhizomicrobium sp. (assembly GCA_036272695.1). Classification (GTDB taxonomy): domain Bacteria; phylum Pseudomonadota; class Alphaproteobacteria; order Micropepsales; family Micropepsaceae; genus Rhizomicrobium. Next base: position 10,438 of record DATAYG010000047.1, on the reverse strand, counting down.
TGCGGCAAGCGGGCTGGACCGCGATACGCAGAAGATCGTCAATGACGGTACTTATGCGAACTGCATGAGATGGGAAGCAGCGCATCCGTCCAGATAGCGGGCGTGCCAATAACTGGCCGCGTCTGCTGCGCCAGATCACGCCACGTCGACGAGGATGAGTTCGGAATCTTCCAGCGCCGTTACCTTAAGCACGTCGACATTGCTGATTGCCGCGCCGTCGCGTGCATGAACTCGCGCGCCGTCGATTTCGACCACACCCGTTGCCGGCACGAGATAGCCGTGGCGCGTTGCGCCGATCGCGTATTCGGCCGTTTCCCCGGCCTTGAGCGTCGCACCCAGAACTCGCGCGTCGGCGCGGATCGGAAGCGCATCGTTATCGTTGCCGAATCCGCTTGCGAGTATGACGAAATGGCCGGAGCGCTCCGCTTTCGGAAATGGCTTCGCACCCCAGCCCGGCGATCCGCCCGCTTTCGTTGGCTGGATCCAGATCTGGAATATCCTGGTCACACCCGGCTCCAGATTATATTCGGCGTGACGGATGCCGCTCCCCGCGCTCATCACCTGGACGTCGCCGGCCTCGGTGCGGCCCTCATTGCCCATGTTGTCCTTGTGGGTGATGGCACCGTCGCGGACATAGGTAATGATTTCCATGTTGGCGTGCGGATGAGGCGGGAAGCCGGTATTGGGCTCGATCTCGTCATCGTTCCAGACGCGCAGTGCACCCCACCCCATCCGCTTCGGGTCGTGATAGTCCGCGAACGAAAAATGATGCCGTGCGCGCAACCAGCCATGGTCCGCGCCGCCGAGTTCGTTAAACGGTCTGCGTTCGATCATCTGTCTTCTCCTTTCGGCCTTGAGCCCGGTCGCCCGGCCGTTTCCGACTGGTTACGTATTGTCGTGCATGCCGATCAGAAATAGAAACGGATGAAACGCATCGTTTCCGTAATTTGACCATGCCGGAGCTGCCGGATCTCGAAGGGCTTGCGATCTTTGCCAAAGTGGCGGAGCTCAGGTCGTTTGCCGGCACTGCGAGGGAGCTCAAGCTTTCGAAGGCAACGATCTCGAAAGCCGTGGCTCGCGTGGAAGAAAAGCTCGGGGCTCGCCTGTTCAATCGCACCTCGCGCAAGCTTGCGCTCACTGACGCGGGGCGCCGGCTTGCCGTGCGTGCGGCCGCAATGCTGGCGGAAGGCGAGGCAGCCGAGAACGAGGCACTGTTGCAATCGGCCAACCCGCGCGGACTTGTGCGGCTCGCCGCGCCGATGTCATTCGGCGTGCTTTACCTCGCGCCGCTCCTGCCCGAGTTCTTGCGTGGATATCCTGAGATTTCGATCGATCTGCATTTGAGCGATGCAGTGGTTGAGATCATCGGCGACGGTTTCGACGCTGCAATCCGTATTGCGAGCATGGCGGACTCTTCGCTTGTCGCCCGGCGTCTCTGCGCCATGCCGACGCATCTGCTGGCCGCGCCCGCCTATCTCGATGCCCACGGCCGCCCCAGGCATCCGCTCGAACTCGGCGAGCATGTGTGCCTGAGTTATTCCTATCAGCTCACGCAGGACAGCTGGCGCTTCCGTCGAAAATCCTCCGGCGAGGTGGCGAGCGTGCGACCGCAGGGGCCACTCAGGGTGAATAACGGCGAGACCATGCTGCCGAGTCTGATCGCCGGTATCGGGCTCGGTATCCTGCCGGAATTCATTGCGCGCGATGCGCTGAGCAAGAAACGCCTCGAGATCGTATTGCCCGACTGGCAATTGGCGGCGGGCGCTGTCTATTGGGTGACGCCGCCCGGAGGTCCCAGGGCGAAACGGATCGAAGTGCTCGGCGATTTTTTCGCACGCCGGCTCCGCCGCCGCGAAACATCATCCGATGCGTGACGGCGCGCGCGCATGCTGGGATTCGCACCATGTCAGCAGTGAAGCATCGTCCCGCCCCGCCGCTCGACAAACTGGTCGAGTGTCTATGGTGGTCGGAGCGAAATGCGCCGCTTGATGCGGTGGAACACATGCTGCCCACCGGCGCCGCCTATGTCGTCTTCCCGCTTCACGATCTGCCGATGGCCTGCCGGGCCGCATCGCCCGGAAGGGAAGTTTTTCAGTGGAAACGCGGCATCGCACATGGACCGCAATCGGGCTTCTATATGTCCGGCCCCAAACCTGCGGGCGCTGTGGCCGGAATTGCGCTTCAGCCCGGCGCCGCAGAGGCGATTATCGGCATACCGTCATCGGAACTGGCCGGGCAGCACGTCATGATGAATGCGCTATGGGGTCCGCGCGCCGACATACTCCACGAACGCTTATGTGAAGCCGCGCGCCCAACCGCCGTTTTCCAGATTCTGGAGCAGGAACTCCTGGGCCGGTTGCGGCAGCCGCTTCTGATCCATCCCGCAGTGGCACACGCGCTTCAACGGGCGCGACGGGCGCGCGTCCGCGTCGACGACATCCGGCGTGAGCTCAATCTCAGCCCCCGGCACTTCATCGACCTGTTTCACACCGCCGTGGGACTAACCCCCGGCCGCTACTACCGCGTGAGACGCTTTGCGCGTATTCTCCTGGCGGTTGCACAGAATGGTCCGGGCCACATGGCCGACCTGGCGGCCGAGGCCGGATATTCCGATCAGTCACACCTGATTCGAGAATTCCGCGAGCATGCCGGGATGACGCCGACACAGTATCGTCCTGTGGATCTGGCAAGCCCGCATCATCATTCAGCAGAAAGATGCGATCCTGGAGGAAGACAAAAATGACGGACGACCCGTTCGCGGAGGCGCAGAGTCTGGCCGACAATCCCGAGGCCTGGAAGGAGCCCGCGCGTTGCGATGAATGGATCGGCATAATGAACGCAATCGCGGACAACGAGAGCGAGCGGCCGGAAGCGCGGGCCGAGGCCGAACTGCTCGTAAAGCGGTTGCGGGAGGCAAAGGAAAAGCCCGCACCTGCAGGCAAATAACAGCGGCGGAATCGGCATCCCAGCGAAGCGTGTGATTTGCGCCACGGTTTTGCGCTTCCGCGCGCTGGAAATGCGGTGAAGAATCGGCTAACAGCGCAACTCGGCACGTAGCAGGGGCGTTTGCCGGGTGGAGTTGGGCCTTGCAGACAGAAGACGTTTACGAAGAACGGATCGCGCGATTTCTCGAACTGGCCGAAGCAGCTCAGAGCGCTTCGGAGCGCGCTGCGGACATTGTTCTTAAGGTAACTTACGCAAGGCTCGCCGGCCAATGGGTCGAGTTGGCCCAAATGGCCGCGCGGGCCCTACATATGGCACATGAGGCGTCTGCAGAAGCGCCCGCCAACGAGAATTGCAAAAAAAACCGCGATCCCCGGATGCATTGAGCGGCAATTGCCCGCGGATTATTTGGGCATCCGGCTGCCGGTTGCGCGAGGTAAAAAAGATCCAAGACGCCCGGTTCCAGTTGCGCCATGAAGGGTGGCGATGCGCCCTGAGCGTGAAGCGGTCGGCGCGAAATCTGCGAGGTCACAATGGCGGAAATCAGCGAAGTTTATCCCTATTTGCGGGTCCACGATGCGGCCGCAGCGATCGCATTCTATGAAACGGCATTTGGGGCGCACGAGTTGTTCCGGCTTCAGGAGCCGCGCGGCCGCATCGGTCACGCGGAGGTTCGCATCGGGCCCGCAACGGTCATGCTGTCCGACGAATATCCCGAGCATGGAATAAAAGGCCCACGCCTGCTCGGCGGTACGACGTTCAGCCTTCATTTGCATGTGGACGATGTCGACGCCGCCTTCGAACGCGCCGTGCGTGCCGGCGCGACCATCGTGCGGCCGCTTGAAAATCACTTCTATGGCGAGCGCTCCGGTACGGTGCGCGACCCGTTCGGCCACGAATGGCTTCTTGGCGGCCACATTGAGGATGTCACGCCCGAAGAGATGCAACGACGTTACACGGAGCTGATGACGAAGCCCAGCAAATAATACCGGCGGCCTGAATATTTACTCCCTGATATGTTTAGAGGACGAGTCGAGGTTGTGACGCCGGGCGCTTGAAACCGCGGGGACAAGTCATTACACAGGTTCCCACATTCCGCGACCTTTCATCGGTTCTGGAGTCTTCGTGTTCGATGACGAATGATGCGCAGCGCGGGTCGGGGACGTGGTCAAACGTATCGCGAAATGCCCCGTGCCCCTGCGGCAGCGGCGAAAAATACAAGCGATGCTGCGGCGCCGGTGCCGTGGCAGCAAATGTGTCGCCATCAGATCCGCAGGCTGCACGAATACATTTCCAGCGCGGCCTCGAAGCGCTGAAATCCGGCCGGACGTCGGACGCCATTCCGTTTCTGAATGCGGCGATCCGCTCGGACCCCAAATATTTCGAGGCCCACCACGCGCTTGGCTCGGCATTGTTGCACATCGGACGGTTTGTCGACGCAAGCTCTGTCCTCCTTCGCGCTTTGACGTTGCGGCCCGACTCCGGGGCGGCCTGGCGGGACATCGCCACCTCCTATGACCGTCAAAATCTGCACGAACCGGCGATCGAGGCCTATCGAAGAGCGTCGGAACTGGCGCCGCAATCTGGCGACGTGCTCCTCCGTCTGGCCCAGCTTTATACGTCGTACAGCAGAATGGACGAGGCGAGCGACTGCTACGAAAGGGCAGCTGCCATCAAACCTGATACGACGCAGGCGCGGCTGTACCATTCGGATGCCCGGCTGCTGGTGGGCGATATCCCGGGCGCCGAAGAATGGGCACGCAAGGCAGTTGCGCTCGCGCCTGAGAGCAGTGCCGCGCATGCCACTCTTGCGGGTCTTTGCTACGCCCAGGGCCGCTTCGACGAAGCAGCGGTCTCTTTTGAAGAGGCGTTGGGACTCAATCCGATTGAAGGCCGATGCTGGATAGGACTTGCGGATTGCCGGAAATATTCCGCCGGTGACGGTTCCATTGTCGCTCGCATGCGCGCCGTGTTGCAGCGCGGCGACCTAAATGATTTCAACCGGATGGCCGTGCATTTCGCGCTGGGGAAAATCTACGACGATTGCGGCGACTATGCTCATGCCATGGAGCAATTCGATGCCGCCAACGCGGCACGCGGGCGCGACCTCAAATTCGATCGGGCTGGTTTCGCTGCCATGATCGATCAAACCATTCGTCGCTATACGCGCGAATTTATTGCGTCTGCCGCCGCCACGGGAACACCGGATTCAAGGCCGCTTTTCATTGTCGGCATGTATCGCTCGGGCACGACACTGGTGGAGCAGATCCTGTCCAGCCATCCGGACATCGCCGCAGGCGGCGAACTGACGGTATGGACGCCGGGTGACATCGAGGTCGATTCGCGCACCGCTGAATTCGATCCGGAACGCTCGCGCTCAGCGGTCGCGAAATATTTGTCCGTCCTGCAGAAAAAGGGGCCCGCTGCAGCGCGCGTCACCGACAAACTGCCGTTCAATTGCCTGCGTCTCGGAGCGATCCACGCGCTGATGCCGAGCGCCAGAATCATCCATTGCCGGCGCGATCCCGTCGACACATGTCTGTCGATCTATTCCAACCTCCTCAAGAGCCGGGTGACTTTCGCGGCGAGGAAAGACGACCTGGCGTTCTGCTACCAACAATATCTCCGGCTGATGGATCATTGGCGCAAAGTCCTGCCAGCTGATGTTTTCACGGAGGTGGACTACGAGCGGCTGATCGCGGACCGCGAAACCGAAACGAGGCGGGTGGTTGCATTCACCGGCCTTGATTGGAACGATCTTTGTCTCCGGCCCGAGCACAACAGGCGCGCCATCGACACCGCAAGCGCCTGGCAGGCGCGCCAGCCGGTTTATAAAACATCGATGCAGCGCTGGCGGAATTACGAGCCGTGGCTCGGCGAATTGCGCCAATTGCTTCCATCCTGAGCGCGCGCGGATCCGGCGATGGCCCCCAAAACAGATTATATCGTGGTCGATCCACATGGTCCGTGCCCGTGCCGCAGCGGCAAGACCACAGTGACGTGCTGCATGGCGGCGGACGGGTCGTTCAGGGTCAAAATTCCCTCGCCGAACCCCGCCGGCGAGAAGACGGGCTACGCGCACCCGGATTGTTACCTGCGAAAAACGAACAATTGCTCGCAGGATATGGCGGCAGGCGCTTATTTTTCCGGCGAAGTATGCGATCTCTTGCGCACCGATGTGGTCGCCGTGGATTTTCCGTGGGACGAGCCGGAACGGCCCGCTGCTGTGCACGGCGAGGACATCAATTCAAGCATCCTCTGCAATCGTCACCATGGCCCCCTTGCGTCACTCGATGCCGTTGCACTTCAGGCGTTCCGCAATATTCTGGATGCGGTCGCCTATGTGACGATGAAATCGCTGGCGACCAAAACGACTTTGACCGCCGTCAGCGGCGAGGGACTCGAACTCTGGCTGCTGAAACTTCTGTTCGGCGCCTACCACACGGTATTGAAGACCGAAGACGAGGCTGTTCTGGAGAACTTTCTGCCTCTGGATACCGGCATTTTCCTGAATGCACTTCGGAGTGGTGCACTCGGTGCTCCGCGCGGACTCTATGTGAGCAGGTTCCAGACGCTGAGCATACGCAATCGCGTATCGGCTGAACAAACAAATCCCATCACGGGCTTGTGGCTCAGGATCGGCCCGCTGGAGCTGGAACTGATCGCCGACCCGGTAAGCCTCGACATGGCTGCCGTTCGCGGCCGGAATTTCTACCGCCCGTCCGGGATCGACCTGATCGGAAAGAAACGCAACGCGCAAATTCACCTGAGCGGCCCGGGCTTCGCGACCAACGAGACGGCGAGGCTGGCCATGACGGATATACGCTCGCCGGAATGACGCGCACGTGCTCGCGCAAATTGCTGGTACCGGAGGACGTGAGCCCCTATTCAGGGTTATGACTGTGGAAGCGCAAAGATGGAAATCCGTCCGGATTCATTGATCTCCAGAACATGATTGACGATCGCATCCGCGGCTTCACCCTTCCCAGTGAGATGGGTGATCGCGGCCTGAAGGAACGCCCATGTGCCCTCGCGGTCAACCGCAGGCACGATAATGAGACCCGGATGAATTCCAGCGTTGCCGATCAATCGTCGGAAGTCGCGCGCGTTCTGGGTAACAATGATCCGATCTTCCTTGATACACCACGCAACAACACGATGGTCCGGTTCGCCCCGACGCCCCACATGAAGCGGATGGATGGCGTCATGGATTCCGCTCTTGTTGAGGCGTTCTGCAATCCGCGGCGAAAGCGACTCGTCGACGAAAAGCTTCACGCAGCATCGACCCACGGCCGTCCCGAAGGGCGGCCCATCGGAGGATGCGAGCGGGCGTAGGTTATTGCTGCTTCAATAGTCTCGCGATCAAGATCGGGATTGTCAGCAACTATGTCATCGACCGTTTCGCCGTGCTCGATTCGCCCCAGAACCGAATAGACCGTCATGCGCGTTCCCCGAATGACAGGCGTCCCGCCCATGATCGTTTCATCGATCTTTATTGATGCATCGCGGACCTCCCGGTAGCGCTCGGTCCGTTCGAGAACGTTGCCGACAAGCCGCCCGACATCGATCTCCACGGCCGGCGCGAGCTCAAGGCGCGCCTTGCGCATGTCTCGCGGACCGAGACCGGCGAGCCCCTCATACAGGCGTTTCTTGTGTGCCGGAGTGAGCTTGAGATCGATCTTGGAGACCAGCGAGGCATAAACGACAGCGTGCGGCGGCAGCATCCGGCGTCCCTTGGCCCGGACCGGGGTGCGGACCCGAAGCACGCCTTCTTCGATGGCCTTCTCAACCACGTGACGCGGCGTGCCCGACAGCTCGGAAACCTCGCGTGGAGTAAGGGTGGCAGCGGCCATAAGTGGTTCCTTTCAAGGAAAAACTTATTCCAGTCCGGAGCGGATTTCAAGTCGACACAACGCCCGGCGAGAATCGGCAAACTGAGACTTAGAGATTCGCGAGCCGGCAGGTTATGCTCGGATGGAAACGCGGGATCGGGGACAAAAATTGAGCACGTCCGGCGCCCGGGCAAATCTTCCACCCGCCTCGCAATCGGTCGTTCAGCCGCTCACGCGTGCAGCGATATTCCTGGTGGCGACGATAGGCGAGGGCCCGCAAAGCACTTCAGCAGTTCGCGACTTCTGCGCCGATCTTCCGGCTTTGGTCCGGTCGGTCGGCTTCCGCGATATCGAGGCCAATCTCTCCTGCATCATGGGCATCGGCTCGAACGCATAGGACCGGCTGTTCGGCAGTCCGCGGCCGGCACAGCTCCATCCCTTCAGGGAGATCAAGTCCGGTCCCCGGCATGCGGTCGCCACGCCGGGCGATCTGCTGTTTCATATCCGCGCACGCGACATGGGTCTTTGCTTCGAACTTGCCGCTCAGACAACGTCGCGGATCGGAACCGCCATCTCTCTGGTCGATGAGACCTACGGGTTTCGCTACTTCGATGATCGCGATCTTCTGGGCTTTGTCGACGGCTCGGAAAACCCCACCGAGCAAACCGCAGACGAGGCTGTCTATATCGGCGTCGAAGAATCGGGCTTCGCGGGCGGGACCTATGTGATCGTGCAGAAATATCTGCACGACTTGCCGAAATGGAATGCCCAACCGACCGAGGCGCAGGAACGCATCATCGGCCGCGCCAAGCTCTCCAACATCGAGCTGGACGCTTCCGTGAAACCCACATCGGCGCATAACGCGCTGACGACCATTGTGGAGAACGGCAAAGAGGTAAAGATCGTGCGCGACAACATGCCGTTCGGCCGGGTGGGCGCCGGCGAGTTCGGCACCTATTTCATCGGTTACGCGCGTTCGCCGGCGACGATCGAACAGATGCTCGAGAACATGTTCATCGGCCGCCCGCCGGGCAATTACGACCGTCTGCTGGATTTCAGCACGCCGAAGACGGGCTCGCTGTTCTTCGTCCCGTCGGAGACGTTTTTGGAAAGTGCGGGCGGCGACGCGGGCTAAGCGGAAGACGCCGGCGTCGAAAGACGCGCCTGCAGATGCACCGAGTCTCGAAACCTTCACGACCCTTACAACAGAGCCGATCGCATTCTGCGCGCCGATCCACAACAGCATGCGAGCGACGCTCGCGCGGGCCGACCGGCAGCGCTGGTTCGGCACTCCCCATGCTCGATCGCGGCATGCTTCCCCGCGGAAACGACGGAACGCCGGCCCGTTGGCACAGCTGTCGGCAATGTGCAGGGAAAGACCCGCCAGAGCTGATCGAACGAGTTGTGGCGTAACGTCGTCACCTCCGTCAATCATGCGTTAATTGCGTACGGTCAGAATTGCTGTATGATTCGTTCCAAGGCGTCGGGAGAGCCATGGAGGGCACCTCGGCCAATCCCGAGCGTTTCCGCCTTTTACCGTAACACAATATGACCAAATGGGGGTCGTAACATGGCCGAACGAAAACCAACCGTTGCCAGAGCACCAAAGCGACCGGAACTCGATGCGCTTTTTGAGCGGGACCGACAGAACGGCGTGTCGGACGAGGTTCTAGCGGAGCAGAGGGCAAGTTTCGCTTATGGAAACGCTCCGAAAGGATCCAGGATCACGAAGGCGTCAGCGCGTAGTGCGGCGAAAACGATCAGGCTCACGCACGTCTGACGCCAAAGCATAGCTGGGGATCTGCCAAGCCCGTGCTTGTTCTCGAACAGGAGAATCAAGGACTGTATGACCGGGTTCAGGAAAAGAACCTGTTGCGTCAGTATGACCTGCTTACGAATTGCATCGAGATCGGACTAACGAAGGGCGACCCCACGGCTTTCGACAAGTATATGCTGTGGTCGCTCAATCACGCAGCGGTTTCGAGCATAGCGCAGCACGGAGGTAGGTTCCGACGTGAACCGATCTACGTCGGCAATCATCGACCGCCACACTTCGATGCGGTCGATGATGAGATGGACCGGTTCATCTCGCATGTTCACGAAAACTGGTACCTCTACTCGCCGGTTGAGGTGGCGGCATACAGCCTCTGGCGACTGAACTGGATTCATCCATTCATCGAAGGAAACGGACGCACCGCGCGGGCGGCATGTTATTACGTCCTATGCGTGCGGCACGGTGCTCTATTGGGAGGTCGCAAAATCCTCCCCGAACGCATAAAGGACGATCGAGCGGGCTACGAGCAGGCACTGGAACATGCCGACCAGAAATGGGATGAAGGCGATTTGGATTTCTCCCGGATGGAAGAATATCTCGCGGCCCTAGTGCAAGCCCAACTCGACGATGCCGATTAAAGCACCCGCCAGCCTGTCGTATGTGCATTGATCGGCCGAAACCGATCGAGTCGATCACTTACCTTTGAGATACCGTTTGTTGTGTGGCAGACTTAAATACTGGTCCAATGTCTCGACGCCAGAAGCCTTGAACACAGTTCCGATGTGAGCGTCACCTCGATAACCGGGAGCGAAATCCGGAATTTCCTGTCGCATGGTATCCACGCGGGTGTCATCGCGTTTTTTGCGAATTCGGCCATTCTTGTTGCGCG
>DATAYG010000046.1:0-27005 GCA_036272695.1 Rhizomicrobium sp. | reverse complement strand
CGAGCAGGGGTTGGTGGTCGAGCAAGATGGAATGCGACTGGATATAGGCGAGCTCGTCGGGATCGAAATTGAATTGGCCCGTGTCGACGCCCTTCTGCCAATTCCGGCCGAGCGTGACGTTGGCGTAGGTGGATAACGAATCCATCTTATAGGCAACCGCGCCTTCGACGCCCCAGATGTAGCCGTCGCCGTAGTTGAACGGCGCGAAGATCGGGACGTCTCCAAACTGGCCGGTGTCGAGATAATGTTTGGTGATCTCGTAGAAATTATCTTCGGAAATGGTGAGACCAGGCAGCAGTGTATGGACGATGCCGACGTCCCATTCCGAATCGTTTTCCACCTCCGGCGTTACGATGCCCGGCGGTCCTTCCGCCGTCGTTCCGGCAAAAGCCACGGGCGCGTTGGGGGATATGCCGAGGAAACTCGGCACCTGCATGTAGCGCGCGAAGCCGCCGTGAATGTCGGTTTCCTGCGCCGGCGTCCAGGTCAAGTTGACGGTCGGATCGATTGCGCTGCCGTGCGTAAAGCCCGTGAGGTGGTCCCAGCGCAGCCCGAAATTCACGCGAAGCTGCGAGTCGATGTTCCAGAGATCGTTCACATACACGCCCGAAACGGTATTAACGGCCTCGTCATTATTGACAATTTCGATCGGGATATCGCTCGTCTGGTTGCCCGACAAGTCGACCGGGAAGACGCGAGAACTGTCGTCGGCCGTCACGTCATAGGAGCCGAAATAAAACCCGGTGCCGAGCGTGTGGCGGCCGAGGATATAGGTCAGATCGCCCTGGACAGTATTGTCGAAGTCCTTGTGGGACGCGGTCGACGCTACGCCCTGATAAATGAGCTCGCCCGCATCGTCCGGTTCGAAATCTTCCGAAATGGAATGCAGGGAATAGGAAAGTTGGTAGGATAGCTCCCCGCTCGGTGCACCTGTGAGCGAAAGAATGCCGAGATAATCGCGAAAATTCAGGTAAGAGTTTATTTGCGACGATGGGATGACGGGCGCATTTGAAAGTGCGAATTCAGGTGCCAGGCCCGGAACGTTCGGAAGCTGGTTGTCGCTGTCGGAGACCGAAGCAATCAGGCTGAGCTTGGTGTCCGCATCGAGCGGGTAAGACAGCGCGCCGAAACCCTGCCCCTGATGTTGGCTGTCGTGAATGGCATTCGGTCCGGGGGTCGCCGAACTGAATGCCATGTTGTTCTGGCTGTAGAGCAGGCTCCCGACCCAGGAAAGTGATCCACTGCAGCCCGCATACTCAACACTGGGCTGCAGCATCTCGCGTTGCCCCGTAAATACGGTCGCGCTGCCGCCGGGATTGTCGCACCCGTCTGTGGTCTGGATGTCGACAACGCCGCCGCTGGCGTAGCTATAACGGGCGGGAAGAACACCGGTTAGAAGATCGAGCCGCGAAATGAAAAGCGGATTGATCATCGAAAGGAATGGCGGGTTGGTGTTGATATCCAGCGGAACGAGAACGCCGTTGATCTGATATTGAAACTGCGGACCTTCCGTGTTGCGGATGTGGATTTGCGCGTTCTGGTCGATCGCGACGCCGGGCATCTGCGTGAGTATGTCCGTCAGAGTCGTATTTTCGCCGGCGGGCAGGGCGGCAATATCCGCGCGCGATACCGAATAGTCGCTGGTTCCATTGCTTGACAGGCCGGGACCGGTTATCCGCCGACCCTCGACCACAACGGTTTCGGTATTGCCGGTGTCGGCCGAAGCCGCATCTCCGGGCTCGGCCAATGTCGGCCGAGTAAGAAAGCCGATCGTCAGAGCCACCGCGGCCAAGTGGGGTGCCGCTGAGAGGCGCCGGCGCGACGTTGCGTCGCGGTCGGGGCGAAAATCCGGGTTGCGGATGTTGCCCGCTTCGGTCAGGGACACGACGATCTCCCATATTTGCGACTGCGTCTTAATTTCATCATGGGTCGCGGTCAATCGTTGGTCGTTCGGGCCTTTCGTCCCTTGGGCTGTAATCCACGAATCCCAGATTTGAGAATGGCTCGCATTATCATTCGCAATAAGCCATGGCGGGGAGGTCAGCGTCGCGGGCGAAAGTGGCGCCTTTTTCACTGGGGTCGGATTTTCATGCGCCGATTTTAGAGTCGGGCACGGTGTTCCACGTTTCCGCACGCGCTGTTTCTGCGCCGGTCCCAAGGTGGGACGGGCCATCGCCGAAGACGACAGTTGGGCGAAGGTCGGGGGCGCGATGCGGCCATGATCCGGTCGCTGGAGTCGAGGGATCGCCGGCGCGTGCGAAAGCCGTCCACGACGCCATCATGTCATCGGCAAGCTGCTCCGCCAAAATGCCTTTGCCGAAAAACGCGGATGCGATGCCATCGCCATGAGTGCCAAAGACAAAGCCGAGGTCCAGCGCGTGACACGAGCCGAAAATTCCGCGCAGAAATCGTGAACGCCAGTCGAAGCGATAGGCGAAGGCCGGGGCCGCGGCTGCGCGCGTCTCGAACAATCGCTCGGTGGGCACCACGAATGTCCGGTCGCCCATGAATGCGTTGTAACGTTCAAAGGCGGACCCCTCGGCGTAGGCCCGAAGCAGCGCGGGGGTCGCTGCGCCGCCAACATGGGCCACGCGGGCTTCGAAGCCGGCGAGCGTCATCAGCCGCAGCCGTGGATCGGCCGCGCTGAACAATTTCCATTCCTCGCGCGTGGTGCCGGCGATGATGGGAATGTTCCGCGCCGCGCCACGGCGGAGCGCATCGATTGGTCTTTCCAGTAACAGCTGACCATCAATTGACGGCTGAAACGGTAATCGTCCCAGTTTCTGGAGATCCTTGCCGTCATGTGCGGAAGCAAGAATTGCTGTCTGTGCCTTCAGGAGCAGACTGGCGGGCATATTCACAGCGTGATGCCCATCGCGTGGCGATAACGACAATGCACTCAGAACCGCGCGCGCCACGCGTCCGGCCTGCTCGCGGTCATGGCCGATATGAGCTGCACCGGATTGCAGAATCGCCTTGTGATACAGGCCCGCTGCGGCCGGAGCAGCTAACAGCGCCGCCACGCACATGGCACCTGCGGATTCGCCGAACACCGTTACGTTGCCGGGATCGCCTCCGAACGCCTCAATATTCCGCCTCACCCAGTCGAGGGCCATCATCTGATCGGCCAGGCCTTCGGCGCCCATACCGGGCGCATGCCCGTCGCTCGCATCGGCAAGAGCAAGGAATCCGAAGATGCCGAGCCGGTAGTTGATCGTGACGATGACCACGTCGTGGGCAGCGAGTCGGCTGCCGTCATAGATGGGTTGGCTTCCGGCGCCGATGACAAAGGCGCCACCATGGATCCACACCATCACCGGCCGTTTCAGGCCGTCCGGCGAAGGCGTGAAGATGTTCAGATAAAGACAATCCTCCGACTGCTCACTGAGTGCGCCGCCGAGGAACGCGTCAAAGGGCGCGGTCGCCTGCAGACAGACCGGCCCAAATCTCGTTGCATCGCGCGCACCCGTCCAGGCTTCGAGAGACTCCGGCAGGCGCCAGCGCAATGGACCGACTGGACGCCGGGCGTAGGGAACTCCGCGGAAGACGAGGAGCCGGCGCTGCCGCAGGCCGACGAGCCGGCCCGATGGCGCATCGAGCACAACCGTCTCGAGTGGCGTGGCGCCGTCAGCCGGCGCCCACATCGATCGCTTCGGCCAGCGCAATGGTGGCATGCGCCATCTCGAGATGAAGTCGCTCGACCATACGGCCGTCCACAGCGATGGCGCCTTTGCCGCTGTTTTCCGGCAGTTCGAAAGCAGCGATAATGTTGCGTGCCGACGTGATCTCTGCCGGCGCGGGCGCGAAAGCCTCGTTGCATGACGCAATCTGCGACGGGTGAATGAGCGTCTTGCCGTCGAAACCGAAAGCCCGGCCCTGATGGCAGCTTGCGCGAAATCCGTCTGCATCTGCGATATCGTTGAACACGCCATCGATGATGGCGAGCCCGTAGGCGCGTGCCGCAGCGATCGAAAGGCCGAGCGCGGCGAAAAGATTTTCGCGACCGCTCATATGCGTTCCACGCATCTCCTTGATGAGATCGTTGGTGCCCATCACCAGACAGGCGAGTTTTCCGCCCGCGCCGGCAATGGAAGCGATGTCGAGGACGGCGCGCGGCGTTTCGATCATCGCCCACAGCGCAACGGCGCTTTCGGCAAGTGCGGCCTGCGGTCTCTGCAGATCGTCCGGAGCAGATACTTTCGGAATGAGGATCGCATCCGGTTTTGCATCGACCGCGGCCGTGAGATCCGCTTCGCCCCACTGCGTAGCGAGTGCGTTCACCCGAATGACGAGTTCCCGCTTTCCGAATCCGCCCGCTTTCACGGCCTCGCAAACCTGCGTCCGCGCCCGTTCCTTCACATCGGGCGCAACGGCATCTTCGAGATCGAGAATAAGCGCATCAATGGGCAGCATGCGAGCTTTCTCGATCGCACGCGCATTTGAGGCTGGGAGGTAAAGCACAGTCCGGCGAGGGCGGACGGGAATACGCATGAAGGACCTGCGCGGTTGCTCAAACACACTTAACGCAGCTTTTGCAGCCCGCCAATGGTGCATTTCTTCACTACTCGCGCGTCATGCCCCGCAACGCGGGCCAGCCAGGTGACGCCCCAGAATCTCCCGGAGGCGAAAAATGTATTCTATATCTTCCCAATGCAGGGCCGTTCGACCTTGGTGGCCCACATTGGCAGGCCGTGACAAGTAATGAGATGATCAGGCTTCACCAATGAACATCCTCTCCTTCCAGTCTGAAGTTGTTTACGGTCATGTGGGCCACGGCGCCGCCCGGTTCGCGTTGCAGCGGCTTGGTCACGAGGTCTGGGCGCTGCCGACCGTGCTTTTGTCCAGCCACGCCGGCTATCCCCATGTGGAGGGGGAATCGGTTGCTGCGGAGCGATTGCGGTGTCTGCTCGATGGCCTGTCGGCGAATGGCTGGCTCGCGCAATGCGATGCAATTCTTTCCGGCTATCTCGGCAACGCAGAACAGGCGGAAATGATTGCAGATGCGGTTTCGGAAGTGAAACGCGCGAACACGAAAGCCTTCTATTGCCTCGATCCGGTCATCGGCGATGACGGGCGGGCCTATGCCAAACCTGGCGTCGCGGAGGCGATGGCACGAACGCTTCTGCCGCTTGCCGATATCGTAACGCCGAATGCGTTCGAACTCGTCACGCTTTCGGGGTTGCCGGTGCGCAATGTCGAAGATGCGAGGGTCGCCATCGATCGGCTCGGCAAGCCGCTCGTCACGGCAACATCACTTCCAGACGGTCGCGAACGTATCGGCATTCTCGCCGCAACGCGTGACGAAGCCTGGTTCGCATCTGCGCGGCGCTTTGCGGAGGTGCCGCATGGCGGCGGCGACCTCTTCGCCGCATTGTTTGTTGCGCAGCGGCTTTCCGGCGCCGAGCTGCGGGATTCACTCGCTCGCGCCATGGTCCCGCTCCATCGCATCCTGTCGGCGAGCCGCGGCTGCAGCGAATTGCGCCTCATCGCCGAGCAGGACGCGCTTAGCGACACACTTTCTCCAAACGACCTGAAGATCGAGCAGATTTGATAGAAGAAAATATTTCCACAAAGAGCATCAAGAACACGACTTCGTGCTATTTGTGCTCTTTGTGGTGAAAAATCCTACGCTGCCTTCTTCAGTAGCTGGCGGTTGATCACGCATTCGGCGATCTGCACGGCATTGAGCGCAGCACCTTTCCGCAGGTTGTCGCTCACAATCCAGAGCGAAAGTCCGTGCTCCACGGTGGGGTCCTTGCGGATGCGCGAAACATATGTCGCGTCCTCGCCGGCAGCCTCGACCGGCGTGACGTAGCCGCCATCCTCGCGCTTGTCGACGACGAGGACGCCCGGCGCCTCGCGCAGGATTGCGCGGGCCCGTTGTGCGGTAATCGGGCGCTCGAACTCGATGTTGGCCGCGATGGAATGGCCAATGAATACCGGCACACGCACGCAGGTTGTCGCAACCTGGATGTCGGGATCGAGAATCTTCTGCGTCTCGACCATCATCTTCCATTCCTCCTGGGTGTAGCCCGAATCAAGGAAGTTGCCGATGTGCGGAATGAGATTGAACGCGATCTGTTTGGTGAATTTCTGGCGCTCAATCGGATCAGCGACGAACACGGCCCGGGTCTGCCGGAATAATTCGTCCATCGCATCTTTGCCGGCGCCGGAAACGGATTGATAGGTCGCGCAAACCACGCGCGTGATCTTCGCTTCGTCGTGCAACGGTTTCAGCGCGACCACGAGCCCGGCCGTCGAGCAATTGGGATTGGCGATGATGCCTTTCGGCGCGCCGCCTTCGAGCGCGTCCGCATTGACCTCGGGCACGATCAGCGGAACGCCGCGGTCCATGCGCCAGCAGGAGGAATTGTCGATCACCAGCGCGCCGGCCGCCGCAATCTTTGGTGCCCACGCTTTGGAGACCGCCGAACCTGCCGACATCAGCACGATGTCCGTGCCAGCAAAGTCGTAATAATCCAGCGCCTTCACTTTCAGCGTGCTGTCGCCGAACGAGATCTCGGTTCCGATCGAGCGGGTGGAAGCGAGCGCCACCACTTCACTCGCAGGAAAGGCGCGCTCCGCGAGAACACCCAGCATTTCCCGGCCGACACTGCCCGTCGCGCCAACCACGGCGACTTTGTACGACATCCGCATACAACCTTGTCGATTGTTTCCTGGGACCACGGGCGTCCGGCCCACATTGCGATGGCGGGCGCGACGCCCGCCGGTCCCGGCCAAGCATCTATCCCAATGGCCCAAGCGTGTGAAGCGGATTCGCTATTTGCCGGTCGGCCAGACGAACATAAGCTTGGCCGAGTGTGACTTGTTCTGCTGGTCTTCCCACGCGCTGCCGCCAAGCTGCGACTGGTAGTTCTGCAGATGCGCCCATGGATTGTCGTCCTGCCCGAATTGAGCATGGAGCGCGCCCATGGACAGGTTCGGCAGTGCACGCTGGGCCGACCAGTCCTCCCGCTTTGGCTGAGCCGTCGCCGGATCGGATGCCTCGGGCAGGTGGAACAGATGCAGCTTGCCGAGATCGAGCAACACGGGGGCCTGCGGTGA
Source organism: Rhizomicrobium sp. (assembly GCA_036272695.1). Lineage (GTDB taxonomy): Bacteria > Pseudomonadota > Alphaproteobacteria > Micropepsales > Micropepsaceae > Rhizomicrobium. The sequence goes on along the minus strand of DATAYG010000046.1, from coordinate 19,940 downwards.
CGGTTTCACCGGGCCGCGAGGATGCGCGACCGCCCCCGTAGTGACGAGAAGAAAAGACACGAGACCGATTTTCAAGCGCATCATGGCACGGCTCCCGCTCCGCCAGAATAAACTGTTGCGCTGCCGCTCCGGTGGTCATCGACCGGGAATTGAACTTTACCCCATCTTTCCGCGGTCGTCCAGTTCACCATGTTTACCGGAATCTGCCGGATTTCGGGGCCGCGTCCCGGCGGACGCCAGATTTGGCCATCGCCGCCGGGCCTTCCTCGGGCGCCGGACGCTCCCGTGCACCCATGCTTAATATCGGCCGGCGCACATTGGAGGGGATCGCAGAATGGATTGATGCGTGGCCGGAATACTGAGCAACAAGGCGACTGCGCTTCCGACGGTCGACGGAAATATCCAGCCTGTGGCCGTGAGCTCGCAGTCGCAGCCGACTATACGCAGTTCCCGGAATGGCCCGGCGCTTTCAGCCGCGGCACTCGGGATTGTCGCCGGTTATGCCGCGATTCTGGCGATCATGTTTTATCGGCATGAATGGATCCTGGCGCCGGACGGAAAACCGATCGCGTCCGACTTTATCGCCTATTGGGCGGCGGGCCTGACGGCGCTGTCCGGTCGTGCGGGTGCCGCTTACGACATTGCCGCGCAGCACGCGTTGCAGAACAGCCTGAGCGGCCCGTTCCCGAATTACTACTACTGGAACTATCCGCCGCCGTTTTTCTTCGTTGCCGCGTTGCTCGGCGCGCTGCCCTATACGGCGGGATTCTTTCTCTGGATGACGACGACGGGCGCCGCTTTTGCGCTTGCGATCCGGAGCATAGCAACCCGGCGGCTGGCGATCGTCGTCGCCTGTGCGTCTCCGGCCGCGCTGATCAACACCTTTGTCGGTCAGGGCGGATTCCTGACGGCAGCGCTCCTTGGCGCGGGCCTCGCCGTGCTGCCGCGCCGCCCTCTGCTGGCCGGTATGTTTTTCGGCCTGATGGCGTACAAGCCGCAATTCGGAATCCTTATCCCGTTCGTTCTGCTCGCGGGCGGCTATTGGCGGGCCATCCTGTCGGCCGGCGGGACAATCCTGGTCGCATCGGCGGCGGCGGCGCTGGCATTCGGCGCGGCGAGCTATCTTGCGTTCCTGCACGCTTTGCCGGTGATCTCGCAGACGACGCTTTCCTTTGGCGGGGAAGGCTGGAGCAAAATCGAGAGTTTTTATTCGATCGCCCGCTTCGCCGGCGCAGGCGAACGCGCCGCGTGGATGGTGCAGGGCGCGACAATTCTCGTCTGCGCCGCCGCAGCGATCTGGCTTTGGCGAAGGAACGTCCCCTATGCGCTCAAGGCCGCCGGTCTGGTCGTCGCGGCGATGCTCGCCACGCCCTATCTGCACGAATATGACTTTCCGATGCTTCTCGTCGCGTTCGCCTTTCTGTGGCAGGACGCCGCGTTCGACCGCGCGGACTGGGCCCTGTTCGCCGCGGCCAATCTGCTGATGGCGGCTTTTCTCGCGCAGCTGGCGCCGATCGGTCCGCCGATCATACTGCTCGCGGGCGCGATGATCGGGCGCCGGCTCGCCCTGTTATATCAGGCAAAAACAGGGGGTTTTCGCGTGGCGCCGGAACAAAGCGCCGCCGGATGCGGGAATGCCGTTCTTCGTCAGTAACTTGCCAGCAAATCTGTTCGCCGCGGGAACAGGCGCGGCATCGCCTCGGAACAGGCAGAACACAGGAATAATAGAACCAGACCGCAAACGATTGTTTCACGTGAAACAATTTCCGCGCTGTTCTAATAGACCCGGAGCACCACCATGTCGGGGCCGCTCGCGACTATGCGATAGGTCTTCAGGAATTGCGCAACCGGTGCGAGTTCGCCGTTCCAGAGATAATGACCCAGCCGCGGCCGATGCAGCAGGATATATTTCACATGCGCGCCGGTGAGCTGCCGGCGCTGGCGCGTCAGGTCCTTGAGCGACAGGCGAAACAGCAGCGTGTCGCCCATGTCGCGCGTGGTCATGCCGTCCACGATCGGCAGGTGATGGCAGACCTGCTCCAGCATGTAGGCGTTCTCTTCCATATATCCCCATGGCAGGTTGAGCACGCCGACACCGCCCTGCCGTCCCGTTTCGAGCACCCGCAGTTCCGGCGCGCAGGCGACGGGCGTGGCCGGGAGATTTGCGGGATAGAAATCCGCAACGAGAAGCACGGCGAGGGCAATCGCACCGGCTTTTACCCTGGTCCGCTGCTGCCACAGGGCCGCGAGCGCCGAGCCCGTGCCGATGGCGAGGAACAGATATACGAACACGATGGCGCGCGACGGCGTGCGCACATTGGCGAAGAAGGGCAGCCTGTCGAGTCCGGCGTCCGGCAACGGCAGATGCGTCAGGACTCCGGCGACATGGAGCGTTTCTCCGCAGGCGAGAATGGAGAACGCCAGCATGCCGGACAGGACGTAGGGCAGCAGGGGATTGCGGGCGGCCCCGCCGCGCCGCCAGTACCAGCCGAGGATGGCGAGATTGACGAGCCCGAGATAGGCGGTCGCTTCCCAGGCGTTCCCGGTGAATCGGGCAAAAAGGCCGCGCGAAAGTCCGGACAGCAGATGTTCCGGCGGGAACGTGAAGAACCCGAGCAGATCGGCGACGACGATATCGCCGCCGGGCTCATAGACGGACGGTCCCGTCGCCAGCATCATCGGCACGATCAGGGGAGAGAGGACGGCCACGGCAAGAGCCGCGCACAAAACCGGTGCCGTAACCTGCCAGCCGCGCGGCCAGGCCCCGTCGCGCATGCGCGCATAGAGCAGCTGAAAGCCCATGAAGTAGGCGCCGTAGAACAGATAATACCAGCACGAGAGCGCGCTCAGCACATAGAAGGCCGCTGCCGGCACGAGCCATGCCACGCTGCGCCGCTCGAGCGCGAACAGATAGAACAGCGCGAAGAACGGCAGGAACTCGATCGACGACACACCCGCGTGGTGCATCGCCTGGGCGATATGCGACGGATTGAACGCAAACACGAACGCGCCGGCGAGCGCGCCGAGCGTGCTCTGCGCGAAATGGCGCACAAGATAGAAAGCGCCGATGCCCGCGAGAGGGAAGGACGCGAGCGAGGTGAGGTTCTGAAGGGCGATGAGCGTCGGAAGGTCCCGGCCGAAAACATGGCTGAGCGCAACCACCGCAAAGACCTGCGGATAGGCGAAGGATTGATAGACGAGCGACGTCCCCTCGGGAAAGCGCAGCAGCTTTGTTGCAAAGAAATGGTGCGGATCCGCCGCCACCGCGGCGTACCAGGTGTCCCAGAAATCGTTGAAGTTGTCTTCCGGAGGGCCGATCACCGCCGTGTGCAGATGGGCCATGGCGGGCCAGAAAAAGACGAGCGTCGCGAGACAAAAGATCAGCAGCAGGGCCGAGAAGCCGGCAATCGCCGCGAAGACATCGGCTGACCGGAAAGATGTAATCCCGCGCCGGCCCGCGATTCGGCCGGAAAGGCCCTGTGCGTTTTCCAGTGTGGTCACGAGCCGTCCGGCTCATGCTTCGACAGGCCCAGCATGAGAGTCAAACAAACGGGCTCGGCATGAGGGTCAAACAAATGACCTCACCCCGAGCTTGTCGAAGGGTGAGGCCGATTCTGCATGAACCAATCCCGCACCGGCGTGCCGGCGGGCCCCGGGCTTACTGATTCTGCGCCGTCGCCGTCGGGGCGGTGGCCGCGGTGGTGCCGGCTCCGGAGGCAGCTCCTTCGTGCTGGCCCACCGCGCCTTCCGTAGTCGTTACGAACGGGCTGGGATCGCCTGGACGCGGCGCCGTCTCGCAATGCCCGCGGGTGCACATGTAGTCGAACTGGTCCGGCCCGCGATTGATCGTGACCGCGGCGAAATTGTTGGTGACGACGACCTGCTGGTTCGAAATCTGCTTTCCGTCAGGATCAAGCGCGATCATGTTGGTCAGGCCGAAAGTCTTCCCCAGCAGGAATACGTGCTGCGGATCGACCATCTGGATGTCGGCGATGACCGGATTGCCGACATAGACGGTTTTCACACCCTTCGGCAGGGAAACGAGGCGCGCCTGGTCGATCACGACGCTGAGACCGGAGGCTTCATGCACCGCTTTGTGAACATGCGAGACCCGGTGGTGATGCACGGGATGGCAGACCTGGGCAAAACCCGGTGTCGCCAGCGGCAACGCCAGCGCGAGAAACGATATATGGAACGCCCGAACCATGTCTTCCAACTCCCGTATGCCCGCCGCAACTTAGTGAAGACGCGTAAAGGAACGCTTAAGTGCGGGATCGGAGCGCGCCCGCTTTTGGGGCGCGAGCCACGTCTCGCCACGTCAAATTAACCAGTTTCCGTCAGAAACTTTCCAACAGCTGTACAGCCCGGAAGCAAAGGAAATCTGCGTGCAATACGGGGACGTTGAGGTCGGGTCGAAGTCGCCTTCGCTGTCGCCGGTTTTCGGCATCGTGCTCGGCAGCCTCGCACTGTGCGTTTGCGCACTCTGGCTTTGCGCGCATCTGCCGTCCCAGATTCGCAATGACACGGCGATTTTTCTGTATCGGCAGGACCGCCTGTTGCTGTTTGTCGAGAGCTGTCTGCTGTTGCTTTCATTCATCCGGCTGCGGCATCGGGACCGTCCCCTCGATTTACCGCGATCGGCGCTGCTGTTCATGGCGTTTGCGCTCGTCATCGTCTGTTATGCCGGCCACGAATGGATCCTCGGCGGTTACGACCTGAGCCGCGACGAACAGATGGCGGTGTTCGATTCCCGGATATTCAGCTCGGGCCGATTGGTGCAGCCGCTGCCGCCGGCCTGGCGCGGCCACACAGACGCTTTGTACACATTGTATATGCTGCATGCGTCGCACCCGGTTGCGTGGGTTTCCGGCTATTTGCCGATGAATGCGACGATGCGGTCGCTGGTTGGGTTGTTCGGTGATCCCGCGCTGACAGGTCCCCTGATGGCGGCGCTGGGCCTCATCGCGTTGTGGAACTGCGCGCGGCTGATCTGGCCCGAAGACCGCGAAGCCGCAATCGTCGCGCTTGTGCTTTATGTCTGCTCCGGGCAGGTTCTGTTCAACGGCATGACGGCCTTCGCGATGCCGGCCCATCTGTCGCTCGATCTGGTGTGGCTCTGGCTGTTCCTGCTGCGGAAGCGCGGCGCCGACGTGGCTGCGCTGGTCGTCGGATTCGTCGCCACCGGATTGCACCAGCCGCTCTTTCATCCGCTGTTTGTCGCGCCGATCCTTCTCACTCTGGTGCGCGATCGAAGCTGGCAGCGGCTCGCGCTCTACGTGGCGGGGTATGCCGCGATTTCCGGATTCTGGCTGGCATGGCCGGGCTGGATGCACACGCTGGTCGCGGATTCGCATTCGGCGCCGGCAGCCGACGGAACGGACTATTTCAGCCGCCTGGTGTCGACCGTTTCAACAGGTGACCCGATACGCTGGCCCGCGATGGGCGCCAATCTGCTTCGTTTCTTTGCCTGGCAGGATGCGCTTCTGCTGCCGCTTTTGCTGGCAGCCATTCCCGCCATGCGGCGCGAACCGCTTCCGGCCGCGCTCGCCGCCAGCTTCGTTCTGCCCGCATGCGCGATGCTGGTTCTTCTTTCCTATCAGGGACATGGTTTCGGCTATCGTTATCTCCACGGCGTGCTCGGCGCCGGCATTCTTCTCGCCGTATATGGCTGGCGCCACATTGTTGCGGGCAACAGCTGGATGCGGCCGCTGCTTCTGCGGACGGCGCTGGGCGCGGTGTTGGTGGTCCTGCCGCTGCAGGCCTGGATGGCAAACAGCTGGTACGCCGCCACCGGCCGCCTTGATCGCCGCGTGGCGGCGAGCGGCGCGGACTACTTTATCGTCGGGTGGGAAGATGCGCCCTTTGCGACGGCCCTTGTCTGGAACCGGCCCGATCTCTCAAACCGCCCCATCCGCCTTATCGCTCATTATTTGGACGAGCCGGTGATCCGGAATATCTGTCACCCCGGCGTGCGCGTAGCACTGCCGACCGGCAATTTTCTCCGCCCGATTGAGACCTATTACCTCGTGCCTTACTCGACGACCGCGGACGAGCGGATCGCCGCGTTATCACCCCGGCTGAAAGCGGCCGGCTGCACAATCGACCGCCTCGACGGGCCGTGAGAGGCTTTGAACGACGGCACGGGCCATCACCGGCCAGCTATAGGTTTTCGCCGCATACTCGGCCATTGCAGTGCGATCTATCGGCTCTCTAAGCAACCTGCCGATCGCAGATATGCAGTGTCCTGCGGAGCCGGCAGGATCGGCCAAATCAATCTCCACTCCGCGCAGCCATCGCTCTGCTCCGGGATCGGCGCGGGCGCTCATGTCACCGCAGACCACGGGAAGCCCGCAGGCCATCGCCTCCTGAATGACAAGCGGATAGCCCTCTCCAACGCTCGGCAGCAGAAACAGATCGGCTGCGCCGTAAAGCTCGGCGATTGTTGACTGGGATTGCGGCCCGAGCAAATGGACGTTTGGCAGGTTCCAGCTTTCCGGGCGAATGGGTCCGGAGCCGACCATGGCAATTTGCAGATCAGGACAATCGCGCGCTATGGCTTCGATGACACCTAATCCCTTCTTTTCCACGAACCGGCCGACAAACAGCGCAAGTTTCGCTTCGGCCGGAAGTCCATGGCGCAACCGGACAGCGGAGTTGTTCTTGGGATCGTGCGGACAAAAAATTGATGTGTCCACGCCGTTGAAAAGGAGCACGGAATGCGGGCTGTCCGTATCACCCAGCAATTCATGGCGCACTTGATCGCTGATGAATACGAGCTGCTGTGCGGCATTGAGCATCGGCCGAGTGACCACGTAATTTGCAATCCGCATGAGGCTCCGCAGAAGAGCGTTGGCGAATTTGATCCCGCCGATGTGCTGGATCAGCACGACTGGCTTGCCCCGCATCCTGGCGAAAAGCATGGCAAGAATGGACGTCAGATAGAGGCTGTCGTGCACGATTACCGCATCGCTGGCGCGGATTGCGCGCGCGAGGTCGCGCATCGCGCGCCGACCGGGAATCGGCATCGGCAGGCCCGTCCACCCTTCCGTGGGATTGGCGCAGCGGAGCGGAACCGCGGCAATTGGAGCGTCAGGTAAAGGATCGCAATCACTCGCGGCCCAAAGGGCCTGATGGCCGTCGCGCGCAAATTGCCTGCAAAGCTGTGCGGCCACGCGTTCTATGCCGCCGCCATGACGCTCGTAAAAATGGCTGACGGTGAGAATTCTCACGGCGTGTGACAGCGTCGTCTGCGGGAAGGCGTCAAGGCCGCCTTCGGCAACGGATTGCGACACAACCCGTGTTGCCTTCGGTCAACTGGTCCGAAGCCCGTCCGAGGCCGGCGCTGACAAGAGCTGCGAGAAACGACGCGAGAGCAGGAGGAAAGATATTCCGGTTTTGAATTTGCCGAAGTCCCAGACGGCGCTGAAGGACGATGGGATGCAGGCGACCGCCCGTCAGGGTACTCAGTACGCCGGCCGTGAATCGGGATAGCGTTTCCCAGCGTCTGACCTGAGCGCGATCGAGATAGAATTCGATCGCTTCCGTCGCGAAGCCGTGTCGGCTCAACATCTGCTTCCACTCGTTGGCAGTTGGATAACGCAGATGCGCCAGCCGCTTATCGAGTCGCGCTTCGTAATCGGCCCGGCTCAGGCCAGGAAGAAGCGGACCGCGCAACTGCGCATGAAAACCGGCATGCGGCACGGTGAGAAGGAACAGCCCGTTCGGCCGTACGATCCGGGCCATTTCGCCCAGTACAGGATCAAGGTCGGGAATATGTTCGAGCACGCTGTTGCTTACGGCGAAGTCGAAGGAGGCATCCGCCTCCGGGATTTGATCGCCGCTGCACACCCGGACGGCTGAGTAGATCTGGCGCCGAATCGCTTCGTCCGCTTCCCGCGCATCGGGATCTACACCTGTGAGATCGCGATGACCGATACGTCGCAACAGGATGGCGGTCAGTTTGGCGTCGCCGCAACCGAGGTCGACGCCCCGGCCCATCGGGATTCCCAGACCGATAAGAGCGGGCAATTCGATTGTCCGCCATAGCGCCGTCGCGGGCTGAAATGCGTATTCCGACAGGAACTGTGCAAGGAAATCACGGTCCAGCGGCATCTTGTTCCGGTCCCTTGTGTTGCCAAGCGCGACGCGAACCGAACTCATGATCGCCCAATGCGTGGCAAGATAATTTCCGATGAACGCAATGACAGTCCCGACTGGCGCGGCAACCGCGATCGGAAGCTTCAGAACCGAGTACAAGATAAAGAGACTTGCAATCCAAAGCGGATAATTCGCCAACATCACCAGGGCGTACCGCAAGAGCGTGCGGGACGATGCGCCCACCTGGAAGGTTATGGCGACATGCAGCGCATAACCAAATAGCACCATCGGAATATAAGCCAGCCAGATGGCCGCAAAATAATTAATACCGGATTTTACCAGAATAATCAGCAGCAGATTGTTGACGACAGCGCAAATTCCCGCGACCGCAATATAGCGGAAATTTCTTGGCAAGATAGTTGCCCATTCACGTTCAACGTGATTCTCGGTGGCTGCAACACATCCGGAGTCCGCCGCAGGGATCGAAGATGGACTCGTCATTTGCTCACGCTTCGCCGCAGGCGTTGATGATGGCATGTTGAAGCTTCAGCGCATCGAGTGCGCATTCCGCGCTGATCGGCGCCAATGCGGCACGGTCGCCGGCAACGGCGTCGCTGAATCGGGCAAATACTTCCTGATTGCCGTAGAACAGCGTGCCGGCCATGTGGCGTAAGCCGCTGGTCACATGCTGAGCCCAGTGCTGCCCGGTGGCGACGAGGCTGGTGGTCACGACGCTGCGCGTATCATGCGCGCCGTCATTGGGCAGGGAGATATAAATATCCCGAAAGACGTCGACGATACCAAGGCGGTTCTCCCCGAAAACCATCAGATGCCATTCGCTGACGGGGCTCTCGAAATTACATCCCAGGTGAATTGGATACCCGGCCCCGCCTTCGAACCATGCTTCGACGCGCGCTGGCGTGCGAAGGCCGGTTCGGCTCTTGACTGTCATGGCGCGCTCAAGCCGAAGCGGGCCGGCCACGGCGCGCGTCAGATAGATCAAATGCGGGCACTCGTCGTAGAACAGGCCAAGCGGCAATTCCTCGTACCATTCCGGCAGACGGCGCCGCGGATTGCCAAGCTGAATGGCATCGATGCTGCGGATTTCGCCGAGCACGCCCTTCGCGATATCGTCAAGCAAACGCTTGGTTGACCGTGCGAACTGGAAATTATGAACGATCGCCAGCCGGCGGTCGGAATTTTCCGCCGCGCGCGCAAGTTCTTCGCCTTCCGGAACGTTCATGACGAAGGGCTTTTCGGTCAGCACGTGCTTGCCGAGCGCCAGGGCTTCCTTGATCAGCCGGTAATGGTCGGTTGGCGCCGTCGCAACGGTCACAGCTTCGACTTCGTCAAGCCAGGGAACATCATCGAGCGAGTTCGCCTGTGCATGTCTGCGAAGCCGGCGCATCTGCGCGACGTCTCGAGCCCGGCCCTCGCGGCGGTCGATGGTTCCGACAACGTCGTAGCGCCTGCTTCCGCACATCACGGGTAGATGCCGGTTCTGCGCCACCCAGCCGCAACCGACGACGGCGACCTTGATCTTTTGCGATGCGGCCCTCTGCCGCAAGGACATTGGAGTGGCCGTAGCAACGTCCGTCATGCATCACCCGGTTGATCGGGTCGAACAATGAACGGTCTAGGTAAACGGTTCTCTAATCCGGAGTGAAACCCTGAACGCCCTTTTCTCACGGCGCAAAGCGCGCGCTGTGGTCGGCGATGATTGCCAGCAGAAACCCTCCAAGAACCGTTTGCACCCCCGTCGTGCCCAATATCGCGGCAAGCGTCAGCGGCAGGATCGAGGGAAGCGCCGCGAAGTCGTGGGACGACCAGTCGATGCCGATCGCTGCAAAACCAACCAGGGAAGCCGTCATCATGGCGGCGCCCGAGATCAATGCGCTTTCCAGGGTGAGCGTGTGGCTCGATTTTTCGAGCCAGGGGTGCAGACGCCGATATCCGCGCCGCACTCCATAGTAATGAGTCGCGAGCGCCATGAGCAGCGAGAAATGGCCAACGGTAAAGAGATAGCCAGCAACAAATGTCCAGCTTGTACCAAAGGGGGACACGCCCTGCAGAACCCCGATTGAAAACAGGGATGCGACGCCAAGGATCACCGTGGCCATCGCCATGGCGAGCAGCCCGGGAACGCCAAACAGCCAGGTCGGGCTCAGCATGAGCAGATAGCGCAGATGCCGCCAGCCGTCGCGCCACGGGCGCAGATGCGGCGGGCGCTCGCGGAGATCCACCGACAGCGTGGCCGGGCTCTGGTCGATCCGGATCTTCTTCAGCGCCGCCTTGACGATCATCTCGCTCGCGAACTCCATGCCCGGCCCGCTCAATCCGAGTTCGTCGAAGGCCTCCCTGGTAATCGCGCGCAATCCGCAATGCGCGTCATCGATGCGCGCGCGATAGAACAGGTTCAGGATGCCGGTGAGTGCCGGATTGCCGATATAGCGGTTCTTCCAGGGCATGGCGCCGGGCGCGATCCCGCCCTGGAAGCGCGATCCCATGCACAGGCCCGCGCCGTCCATCAGCCGGCCGATCATCGCCACGCCGTCGGTGAAATCATAGCTGCCGTCGGCATCGCCCATCAGCAGATAACGGCCATGCGCGCCCCGGCATCCGCCGATCAGGGCGGCGCCATAGCCCCGTACTGGTACATCGATGACGCGCGCGCCGCGCTTTCTCGCCATTTCCTGGCTGCCATCGGTCGAACCATTGTCGGCGACGACGATCTCTCCGGAAAGGCCGTAGCGCTCTTCGATCCAGTTGAGCGCCTCGCGCGCGTTCGCAATGCAATGCGGCAGGCTCTGTGCCTCATTGAGACAGGGCATGACGATGGACACATCGATGGCCGGGGACGCATCGTCTCTCACGCCCGCGCGTACGATGGACAATTGCTGCATGCCTTACCTGCTGTGGACCGGACAGCAGCGAAGCTAAGGAAAAAAGGTTAGCCAAACCTGATCGAACGATCGTGACGGCGTTCCAAACATGATGGTCGCACCGCAGTCTTCGGTTAATAACAAATTAAGTGACCGGCGACTAAATCAGTGATCATGGAATCTGCTGTCACAGTGGGCGTTCGTAACAGAGCGCCACGCGTCGAAGGCTTGGGTGTTGCCGCCGCCTCGGGGCTCGGACTCGCCTACATCGCTTTCCTGCTGGTGATGGTGGCCACGCACAATCTGATGTTCGGCGCCAACGGTCATCCCGTCCGCAACGATTTCCTCGTGTTCCAGTCCGCGGGCAGCCTGGCGCTCCATGGCGCGCCGCTTGCGGCCTATTCGGGTGCCGCGATCCACGCCGAGGAAGTTTCGCGCGCCGGGCACGAATTCCGCACGCTGTTTCCCTGGCAGTATCCGCCGCTGTTCTTCTTTGTCGCCGTTCCGCTCGCCTGGCTGCCTTTCGCAGGCGCTTTCGTCGTGTGGGTGGGAACGATGGTCACCGTCTATGGCGCGCTCGTGGCGGCGACTGCGCGGCGTTACACGGCGTTTCTGCTGTCATGGGCGACGCCCTGGGCCATCCTGGCGACGATGAACGGCCAGAACGGCTTCCTCACCGCCTCGATAGTCGGCGTCGTGCTGCTCAATCTCGAACGCCGGCCGGCGCTCAGCGGCATTGTTCTCGGCCTGCTGAGCTACAAACCGCAATACGGATTTCTTTTTCCCTTCGCGCTCGCCTGCGGTGGATATTGGCGCGCATTCGGCTGGGCCGGCGCGGGTACGCTATTCTGGACCGTGCTGTCTTGCGCGGTTTTCGGCGTCGGCAGTTTCATGGCTTTCGTTCATGGCCTGTCGCACGCGACTGCCGACGTGCTGGTCGCGGCCGACATCGGCTGGGACAAGCTGCAAAGCATATATGGTCTCGCGCGCTGGAGCGGCGCCTCCGAATCCGCCGCCTGGATGCTGCAGATCTGTTCGGTGGCCGGCTCAGTCGTCGCGGTCGGCAGCCTCTGGCGTTCCAGATATCCTTTTGCGCTGAAGGCCGCGGGCCTCGTGTCGCTCCTGCCGCTCGTGTCGCCCTATGCCTTCATCTACGACTTCCCGCTGCTCTCGATCGCACTCGCCTGGCTTTTCCGCGACAAGCCATTTGACAGAGTCGAAGCGGCGCTCATCGCGCTCGCAGTCCTGTGCACGGGATTCTTTGCCGTGCACAGCTATCCGGCAGGGGAGCTGGCATGCGTGGCCGTCGCTGCCATCGTTTTGCGGCGCTGTCTCAGGTTGCAGTCTTCGAATGCCGAAGCGGATCCGGCGCGTATTTGTGCCAATCGGATACAATCGGTTCCGACGCATCTTTTCCGGGCGCTGAACAGCCGCTCGCCCGGATGATCGCACACAAAATATCCGGTCGCCGGCGGCCGGTTCCAGGCTGGCAACGGCCATTTCGGCCCGACAGGGTTAATAGTAATTAGCAAAAGCCGCTCCAATGATCCGAAAAATCGCCGGGTTGTATCAGCCGGACACAAAGGCTGCGACATTCCTGTCGCGGCGGATTAAATCGTTGTTAGGAAGCTGACGGTAATCTCCCGCTCGTGTCCATGCGTTGGAGCCGCTCGAAGATCGGCACGTGCTGGACGGGTGTCAATCAATCGGAGGCTCTTATGAATAACCTTTTTTCGCGTTTCGTTTCTGACGAGTCCGGCGTAACGGCGATCGAATATGGTCTGATCGCGGCTCTCATCGCCGTTGTAATCATCGGCGCCGTGTCCTCGCTCGGCACCGGCCTGAAGACGACTTTCAGCTCCGTCGCCAACTCCCTCTAAGGCGTCGCTCTGCTGTCGGCTTACAGCAGCAAGAACAAGAAACAGCGGCCGCCGCAGGGCGGCCGCTTTATTTCCACGCGGTAACGGGAGGGCGTCGTGATCCAGGAATTCCTCGTTCTCGTACTCGTTCCAGCCGTGCTCCTGGCCGCGGCCGGATGGGACCTCGCCAGTTTCACGATTCCCAACTTCCTCCAGGCCGTGCTTCTCGCCGGGTTCGCGGTGTTCGCCATTGTGAGTCACATGGCGCTCGGTCCGCTCGGCTGGCATCTGCTGGCGGCGGCAATCGGTTTTGCGATCGGCTTCGGGCTGTTCGCGTTCAATTTCGTGGGCGGCGGCGACGCCAAGCTGTTCGCCTGCGTCGCCCTGTGGTTCGGCTTTCCCGATCTTCTGACCTATGCGGTCATCGCCTCGTTATTCGGCGGGGTGCTCACACTCGGCATGCTCGGCTTCCGGCACCTGCCGCTGCCCGGCCTGCTTGCCCGTCAAACATGGCTCACGCGTCTGCACGATCCCAAGGCCGGCATTCCCTATGGCGTGGCGCTGGCGTCCGGCGCGTTCGCGGTGCTTCCGTACACGGACGTGTTCCGTGCGGGTCTGGCGGGATGACGGAAGTAGCGAGTGGCGCATTAGTAAGTAGTCACTTTTCGCCATTCGCCACTTCTTCCACCAACCCGTCGAACGCCGTCCAGAAGCGCGCGCGGATGGAATCATTTTCCATCAGGATCTCGTGTTTGGCGTCGGCCAGTTCGATATAGCTGGCGCGCGGCAGGCGGCGCACGAAATCGCGGATCGCTGCCGTGCTCACGACCTGGTCGCGGCCGGCGCCGAACACCAGACAGGGCGTCGTGATCGCTTCGGCAAAACCCGGCCGGCGCATGGCGGCCATCGAACGATAGGCCGCATCGAGCCAGCCCCAGCTTGGACCTGCCAAGCGCAGCGCGGGGTTTGCAGCAAGAAGATCCCGGGTCCGCGCGAAGCGGGCGCGGTCCGAGGTCACGCGATTGTCTTCGAAGCGCAGCTGGAGCGGGTCGCGCCCTCGCATGCCCCACACCCAGCTTTGCGCCAGACCGAGACGGCCATGGGCGGCGGAGAGTGCGCGGACCAGCCAGCCCGGATAGCCTTCCGTCTGCGGCCACAGCATGGGCGCGATCATGACCGCGGCGGCGAACATGCGCGGATTGGAATGAAGCGCCCGCAGGAGAATATGTGCGCCCATCGAATGGGCGAGCGCGAACGGCGGGCCGTGGCCGCGCGTCAACGGCGTGACGACATCGTCCATGAATACGCGCAGATCGGCATCGTAATCCGCGAACCCGGACACATGGGCCTTGAGCGGATCGGTCAGGCTGCGATCGGAGCCCCCCTGACCGCGCCAGTCGAGAATCGCGCCGGCAAATCCGCGCGCGGCGAGTTCATCCATGACCTCGCAATATTTCTCGATGAACTCGGTATGCCCGTCGAGGATGGCACATACGCCGCGCCGCGGAATACCCGGCGGGGGTTCCCAGCTCGCGGTTCGCAGCCGGACACCGTCGCGGCCGGCGATAAACCGCGTCGCAAGAGCCGGCAAGGATTGATCTAGCCGGCGGATTTCTGGAGCAGCGGCCCGAGTTTCATGGCGAGGCCCATGTCGCCTGCGACCCGGAGCTTGCCCTGCATGAAAGCCGAGGTGGGGTCGAGCTCGCGCTTGGCCATCTTCTCGAATGTGTCCAGCCCCACGCTGATCGTGCAATCGGCATTCCTCTCGGTGCCGTCCGTCACGCTGTTCGGCGACGATTTGCCGTCGATGAACACGCTTCCCGCCTCGCCGAAATCAAGCTTGACCGTGCCGCCCAGGCCGGACTCCGTGCCGATGGTTTCGGCCATCCGGGTGATGATCTTCTCGACCTGCTCGGAACTCATCGGAATTTCCTTTTTTCAATTGCGCTGGGGCGGCGGTGGCGGGAACGTGGCCGATATGAGCATGCGGAACGCCACCGTACAACGGCGGGAATCGCCGCGCGCGGCCGGCGCGGGTACCACTTGAAAACATACGGGCGAACCTTACGTCCTTGGCGCTGGGAAAGGCCATCCGGCGTCCCGGCATCAAGGTCCGGCTCATGCGAGCGGACCAGAACCACTTCGCTTCTCAAGGAGGATGTGTACATGCGTGGATTTGATTTTTCCCCCCTCTTCCGGTCCACCGTCGGCTTCGACCGGCTTTTCGACCTGCTCGACTCGGTGCCGCAATACGACACCGCCCAGACCTACCCGCCCTATAATATCGAACGCACGGACGAGACCCATTACCGGATCACGCTCGCCGTTGCCGGCTTTGGCGAGAAGGAACTGAATGTCGAGGTGCGCGAAGGCGTGCTGACGGTCCAGGGCAAGCGCGACGAGAACGGCGACGGCGCGTCGTCCTATCTTTACCAGGGCATTGCCGGCCGGGCGTTCGAGCGCCGCTTCCAGCTGGCCGAGAATGTCGAGGTCAGGGGTGCGAAGCTCGAGAACGGGCTGCTCCATGTCGAACTTGAGCGGATCGTTCCCGACGAGCAGAAGCCGCGCCGCATTCAGATCAACGGCAGCGACATGAAGGTGATCGAGGGCAAGGCCCGCGCCGCCTAAGTTCCTCGAAACGGAAAATCCCGTCGGGCACCGGACCTCCGGTGCCCGATTTTTTTGTGCGCGTCCCTTCGACGGACTCGGGCTGAGGTGCGTCATTTTCCTCATGCCGAGCTTGCCGAAGCATGGGCCACACTTGACCGGCTCGTTAACCCTTGCGGATGCCGGAATTTCGAGGCTCCATGGCCTCTTAGGCCCCCTAGCGCGCCGTTCGAAAATCCGGTTATGGTGACCGGGCCCGCGGGCGTCGGGAGTTTGTTAAGGGTGCGCGGGCTTGCGGTGAGACGCTTTGGGCGTGCCGGAGTCGAAAGAGCTTCGCTCGAAACCGCTCTTCAGATGCCAGGGGATCGAACACGAGAGGTACGCCTTGAAGAAGCGCGCGTTAATGCTGTCCGCCGCTACCGTCGCCCTGCTGTCCGGCTCCGCCCTCGCGGACACCGACATCACCAAACAGGTGACCACCCCGATCAACACCGCAACAGACGGCAATATCACGATCGAATCCGACGGCTCGGTCGTGGTCACGACCAATCCGCCCACCGTGGCCGCGGTCACGATCAATTCCAACGACATCGTCAACAACGAAGGCATGATCAGCTATAAGGGGATTACGGACGCGATCGGCGTCGAGCTCGTTACCGGGCACACGGGCGAGTACGAAACGACCGGCACCATCGACATGACGGGTTCGGGCACCGGCAAGACGGGCATACTGATCTCCGGCCCGCCGAGCGACACGGCCAGCGGCACCTTTACCGGCGTGATTCCGGCCGGTGGCACCTCTCCCGTCGCGATCGACCTCGAAGCGGATTCGATCGTGAAAGTTCAGGGCGATTCGTCTGTCGGGATCGACGAGCTCTACGGTACGAACATCGTGGGCGACATCGATATCGCCGGCACGCTGAACGTGTTGCCGACCTCGGCCAACTCCACCAAATCGTCGCTGGGAAACGTCATCGCCATCAATCTTGGCGGCACCATGACCGGCAATCTCGATATCCAGACGGGTGGCATCGTGAGCGCCCAGGGGGAGGGCGCGGAAGGCATTCAGCTCCTCGGCAATCTTGCCGGCAGCATCACCAACAACGGCACGATCGAGACCTTCGGCTCAACCGCTTCCAACACGAACCCCAACAACAGCAACTTGCCAGAGGCCGGCACGGCGCTCGGAATAGGCGCGAACGTCAGCGGCGGCATCTACAATTCCGGACCGAGCACGACCTCCGATACCACCACCACGCGGTCGATCATTTCCACGGTCGGCGATGCGCCCACGGTTCTGATCAATCCCACGATCGGCAACGCCACGCCGACCACCCCTCTCGTGATCGGCGTCTACAGTGACGCCACAGACCCCGGCTACTCGTTCCTCAACCGGGGCTCGATCGCCGGCGCGTCCGCGAATGCGAATCAGAGCGTCACCACGTTCAGCATCGTCGGCGCATCCTGGGACGCCGCGACTCAGACGGGAGCACCTACGGTGCTGACCGGCGGATTGTTCAACGGCGGCACGATCACCGCCGCCGCTATCACCAATTCCAAAGTCTCGGCCGTGTCGGCGGATGCGCTGCTTATCGGGGATTACGCCTATGTCTGTGGACCGGGCAGTCTTTCGCCCTGCACGTCGGGCGCTGGAAACGGGCTCACCAATTCCGACGAGTCGAATGGCGGCACGATTTCGGCGAGTGTTTCCGGACCTGAATCCGGCTCGGCGGCGGCGATCACGATTCAGCAATTCGGCAGCCTGACGACGATCAACAACAGCGGAACGATCAGCGCCACTGCTACCACGATCAACCCCCAGTTCGTGACCTCGCTCACGGCCTATGGAATTTTCGACGAGTCGGGAACGCTCACGAATATCAATAACAGCGGCACGATCTCGGCAACGGCGACAACACTGTCGAACAATGAGCAGGTTGCCATTGCCGTCGACCTCGCGGTCAGCACGAGCAACGTGACATTCACCAACAGCGGCAGGGTGATCGGCGACATCTTTTTCGGCACCGGCAACGACACGCTGACTGTTCAGGGTACGGCACAAACGCCTGCGACCGTCGCCGGCAATATCTTTTTCGGCGGCACCGGCGGCTATCAGAACCAGACGCCGGGCTTCGATAATCTCACCGTCGGCGATTTCGGCACGGTCTCGGGCGCCGTGACGGAGAAACTCGGCAGCCTGGTGAACGTCGATGTCGAACAGGGCGGAACACTTGATCTAGAGAACACGCCGCAGAATCTCGGAGCGAATAACGTCGTCGGCCTCTATGCGAATAATTTCGTGGTCGGCTCGGGGGCAGATATGACGCTCGCCGTGTCGCAGGCCTTCAACGGGGCCGTGAACCCGCAGAACGGCCCCCTGATCAAGAGCCAGTTTGCTTCCATCGGCAACGACACGGACGTGAAGATCACCTTCGGCAGCTATGTCACCAATTGCCCGAATACGGCCACCTGTTTGAAGAACAATCCGACCGTGCGCGTGGATCTGCTCAGCGCGCCCAATGGCGAACTCGATATTTCGAACCCCGAACTCGGGCGGATCAACGATACTTTCAAGACCAGCATTCCGTTCCTTTTCACCGGCGATCTGTGCACCTGGAATGTCAACGGAGGCAGCACGTGTTCCGGCGGCAATCCCGGCAATTCCGAACTTGTCCTCAACCTGACGCCGAAAACGCCGCAGCAGCTGGGCTTGACGGGCTACGCGCTGAAGATGTTTCCCTACGCCAACCAGGCGCTGGTCAATGACGATCTTCTCGGCGCCGCAATGCTGAACGACATCACCGATGGCCAGCAGGCGCAGAGTGCCTATGCCGCCTTTGCGCCCGACGTCTCCGGCGCGACGCGCGCGCTCGCGATATCGCTCACCGACGATGCCACCAACGTGGTCGCGGCACGCCAGCGCGTGCTGCGCGAATACGCCAATCAGGACGGCGACCTAACCATGTGGACGCAGGAGTTCGTCCAGCGGTTGAACCAGGACAATACGGTCGATGGCAGCGGCTATTCCGATTCCGGCTTCGGTTTCGTTCTCGGCGCCGATGAAGGCGATCCCGTTGATGGGCGCTATGGCGGCGCCTTTACATTCTTCTCCGGCGGCCTGAGCGGCAAGGCGCCGCTCATCGAGAAGACCGAGTCGGAATGGTACATGCTGACCGGCTATACCGACTGGCACGGACGCGGCTTCTTTCTCGATACGCAGGCCTCGGTGGGCTACGCACATCTCGATGGGTCGCGCACGCTGGATCTGACCGACTTCACCCGCACCGCGACCAATACGCGGCCGGCGGAATATCTCGCGGGCGGTGCGACGGCAGGCCTCCAATATAATATCATTGGCGCGGCCGTGATGCCCCAGATCAGCCTGGACGGACTGGCCATGCGTCAGGAAGGTTATACCGACAGGACTGCCGGCGCCGGCACGGCCCAGAACGAAAATGGCTTCGACCTGCATGTCGAACCGGACTACGCCGCCTCGGCGCGCATGTTCGCGGGCGTCGATACGCGCGACGACATCAATCTCGGAGATTTCCTGCTTCAGCCGGAAGCACGCGCCGGCTACCGCTACGATTTCGCCAATGGTCAGGAAAGCGTGACTGCAAATTTTGCCGACGTCACGCCCATCGACCAGTTCAAGATCAGTGGACCAAAGCCCGAAAAGGGCAACGCGCTCGGAGGCCTCGGCGTATCGCTTGCCACCGGTGCGTGGTCGCTCGGGGTGAACTTCGACTATCTCTATGCGAACTCGGGCAACACGTCGGAAGAGGGCTCGCTGACGCTGATCGGCCGGATTTGAGGATCAGCTGATATTGTCATGGCCCGCAAATGCGGGCCATGACAAATAATGCACGGATGCCGTGCTATCTTCGCGCAATTTCAAGCAACTGCTTTATGTCTTCCTCCGGCGTGACGAAGGACGTTATCAGTCGCACCAGCGTGCGGCCGTCGGTGGGCGGTGACCAGTCGTAAAAGCTCGCACCGGCTGCGCGAAGTCGCTGGATCATCTCGTCCGGCAGCCAGGCAAAGACCGCGTTGGCCTCAACAGCGTAGGCGATTTCCGCGCTTGCAATATCGCGCAGGCCTTCCGCCAGAGAGCGTGCGAGCGCATTGGCCTGGGCCGCCCGGCGAAGCCAGCGATTGTCTTCGAGCGAACAGATGAGCTGGGCCGAAACGAACCGCATTTTCGATATGAGATGACCCGACCGCTTGCGCCGGTATTCGAAATCGCCCGCGTCTTCCGGATTGAAGAAAATGACGGCTTCCGCGGCGAACGCGCCGTTCTTGGTAAAGCCCAGGGAAAGTACATCGACGCCCGCCCGCCATGTGGCTTCGGCCGGGGTACAGCCAAGAAAGGCAACGGCATTGGCAAATCGGGCGCCGTCCATATGCAGCTTCATTCCGTGCCGTCGCGCGGCATGGGCAATCGCGATGATTTCCTCCGGCCGGTAGCAGGTCCCGCATTCGGTGGCCTCGGTGA
>DATAYG010000045.1:0-44729 GCA_036272695.1 Rhizomicrobium sp. | reverse complement strand
GAAGATGAACCGCCAAAATTCGGATGGCTCTCCAACAATCTCAGCCTGTACCCGGAGACCTTGAGTCTGAAAACAAATCTGCATCTTCGCGGCGGTGGAATTAGACCGTTCATAGAGCTTGAACCCACGGATCACCCTTTGGCAATCGAACAGCGGGAAGGCATTTCGATCGAGCGTGTAGAGGAAATTGCGGCCATGCTCCTGGAGCGACACTGAGCGAAGCTTCGACGGCGCGCCGCACGGATCGGGCGAAATCCCAGTCAAACTCCAAGCGCCGCTTCCATATCATCCGCTGTTTTCGGTATTCCCGGCCCCAGCACGCGATGGGCTGTCTCTGTAATCAGCACATCGTCCTCGATCCGGATGCCGTGGACGGGGAGGAATTGGCGGGCGCGGTCATAGTCGATGAGGCCGGCATACCGGCCCTCGCTTTCCCAGCGGTCGATCAGGGCGGGGATAAAATAAAGGCCGGGTTCGACTGTGACCACCATGCCGGGGCGCAGCGGCTTCGCCATGCGCAGATTGCGCAGCCCGAAATGTTCGCTGCGCTTTACTGCGTCGTCATAGCCGACAAAATCTTCGCCGAGCGCCTCCATGTCGTGCACGTCGAGACCGATCTGGTGGCCTACGCCCGTCTGGAAGCAGAGCGCATAGGCGCCGCTCTCGACGATCTCATCGGGGTCGCCGCGGAATAGGCCCTCGGAAATCATTCCTTCCGCGAGCACGCGCGCAGCGAGCTTGTGCACGCTCAGATAGGGTACGGCCGGCCGACATGCATCGATCGCGGCCAGTTGCGCCGTTAGCACGAGTTCGTAGCAGGTGCGTTGGCGCGCATCGAAGCGCCCGCCGACGGGCAGGGTGCGTGTGATATCGCTTGCATAGCCGAGCCGGCTCGCGGCGCCGCTGTCATGCACGACGAGATCGCCTGCTTCGAGCCGGCGATCGTGACGATCATTGTGCAGGACCTCTCCGCGCGCAGAAAAAATAACGGGGTAAGCGAGATTGAGATCGGCTGCGCGCGCAACGCCTTCCACCGCGCCGGAAACGACATGCTCCATCACGCCGGGACGGGCGAGCCGCATGGCTGTTGCATGCATCGCGGCGGCGACTGCCAGCGCGGCCTCCATTTCGGCGATCTCTTCCGGCGATTTGATTTCGCGCTGGGCGACGATCGCGCGGATGAGCGAAACGGAGGCACGGCTTGTTATGGCCTGCACCGGCAGATCGAGCCAATTCGCCAGCGCGATCGTCACCGCGCCGCGATAAGGCGGCGTGAAATGAACATCGCGTCGGTGCTGCGGCTCCGCAAGCCAGCTGCCCAGGGCCGACAGCGGCTGAACGTGATCGACTCCGGATCGCTCCGCCCATTCGCGCATCAGGGTGCTGCTGCCGAGCCAGATCAGCGCGTCGAGTGTAGGATCGTCGCCGAACAGAAAGCTCTCGCCCGAATCGAAATCGATCGCACCGACAAGGCCGGGCTCTGGGGGTCCGAAGAAATAAGCAAAGCAACTGTCCTGCACATAAGGATAGGTATTGTGCGCGTAATTCATCGGGCTCGGGGGATTGGCGGGAAACAGTCCGATCCCCGCCATTGCCCGGACGAGATCAGCCCGACGGGACCTATAGGAATCCGGCGCAAACATACCTGACATGTCCATCCTGTCCTGTTGTTCAGCTGGGCAGACTACGGCTTCCGCCGGTCCCTGGGAACCCGCGGGAACCGCGTGGAACTTTTGGGGTCAATCTCGCGTTTTCGGCCCGCGAGCATGTCGTTGGGCGCACGCGAAGGGCATCCGCTAGCCTGACGGCCGACCATCGGGCGTCCCATGAACGAAAATCCCACGACTCTCCCAAAAGCTTCGACCGGTGTGGCGGGCCTCGATGACGTGCTTCAAGGCGGCCTCGCGCGCAACCGGCTGCACCTTCTCGAAGGATCACCCGGCGCAGGCAAAACCACCATTGCTCTTCAGTTCCTGCTCGCGGGCGCCGAAAAGGGGGAGCGGGGCATCTATGTCTCGCTCGCGGAAACCGAGCAGGAACTGCGCGAAGGTGCCCTGTCGCATGGCTGGGTGTTGGATCCGAAAATCGAAGTGTTCGAGCTCGTGCCGCCCCATAGCGTTCTGGATTCCAGCCAACATCAGACGCTGCTGTATTCCTCGGATCTGGAGTTGGGCGAAACGGTGCAGCGGATTCTCGATGCGATTGCCCGCATCAAGCCCATGCGCGTGGTGCTTGACAGCCTCTCCGAAATCCGCCTGCTGGCGCAGAGTTCGTTGCGCTACCGGCGCCAGATCCTGGCCCTGAAGCATTACTTCGCGCAGAACCAATCGACCGTCATTCTACTGGACGATCTAAGTGGCGGCGAAGGCGCCGATCGCACGGTGCACAGCATAGCCCACAGCGTCATTCATCTCGACCAGCTCGCGCCACTCTATGGCGGCGACCGCCGGCGCTTGCGAGTGGTCAAATGCCGTGGGCAATATTTCCGCGGCGGATATCACGATTTCGTAATTGCCACCGGCGGCGTGAACGTGTTTCCGCGACTGGTGGCGGCGGAACATCGCAATTTCACTCCGGGAGAGCTGATCGCCAGCGGCGTGAACGAGCTGGACCAATTGCTGGGCGGTGGCGTGGCGGCCGGGTCCAGCACGCTGATTATCGGACCTGCCGGCACGGGGAAGTCGCTGCTCGTCATGCAATACATTGCCGCCGCCGTGGCGCGAAAGGAACGCGCGGCGCTCTTTGTATTCGACGAAGAGCTTGGCCTGCTTTTTGCGCGTGCCAGGACGCTTGGCATCGACCTTGAAGCCATGCGCGATGCCGGCCAGTTGTTCATCGAACAGGTGGATGCGGCGGAAATCTCTCCGGGCGAATTCATCCATCGTGTCCGGGATTGCGTGGACCGCGAGACGATTCGCACCGTGATCATCGACAGCCTGAATGGCTACCAGGCGGCAATGCCCGAGGAGCAGTACATTATCCTGCAACTGCACGAATTGCTTCAGTATCTCAACCGGCAGGGCGCCTGCACGTTTTTGACCGTGGCCCAGCACGGCATGGTCGGCGACATGAAGCAGCCGATCGATGTTACCTATCTTGCCGATACGGTCATTCTGCTTCGCTATTTCGAAGCCCTCGGGCATGTGCGGCGTGCGATCTCGGTCATCAAGAAGCGGGCCGGCGCACATGAGGACAGCATTCGCGAGTTCTCTATCTCCTCGCGAGGAATGACTCTCGGCCAGCCGATTCATAATTTCCAGGGTGTGCTTTACGGCATTCCAAGCTTTGTCGCGCACGGTGAAGCGCCCGTCCGGGACGTCGCGTGACCGGAAGTCCGGCCGCATTCGCCCGGCGAACCCTGATACTTGCGCCGCGGGGAAGGGACGCCGCGCTGGCGCGCGATATTCTCAAGGAAGCAGGTCTGACGTCACATATCTGCCTTGACCTGAACGAATTGCTCAGCGAACTTGATCGCAATGCCGACGCTGCAATCGTGACCGAAGAGGCGGTTCGCGCCCAAGGCATACGCCCGCTCGTGCAATGGATCGCCGAGCAGCAACCATGGTCCGATTTTCCATTCATCATTCTGACCCGGCATGGCGGTGGCCTTGAGCGCAATCCGGCCGCAGCCGAACTCACGAGTCTCCTGGGCAATGTCGCGTTTCTCGAACGGCCGTTTCATCCCACCACCCTGGTCAGCCTGGTGGAATCGAGCCTTCGCAGCCGGAATCGGCAATATGAGTGCCGGCGTCTGAATGAGGAACTCGAACTCAGGGTCGGAGAGCGGACACGTGAACTCGGCGCCGCCAACCGCCAGCTGCTCAATCAGATCGAGGAACGCGAGCGCGTCGAGTCGACGCTTCGTCAGATGCAGCGCCTCGAAGCAGTTGGCCAGCTTACGTCGGGCGTGGCGCATGATTTTAATAATCTGCTGACCGTCATCATCGGCAACCTCGGGTTTCTGGAGAAAGACGTCGCGCTGGGCGCATTGAACGGCAAGAGTGCCCAGCGCCTGTCCTACATGCGCATTGCCGCCGAACGCGGCGCCAAGCTGACCGACCAGCTGCTTTCGTTTTCTCGGCGGCAACGTCTCGAACCGAAAATGCTCGATCTCAACGATGTTCTGGCCGGCATGCATCAGCTGTTGCAGAGCACGATGGGCGGCAGCATTCAGATAGAGACGGATTTCAGCACTGATCTCTGGCCGGCGATGGTCGACCCCACTCAGTTGGAGCTGGCGGTGCTGAACCTCGCGATCAATGCCCGGGACGCGATGGAGGTTGGCGGGGCTCTGAAAGTATCGACCCGCAATGCGAGCCTCCATGCATCGAGCGCGCCCGAGGAACCGCCGCCCGGCGATTATGTTGAAGTCCGCGTGTCCGATACGGGCTCCGGCATGAGCGACGAAATCCGCGGCCGGGTGTTCGAGCCGTTTTTCACCACCAAAGAGATAGGAAAGGGTTCCGGTCTGGGTCTCAGCCAAGTGCTGGGATTTGCGAAGCAGTCCAATGGCGGTGTCCGCATTGATTCCTCGGTGGGCGAGGGGACCATCGTCAGCATCTACCTGCCGCGTTCGGAACAGAGAGCGCAGCGCGAGGAAAGCGGCGCGCACTCGCCCTCTTCGCCAGAGGATCACCGGGGCGGGGACGTCCTGCTGGTGGATGACGATAGCGCCGTCCGCGAAGTTGCCGCCGCGATGCTCGCCGATCTCGGTTATCGGGTGCATCAGACCGGCAGCGCGGGTGCCGCGCTCGAATATCTCAATGGCGGTGCGCCGGTCGATATGGTGCTCATGGATTTTGCCATGCCGGGCATGAATGGCGCCGAACTGGCCCGGCATGTACAGGGGATGCGCCCCGGGCTACCCATTTTGTTTGTCACGGGATTCGCGGACCGTTCGGCGCTGGCCGGCTTTTCCGCGGCGCAGATCCTCGGAAAACCGTTCACGTTCGACGAACTCGGGAAGAGAATCGCTGCGATGCTGGCGCAGCGCGACCGCGAGACGCCCACAGAATTTACTGCGCGTCCGGCAACGTAATTATCAAGTCCGTCGCAGCGGATGAGCGAATGAACGTGCAGGCTGCGACAGCCCGACGACAGGCAACATTTCCAGCCTCGTCATAGACTGTTGTAATGGAACACGACATTTTTCTGACAATTACGCAGGATTTTCCACGAAAAACATGAATTTCCACCGACACGAAGCTGCCGACTCTTGCAGGCTGTCGGGTCTGGAGTAATATTCGTGCCCAAAGATGGAGGGATCCGTGGAAGAAGACGAAGCTGCCACATCCGAGTGGGATCACGAAACGCCGGAAAGCGGCGGACAGAAGCCCACGCGGCCGCGTCTCGCCGATGCGCGGGCTTTCATAGGCCCGAAGGCTCAGCTCGAGCTGGCCGCCAAGAAGCAGGCGCGCACCGAGGAAAGGGCCTGGCGGGAAAAGGTCCGGGCGGAAGATGCGGAAATCCGTCAGCGGACCGAGCGCAACGCCAGGCTTTATTCTGCGCTATCCGCGGCGGCGGAGACAGCCGGTCCTGGTGCGTCGCCTGAAGACGTGCTCAAATATGCGGACCAATTCCTCGATTGGCTCAAGGTGCATGCCCGCGACGAACCGTTGCCGCGGGGTACCGACGTGCCAGGGCGGGGGTGAGGGTAGTATCGGCGTTTTTGGGCAGGGCGCCGCGCGGGCACCGTCAGCCTGGTCAGCAATCGTGTGGCGCCCCCTCGGCATCATGCTCACGGATTTTGCCATGGCCGGTTTGAGCGGTGCAAAACAGGCGCGGTTTCGCAGAACTAATTACCAAAATCCGTTCTACGCGGGTAAAGATTCCGGTTCCGGGCATAAAGCCGCGCCAGGCCGAGAAGGGCATCGAGGTTGGGTGTTGCAACGCCGGCAAGCCGCGCAATTTCGCGCGGCGCGGCGAGCAACTGGTCGATTTCAAGAAGGCGGCCGGCTTCGGCGTCCTGCAGCATCGACGTCTTGAAAGCGCCCATCTTCCGCGTAATCGCGATCCGATCCTCGCCGCTCTCATCAATCCTGCAGTCGATCCGTTTTCCAATCGCCGCCGCCTCGGCCATCACGCGGAGCACCAAGGCGCGCACGAGCTCATCATCGATGATGCGGTCGCAGGTGGCGGCACATAACGCCGAGATGGGATTCATCGTCATGTTGCCCCAGAGCTTGTACCAGATATCGCGCTGGATGTTTGCGCTCTCAAGCGTTTCGAACCCCGCATTGGCGAACAAATCAGCTACCATCCCAAGGCGCTCAGACGGTGTCCCATTTGGCTCGCCGAAAATCAGTTTGTTGCCGCTCTGATGGATCGTTACGGCGGGAGCCGCGACGTAAGCGGACACGTGCACCGCGCTCCCGAGGACGGCGTCGAACCGAATCGCACGCCCAATCGCGCCGTCCGGATCCACCGAGTGGAGCATGGTGGGCGGCACCGATCCCCGGGCTGAGAGCAGAAACCACCAGGGCACGCCGTTCATCGCTGGAACGACGATGGTGTCTGGTCCGATCATCGGACCGGCAGCGTGCGCCGCCTGCGCAAGCGCCGGCCCCTTTACCGCGATCACCAGGAGGTCCTGCATTCCAAGCTCTTCCGCGTCATCGCTGGCGATGACCTCGGCCCGCAGGCGTTCGCCATTGCGCTCCAGGATCCAGCCCTGCGCGCGCAGGACGGAAAGCGTCTGTCCGCGGGCGAGAACTCCGACCGCGTGCCCTCGCCGGGCAAGAGATACGCCGACAAGTCCGCCGATGGCGCCTGCTCCGATGATCCCGATTCGCATTCCGCGCTCGACACTGGGTCCGGGAGCAGTATCGTTGCTGCGATGGAGGGGTCAATGAAAGGCAGGCGACTCAAGGTTTTCCAGGCGCATCTGGGCTTCCACGACACGATCGTCGCGGCGCCCTCGCAAAAGGCGGCGTTGCAGGCATGGGGTGCCGGTGCGGCGGAATTCGCAAAAGGATTTGCGCAGGTGACGACCGATCCGGCCGCAGTCGGGAGCGCACTAGCTCATCCCGGCAAGGTGCTGAAGCGGCCGTTCGGAAGCAAAGGCGAATACAAGCTCGAATCCGATCCCGTTCCGAAGCGGAAGCTCACGCCGCGACAGAGGAAAATCGCCACCGATGCGGCGAAACTCGAGAAGCGCGAAACCGCCGCGCGGAGAAAAGCCGAGCGGGAGGTGAAGCAGGCCCAGCAGGAAGAAATCCGGGAAATGGCGGCGCTGAAGAGACGCGAGGCAGAGCTCGAAAAGGAAAAACTTGCCGCGCGGGAAAAAGCGCGGAAGCGTATCGAACGCGCGAAAGCGCGGCTGGCAGGTCCGTCGCGGCGATGACGGGCTTTCGTCGAAGGTACAAAGGGGTTTCGGGATGAACAGGCGGGAAGTGATCGCAGCCGGATCGGCCGCGCTTCTGGCCGGAGGAATGCAGTCCGCGGCAGCTGCCGACGCCGTGTCGCCCGGGGCGGCGCGGCTTTACGCAAACGCGATCGTTTTCGACGCGAATCTCAGTCCCCCGTTGCAGGAGAAACTGCCATTCCCGAAAGCGATGCTCGACAGGGCGCGACAATCCGGCGTCACCGCGGTGAAAACGACGCTGGGCGGGATCGATGGGAAGTTTGAAGACGCAGTTGACGATATTTCCTTCTTCCAGCGCATGATCGCCCAATATCCGGACGTTTATCTGCAGGTGCGCCGGCATGACGATTTCGCCCGCGCCAAGCAGGAAAAGCGTGTCGGGATCATACTTTCATTCGAGGCCGCGACCATGCTCGAGGACAGGCTCGACCGTTTTGAGCTCTTCCGGGGCCTTGGCGTGCTGGTGATGCAGCTGAGCTACAACAAACAATCGCCCTTCGGTACGGGTGTGCTCGGTGATCCGCATGCGGGATTGAGCTCGCTTGGCCGCAAGGCGGTCGCCAAGATGAACGAGCAGGGTGTCGCAATCGACATCAGCCACGCCAACGAGACTACATCGTTCAGCGCGCTTGAGGCGTCCGCCCGTCCGGTTCTCATTACCCATGCGGGCTGCGCGGCCATCTATCCCCATCCGCGAAACAAGAGCGACGCGCTGCTGCGCGCCGTAGCCCAAAAGGGCGGAGCCGTCGGCATTTACGACCTTCCCTATCTGACGCCGAGTCCGAAACAGCCCACTGTGGACGATTACATCGCGCACATGGCACACGCATTGTCCGTATGCGGAGAAGATCATGTGGGGATCGGCAGCGACAGCGACCTTGCACCGTTCGATACTTCGCCCAAGGCCATGGCGGATTTCCGGAAAGAACAGGAGCACCGGCAGAAATCCGGCCTCGCCGCGCCCGGCGAGGATCGCCTGCCTTATGTGATCGGCCTGAACACGCCACGCCGCTCGGAAGTCATCGCCGACGCACTGCTGAAGCGGGGCTATCCGTCCCGCGTTGCCGAAAAGGTGCTCGGCAGCAATTTTGTCGGCGCCTTCGGGCGAATCTGGACCACGTGATCGGAACGCCGGTTATTTGCTCTTGCCCTGCAATTCGAACAGGAAGTCATGGCGATATCGGTCTTGAAAGCAACTCCACGCCGGATTCCACTTCGTACGGCCGGTGCCGGAGCCGGGGGTCCCTTGCTCAGCAAAGCGCCCATCCCTCTCCAAGGGGGAGAAGAGGGATGGGCGAAAGCCTGTGTGCTCATCGCTTGAACGAAAACACCGTGCCATAACCTTCGCCGCCGCCCGCTGACGTGGTGCCATAAAAATTGCCCGATGCATCTTTGATCAGGCCAGCGTCAGGAAATGACTGGACAGAAAAGAGCACCGTTTCCTTGTTCGTCTTGAGATTGAGCGCAAACACCGTACCGCAGCCGGTGCCCTCGCAGATATCGCCGCCGCCCATCGTTGTACCATATAGCGAACCCTTCACGTCGATTAGGCCGGCCAAGGGAAATGCTCCGTCGCCGGGGGCACCGGTAAAGGCATAAACAACCGTCTCCTTGCCGGTCTTGAGGTTGAACGCGAAGACGGCACCGCAGCCCGCGCCTTCGTCGCAGCCGGTGCTGCCGCCTAGTTCCGTCGTGCCGTATAGTGTGCCGTTTACATCGACCACATTGGCCGAGGGAGCTGCGCCGTCGGCGCCGCCGGCAAAGGAATAAAGCAGCGTCTCTTTACCCGTCTTGCGGTCCACCGCGAATAGGGTGCCGCATCCCCCCGAGCCGCTGCACCCAATCCCGCCCTGCACAGTGGTGCCGTAGAGAGTGTCTCCCATATTTATCAGGCTCGCGATCGGATAGGCACCGCCCTGACCGCCGGTGAAGGCGTAAAGCACTTTCTCCTTGCCTGTCCTGAGATCGAGCGCGAAAACCGTTCCGCATCCCGGGGGGCCGCATCCACTGCCGCCTCCGATTTCTGTCGTGCCATATAGCTTGCCATCCACTTGCAGCAGACCGGCGGCGGGGTTGCCACCGTCCGTGCGGCTGCGGCCTGCAAATGCGTGTAATACCGTCTCTTTGCCCGTTTCGGGATCGAGCGCGAACACCGTGCCGCAGGTGTCGGCGCATCCGGCGTTGGCGCCATAATACGTCGTACCATAGAGTGTGCCATTTACATCGATCAGACCACCTAGGGGTGCCTCGCCATCCGCCCCGCCGAGGAAGGCGTGGAGCACCGTCTCCTTGCCCGTTTCGGGATCGAGAGCGAACACGGTACCGTCATCATTCGCGGTGCCCCCGAACGCCGTCGTGCCAAATAGAGTGCCGTTCACATCGGTCAGAGGGGCTGCGGGATACGCACCGTCGCTGCAATCATCGCCTCCAAGGCAAAAGGAATAGAGAATCGTTTCGGTAGCAGCGCGCGCCGCGTTCACGTACAGCGCCGACGCACAGGCAAGCACGGATAGGCACCCGCCGACCGAAATCCGCATTGTGTTATTGTTCATAGAGTTTAAACTCCTCAGCTGTAGTACCGTAGAGATGGCCCGCGTAGATGATTAGCCGCCACAGTCGGGATTTACGCCATCGCCGCGACCGGGAAATGCCGCAGCCACAGGTCCCGACTCCCCTGATCGCGCAAACACCGTTCGGTACCAACGTCTACGACTTGACCTTGAAGATGGTGCCGAAGCCATTGGGGGTACCGCAGTCGTTTTTGTTGCCGCCATAAGCGGCCGTGCCGTATAGATAACCTTTGTACAGAGTCAGGCCGCCGAAGGGATTCCATCCGTCGCCGCGATTCTGGAACTGATAA
The DNA here is from genome assembly GCA_036272695.1 of Rhizomicrobium sp. Taxonomy (GTDB): domain Bacteria; phylum Pseudomonadota; class Alphaproteobacteria; order Micropepsales; family Micropepsaceae; genus Rhizomicrobium. The sequence continues at coordinate 34,506 of DATAYG010000045.1, read as the reverse complement.
AGCGGCTTCTCGACTCCGTTCGGTGAGAGCTTGAAGACGACACCGAAGCCATGGGCGCCATCGACGCCGCCGAGATATGTCGTTCCATATAAATTGCCGCTCTTGTTCATGATGAGCGGATCGAGAGGCATTGCGCCATCCGCATTGCCCTGGAAGGTGTATAGCGTCGATTCCGTTCCATCGCCCGCAACCTTGAAGATTGTGCCGTAGCCATAGGCGCCCGCGACGCTTGCGGTGCCATAGAGGTTCCCCGCGCCGTCCACGATTACGCCGGCATAGGGATTCCCGCCATCGTTACCGCCGGTGAAGGTGTAAAGGGTTGTTTCCTTGCCGTTCGGCGCAACCTTGAAGACAACCCCGCATCCGCCGCCGGAGGAACAACCCGGATCGCCGCCCCAATAAGTGGTACCATAAAGATCGCCGGAGGCGTCGACTGCGAGAGTTGCACGGGGTGCGCCTCCGTCCGCTCCGCCGGTGAATGAATACAGGACCGTTTCCGTGCCATCCGGCGCAATCTTGTAGACCGTTCCGCAGCCCGGTAAACCCTGGCTGCAGCTGCCGCTGCCGCCTTCCCACGTCGTGCCGTAGAGATTGCCGTTCTCGTCCATGACGATGCCGCTTTCGGGGGTTCCGCCGTCCGTCGTGCCGCCGGTAAAGGCATGAAGCGTACTGAACGTACCATTCGCGGAGATCTTGTAAACGATACCGAGATTGTGGGAACCGCCTCCCGATGCGGTCCCGTAGAGATTGCCCGCCTTGTCGCGGATCACGGTCCCGACCGGGTATTGGCCATCGTTGCCGTTGAATTGGTGAAGCGCCTTGAATTTGCTGCTCGCGGTGAGTTCGTAGACCGTGCCGAAGGTGTCGCATCCGCCAGTCTGCCCTGCCGCGGCGCCGTAAAGATTGCCGCTCTTGTCTGCTGTCACACCAACGAATGCCTGGCCGCTGTCGTTCTCGCCGTTGAACGTGTAGAGCACGTCGATGATGTTCCCTTTCGGATCGACCATCAGGGTGCTGTCGGCGGGGAAAGCACTTGCCGCAAGCGCTGCCGCTGCGGTCAGCAGGGCTATGGCGTGCACCCGTGTTGGCCGAGAATATATTTTGAACTTTGACATGATGACTCTCTCTCCCTCTGTGGTTGCAATCGGCCGCAGCCGTTCTATTTCTGGACGCGAAAGATTGTTCCGCAGCCGGTTCCGCCGCAGCCTGTGCCGCCGCCAAGCGTGGTGGTGCCGTACAGATAGCCGCCCGTTTTGACCAGGTTGCCATACGGCTCGGAGCCGTCGCTTCCGCCGGTAAAGGTGTGGAGTGTGGTTTCCGTGCCGTTTTGCGAGACTTCGAAGATCGCGCCGTTGCAATTCCCGTTGTCGCACCACGTGGTGCCGTAAAGATTGCCTTTGTTGTCGATCAGGAGCGGGCTCGAGCCGAGGGGATACGAGCCATCCGCATCACCGGTGAAGGAGTAGAGTGTCGTCTCGACGCCCTTCGGCGTCAATTTGTAAACGTTGCCCTCGGCGTTTGCGCCTCCGCAACAAGTCGTGCCGTAGAGATTGCCAGCCTCGTCGAAGACGAGGCCGCTATAGGGATAGGCGCCATCGGCACCGCCGGTGAATGAATAGAGGACAGTTTCCATGCCATTCGGCGCGATCTTGAAAATGACCCCTGTACCGCTCGTGCCGCCGGAGGACGCCGTGCCGTAGAGGTTGCCGCCCTTGTCGGCGATCAGGTTGTCCTCAGGGCCTCCGCCATCCGCCCCATCGGTGAAGCTGTGGAGGATCGTCTCGAAACCGTCCTTCTCGGAGAGCTTAAAGACGGCGCCGCCGGTCCCGCTTTGGGTGGCGGTTGTGCCATAGAGATTGGAGCCTATCCGCAGCAGGCCGGCATAGCTATTCCCGCCCTCCGGGCCAGAGAAATAGTGCAGCACGATTTCGTTGCCGTTAGGGTCCAGTTGGAAAACCCCGCCGGTCTCGCTGGTTGTGCCATAGAGATTCCCCTTCTTGTCCATGACCAGGCCAGCCTGCGGCCGGCAGACATCCGGGTTATAGGTCTCGAACGTGTAGAGCGAGGTCAACGTGCCGCTTGGCGACAGTTCATAAGCGGCACCGCAATTGGTGGAATTGCCGTAGGTATAGGACGTCCCATAGAGGTTGCCCGATCCATCGACGATCAGATTGCCATAGGGTTCGCCGCCATCCGTGCCGCCCGTGAAGCTATAGACGACGTTATACCCGCTCTGCGCCAGCGCAGCGGATGCGCTGCCCGCCAAGGCTATCGCCGCGCTCAGCCACAGGCAGCGGCCATAAATATTCGCATTTAGCATGATGGCTATATCTCCCTCTGTCCCACCAAATCCGCCATTATGTGCATGGCAGCCGGGTTCGATCCTCGGCGTCTGCTTCCGCCCGCGGCAATCGAATTTTTCAGAAAATTTCAGAAATTGGCCTTTGTGAAGCTGATGTTGCGGGGCCGTGCCGCGTTACGGCGGGAAATTCATGCGCCGTTCGATATCTTTGTAGCCGCCCGTATCGCGGATTGGATCGAGCAGCCAATAGGTCTTCATGTCGATCAGGCCGTCGTCATGAAGACGGTACGCGGTCTCCAGCCACCGCAATGAATTTTGTGTGTCGCCCCATTGCGCATAGATCGCGGCGTAGTCGAAAGCGGAATCGTTCCCGTTCAGGGATTGGAATTTGGCCAGCGCCTTCCTGACTTCGCCCTGATAACCCAATGCATGGTCAGCGATCGCGAGATAATAATCCTGAATCCAATCACGCATACCCGAACAGGTTTGCCGCACCTCGGCATAATCGCGTTTCTGCAGCGCCACCTGGGCTCTCTGGTTGATGTCCCGCAGCCCCACAAATCCCAACTGCTCTGCATGGTGCAGGGCCGTCAAAGCATCATCAGGCCGCCGCGCCCAGGTCAGGACGGAAACCAGATCGAGATAGGCGCCCGCCGACAACGGGTCCAGCTGGGCGGCGTCTTGAGCGGCGGCCACGGCTGACGAACGACGGCCCATGGATGTTTCGAACCGCGCAAAGCGTAGCTCGATCGCGGCGTCGCCCGGCGCCAGCGCCCTTGCACGTGCATATTCGGCCTCCGCGGCCGGGAAACGCCATAGCTCCTCGTCGGCGCCGGCCAGAACGCCGTGCGCCGCGCCCAATCGCGGTGCGAGCGCCACCGCCCGCTCGGCTTCGGCCAGCGCCTGGGCCCTATAGCGTTGCGTCGCTGTCACATCGCTGCCCAACCCGCCAAATCCTTCGGCGAAATCGATCATCGTGGCTGCACGCTCGACATGGGCCAGCGCAAAGTTTGGATCGTATGCCAGCGCCGCGTCGAAAGCGTCCATGCCATGCCGCAGGCTGGCGCTGGTGAGCTGATTGCCCAAAGCCATGCCCCGCAGATAGGCGTCCCAGGCCTTCGGATTTGTGGTATTGCCCGTCGTCAGCCTCGCCAGATCGTCACTCAGCAAGGTCACTTTAAGAGAGGTCGCCACTGCCTCGGCGATGTCGTCCTGCACGTTCAGGATATCGCCTTCATTGCGGTCGAAATCGCGCGACCACAATTGGTAACCCGTCCGTGCATCGATCAGCTGCGCCGTAACACGCAATCTGGCGCCGTCCCGCCGAACGCTTCCCTCCAACACGGTGCCCACATCCAGTTGGCGGCCGATATTGGCGACGGTTACGGGCTTGCTCTTGAACGAGAAGCTCGACAGCCGCGCGGCGACTTTCAACTTGCCGATGCGACCCAGGGCGTTGATCAGTTCTTCCGAAATTCCGTCGGCGAAATATTCCTGGTGGGGATCTCCGCTGAGATTGGTGAAGGCCATCACCGCAACGGAATGCGCCGGTGGCGCGAAACGCGCTGGCGGGGCTGTTTCCGATCCACTGCGCCGGAAGACGACGGTGATCGCGATCAGCGCTGCCACACATAGCAGCAGCAGAGCAAACAGAATCGCGCTACGGCTTCGCCACCATTGGAGCGGTCTCTTCGGGATTGGAACGGGAGGCGCAAACGGATCGGCGATGGAAAGTTCCATCGTGTCCGGTTCGAATATTACCGGCACCGCGAATCGGAAACCGCGCCCCGACACCGTGCGAATGAAAATTTCATCCGGCGCGTGCTCGTGAAGCGCTTTACGCAGGGAGGAGATGGCTTTCTGGAGATTGCCTTCTGCGACCGCGCGATCGGCCCACACCGCATGGGCCAGTTCGTCGCGTTCCACCAGCCGCTCTGAATTCTGGACCAGATAAAGCAGCGTGTCGAAAAGGCGCGCCGTCAGCGTAACTTCGCCGTGTGCATCGGTCAGTGTACGCCGCGTCGGGTCCAGCCGGAAAGGGCCGAACGCGTATGTCCCCCTTTCGCGCAACTGCATGTTCACTTTTTCAGTCCACCGGATCCCGCTTCCAGCTTCAGAAATTTTAGGAGTGAAACCGCTGCCTGACAACAGGAAGGGCGGTGCTAGGTCGGGCTGTTTCCCGGCTCAAGGCGCGGGCGGCTCCGTGCCATGGCCCGATTGGCACGGATGCGGACACGATCCAACGCGAGATAGACGACGGGTGTCGTATAGAGCGTGAGCAGCTGGCTCACGATCAGGCCCCCCACGATGGAAATGCCGAGCGGCTGACGCAATTCGCTGCCGATGCCGAGCGGCAGGCAAAGCGGAACGGCGCCGAGCAGCGCGGCTGTCGTGGTCATCATGATCGGCCTGAAGCGAAGCACCGCCGCGGTAAAGATCGCTTCGCGGCTGTCCATATTTTCCTCGCGCTCCGCCTTCAGCGCGAAATCGATCATCAAAATGGCGTTCTTCTTCACGATGCCGAGCAGCAGGATCACGCCGATGAGCGCGATGATCGTGAACTGGATGCCGAACAGGTCGAGCGCCAGGAACGCGCCCAGCCCGGCGGAGGGCAGCGTGGACATAATCGTCAGCGGATGTACAAAACTCTCGTACAGGATTCCGAGAACGATATAGATGGCCGCGAGCGCCGCGACGACGAGGAACGCCTCGCCGTTCAGCGATTGCTGATAGACGAGCGCGGTCCCGGCAAAGCCGCCGATGAGATCGGAAGGCATGCGGATGGCGCGCGTGTCGCGATCGATCGCCGTCTGCGCCTGGCTCAGCGATTTGTTTGCCGGCAGATTGAAGGAAATCGTGGTGGCGACGTACTCGCTCTGATGATTGACGGAGAGCGGCGCGTTGCCCTGGGCATAGCCCGCAACGGCGGACAGCGGCACCATGCTCTCGACCGATGTCGCAACCGCAGCGCCAGTCGAAGATATGTTCTTGCCCGTCGCGCCGAGCGAGGCTTGCGCCGCAGTGCGCACGGCATCGTTGGCGGACGTCGAAATGGATGAATTCGCACTCGCCGCCGTGGCTGATGTTCCGCCCTGTCCCAGTACATTGACGTTCGATGCGGCGAGGACGGGGTTGCTCTCGGCGACCGTGGGATTGGCGGTGGCGATGGTCGAACGGTTGGTTTGCGAGGCTGCCAGCGAGGAAAGGTTTGCCCGTGCAGCAGGAGCAATCGAGGCCGGCCCTGTCCGGGCTGTTGGCGCGGCGACGGAGCCGGCGCCGAGCTGCGTCGAAGCCGAGCCGCTGGGCTGCGCACCGGAAGTACTTATCCAGATCTGATCGAGCGTCGAGGGCCGCTGCCAGAAGCGCGGCGCGACTTCCATCACGACGTGATACTGGTTGAGCGCATTGTAGATCGTCGAAACGGAACGCTGGCCGAAAGCATCGTACAGCGTATTGTCTATCTGATACATGGTCAGCCCGAGCCGCGATGCGGTATCGCGATTGACCGTCAGGCCCGTCTGCGCGCCGCCCTGCTGCTGATCCGAATTGACATCCACGAAGGTTGGGTCCTTCTGCATGGCCGCCATCAGCTTCGGCGCCCATTCATAGACTTCCTTCGTGCTGTCTCCGAGCAGCGTATACTGATATTGCGCATTGCTCTGACGGCCGCCAATGCGGATGTCCTGCGCCGCGGTGAGAAACAGGCGCGCGCCGGGAATGTGCGACAGTTTCTTCCGCAGCCGATCCATCACCACCGGCATTGCAGCGCGCTGTTCCAGCGGCTTCAGCGCGACATAGACGAAACCGGTGTTCACCTGTCCGCCGCCGCCGCCACTGCCCGTGCCCGTATAACCCACCACGCTCTGCACGGCCGGATCGTGCCGCACGATGGACATCATCTGGGTGAGCTTCTTGCTCATCAGCTGGAACGAGATGTCCTGATCGGCCTGAAGGTTGCCGAGGAGCCGTCCGGTATCTTCCTGGGGAAAGAAACCCTTGGGTATCGAAACGATCAGCAACCAATTGGTAGCGACGACAAACAATAGAATAATAAGTACAACTGTGCTGTGATCGAGGGCCACAGCCAAAGTACGGGAATACGCGTTCTGCATGCGCTCGAAAAACGAGGGACGCTTTCCCTGGCGCGAAGCCGGCAATCTCCGCAGGATCAGCGCGCTCAACATCGGCGTGGTGGTGAGCGAGATCACCATCGAAATGACTATGGCGAGCGACAACGTCATCGCGAATTCCTGAAACAACCGCCCGATGATACCGCCCATCAGGAGGATCGGCAGAAATACCGCGATCAGCGACGCGGTGATCGAGACGACGGTGAATCCCACTTCCTGCGCGCCCAGCAGTGCGGCCTTCAGCGGCGGGATGCCTTCTTCGAGGTGGCGCGAGATGTTTTCGAGCACCACGATGGCATCATCCACCACGAAACCCGTGGAAATTGTGAGCGCCATGAGCGAGAGATTGTCGAGCGAATAGCCGAACAGATACATCGCCCCGAACGCGCCGATGATGGAGATCGGAACGGCGACTGCCGGCACAACCGTCGCGCGGCCATTTCGCAGATAGACATAGACCACGCCGACCACGAGCAGCATGGCGATAAGCAGGGTCGATCGCGTGGTGCTCAGCGACGCCCGGATGGTGACGGACTGATCCGAGGCGACGGAAATATCGATATCGTTGGGAAGCGCGGCTTTCAGGCCGGGGATGGCGGCCCGTACGCTGTCCACCGTGGAAACAATGTTGGCACCGGGTTGACGGAATACGATGACCAGAACCGCGGGTTTGCCGTTCGCCAGCCCCAGATTCCGCAAATCCTGCACGGAGTCCTGCACATCCGCGACATCCCGAAGACGTACGGCATCCCCGTTGCGATAGGCAACAACGATGGGCTTGTAATCCTCCGCGTGGTTTGCCTGATCGTTGGTGTAGACCTGCCAGCGCACCGGTCCGACATCGATGGCGCCCTTGGGGGCGTTCGCGTTTGTGTTGCCGAGCGCGGAACGCACGTCCTCGAGCCCGATGCCGTAATGAAATAATTGCTGCGGGTTGAGTTCGACGCGAACCGCGGGCAACGCCGAGCCGCTGATGATGACCTGTCCTACACCCGGGAGCTGCGAGAGCTGCTGCTGCATCACCGTGCTCGCCGCATCATACATCTGGCCGCGCGTCAGTGTTTTCGAGGTCAGCGCCAGGATGACGACAGGCGCATCGGCCGGATTCACCTTGTGATAGTTGGGCTGGGAGATCAGGTTGCTGGGAAGATCGGCCTGTGCCGCGTTGATGGCCGCCTGCACGTCGCGGGCCGCGCCGTTGATGTCACGGCTGAGATTGAATTGGAGGATGACCCGTGCCTGGCCCGTCTGGCTCTCTGACGTCATTTCCGTCACGTCGGCGATCTGGCCGAGATGGCGTTCGAGCGGAGCAGTGAGGCTGGTTGCAACCGTGTCGGGACTTGCGCCGGGAAGCTGCGCGTTCACGGAGATCGTCGGGAAGTCCACCTGCGGCAGCGGCGCAACCGGCAGACTCAGATAGCCGAGTATACCCGCGAGCGCGATCGCGATCGTCAGCAGGATCGTGGCGACCGGTCGCGCGATGAAGGGCGCGGAGATGTTCATCCGGCGGGCTGCTCGCGCGGAGGCGCCGCGCCGAAGCGCTGCCGGAACCAGATCGCCGCACGATCGAAATAGAGATAAATTACCGGCGTGGTGAACAAGGTCATGAGCTGGCTGACGGTCAGTCCGCCGACGATGGCGATGCCGAGCGGCCGACGGAGCTCGGAGCCGACGCCCGTTCCCAGCATCAGCGGCAGGGCCGCAAACATCGCCGCCATCGTCGTCATCAGAATGGGACGGAAGCGCAGCAGCGAGGCCTGATGGATGGCCTCGCGCGGCGGCTTTCCTTCCAGCCGCTCCGCGCGCAACGCGAAATCGATCATCATGATCGCGTTCTTCTTCACGATGCCGATCAGGAGGATGATTGCGATGATGCCGATGATGTCGAGATCGGCGCCCGCGATGCGCAGCGCAAGGAGCGCGCCGACGCCCGCGGAGGGCAGGGTGGAGAGAATGGTGATGGGATGGATGAAGCTCTCATAGAGCACGCCCAGCACGATATAGACCGCGACGATGGCGGCGAGGACCAGGAAGAATTCATTGCTGAGCGATTTCTGAAGCGCGGACAGCGCCCCCTGAAGCGATGTCACAAACATCTTCGGCAAACCGATATCGTGCTCGGCCTTCACGATATCGGACGAGGCCGAGCCGAGCGAAGTGCCGGGCGCGAGATTGAAAGAGATCGTATTCGACGGCGTCTGCCCGAGATGACCGATCTGCAGCGGCCCACTCTGCGCGCTCATATGAACGACCGCCGCGAGCGGCACCTGGCCGGTCGTGGCCGTGGACGATGGTACATAGAGTCCGTCGAGGGCGCGATCGAGGCTGGTCAGTCCGCTCAGATCCGCGTTCAGGATCACGCGATACTGATTTGATTGGGTGAACAGGGTCGAAGCGATGCGCTGGCCGAACGCGTCGTAGAGGACATTGTCGATCGTCGCGGGCGTGATGCCGAACCGTCCGGCGGTGGGCCGGTCGATGGTCAGCTCCAACTCGCGCGCACCATTGTCGAAATCGCTTTCGACATCTTCGAACTCGGGCATCTGCCGCAGCCGCGCAACGAGCTTCGGCACCCAGATGTCATTCTGCGCCTGGTCCGGGCTCGCCAGGAAAAAGAGATATTGGGCGCGGCCAACCGTGCTGTCGATCGTCAGATCCTGCACCGGCTGCATGGCAAGCGAGATGCCGGTCACGTCGGCGACTTCGCGATCGAGCTTGCGGATGATGTCTGAGGCGCTGCCGCTGCGCTGATCGAGCGGCTTCAAGGTAATAAGAAAGCGCCCGCTGTTGAGCGTGGTGTTCGTGCCGTCGACGCCGATGGTAGAGGAGATGCTTGCTACGTCCGGATCCGAAAGAATTACATTGGCAAGAGCTTGCTGCTTGCGCTGCATTTCCGCGAATGACACATCCGCCGCCGCATAGGAAATGCCCTGGATCTGTCCCGTGTCCTGAATGGGGAAGAATCCTTTGGGGATTTCAATGAACTGAAAGACCGTGACGAGCAGCGTGATGATCGCGACCGCGAGCGTCAGGCCCTGGTGATCGAGCACCCAGCCGAGGCCGCGGTCATAATGCGCGATGGTGCGGTCGAAGATGCGCTCGGCGGCGAGATCGAAGCGGCTGCGTTTGTCGTCGGATCGATGGCGGAGGATTTTCGCGCACAGCATCGGCACCAGCGTGAGCGAGACCACCGCGGACAACACGATCGTCGTGCCGAGCGTCACCGAGAATTCGTAGAACAGGCGCCCGATCACGTCGCCCATGAAGAGCAGCGGAATCAGCACCGCGATGAGCGAGACCGTCAGCGAGATGATCGTGAAGCCGATTTCGCCCGAGCCCTTGAGCGCGGCTTCGAGCGGGTCTTCGCCCATTTCGATGTAGCGGGAGATGTTTTCGATCATCACGATGGCGTCGTCGACGACGAAGCCGCTGGCGATGGTGAGCGACATCAGCGACAGCGTGTCGAGCGAGAAGCCGAACAGATACATGCCGCCGAGCGTGCCGACGAGGGACAGCGGCACGGAAAGGCTCGGAATGATCGTGGCCTGCCAGCTGCGCAGGAAAAGAAAGATCACCAGCACGACAAGCACCACGGCGAGGCCGAGTTCGAATTCCACATCGGCAATGGAGGCGCGGATCACGGTGGTCTGGTCCGACAGGACTTTCACATCCATCGCTGCCGGCAGCGTCTTTCTGAGTTGAGGCACGAGCCTGGTGGCGGAATCTGCCACCGCCAGCACGTTCGAGCCGGGCTGGCGCTGAACATTGACGATGATGGCGGGCGTGCGGTTGGCCCAGGCGCCAAGCTCGCTGTTCTGCGAGCCGCTGACGATCCGCGCGACCTGCGAAAGGCGGATCGCATCGCCATTGCGGTAGCCGAGCACGAGGTTGCCGTATTCGTCCGCGCTTTGCAGCTGGTCATTGTCGTTGATCGTCGTGTTAAGCGCGGGCCCGTCGAAATTGCCTTTCGGGACGTTGGTATTTTCATTGGTGATGTCGGTGCGGATGTCGTCGATGGGAATGCCGTAGGCCGCAAGCGCGCGGGGATTGACTTCGATGCGGACCGCCGGCCGCATCCCGCCGGCCAGGCTCACGAGACCGACGCCCGGAAGCTGCGACAGCTTCTGCGCAATGCGGATGTCGGTCAGGTCCTCCACCTGCGTCAGCGGCAGGGTCTTCGATGTGACCGACAGCGTCACCACGGGCGCATCGGCGGGGTTGATCTTCGCGTAGATGGGTGGCGCCGGGAGATCGCTCGGCAACAATCCGTTGGCGGCATTGATCGCCGCCTGCACTTCCTGCTCGGCGACGTCGAGCGACAGGTCGAGCGTGAACTGCAAGGTGATGACGGACGAGCCGGCCGAGCTGTTCGAACTCGTCTGGTCGAGGCCCGGCATCTCGCCGAACTGGCGTTCGAGCGGCGCGGTGACGGCGGTCGTCATCACTTCCGGGCTGGCGCCGGGATAGAAGGTCGATACCTGGATCGTCGGGTAATCCACTTCAGGCAGCGTGGATACCGGCAGGAACTGATAGGCGACGATTCCCACCAGCAGCAGCGCGACCATCAGGAGGGTCGTGCCGGCCGGCCGGAGAATGAAGATGCGCGAAGGGCCCATTCGCGCTTATTGCGGCTGTTTGGAATGTCTGTGGTGGGGCATGGGCCGGGCATTCTGCGGCTGCTGGCCGGGCGGTGCACCGGGGCCGTTATTCACCCGCACCGGCGCCGCATTCCCGTTCGGGATCACGCGCAGTTTCGCGCCTTCCCGCAGCAGACCCGCACCATCCGTTACGACAGTATCGCCGGGCTTGAGCCCGGAAAGAACTTGCGTGAAATCGCCGTCCGTGACGCCGGTCTTTATCACCTGCACATGCGCGGTGCGATTGGGCTGCACCAGATACACGAACGTTCCCGGCGCACCGGTCTGCACCGCGCGCACCGGCACTTCGGTCACGTTCTTCAATGTCTGCAGCAGCAGTTGTGCATTGACGAACTCGTTCGGAAACAAAGCGAGGTCTTCATTGGGGAAGGTCGCGCGCAGTTTCACCGTGCCCGTCGTCGTGTCGACGGTGTTATCGATGGTCGTGAGAACGCCTTGCGCGATCGCCTTCTGTTCGTTGCGGTCGAAGGCGATAACCGAAAGTTTCGCACCAGTTTGCGTTTGTTGCGAGACGGCCTGGATCTGGTCTTCCGGCAGCACGAATATCACGGTGATGGGCTGCAACTCGGTCAGGACAACGAGCCCGGTCGCAGACGATGTCTGCACGTAATTGCCGGGATCGACCAGCCTGAGACCCACGCGTCCGGTCACGGGCGAGACGATGTGACAGTAGGCGAGGTTGAGTTTTTGAGTATTCACGGCCGCCTCGTCTTCGGTCACCAGGCCCATATCCTGCTGGACCAGGAATTCCTGGTCGGCGACCGTTTGTTTGGCGATCGCGTTGACGCGGTCTAGCGCCTGAAAGCGGGCGAGATCGGACTTCGCCTGATGGAGCAGTCCGGTGTCGTGGGCAAGCGCGCCCTGCGCCTGTTGCAGGGCGATTTCGTATGGCCTTGGATCGATCTGGGCGAGGAACTGGCCCTTCTGGACGATCTGGCCTTCTTTATAGCCCACGGCGGTGAGCTGGCCGTTGATCTGCGTCTGGACGGTCACGGTTGCGACCGGGGTGACGGTGCCGAGGCCCATGAGCTGGACTGGCATATCGCCTGTCGAAATCTTCGAGACCCCGACCGGCGCGGCTGCTACGTAGGACTTCGCCTGACGCGCGGGAAAAACAAAATGCCAAATCAGCAGTGCCGCGATCAGCAGCGCAACAAGCAGCACCGCCAGAAGGCGGAGATTTGCACCCCGGCGCAGCGGAATCGACCTGTCAGGCGCCATTCCACCCGGCGGTCGGGACGGCGATTCAATCTCGGCCTGATTCTGCGCGGCTCGCGTTATCAAGGCTTCCATCCATCTCGAATAATTTCATCGGCGCCTCATGCGCCGCGGTACCTAGCGACCTTCGCAAATCGCATTGGCGGGATTTCGTCCCGTCTGTGTTGAACTGTCGAAGGGCATCCGGCCTGAGAGGAATTGATACAGAAAAGTTCCGGGGGCGATGTTTCAGGCGCCGGACACCGCATGATGAGATCCCGCATTTCCAAAGCTGCGCCCATCGCTACGGACCCGCGCCGAAACTGCGTTCCCAAGTAACGCCTCGAATCAGCAAAAGCTGCAACGGCTTGTTTTGGGCGGGGGGAGCCTGGGGCGCCGACCCTGGGGAGCGGCGATTCGTCCGCACGGCCGGAACGGATTCGTGGTATTGCTGCCATTCGAGGCTTTCCGCCGGGGGATTCCGGCTATGGCGCCATGGCGGGGGATTGCGGATCATTGCCGTCTTACCACGGCGATTGTCTTTGGCGCGCTTGCGGTCCCCGAACCCGGCTTTGCGGATTCGATCCTGGCACCCGCGGGTCCGGTCGGCGCGGGCGACCGCATCATCCTTCTCGACGCCACCTTCATCATGCTGGCGATTGTCATTCCGACGATTCTGGCCACGCTTGCCGTTGCCTGGTGGTATCGCGCCTCCAACACGCGCGCGGCCTATCGCCCGGACTGGACCTTTTCCGGACGCATTGAACTGATCGTCTGGTCGATCCCCACGCTGGTGATTTTCTTTCTTGGCGGCGTGACCTGGATCGGCTCTCACAGGCTCGATCCGTTCCAGCCGCTGTCCTCCGCAAAGCCGCTCGAGATCGAAGTGGTCGCGCTCGACTGGAAATGGCTGTTCATCTATCCGCAGCAGAACGTGGCCAGCATCAACAAGCTTGTGGTTCCCGTCGGCACCCCTCTGCATTTCCGGCTTACCTCGGCGTCCGTGTTCAACGTGTTCTTCATTCCCCGGCTCGGCAGCGAGATCTACGCCATGAACGGGATGACCAGTCAGCTCAATCTCCAGGCCGACAAGCCGGGAAATTATTTCGGCCTCTCGGCGCATTTCAGCGGCGACGGGTTTTCCAACATGCACTTCTCCACGATCGCCGTGCCGCAGGCGCAATTCGCGCAATGGATCGCGCAGGCGCGTGGGCAAGGTAGTGTGCTCGACAACGCCGCCTATCGCATCCTCCTCCGCCAGAGCGTCACGGCACCCTACACCTATCGCGGTGTGCAGCGGGGCCTGTTCGATGCCGTCGCGATGCAAAAGCTGCCGCCCGGCGAGGGTCCGAGCGCGGATTCGGGCGCGCCGCGCCCAATCCCGGGGGTTGGTCAATGACCCTCTTCGGAAAGCTCACCTGGAGCGCCATTCCGTTCAACCAGCCGATCCCACTGATCGCGGCCGCCATCGTAATGGTAGTAATCCTGGGCGTCCTGGTCTGGGTCACGGTGAAAGGGTGGGTTCCTTATCTGTGGAAGGAATGGATCACCAGCGTCGACCACAAGCATATCGGCATCATGTATTGCCTGCTCGGTCTCGTGATGCTGATGCGCGGCTTCATCGATGCGGTCATGATGCGTTCGCAGCAGGCCCTCGCTTTCCATTCCGAAGGCTATCTGCCTCCCGAGCACTACGACCAGATTTTCTCCGCGCATGGCACGATCATGATCCTGTTCGCGGCCATGCCCCTGATCATCGGGCTGATGAATTTCGTCGTGCCGCTGCAGCTGGGCGTGCGCGACGTCGCCTTCCCGACGCTCAATTCGGTGAGCTTCTGGCTGACCGCGACAGGTGCGCTGCTCGTCAATGTCTCCCTCGTGGTGGGCGAGTTCTCGCGCGTCGGCTGGCTGCCGTTTCCCCCGCTCAGCGAGCTGCGCTATTCGCCCGGTGTCGGCGTCGACTACTATCTTTGGGCGGTTCAGATCTCCGGCATCGGCACGCTGCTCACCGGCATCAACTTCGTCACCACCATCCTCAAGACGCGCGCGCCCGGAATGACCTATTTGCGCATGCCCATGTTCTGCTGGACGGCGCTCGCCGCGTGCCTGCTCATCATCGCCGCCTTTCCCGTGTTGACCGCCACGCTCGCCATGCTGACGCTCGATCGCTATCTCGGATTTCATTTCTTCACCAACGAAGCCGGCGGCAACGCCATGATGTTCATGAACCTCATTTGGGCGTGGGGTCATCCTGAAGTCTATATCCTCATCCTTCCGTCCTTCGGCATCTTCTCCGAAGTGATATCGACCTTTTCGGCGAAACCGCTGTTCGGCTATCGCTCGATGGTGATCGCGACGCTGTTCATCTGCCTCGTCTCCTTCTGCGTCTGGCTGCATCACTTTTTCACCATGGGCGCGGGCGGCGACGTGAACGCCGTGTTCGGGATCGCCACCAGCATCATCGCCGTCGGCACCGGCGTGAAAATGTACAACTGGCTGTTCACCATGTATGGCGGCCGCATCCGCTTTGCGACGCCGATGCTCTGGTCGCTCGGTTTCATGGTTACGTTCATCACCGGCGGGATGACGGGCGTTCTGCTCGGCGTGCCGCCGGCGGATTTCCTCCTGCACAACAGCATGTTTCTGGTCGCGCATTTCCACCATGTGATCATGGCCGGCGTGATATTCGCCGTCATGGCCGGCATCACCTACTGGTTTCCCAAGGCGTTCGGATTCCGCCTGGACGAAGGCTGGGGCCAGGCGGCCTTCTGGTTCGCATTTGTCGGCTTCTATGTAACTTTCGTGCCGCTCTATATTCTCGGCTTTCTCGGCATGACGCGCCGGCTGCAGCATTACGACGTGCCGGAGTGGACGCCGTGGCTTCTCCTGTCGGCGCTCGGCACCTTCATCCTCCTGTGCGGTGCGGTCTGTCAGATCGTCCAGCTTGCGGTCAGCATCCGGCGCCGCGATGCATTGCGCGATGTCACCGGCGATCCGTGGGACGGCCGCTCGCTCGAATGGGCGACGCCATCGCCGCCTCCCACTTTCAACTTCGCGCATCTTCCACATGTCGAGAACCTTGAGGCCTATTGGAACGTGAAGCAACGGGCGCGCGAGGAACTGCGGCTCGATCGTGCGGCGCCCTACGAAGATCTGGAAATGCCGCGCAACAGTCCGACCGGATTTGTCTGCGCGTTCTTCGCCACGATTATCGGCTTTGCGCTGATCTGGCACATCTGGTGGCTGATGATCCTGGGGCTTATCGGCGCCTACGCCACTTTTGTGGTGTTCGCCTGGCGCGACGTGCCCGAATATGTGATTTCCGCCGAGGAAGTTGCGCGCATCGACAGCGCCAACCGGGCGGTGCGGCAGGAGGCGCTCCTGGGCGGGCAACCATCATGAGCGCCGCCGATGCCGCCCTCGCGCTGCGCGATCCCTATCACGTCGGCCATGCCGGCGAGAGCCAGGCACGCGGTCATGGTGCAGGCGGCCCGGCCTCGAAGGCTGTCATTGTCGGTTATGGCTTCTGGCTGTTCCTGCTCTCCGACATTGTCATTTTCTCCTGTCTGTTTGCTGCCTATGCCGTATTGGCTCAGGCAACGGCGGACGGGCCCTCGGCGAAACAGATTTTCGATCTCAATCGCGTCGCGTTTGAAACGGCATGCCTGCTCGCCTCGAGCTTCTTTTGCGGCATGGCAAGCATCGCCGTGGCAAGGCGCAGCCAGCTCTGGACGCAGATCTGGCTGGTCGTCACCGGGCTTCTCGGGCTCGCCTTCCTGCTGCTTGAAGTTTCCGAATTCGCCGCTTTGTACGCCAGGGGCGACGGGCCTACGCGCAGCGCGTTCCTCACCGGCTTCTTCACGCTGGTCGGCTGCCACGGCCTGCATGTCTCCGCGGGACTGCTGTGGCTCGGCTCGATGATGGCGCAACTCTTCGCCAAAGGCTTCCGCGCCGATATCCGCCGGCGTTTTCTCTGCTTCACCATGTTCTGGCATTTCCTCGACATCATCTGGGTGGCGATCTTCTCGCTCGTCTATCTCGTGGGAACGAAGTTATGACAACCGATAGCGAACGCGCCGACGAGGGCGATGACCTGGGCGGCGACAGCGAAGCACATGTCGCCAAGGTTTCGACCTACCTGATCGGATTGGCCCTCGCGGTCCTTTTGACCGCGGCCTCGTTCTGGGCGGTGAACACGCATCTTATCTACGGTCCCGGCATTCCGGTGGCGCTGGCGACGCTCGCCGTGGCGCAGATGGGAATCCACCTGGTCTTCTTCCTTCACCTCACCACCGCGCCCGACAACCTCAACAACGCGCTGGCGCTCGCCTTCGGTCTGCTGATCGTCGGCCTGATCGTTTTCGGCTCGGTCTGGATCATGGCGCACATGAACTACAACCTCATGGCCATGACTCACCCGATGTGAACAAACAGCGGACGGTTGCTTGTTCCAGTCCGGATGGTGGCTGCCCGAATTTTTATCTTTCCCTGCGTTTTACCCTGCACCAGGGAAGACGGCGCAGCCCGCCGCAGCCATTGATCCTACCCGCTACTTCTTTCCTTCTGCGCCGCACGGCACGCGACAAAATAAATTCTTCCCTGCCTTTTTCCGTGCATCAGGGAAAAGTCCGTGTTCCGTTTCGGACTTGTTATCTTATGGAGCGTTGCCAAGCGGCCTGATCTGATGGTGTGGTACAACGTCGTCATGGCGTCCCTGTCGATCGGATGAAAAAACTGCGGTCGTTTGTTGATATCGTGTCGGGAAGCGGCCGTCCGGTTTTTTTATTCTTCCCTGCTTTTTTCCCTGCTGCAGGGAAAGTGGTTGCGCTTCGTTTCAGAGCGATTGCCTCCCTGGCACAGCGCCCATCCATAGCGATCGGCCGCGCCCTCTATAAACTTGGACGGTATATATGTCAACTGTATTGGTATCGACCGAGCCCCGAGACCGCCCATCGCGATCCGTCGCTGCTACAGCGGTGCGGACAGCGAATCCAGGTGGTTCCAACCCCTCTTGTGCAATGGCGGACCTTCACGTCGCTGCGGCAGAAAAAATCGGCGACATCACTGCGTGCGGAAGGGATTGGTGATGCGCAAACCTTCCGTGAGCACCATGCCGTGGTGCATGTCCTCGGATAGCAGCGTGTCGCAACCGGCTTGCAGCGCGGCGGCGGCGATCATCGCGTCGAAGATCGACAGCGTGTAACGCTCAGCGAGCAAGAGACCCGCCTCGTGTGTCTCCAGTGTGATGGGATGGATCGCAAGCAGTCCACGCAGCACCGCAAGAAGCGCGTGCGTGTCCATCCACGACATTCGCATTTTGCGGCGCGCGACACTGGCCACCTCATTCAGCACCTGCACGCTGATGGCGCCGCCCTTGGCAAGGATTGCTTCCGCCCGGTCGGCCTTTTCGTCACTGGAGGCAAGGTAAAGAAGGACGTTGCTGTCGAAGAAATTACCGGGCATTCGCCTCGTCCCGATCGAATTTGAAATCGGGAGGAAGCCGACCGCGAAAGGCACGCAGCCGCTTCAGCAACTCTTCGCGGGTCGGCTTGTGCGCGACTCCGAACTGCCGCGAGCCTGCGACATGAATCTCGACGTCGTCGCCCTCCTTCAACTTGAGCGCCTCGACCACGGCGGCAGGAAGGCGAACGGCGAGGCTGTTACCCCATTTGGCAACCTGCATGGACGATACCCATGGATATACGGCGACACAAATGTATATCTCAGAGCGGCGGTAAGCAAGGGTTTGTGTTGGAAAACCGATCAGAGCACAGAGAGCTCAATGTGGCGCGGAAGGTGGGGATTTTGGCGAATTCGCATCGGCGGGAGCTACTAAATATCGCTCATCGGACGTGGCGTTCGGCAACGCTTCCGGCGGCAGGGACCGCATGCGGGAAGCGCCGCGCATCCGCAATGCTTCTGAAAGGACGCTCCATGGACCGTTACCCTGTTTACACGCTCGACTCCGCCCCCGAAGCCTCCAAAGCCGCACTACGGGACGTGCAGGAGAGGTTCGGAATGATTCCCAACCTCGCGGCGGCGATGGCGACTTCGCCGGTGCTGATCCAGAGTTTTGTCGGCATCTTCGACAAGGTCCACGGCGGCAATTTTACCGAGCCGCAGATTCAGATGGTTCTCCTCACCGACGCCGTGACCAACAATTGCGCGTGGGCCGTGGCGCTGCATACCGCGTTTGGACTGCAGGCCGGGCTCGATCCGACCGATGTCGAGGCGATGCGCGCCGGCCGCTCGCCGTCGGACAGCAAGCTCGGCGCGCTCTCCACCCTGGCCCGGACGCTGATCGAAAAGCGCGGGCGGCTCGACGATCAGGACGTCGAGCACTTCCTCTCGGCCGGGTTCGGCAAGGCTCTTTTGCTCGAAGTAATCACGATCGTCGCCGCCTCGACCATCACGAACTACACCGGCAATGTCACGAACCCGCCGCTGGACGCGCAGCTCCAGTAATATGCGTGGAACGGGTAGAATTCGCCCAAGAATGAGCACGCAATTCGTTGTTCGAAAATTCTCGAAGGTGTCATCCTCGCGGTCGCGCAATGCTTTCGAGGAAATGTGTCATTACTAAATATATCCGTCATCGCCGGCCTAGTGCCGGCGACCCATGAACACGGACGTTTCTCGGGAGTCTTTCAACACAGTGTTCCTGGATGGCCGGGACAACAACGGCCCGCCCATGACGAAGTCGGGGACCGTTGCTTCGGACGTACCTCCACAAGACAGAGGAAAACAATTCCTAAGTCCTTTCGCGCACGAGCCACTCAAGTATTCAACCTGGGTATCACGTACTGAATCTTGCCCGGTAGTCCTGCGGTGTGGCGGCTACCAGTCGCAGGAAGCTGCGGCGCATGGTTTCTTCCGAACCAAAGCCGCAACGCGGGGAGATTCGCTTGACCGGCAGGCGCGTTTCCGAGAGCAGGCGTCGCGCTTCTTCGACCCTCAGCCGTTCAATGGCGCGGGCAGGCGTTTGTCCGGTTGCCTCTGCATAGTGCCGGCTGAAACTGCGCTCGCTCATGCCGGCTTGCCCGGCAAGAACCGCAAGCGAGAGGTCGTCAGCCAGATGTTTTCTGGTCCAGTCATGAAGCGTACCAAATTTGTCCTCGGCCGATTGGAGGGCCAGAACCTCGCTGAACTGCGCCTGTCCGCCCGGCCGCTTGAGAAAGACGACCAGATAACGGGCGACCGCGAGCGCCACGGTGCGGCCGAGATCGTCTTCCACCAGCGCGAGGGCGAGATCGATGCCGGCCGTCACGCCCGCCGAAGTCCAGACCGAATCGTCGCGCACGAAAATGGGATCCGACTCGACGCGGACGGCAGGAAAGCGGCGTGCGAGCTCTGCGCAGAAGGCCCAATGCGTTGCCGCGCGCCGCCCATCAAGCAGGCCCGATGCGGCGAGCAGAAAGGCCCCGGTGCATACGGACGCGGTCCGGCGGGCGAGCCCGGCGCGGTCTCGCACCCAATCAACCAACACAGTATCTGCCCTGCCGCATCGATGCCTTCACCACCGGCAATTACCAACGTATTCACGCCAGTTTCCATGGAGGGGAGCGGATGCGCGGCTATCGCCATCCCCGACGAGGCCTCAACGCTCCGGCCGCCAGGCGCCACGATCCGAATCTCATAAAGCCGCGCTTCACCCGCTTTGGCCATGAAATCATTGGCCGATGCAAACACCTGAAGCGGTCCGGTGACATCAAGCAGCTGCACGGCGGGATAAGCCAGGATCTCGACGGCGCGAGCCGTATTTGGCGGAGAACGAGGGGTCTTTGGTATCATCGCCATAAAATGCCGCGGCAGCACGTTCCTGTGCATCCAAGAGCCGTCAGGGAGCGGTCCCGTGATCCTACGCGATGTAGAGCAGCTCCGAATTTCAAACGGAGACTCTATCGTTCTTCCAGAATGACCGCCGATGTGTAGGGCGCGTAGTCCGTCCAGCCGAGGGAGCGGTAGAGTTCGCGGCCCGCGGGCGTTGCGACAAGTATCTGCAATCCGGCGGAGGCGGGGCGTGTGGAAGCGAGCGCCGTCATGATGATCGTGCCCAGACCTTTGCGGCGATGGTTCTCCGCCGTGACAATGCGGTCGTAGACGAATGTATCGTTATGACATGCGGCGTAACCGCTGGCGGCGAGCTCGCCGGTTGTCGACAGGACGCAGGCCTCAGTAACTGCGGACGCCGTTCTCAGTTCGAGCCGGTAGCCGTCAGGCAGATGCTGCCCGCCATTGCGCCGGTCGAAGGCGCGGTTGCAGCTCATTACAAAATTCGGCGGAAATATCTCCCAACGCGGCGGAAGATAGCTGCGCATGGTTTCGGGCGTGTCGCAGAGCTTGAGCGGAATTCGCGGTTCGCGGATGCGTTCGGCGATTTCGCGCAGGCCCCCCACGGCGCGCGGAAACAGGTAACGCCGCGTCTCGTTCGGCAATCCGGAATCGACGCGCAGGCCGCCGGAATCGGGCACCGGCTGCGGCAGGCCGCGCGACAGGGATCGCGCACGCAGCCACGCTTCCATGAGTGCAGGATCGACGGCGCAGGACATGCGACTCTTTTAGGGAGTCACGCCGTCACGCGCCACCCTTTGCAGACAGCTTCCAGGCCATCGCGGAGTGCGCCGGCGCGCGCCCTGCCGAAGCGGCAATGAGTTGGTGCAACTGGCTGACAAGCGCGGCAATGGCGTGCCCGTCATCTTCGCCACGCTTCAGTCTGATTTGTTCCCTGCCTTCGAGCATCGCCGAGACGGCGCGGCGCGCGCGATGCACCCGGGTTTTCGCCGCACTGGGCGGACAGTGAAGGATTGCGCCGACATCCACACTGGAGAAGCCGCCTACCGCCGACAATATCAATGCCTCGCGCTGCCTGGCGGAAAGCGTGTCGATCGCGCGCGCGGCATCGCCGAGCTCGACGCTCCACAATTGTTCGGATGGCGGCCCCGAAAGGCCTTCGGCAGCTCCTTCGTCCCACGGCATTTGCCGCCAATTGCGGCGGGCCTCCGAGCGAAACTGGTTGCGCATAATCGTGAGAAGCCATGCCCTGAGATTTGTGCCCGCAGCGAAGCCGGCGCGCGCCTGCCAGGCCTTGGCGAGCGTCTCCTGCGTGAGGTCCGCGGCCGCTTCGTCGTTTCGGTATAACCGTCGCGCAAAGCCTCGCAGAACCGGCGTCAGACGGACAATCCCGGCCGCAAACTGTGTGTCGCCAGTCGACACGCCTGCCAGATTGCGGGGACAGGCTGGAGAAGCTTCAGACATTGTCGTCTCCCATGAAATTTCGACAGGACCATGGACGCCAATCGCGCCTCATTACTCACGGCCATTCACGGCGAGATCGAAGGTGAAAACGCCCTCGTTATCCGTGGGTCGCCGCAACACTTCGGGATGACGCAGGGTGCGTACGGTATCGTGATAGCCGGCGCGCAAATGTTCCTCCATGCTCGATCGCGAAAACTCATAGTCTTTCGAGCCACTCTCGTACTGCTTCGAGCGATAGATGAGCTGCACGAGGTTATAAACCTTGCGTTCTGCGGCAGGGCGAAGGAAGTTGTATTCGGGCGACTGGCGGAGCTCGTCCGGCAGGTTGCGGAGAAGGTCGGACAGCGCGTTGCGGGTTTTCTGGTATTGCCGGAAACGATCGGAGTTCGCGCGCGTCCGGCTCGAATATTGTATCTCTTTCTGCCGGGTCATCACATCGGACATTGTGCGCGGCAGCGGTCCGCGCGCACTCCAAAGGTCCACCTGGAAGGCGAGTGTGTCCATGCGCGGTTCGCTTTCCAGCACCCATTGCAGGGGCGTGTTGGAGACAAGCCCCCCGTCCCAGTAGTAGCTGCCTTCGATCTCGACTGGCGGAAAGCCCGGTGGCAGCGCCGCGCTGGCCATGACGTGTTCGGGCGCGATGGTGTGGGTCGTGTTGTCGAAATAGACGAAATTCCCGGTCGCCACGTTCACGGCGCCGGCGCTGAAGCGCATTTCGCCGGAATTGATGCGGTCGAAATCGACGAATTGTTCCAGCGTGGTCTTCAGCGCCGAAGTGTCGTAGTAGCTCACGGCTTCCAGTGCGCCGGCCGGTTGCAGCCAGGGGCTCACAGACCACGGCAAAAAAAATCCCGGAACGCCCAGAGCCGTGGAAAGGCCCGCGCTGAACTGGTTCCACAATCCGCGTGCCAGATCGCCGCGCGGTTCGAAGAAATTTGTCGCGCTCCATGGCTGTTCCGTGACGCGCTTCCAGAAGCGCCCGAGCTGTTCGACCCGCGTATCAGAAGAATTGCCGGCAATAATGGCGGAATTGATCGCGCCGATGGAAATGCCGGCAACCCAGTCGGGATGGAGGTTCGCCTGCGCCAGCGCCTGATAGACTCCGGCCTGGTAGGCGCCCAGCGCGCCTCCGCCCTGGAGCAGCAGCGCAATACAGTCGAAAGGCGGCCGTTCTCCGCCTGCGATAGTTCTCCGGCGCGCACTGCGCCGTTCCACCAAAGCCATGTTCATGTCTTCCGATCCTTCTCGCACGAAAGCGGACGGCGCCGCTTTCAGATCTATTGCATGTGCCATCCATGGGTAACGACGACGGACTGGCCGGTGAGCGCGTTTGTGGGGAAGCCGGCCAGAAATATGACCGTGCGGGCGACGTCATCGAGGGTCGTGAACATTCCATCCACCGTTTCCCTGAGCATCACCTGTTGAACGACTTCCGCCTCGGTGAGAGCGAGTAGTTTCGCCTGTTCGGGAATCTGTTTGTCCACGAGCGGTGTGCGCACGAAGCCGGGACAGACGATATTGCTGCGGACGCCATGCCTGGCCCCTTCCTTTGCCACCACTTTGCACAGCCCTTCGAGACCGTGCTTCGCGGTCACGTAGGCAGCCTTGAGTTCCGAGGCTTCCTTGGAATGAACCGAGCCGATGTAGATGATGGAGCCGCCGCGCCGCTGCGCGTACATGCACCGGATACAGGCGCGGGTCGTCAGAAATGCACCGTCCAGATGGATGGCCAGCAACTTCTTCCAGTCGCCGAATTCAAGTTCCTCGACCGGAGCGACAAGCTGGATCCCGGCGTTCGAAACCAGAACGTCGATTCCACCAAAACGTCGCGCGATGGTCGTGACGGCGGAATCCACCTGCTCCTCGTCGGTCACGTCCATGGCCACGCCGATCGCGCGCTCGCCACCGGGATCGAATTCCGCGGCCACTGCGCGGGCACCCGCCACGTTGAGATCGGCAATCGCCACTTTCGCACCTGCCGCGTGCAGCTGGCGGGCGATCTCCCTGCCGATGCCACTCGCTGCGCCCGTGACGATGGCGCCCTTGTCCTTCAAATCCATCGTACGTTTCTCCAGATTTATTTGCTGCAATTGCGCCACGCCATGTTCGAGATCATCTCTCGCTCCCTAGAACGCCGGGTGAAGACTTTTGGGGCGT
The DNA here is from genome assembly GCA_036272695.1 of Rhizomicrobium sp. Classification (GTDB taxonomy): domain Bacteria; phylum Pseudomonadota; class Alphaproteobacteria; order Micropepsales; family Micropepsaceae; genus Rhizomicrobium. Next base: position 10,807 of record DATAYG010000045.1, on the reverse strand, counting down.
TTCTGCGAACGCTGCGGCTGAACTGTGTGCCAGCGCGACGAGCATGTGCGCCAGGATGAGCTTCTCCTCTTCGTCCATTCCGCTACAACTTTGTTCCGCAAAGGCGCGGCCGATCGCCTGAACGACTCTGAGCGTGCGCTGTCCTTTGTCCGTCAAGCGGACGGCCCATGCGCGCCGGTCCGCGGGGACGGGTTCGCGCAGGATCAAAGCGCGATGCTCGAGATCGTCCAGCAGTTGCGACATCGCCATCGGGCTCAGGCCGAGCAGACCTGCGAGATGCGATTGCGACGCGCCGCCGCTGCGGCCAAGCTCGAGGATCACCGAAGCGCGCGTCGCATTCAGACCCGCAATCCGCGTGTGCAATTCCCTGTCCCATTGTTTGCGAAGCGTTCGGGCCACCGTCTGGAGCAGGAACAGCAGATCGAAGCTGTCGGGCGTGCCGTCAGGCTCGAACAAGATACACTCGGCGGCATCGTGAACGCTGGGGCCGCCGGAAACCAAGGTTGCGGAAGCATCGTTCTCCCGCCAATTTGCCGGCCTGCTCATTCGAACGCCATGGACTGCGCCGCTCCGCCGCCGTGTTGCGCGCGCTTGAACAGGAAGACCAGCGGGAACACGGCGAGCGTCGCGATCATCAGCAGCTTGTAATCATCGATATAGGCGATGATCTGGGCCTGGTTGGTAATGACAGTATCCAGTGCGGCGCGGCCTGCCGCGGTCAGCGGGTTCCAGTACTGCGTGACGGTTGTTTGCTCGAACATCCGGTTGACGGCAGTCACGCTGGCGGAAATATCCGCGTGATTGATCTGGGTGTTTGTCGTGAGAAGGGCGTTTACGACAGAGATGCCGACGCTCGAGCCGACATTGCGCGCAAGATTGTAGAAGCCCGAACCTTCCGTCCGGTTGGCCGCCGAAAGCGTTGCCAGCGCCACAACGCTAAGCGGTACGAAGAGAAAGCCCAGACCGACGCCCTGGATGATGCCGATCCAGACGATCTCGGCCTGCGAGACATCCGGTGTCCAGCCGGTCATCCGGTAGAACGACCAGCCGGTAATGACCAGACCGAGGCCGAGCAGCATGCGGGTGTCGACGCGGCCGACCAGTCTGCCGACGACGACCATGCAGGCCATGGTGCCGATCCCGCGCGGCCCCATGACAAAACCCGCGGTGACAATGGGGTAGTTCATGAGCGTCTGCAGGTAGGGCGGCTGCAAGGCGAGCGAGGCATAGTATGTCAGGCCGACGACGAAGATGAGAAGGGTGCCGACCGTGAAATTCCGGTCGCGGAAGAGCTGCGGCCGGACAAATGGTCGTCTCGCGGTGAAGATGTGGGCGAGAAAGAGATAAAGAGCGGAACAGGCAATGATGGCCTCGATGATGATCTCACTCGAGCCGAACCAGTCCTTTTCTTCGCCCCTGTCCAGCATGACCTGGCCGGCGCCGATGGCGAGGCTCAGCAGTCCGAAGCCGAGCCAGTCGAGCTTTTGACCGGATTGCGACGGTGTGTCTCCGAGGAACACGCGCAGGCCGATAAAGGTCAAAATGCCGATGGGGACGTTCAAATAGAAGATGTAGCGCCAGGTGTAGTTGTCGGTCAGCCAGCCGCCGATCACCGGACCGAGAATTGGACCCGCCATCACGGCCACGCCCCACAATGCGATGGCGCGGCCCTGCCGCTCCGGCGGATTGATAGCCACGAGAATCGATTGCGACAGCGGCACGAGCGCGGCGCCGAATGCGCCCTGCAGCAAACGAAACAGCACGATCTCCACGACCGAGTTGGCGATGCCGCAGAGCATGGAGGCGACGGTGAAGCCCGCGATAGAGACCAGAAAAAGCCGCTTCAGACCGAAGCGTGCGGCGAGAAAGCCGGTCGGCGGCGTCATGATCGCCGCCGCCGTGATGTACGACGTCAGGACCCATTCGATTTCGTCCTGACTCGCAGACACCGTTCCCTGGATGTAGGGCAGCGCTACGTTCGCGATTGTCGTATCGAGCGCCTGCATGAGCGTTGCCAGTGCAACGCAGATCGTGATAGCCGTGCGGTTGCCGTTGGACATATTTGTTATCTCCGTGCGGCGTGCGTCAGAAGAAGTGCAAACCTCTTGCGTGACCGGTGTCGATCTTGACCTCGACACTCATGCCCGCGCGCAACGCCGGCGCGTTTCGGCTGCCAGGCTCGACGCGCACCCGCAGCGGCACGCGCTGCACGACCTTGACCCAATTGCCGCTCGTGTTCTGGGGCGGAAGCAGCGAAAACTGCTGCGCCGCCGCCGGGCTGATGCTTTCGACCACGCCGTGCCAGGTAATGCCCGGATAGGTGTCCACGGTTATCGATGCCGGCTGGCCGGCGCGCACTTGCGTGAGCTCGGTTTCCTTCGGCGTCGCGTCGATCCAGAGATGATCAGTATCGACAAGATAGAAAGCGACGGTTGAGGCAGCGAGATACTTACCCGGGGTAGTGGCCGGAACTTCCGTAACGGTACCCGAGTATGGCGCACGCACGATCGAATGGTTCAGTTCGCGCTGCGCTTCCTGAAGCTGCGCCTTTGCTTCGAGATATTGCGGCATTTGCCCGACAGGCTTTTCCGGATTTCCGTCGAGCTTGACGAGTTCCGATGCGGCCTGCTGGCGAAGGGCGACGAGCTTGCTCTGATCGGTCGCCAGCGTGTATTGCGCCTGGTCCACGGTCATCTTCGCGATGGCGTTGGCGGCGAGCAGCCCCGCGTAGCGCGTATAGTTGTGCTGATCGAGCACAACCTGGGCCTGTTGCGCCGCCGCCTCTGCGAGCATCTGTTTGTAGTCGGCCTTCATCGATTCGAGCGAAAGCGCGATGTTGGCAAGGTTGCCCCTGGCGTTGTCCACCGCGATCTCGAACTGAAGCGGATCGAGACGGTATAGAACCTGCCCGGCATGTACGTGTTCGTTATTCCACACATCGACATCAGCGACGATCCCCGAAACATCGGTCGAGATTCCGACCTCTTGCGCATTCACATAGGCATCATCGGTCCACATGTAGCGTCCGCCGGTGGCGTAGACATAGAGGCCGCCGAGAAGTGCGATGGGCACGAGCGCGAACAGCGCCGGGCGAAGCCACCCCCGGCGTTTCGATTCCGATGCGGCCTCATTTCCGGACGGGGGAGCCGCGGCGCCGGGACTGGAGTAATGAGATGCATCGCTCTTTGATCGTTGGACTTCGTCGTCGACAGCGGGCCCGCGGTCTTCTCGAAGATCGGAACGTGCCTGGAAATCACGGAAATGGGCGGTCATTGCCCACCCCCCGGAAGGCCGGCGCCAGAAACGCGCGCTGTCGGCGCGAACGAGGAATGAGGCCCGGCGATCCCAGCCACGCAGCCGGCTGGGGAGCGTCGCTGCGTGCTCCGGCCGCCGGCGGTCGGCCGGACGGCTTGAGGGGCAAGATTTCGGAGAGTTGCTGGCACCATCGGACCGGGCCTCATCACCCGTTCCAGCCAGATAGTCACGGAGCCGCTCTCAAGAAACCAAGATAGTATTGAAGATGATGTTCAGATAATCTGAATGTCAGCCTTCCGGGATGGTGATCGGGCGAACTTATCTGCGATCGATGACCCGGCGGTATCGGAACCAAATTCCGAACTCGACGACACGCGATCGCCAGTTTCGGCCGAATGCGTCGGGGAATTGCGGCAAAGCGTCCGCCTGTGCCTGCGGGCTTGAATCCGGCGTTACGGCTATCAAATAGACAACAGCTGAATTGTCTTTGGATGGTAGTGAAATCCAGAGATCAAATTTCGTTCCAATCAGGTCGAAGGGCAGAAGGAGTTGTTCTGATGCTCAGAATCGGTAGTTTATTGCGTGCGACCTTGTTTTCGGCCGCAATCGGAATGGCGCTTGGTGTAGCTCCCGCGGTTCATGCTGCGGGAATCGGGGGAGCGCATGTCGGCTCTTTCGGCGGCGGCGGATTCCACGGTGGCGGTGGCGGCTTCCATGGCGGTGGTGGCGGATTCCATGCCGGCGGCATTGGTCACTTTCATGGCCAGGGCGGTGGTTTCCACCCGGGCTGGCATGGGCGCGGACGCCTGAGGAACGGTTACTGGACGGGTGCCGGTCCGGCTTATTTCGACGATTATCCATACGATGATCTGTATGGTGATGGGTATGATGACGAGAACGACTATTACTATTACTCATATTGCGACCCCAGCAGCGCGAGCTACGATCAAAATCTCTGTTACGATTATGAGAATTAGGTTCGGCCGGTCACAAGGTTTCCTGCACACCGCGCGCGCGTTGCGAAACGCCGCGCGGTCGGGGCGGGGCCAGCAAGGGAGGGGACACCGTTCGTGCCAAACTGTCCGGACTGGCCTGTAAAATAAGCATAGTTCGGACGATGGTGTTCAGATATTCTGAACACCATGGATGCATTGACAATCGATCAGTTCGCGGTTTTCGCTGCCATTGCGGAAGAAGGCAGTTTTGCCGCGGCCGCGCGCCGCTTGAATCGCGCGCAGTCCGCGATCACCTACACGGTACAAAAGCTCGAGGACCAGAGTGGGATCGAACTTTTTGACCGATCGCCCTACCGGCCGGTGCTGACAGAAGCCGGCAGGGCGCTGCTGCCGCGCGCCCAGCGAATCCTTTCGGAATTGGAACAGTACCGGTTACACGCGCGGCGCATGACGATGGGCGTCGAGCATGAACTGAAACTTGCACTACACCCCTTTGTCTCGCCGCAATTGCTCGCGAAAGTGCTGTCCGAATTCGAGGAACGATTTCCCTCGGTGCATCTCTACGCCTGGGCGGAATCCAAGGCGGTAGCGCTGGGTGCACTGCGCAACCGGGAAGCCGATCTCGCAATGATGCCGGAGCTGGTCTCCCTCGGAGCGGGCTTCGAGCATACGCCCTGCGGCGAAATCGAAGTCGTCGTTGCCGCCGCACCAGATCACCCGCTCGCGCAGCTGGATGGCGGCGCATTTTCCGCATCACTGCTGCGCGATTACCGACAGCTGGTGATGTTCATGAAAATTGGCGACGACGATCTGAACGTCCTTCGCGGCCATGGCATGGACGTGATCAACATCTGGCACGTGATGGATTACGAACTCCAGCATTCCCTGCTTCTCCGGGGTTCTGGCTGGGGCGCATTGCCGCGCTCGAGGATTGCGGATGACGTGGCGGCGGGAAAGCTTGTCGTACTTCGACCACATGGCTGGGGCAACGCCGCACAGGTCCTGAAACTTCCATTCTTTGTCGTGCGCGCGACAAACAATCCACCCGGGCCGGCGGCCCGCTGGCTGTTCGAGCGCCTCGCTATGAACACGCTCGTCTGAGCGGAAGTTGCCGCAACTGTTACATGAGCTTCGCGTCCAGAGTGATCTCCGCGTTCAGCACTTTCGACACCGGGCAGTTCTTCTCCGCTTCATGGGCGAGGCGGTCGAAGGTTGCGGCATCGAGATTCGGCACCTGTGCACGCAAGGTCAGAGCCGAGCGGCTGATGCGGAAGCCCTGGCCCTCGGGCGAAAGCGTGACGGCGGCTTCGGTCGCGAGTTCGGTGGGCGTAAAGCCTGCCGCCTGAAGCTGGAACGCCAGCGCCATGGTGAAACAGCCGGCATGCGCGGCGGCGATGAGTTCCTCGGGATTCGTACCCTTCTCGTTTTCGAAGCGCGTCTTGTAGGAATAGGGCGTTTCGGCAAGCACGCCGGAATCGCTCGAAAGATGGCCGGTTCCGTCGCGGCCATTGCCATGCCACATGGCCTTTGCTTTGCGGATCATGACGCTCTCCTTTTTCAGTCACTTTGGGGGCTGCAGCCATATTAACGCCGCAGCCGGAGAAGTGCAGCGCCACTCCGAATAGCGGTCGGTGGACGACATGTTTGGGCTATCGCCGCCGCTTCGGCTTTGCCTTCGGAGCGGCAAGTTGATGGGCGGCCTTGAGCGCTGACATCAGCATTGTCTCGTCCACCATTCGCAGGTCGCAGCGGGTTGCGCCCATACGCCCCCAACCGCCTGGAACCGGGGCAAATATTTCCGGCGCCTGTTCGCAGTAGAAGTCGCGCAGGTCTGGGTTGAACATCAGGTTGATATCACCCTTGCTTTGGCTCAGCGTCGCAAAGGTTTTCCGCGGCGTGCGAAACGCGAGCCGATCGAAATGCGGCGCCTCGCTGACCTGGGCCAAGCCGAGCGCCAGTTCCCGGGCGCGTTCCGCAGCTACCGCCATCATCTTCTCCTCGCGGGCTCAGGCCCAGGGATCATAGCTCCCGAAGCTCCAGACATAGCCTTCGGGATCGCGCGCCGAGTAACCCCGCCCGCCATAGTCTTTATCGTCGGGGCCGAGGATGATCTCGGCGCCGGCGGCACGGGCCCGCTCGGCATGGGCGTCCACATCGGCGATGATCAGATAGATTCCCATGGTCGGGCCGCCGGCTTCGGCCACCGTCTTCATTCTTGCGGCGCGCGCATAGTCCGTATCGTTGATGCTGTAGACCATGATCATGCGATCTTCCCAGACGAGCTGTGCGTGCTGGATGATATTAGGGTCGGTATCGCTGAGATAGACGGCGCGCCGCTCGAATCCGAAGGCCTTGCAAAGGAACTCGATCGCGCGTGGCGCATCGGAATAGCGCAGATTGGGGATGATTTCGTGACGCATCAGGTTCTCCTGTCAGCTTGATGTCCGATTTCCTAGTCCGTGCTCCGGACCGGGGATTGGATGAAATTTACCCGAGCCCGAAACTTCTCGCACGGGGACGAGGAGGCTCCGGAACGACAAAATACTCCAGTCCCAGGGAAGTCCTTGCGGGGTCTAGGAATTTTGACGCGACCGGCTGTATGATCGGGCTGGAATGCATAGACCGGCTGAATGAATTCCATTTTCCATTTCCTGGGCCGCCAGCCGCGCACGGCCATGGCAGGCTATTGCGTACTGCTGACCCTCGTTGTGGGTTATATCGATTGCGCAACGGGGCCCGGCATTTCGATGTCGGCCTATTATTTGCTGCCCCTTGCGCTCGGAGCATGGTATGTCGGCTGGCGCTTTTCGATCGCCGCCGTCGCGCTCGGCATCATGGTGTGGATCGCCGCCAATATCTCGAACGGGGATCCCAGTTTTCGCAACGTCCCGGTGCTGGCGTGGAACGCCACGGTTCAAGTGTTTTCCGATGCAATCGTAGTCTTCGTCGTAACGCGGCTGCGCGAATTGAATGCAAGTCTCGAGGCGCGCGTAAGAGAGCGCGCCGCGGCGGTAACCAAAGAAATCCTCGAGCGCGAGCGCGTCCAGGAGGAGCTGCTTAATGTCAGCGAGCGCGAGCAGCGCCGCATCGGACGCGATCTGCATGACGGACTTTGCCAGCATCTGGCGGCCACCGCGCTGACCTGTCAATTGCTGCACGAGGAGTTGGCGGAGCAGGGCGTGGCCGGGGCTGCGCGCGCTCAGACGGTCGTGGAGCTGATCCAAAAAAGCATCCGCCTTTCGCGCCAATCGGCGCGCGGCCTCGATCCGGTTGCGATGGATGCCGAAGGACTGATGTCGGCGCTGGAAGAAATGGCGGCGACGACCACCGATCTCTTCCGGGTTCCCTGCACATTCGAATGCGAATCACCGGTTCTGGTTCACGACTCGACCGTCACCGAGCATCTGTTCCGGATTGCGCAGGAGGCAGTCCGGAATGCGGCGACACATTCCCATGCGGGACGCATCGCCGTCACACTGGAGACGATGGAGAACGGCCTCGAATTGCGGATCGAGGACGATGGGTCGGGCTTCGAACCGGGAAAGAGCACGGCCACGGGCATGGGGCTCCGGATCATGCCTTTGCGCGCAAGGCTGATTGGCGCCACGTTCCGTGCGACAAGCAGCCCGGGAGAGGGTACGGTCATTACCTGCGTGCTCCCGATGGCAAGGCAGCCGACAAGGAGGCAGCGTGAACACGCGACCATCTAAGGTGTTTCTTGTCGACGACCATCCCTTGCTGCGCGAGGGACTCGCGGGCCTGATCAACCGTCTGGCCGAGATCAAGATCTGCGGCGAGGCCGAGACGGCCGGTGACGCGCTGGAAGGAATCTGCCGGACCAAAGCCGACGCCGCGATTGTCGATCTGTCGCTGAAGGAAGGCTCCGGAATCGAACTGATAAAGGCGATTCGCGCCCGTTCGCCCGGGACCGCCGTGCTGGTCCTTTCGATGCATGACGAACGGCGCTACGCGGAGCGCTGCATCCGCGCGGGCGCGCGCGGCTATGTCATGAAGGCGGAACTCGCGACGCGTGTCGTTGACGCGCTGCGCGATATACTGGCCGGGCGGATTCACATCAGCGAGCAGATGCGCGCGGCCTTCGTCGAGCGATTCGTGGATGGCACGCCGCCATTGTCGCTGTCGCCGCCCGATGTTTTGAGCGATCGCGAGCTGGAAGTCTTCGAATTGTTGGGGCAGGGCTTCGAAACGCGCCGAGTCGCCGAGATGCTCGGCCTGAATATCAAGACCATTCAGGCCTTCTGTGCCCGCATCAAGGAGAAGCTGCAGCTTGCAAACGCCTCGGAGCTTCTCCGCGAGGCGGTCCTCTGGAGCGACCAGTCGCTGTCCAAATGACATCGGGGTTGGTGTGGAAAAACCGGCAAATCGGGCTATTTTTGGCTTCTTCGAACACCTTGAATCGATCACCCATACTCTCACCCTGGCCGGGCTCAACCCAGCCACTCAGCGGCGGCGCGTCGATGCGGCGAGAGAGTCATTCCGCTCGCAGACGCTCGCTACTGGTGGCCAGCTCTGCGGCTGGCCATGGTGATTAGTTTTGGCGCGAAGCGATTCTAGTGATGGGTCGTCGTAGTCGCGCTGCTCGAGTTGCTGAAGCAGACGAGCGCACAAATAATCGCTGCCGCGACGACGGCGCCGCCGATCGCGAAAGGATTTACCAGGACGGGTGCGGCCGTGCTGGCAGCAGGGCCAGGCGACAATTCCTGGGCCGGCGCGGCCGCGGCCGGCGCCTCGCTTGCCGCTCCTCCGGACATGGCGCCGCCGGCATTCCTCGAAGTCGCCACGCTCCTCTCGTCCCTGTGCCCCCGTCTCCGGCTGTGCCGCCGTTGCGGTCTGCGCTACGGCGGAGTCCACACTCGCACCTGCAAGCACCGCAGCCGCAGTTATCGCGATCCCCGCCCCGCTCATGAGCATTCTCCCCGACTTGAGACTACGGTTTATGTAGGGCAATACCCTAGTCAGATTGGTGAACAGGAACAAGGCTGAGGTTATAAAAAGCAAAAAAAATCCCCGCCGACGTGGACGTCGACGGGGAAGGTAGAGCCAGTGCGGATAAATTGGGCCGAAACCCTTTAACAAATCGTGTCCGATACCCGACAATGGCATAGGGTGATACCCTACAGGCCATATCAACCTATCCCGTATCCGCCATGCTGGAAACGTTGCGCGCCGCATTGCGATGGGGTCGTTTCGCCGCGGCGAGCCGCGCCGGAGACTAGCCTGCCGGTTCGGGGCTCGCCGGCTCCACCCGATGAATCATCAGGTCGGACAGGATTCGTCGCAGCCGGGTGTTTTCGGCTTCCAGGTCGTCGAGCCGCCTTATACGCGTAGCCGCGGCGCGATCACGGCCGTCCCGGGCAAGCGCCTGCTCGATCCGCTGCTGAAGCAGGGGATATTTGCGGCACAGTCGGCGCAGCTCATCGCCGGGAAAGGCGATGACGCGCATATCCGTTTCCGCGGTCACTGTCTGGCTGTAATTGGCCGAGTGATACAACGCTTCTTCACCGAAGATCGCGCCGGGCCCCAGTTCTTCCAGATGCTCGCCAGTTTCGGCGCAGGCATGACCGGAAACGATCAGATAGAATTCGAGCGCTTCTTTTCCGGCGACCGTGACTTGCGCATGCTCGCGCGCTATCACCGCGGTCGGCACTTCCAGAACGGTATTGAGCGCTTCTATATCGAGACCCTGGAACAGGGGCTGGCGGCGCAGCATCGTCCAGGTGATGGCGAAGCGACGGCGGCTCAAGCCGGTGACAAATCCATTGGCGATGATACCGATGGGCAAGGCGAACAGCGCGAGCCCTATCACCATCGTGCAGCCTGCGATGAACTTTCCAAGTGCCGTCACGGGCACGATGTCGCCATAACCCACCGTCGCAAGCGTGGTGATCGCCCAGTACATCGCGCCGGGCATGGTGCCGAGCGCCTGCGGCTGGACCGAGCCTTCGGCGAGATGCATGAGCTCTCCGAAGAAACACATCGTGGCGAGCAGCAGAATTGTAGAGGCGAAGAGCGCCGAACGTTCGGCGAGCAGTACCGACAGCAGCGCCTGCAACGCTTGCGAATAACGGGCAAGTTTGAGCAGCCGGAAGAGCCGGAATATGCGCAGGACGCGAAGATCGAATCCGAAGAATTGGCCGACAAGGCTGGGCACGACCGCGAGGAAATCCACGATCATCAGCGGACGAAGCGCGAATGCCAGCCGGCCGCGCCACGCGCCGCGCACGGCGACGCGCGGATCTTCAACCGCCGACCAGATCCGGGCGATATATTCGACAGTGTAAATGGCGAGCGAGAACTCTTCGAAGATTTTGAACAGTCTGGCAAAGGGCGTGTAGATCGAGGGGATAGTTTCCAGCGCGACCGCCGCGACATTGGCGACGATCAGGACGATGAGGAAACCTTCTATGATACGGGCCCAGAAGCTCTCGGCGTTGCCTTCCTCAAGAAGCACGTGGGTCCATTGCCGCAGGTCCATAGAGGTTGATCCGCCATGCTCTGCGGGGGCCGGAGAAACATTCTCGCGCGTCGGATCGCGCCTCGGGACTTCGGCCGTGACATTCACCGCGCTCTGCATT
>DATAYG010000044.1:0-87665 GCA_036272695.1 Rhizomicrobium sp. | reverse complement strand
GTCGTGAAACTCGATCCCGGAACATCGAACTCGGTAATGGTGGCCGCCTGTACAGGCGCCACGGCCAACAGCGCGAGCGCTGCAAGGCGCGGCGCGGCCGAACGCGCAATCGAATGGTGTGCCATGGCCGTATCCCCTGCTGGTTTCGGAGGGCCATCCTACCACAAATTGGCCGCGCGTGTAGGACTTTGCCCGACATTTTCCCTTGCATGGCACGTGCCGGCACCCGGGCCGATCGCCCGCCCGGCCCGGAACGAAGGTTCACAAAGCCGAAAAGCCAATTCTCCACACCGCCGATTAGTCGATAGCCGGAACGGCGATTTCTTCTTCGAAGGCCAAAATTGAAGCAACTATGCAGTATTTTGACAAGCAACGAACTCACGCGGTGCGCGGCCGGTCAGCGCGCGAATGCTGCGGCTCATATGCGCCTGATCGGCGAAGCCGCAGGCGGCGGCAATGTGCGCGAGGCGTTCCCGTGAGGAGAGAACCGCCAACGCCCTGAGCGCACGGGCGCGGGCGCGAAAGGCAAGCGGTGTAATCCCGTAGGCGCGCCGGAAGCCGCGACTGATGCTCTCGCGCCGCAGCCCGGCCGCTTCCGCCCAGCGATGGATCGCGAGCGACGGATCGGCCTGCAGGTCCGCGGCGAGACGGTCGGGCCAGTCTGACAGGCGCCGTCGCGCGGGCCTGAGATTGGTCATCACATATTGCGCCGCTTCGAGCGGATCGCGCTCGGCTATCCGCGCAATGAAATCCACATCGTCCACGCATCCCGACTCGCGCGGTTGCCTCCCCGCGCAAGGCAGGACCAGCACGACCGCGCCGCCCCGTCCGATGAGATCGAGATGGGACTCATAGGCATCGTGGAACACCACGTCGCCGGGCCCGACGCGGACGCGTCCCCGGTCGCCGGCTTCGATATAGGTGCCGGTAAGCAGGAGCGCGATGAATGGCTCGCTGTGGCAATGGCGCGCGAGATGTTCGCAGCAGCCATGGCGTTTGGGGCCGAGCCGCGTTTCCGCGAAAGCGGGCTGGCAATTCATCCGCAGCCGCCAAAGTCTGTCGGCTCGCATGCTGCGCGGTTAAGTGCGTTCAAGACCCACCTGCCTCGTGCGATTATCTTCTGCTCTTCGATGTGCATTCGCGGCCGCCAGAATCAATTGCGAGGAGCCATGCCAAAACATCTGTTCGTCTCTGCCGCCATTGCAGGTTTGCTGACCAGCCCGGCCCTGGCCGCGCCTTCGCCGGCCGACATCCTCGCCGCGAACCGCGTGGCGACCGCCGGCGATTCCTGGGCCGGCAAGGCAACCCTCACGCTGGACTATTCCTATAGCGGCCAGGGGCTGAGGGGAAAGACGCACACGCTGGAAGACCTGGCCGGCGGCCGGTTCCTCGACAGTTATGTCATCGGACCCGACAGCGGCTCCAACGGCTTCGACGGCGCCCGCGCCTGGCTCACCGAACCTTCGGGCACGGTGACCTGGCAGGGCGGCGGCGATACCGCGACGCTCGCGGTAAACGAGTCGTATCGCGATCGGAATCTCTGGTGGCAGCCGGATTTCGGTGGCGCCGTGGTCATTAGCGACGGCACGAAGACCGACGCCGGTGAGAGCTACGATGTGATTACCGTGACGCCGAAGGACGGCAAGCCGTTCGATGCGTGGTTCGACGCGGCCACACATCAGCTCGCCCGCACGCGCGAATGGCAGGAAACGCTGCCGATCACGACCTATTTCTCGGACTACGCGCCCGTGGACGGCGTGCAGATCGCCAGGAAACAGATTGTCGACGACAGCACCGGCGCCTCACAGCGTGTTACCCTGACGCTGACCGGCGCCAAATTTCTTCCGCCCCGGCCGGATGCGGATTACGCCAAGCCCGTGCAACAGCTAAACGATTTCGAAATCCTCGGCGGCAAGCGCGAAACCACCGTTCCGTTCAAGCTCATAAATAATCACATCTATGCCATGGTATCGGTCAATGGCGGGCCGCCGATGCAATTCCTGTTCGATACGGGCGGACATGACATCCTCACCCCGCCCACGGCGCGCACGCTCGGCGTCAAGGTCGAGGGCGCGTCGACTTCGACGGGAGGCGGCGACAATGCGGCCACCAGCGGCAACGCCAGAGTGCATTCGATACGGATCGGCGATGCGATCGTTCGCGAACAGCCCGTGTCGGTGATCCAGTTCGACAATCCCGCCGAGGGCGTCGATGAGCAGGGCATGATCGGTTATGAGTTCTTCGCCCGCTTTACGACGCGCATCGATTACGGCCGCCACACGCTCACCTTCATCGACGCGAAGTCATTCGATCCAAAAGATGCCGGCACCCCCGTGCCGTTCCGCTTCTATCAGCAATTTCCCGAGATCATCGGCACTTACGACAACATTTCCGGGCGATTCGGCATCGACACCGGTGCCCGCACGCCCCTGTCGCTGAACCGCGTCTTCGTCGCGGACAACGGCCTGCGCGAGCGCGCCAAAACTGGCGTCGTCGCGCTGACCGGCTGGGGCGTCGGTGGCCCCACGCGTTCCTTTGTTACACGCGGCGGTACGCTGACGCTTGGCGATCTCGTTGTCGCCCATCCCCTGACGGAATTCTCCGTCGACAAGGGCGGAGCGGGCGCCGTGGCGGCCTTTCCCAACAATGTCGGCGGCGGCGTCCTCAAGCGCTTTGTCATCACGCTCGACTACGCGCATTACCAAATCTGGTTCAAACCCATCGAAGGGCCGGTCGCCGATCTCGACACCTTCGACCGCTCCGGCATGTGGATCAATGCGGGAGGCGGCGGCTTCAAGATCGTGGACGTAACAAAGAACGGCCCTGCGGATCGCGCCGGCCTGAGGGAGGACGATGTGATCGTGGCGGTCGACGACAAGGCCGCCTCGGGCATCACCCTTGGCGACCTCCGCGAGAAGCTGCGCAACGAAGCGCCCGGCACGGTGGTCAGGTTTTCGGTGAAGACCGGAAAGAGCACCAGCGACGTGTCACTCACGCTGCGGGAGCAAATTTGATGTAAGACGATCGGAAAGGCATTTGCCACCCCCCGATTTTTTCAGCGCCATCCAACATTGCGGCTGGCAAGGATTCGTCCTCGCCGCTGCCGGAGAAGATTTCCATGTTGCGCGTGCCAGCAATCATAACAACCGTAATTTTACTTACTATTTCACCGGTGCTCGCGACCGGCCTGACGGCCGATCTGTCCGCCGCGCTCAAAGGAACGAAGGCGGCGGCCGTCGGTGTGCTGGTCATGCGCGACGGCAAGGTTGCCGACATCGCGGTGAAAGGTCGTCGCCGCAACGACCGGCCCGACCCCGTTCAGCCGGGCGACCTCTGGCGCATCGGGTCGGATGGCAAGCCGATAACTGCCACGCTCATTGCCAGGCTTGTCGATCGCGGCGTGCTGAACTGGAAGACGCCGCTCAAACAAATGCTGCCCCAATTCGCCGCCACCATGCGGCCGGACTATCGAGGCGTCACGCTCGTGCAATTGCTCTCGCATCAGTCCGGCCTGCCGCATGATGTGAGCGACATGAAGCTCATCGATACGCTTTCAAAGAGCGCGATGCCCGTGCCCGCGCAGCGCCTGGCTATCATCGCGCGCGCGCTTCAGGACAAGCCGGTCGCCCCGCCGGGCACGAAGTTCAGCTACAGCAACACGGGCTTCCTCATTGCCGCTGCGATCGCGGAGCGCGCGACCGGCATGAGTTACGAAGACCTGATGCTGCGCGAGATCTTCGCGCCGCTCGGCATGACGAGCGCGCGCATCACTGACCCCACAGGCCCAGAACCGCTCGGCCACATCAAGGGCAAGCCCGTGGTCAACACGGCCGATGTCTTTCCGCTTTTATATTCGCCTGCCGGCGATTGGTATCTGACGCTCGGCGACTGGGCGAAATTCTGCCTCGACCAGATGGCCGGCGTTCACGGCCATGGCCGTCTCCTGAAACAAGCGACCTACCGGATGATGCAGTCGCTGCAGATCAAGGATGAAAACGGCGGCGTGGGGCTCGGCTGGGGCATATATCCCAGCATCATGGGCTATGCCGGGCCGTTCCTCGAACACACCGGTTCGGACGAGACCTGGTACGCGAGCGTAGCCCTGCGCCCAGCGACGGAGTCCGGCGTGCTCGCCGTATCCAATGCCGGCGAAACCATGGGCGGCGAAAAGGCGGCAAACCGCGCGCTGAAGGCTGCGCTGCGGGAGATTGCGCCCTTGGTGACTGCCCAGCCAATACCGCACTAG
Organism: Rhizomicrobium sp.; assembly: GCA_036272695.1. Lineage (GTDB taxonomy): Bacteria > Pseudomonadota > Alphaproteobacteria > Micropepsales > Micropepsaceae > Rhizomicrobium. The sequence continues at coordinate 83,419 of DATAYG010000044.1, read as the reverse complement.
CGCGCAACCCGCTTTAGACTGGCGCCTGGATCCTTGTACTGCGCGCGACACTGCGGCGCTCCCCGGGGATGGCCGACTTTGTGTGTTTCAACTCGACCGACCTGCCGGCCAAGCGCATTTCTCGCCCACGCGGCGCGAGGAGGACTGCGGAGCCATGGCTTCAGGAGATGCATCTCCTGTCCCCGGTATTCCGGCGCAACGAGGCACCGGGCACGGTGGTCAGGTTTTCTATCAGGACGGTTCAGGGTAGCTGCGACGCGCCCGTCACGCTGCACGATCGGATTTGACGTCAAGGCCTATGGCGTTCGGATGAAGCCGTGGAAACCGCTGGCATCGTCGTAGCACCCGCCCGTTACTACGCCGGCCTCGTTAATGGCCGCGGGATAGTTTAGTCCCTCGTCTGGAACATCGATGATAGTGATTTTACCGCCCTTCGAGCGCAGAAATGCGTGCTCGCCGGTGCCACTGTCAAATTCTCCGACGACAATCCCGGAGTTGTTGACGGCAGTCCCATCCGTGAAATACGCATCCGGCCCATCGAAGGTCACGATGTTGCCGTCGCCACCGCGCACGAAGCCGCTGTCGCCGTTGCCGTTGATGAAAAACCCCGTCACCGTGCCATTGTCGGCGATACTTCCGGCATAAGTCGCGCCATGGCCGTCGACGTCGTATGTTGTGATGGTTCCGTCCGTGCCGCGGACATATCCCTCCACCATGCTCTCCGTGACCTCATACGACCCGCTGATCTCACCCTTGTTGTTGATGGAACTGACCGAAGTGCCGATCGCACCGGGCACATCGAAGCTCGTGATCGTACCGTTTGGTGCGCGCAGAAATCCGTGTTCGCCGGAGTCGTTCTCATACTGTCCGGCGACCACGCCCCTGTCGTCGATGCCGACGGGTTGTGTAAAACTCGCTCCCGGCACGTCGAAAAGCGTGATCTTGCCGTGCCGGCCGCGAACGAATCCGTGTAGGGCCATGTGGCGGATCTGGTAATAGCCGGCAATCGCGCCATCATGATTGATGCCAGCCGGGTATGTGTGCCGCTCGCCTGTTTCATCATGTGGGTTCTTCACATGGAAGGTTTCGATCGTTCCGTCCGGGGCGCGCGCGAAGCCGTATCTGTGAGATCTGCCGAAGGTGAACATACCCGTGATTGTTCCGCTGTCGTTGATGGCGGCCGGCTGCGTGTTCGTGGCACCAGGCACATCGAAAATGATGGTCGTCGCGGCTTGCGCGGGCACGCCTGCAGCTAGGATCGCGGCGCCGAAAGCAAGGAGCGGCAAGTTGTTCCGCGAGCGGGATGTCAGGGTGATGCGGATTTTAGCGGCTATGGACATGAAAATCCTCTCCAACTCCCCGAAGGATTGAGCCAAAGAAAGTGTACCACAATCCTGCGAGGGACCAGCCCTGCGCGCACAAGATGATTGACGCGCGGACCACCACCCCGGCTGGCCCCGTTGACCGCCAAAGGGCTGGAGCTGCGCTCCGCCGCCGGCCATGCGGGCGCGCGCGAATTCCTCGCCTGCAAGGGCTCGGAAGTCAGTCACGCGGCGTGAGGCGGTCGGAAATCTTGACGCGCGGAATGGATTGTTGCCCGACATGGCCGGAATGTTGCCCGGCCGCCGCGTTTGCCAGATCAGTGAGCTCCATGTAGCGCGAAATCGGGGAAGTGCCGCTTGCCGCCCAGCGCCTTTCGGTACTCGTCCTTGCTCAGGAAGTTTTCGTCGAGCGTCATGCCGGGCCGGCAGAAATCTTCGAAGAATGTTTAGGGTGACAGCAGCAATATTACCCTTTCCGCCGCCGCCCTTTGGGCCTTGCAGGGGCTTGCGATCGAGCCGGCAGATTCGGCCTGGATTGCGGCTTCAGCAAAGTATCGTTCGGAGGTGCGAAATATTACTGGTAGATCGCCCCGCGTGTGTCGGAGAAGATCGTCGCCGCGACGCTAACCCATGTTGCCGTGGCATCCTCACGGGATCGTCATGCAGAACCGCCTCTTTAAAGCCCTATGCTGCCCACCCTGCGTAATGGCCCGAGGTGATCCATGGACGCTCCGACTGCCGTCTGGGGGAGGTTCGCCGCTCTTTCGGCGGCGCTGTTGGCCCTACTCCCGACTGCAGCCGCGGCCGACGGATGCAGGCTTTCGCAGGTAGCTTCGCTCGAGCTCGCGACGGCAGCGGATGGCGAGCCCGAAATTCCTGTGAAAATCGACGGCAGCGCCGTCGATCTCAGGCTGGATTTGAACGATCCCTTCACCTTCCTCACCTCCACCGCGGCCGCGCAACTCAAGCTCGCGCCGGCAAATTCCGGCAGCGCGCCCGAGGTCGTGTTTCGCGACCGGGCGGAAAAGCGGGGGATATTCATGGGCGATGTGAGCGTCGTGACGGTTCCCGAAATGGAGATCGGTCCGCTGGCTGTACAGAATCTGGGGGTCTATTCAGCGGCGGGGGTTTCGTTCGCGAACGGTATTTCGGGCGGTCTCGGCCTCGATGTTCTCGGCCGTTATGATGTCGAGCTCGATCTGGCGAAGAACCGGCTCAGTCTCTTCGATCCCCATCACTGCCCCGGCCAGGTCGTGTACTGGACGCACCAGCCGGTCGGCATCGTCGATATCGAGGTGATGCCCGGCGGGACGTATCATTATAACTTCAATCTCGATGGCAAAGAGATCGGCGCGTTCGTGACGCCCGAAAACCCGCAGACGTTGCTGGCGTTTTTTACCGCACGCGAGGAATTCGCCCTGACGCACGAAACGAAAACCGTTGCAGCTGCGGGAACGGGCGCGACAGTCGGGGCGCTTTATCGCTATCCGTTCAAGTCTCTCGACGCGAACGGGCTCGCGCTTGCCAATCCGGCCGTCTATCTGTTCGGCGACGAAAATAATGACATGGTCTGCGATTCGAAAGCCCATGAGCGGGGCATCAACCACGGATACAGATGCCGCGGCGACGCGGCGCTCAAAATCGGCCTGCACGAGCTGCGTGCGCTGCATCTGTTCTTCGATTTCAGCGACAAGAAGCTCTACGTCACGGCGGCGAATGCCAATTGACGATTTCACCCTCCCCTTGAGGAGCGTGGCCAGGATGTAGCGAAGTGTTTCACTGGGGTTTTTCGAGCAAATCTGCTATGCATTTTGTCAGGTCGCAGTCCCGCGCCCGGCGCGTCGTCGTGGAAGCGGCCGGGTTTTGTTTGCGTGCCGTTCGTCCGCCCGTTGGTTGGCGATTGTCCCCGGGACGAGCGCCGTCGCGCGATTGTGGTCGCGCGCATCCGACGCAATTCGCTGTTATGCGTGTGCGGGGGGCCGGCTGTTCGCAAAAAGCGGAACACGGCGTCCTCAAATGTTCCTATTAAGGACGCCGGAAGAGTAATGGCCCGGCGCGCCGCCGATGATGCGGGCCGCTGCCGGCAGCAACGAGGAGGAACAATGATCATGATTTCCCAAGCGCCGCGCCAACTCGGAATGGTCCTGTGTACGCTGCTCGCCGGGGCGAGCCTTGCGGGTGCTGCCCATGCGGCGGGCTACCGGGAAAAGCTCGCGTTCAGTTTCAACGGGAAGGATGGCGGCGTGCCGAATGCGGGCCTCATCGCCGATGCCAGCGGAAATCTCTACGGGACCACGTCCTATAATGGCGGCGTCCATGGCTACGGCAACGTCTACGAGTTGACGCGCACAAAGGGCGGCTGGAAGGAAACCGATCTCTACGACTTTACCGGCGGCGCCGACGGCGCATGGCCGCTGGACAGCCTGGTCTTCGATGCAGCGGGCAACCTCTATGGAACCGCGGAAAGTGGCGGCCAGGGGCAGTGCGTCAAGGGCAGCCAGCAATGGTTCGGCTGCGGAGTGGTGTTCGAGCTCAGCCCGTCCGGCGGCGCGTGGCAGGAAAAGGTGCTGTTCAGTTTCGTGCCAGGCCAGGTGAAAGGCATCATCCCCGTCGGCGGACTCGTGTTCGACGGGAGCGGGAACCTATACGGCACGACCTGGGCGCCGGGCGTCGATGGCGGCCCGCGCCACAGCCGGAGGTCAGGCCGCGTCAATCCCGGCACCTATTGGGGCTGCAGCGATCCCGGCTGCGGCGGCACGGTGTTCGAACTTTCTCCCACGCAGAACGGCTGGCAGGAACAGGATATCTACGCCTTCACCGGCACGAGCGACGGCGGAGTTTCGCAGGCCAATCTCGTATTCGACGCGGCGGGAAATCTCTATGGCACGACCGTCTATGGCGGCAATTCCGGCTGCGTGGGCGATTATGGCTGCGGCGTCGTGTTCGAACTTTCTCCGGGAAAAAACGGCTGGGGCGAAAGCGTGCTGCATGCGTTTTCCGGGTCTGACGGCGCCAATCCGCAGGGGAGTCTGACCTTCGACGGCAATGGAAATGTCTACAGTACGACCGAGGCGGGCGGCGCGTCGGGGGACGGCACCGTATTCGAGCTGCTGGCCGGAAAGCACGGGTGGACGGAAAACCTGCTCCACAGCTTCACCGGCACCGACGGCGCCAATCCTTTCGCCGGTGTGATCATCGACGCTCACGGCAATCTGTTCGGCACGACCAACCAGGGCGGCAACGGACAATATGCCGACGGCACCGCCTTCGAGCTCTCGCCGTCCAAACACGCCTGGAAAGAAACCCTGCTGCACACTTTCGCCTATCCGGACGCTCAGGTGCCAGCCGCGCCCCTGTTGGCGCTGCCGAAGGGCCGTTACATCGGCACCGCGCAGGGCGGCGGCAACTACAATTTCGGCGCCGTGTTCGAACTCGGCCCCAAATAGCGGCGGGTGCAGAGTTCATCGACGGAATTCGCGCTGACCTTTCGACAGGCTCAGGGTGAGGAAATTACGGCGTATGGACAAAGCCGTGATCGATATAGTTGCTGTCGGTCCAGTGCCCGGTGACGACGTCGGATTTGTTGATGCCGTAGGCGACCGTCCCGATCGAGCCCTTGGGATCGAAGGATGTGATCGTGCCGTCGGCCGCGCGCATGAAGGCGTGTTCCACCTGGCCGCCATCGACATAGTAGCCGGCAATCGTGCCGCCGTCGTTCATGCTGGTTGGCGTGGAGGAAACGGCGCCTGTCGGGTCGAATGTGGTGACCGTGCCCGACTGGCCGCGCGCAAAGCTGTGATAGATGGCGTCATTGTCGGCATACACGCCCGCCGTCGCATTCGTCTTGTTGAGGGCGTTGGCCTCGCTGACGATCGCGCCGGAAACTCCGAAGGTCTTGTACTTGCCGGCGGCCGAGCGCAGAAAACCATAATACCTGCCGTCTTTGCTGCTGATGTAATAGCCCGCGATCTCGCCCTTGTCGTCGATGGCATTGGCGATGGTGAAGGTCGAGTTCCTGGGGTCGAAAACAGTGATCGTGCCATCCTTCGTTCGCTCAAACCCGTGCGTCACCCAGCTGCCGTCCATATAATAACCAGTGACGGTGCCCTTGTCATTGACGCCGGTGGCCCAGGTGCCGATCGCTCCGGACGGGTCGATGGAGGTAATCGTGCCACCGGCGGAACCCACGAAACCGTGGAACGCAAAGCTCGCATCGGCATAGGTGCCGGCGATCATGCCTTTGCCGCTGATGGCGCCGGGCAGGGTGGCGATCGCGCCCTGTGCGTCGAAGGATGTGATGATGCCGTCGGCCGCCCGCACGAAGCCGTGCGACTCGAACCCCGTGTCCTCGTATGAACCGGTGATCACGCCTTTGGCATTGATAGCGGTCGGATCGGTGGCGGCTGCGTCCTGCACGTCGAATGTCACAGTCCCGGCAATGGCAGGCCAGGTGGCCACCGCGCAAAAGGTCGCGATTCCGCCATTGCGCGCCGCAGATGCCGATAAGGCAGCGATTTGTTTGAATATCATTGTTTTCCCCTCGAAAATGGAAGGCACATTATGACAGATGCGGCCGGAATTGAAATACCATCTTCTTCTTTTGTTCTCCTGTTGGTGCAACTTTCCTGCAGCTCTCACGAATCATGCGCGCCGGGGACTTGCCCCCGTGATCCGGTGCGTTACGCTTCGCGGCCAGAATCCACTCGGGACCGAGGCCCATGTCGCCCAGGCGGAATTATCGATGGGTACGCGTGAAGATGCTTTCGCCCGGGGAGAAAGCTGCCATCGCGGCACGGTGCGAGAGCCTGATCGCGGAAGTGCTGAAGCCGCGCTTCCTTCCTGAAGTCAGGCCGACGGCGTTCAACTATCCCGTGGATATTTCCGGACGATGGCGCGGGAACAAATACAGCTTCGTCACGCGCTACCGGTCGGGCTTTGCCGATAACGCCGGTGAGGAATTCGATTCGGCGCATTCTCGTCTCGATCATCTGGAAGAAATCCAGTCGGAAACTCTGTTCGATGTGATGTGGCATCGGCACACGGGCCAATGGTTTCGGCTGCACCACCGCCTCACGCTCGACCGGTCGCTGAACCAGATCGCAACGAACGGCATGCTGTGGCCGCTGTGAACAATCCTTCCCGATTGGACATCGGTACGCTGTGCAAGTTTGCAGGACTTGGCCACGCGACGCGCCGCGATTGAAATGCAGAATTGTAAGATGCTGAATCGGCAGCGTGAGTTTCGCGCGGCAGCGGACGTCGTCGCCGCTGCCTGGATGGAATTTCCCGAGGTGGAGGCCATAGCCGTGATCGGTTCGGTAGCCGAGTGTGAGATTTCCCGGCTGCGGCGCCGTCGCATCAACAGGCGCCTTCCCGACTTCTCGCCACGCAACGATCTTCTCGCGCCCGCGGAACATGCGATGTTGTACAAGCGTGGGTGCGGCCGGTTGCGGTCGGCGCTGGATTTGCCTGCGACCGATGTTGAATGAGTTGTGATCGTTTTCGCAGGGAGCCATGATTACGTCGCCCGGTTCGAAGGTCGCCGCAAGGAACGATGCACATTCGATCAGGGTCGCCCGGCCCGCAGATTTTGATAGGCTGGACCGTGGCAGCGCCGGGCAGTGCAGAAATCATTCCGGGCGAGGGCCATATCCGCCATTTTGCGACGCACCCCGATTGGCTCGGACGGCGAATCGGGACTTCGCTGCTGGCGCGTTGCTTTGCGGATGCAGGACCCGTGGTACACAGACTGTATTGCTACTCGAGCTTGAATGCCGAACCATTTTATCTGGCGAGCGGTTTTGAGGCGATCGGACCTGTCGATGTACCCATAGGTTCGGGCCTGAAGTTCGCGGCCACCCTGATGAAGCGCGAGTTGCCGGCGCGAGCGGGAAACAGCTGCTATCCGGTCCTGTGAAAGAATCCCGGGTAGTCGATGACCAGCCCGTCGGGGTCGGTCTCAAGTTCTGCCCTGAAGCCGCTGGCCGGGCTTTCGTAGAGATAGCGACCGGGGGCGGCGAGGCGCGTATAGGCCTGTTCCGCCGCGTGCACGCGCAACGACGGTACGGAGATGTAGACAACGCGAATGATGCGGCGCTCGCCCGGCGCGAGCATGAGTCGCCTTATGGGAAGCGTGTTTGTGAATGGCGTGGCCTCGATGTCGATATCGATACAGCCGGTGAGTTCGGGAACAAATAACCCGCCCTTCTCCCACAGCCCGGCCTGGCCAAGTGCCGACAGACGGAGCGATGCGCCTCCTGCCACCACGATCTGAAATTCTCTGACGGACCAGTCCGGCGTGCAGTTGATGCGGTAGGACAAGCCGAACTTGTTTCCCTCATCGTCGCCAATGACGACGCTCCGGGCAGAGATCGTGTCCGGCCCGGCGTCTCGAACCAGATGCTCCAGTCCGTCACCGTTCTCAGGCTTCCAGCTTATTGTTTGCATTTCGACCTCCCTACCACTCGCCGGGTTCGATTTCCAGCTTGCTCGCGCCGTAATAGCCGTACGCATCGTGCAGGACGGTTAGATATTGCACATATTTGTTGCCGTCCCAGATGGTCGCGAGATTGATCTGGCCGGGGCGCTCCAGCGTTCTGATCAGGTCAATCGCCATTTCGATGTCGCCGGCCTGCGCTTCGCCGGCTCCGCCAGCAATTGCGATGGCCATCGCCATCAGAGTGGCACGACAGATGCGGTACATCATTTGCAGTATCCCCGTTGCCTTGCGAATGCGACTGAAGCGTTCGCACAACCCGGAAATCACTAATCTCGTAGTGGCCGATCCGGTCAAGATGATTTTGTAAGGAAGTTTGGCAGATTGCAGAAAACCGGAGAATTCGTGTCATCCACACCGGCAAATCACATTTGGCGCTGTTGCGCTTTCAACCGCTCCCGATGCGCGGCCTGTTTGGCGCGGTTGCCGCAGATGGCCATGCTGCACCAGCGCCGGGCGCGGCCGCGTGTATGATCGGCAAATAACAGCGTGCAGGCCGTCCCTTCGCAAGGCTTCACCAGCGGGAAGTCGCCGGAACAGATAAACTGCGCCAGCGCTTCGGCGATGGGAAGCAGGAGCGATTCCGGCGAGCGCCAGCGGCGCACGACCTCGAGCGCGAGGGTTGGAGGTTTTGTTCCATCGCGCAGCACGATACGGTGGAACATCTCCTCGTGCTGTAACAGGCGATTCAGCGGCTCGAGCCCCCGGCGGTCGCGCGATGCCGGTGGGCGGGCCCTATGCGCCGCCACGAATCGCCGGAACCATTCGCGCAGGTTTCGCGCCTGGTCCGCGACCTTGTCGAGTTCGCCGGGAGCCGCCTGAACCCGAACGGCGTTGAGCGTTTCGGCGGGGACCATCTCTGCCTGTTCAAGCCAGTCCAGCAAACCCTCGCCGCTGCCGATCCAATCGATGGGTGTGTCCACCGGCGTCGCGATGGAATTCAGGAAATCCAGCGCCGGCGCATCGGCGATGAAAATCGCAGGCGTTCTGCGCGCCACGGGTGTAACTCCGAAAAAAATGTTTTGTCATGGGTAACCTGCTGAACGAGCCTTGACAAGTTACCCGACTTAGTTAACCATATAAAGGCAAGTATGAAGGTTACGGCAATGCCCACCGGCGACGTAACGGCAGTGCGCTGCGGCCTTCGCGCCCAATGCTACCGTGGAAGAGCAGGCCGTGCTGGCCGCGGCGCAACGGCCGATCTCGCCCGCCTGCATAACGGTCGCGATGGAGCGGCCGCTGTGGAAGGACCGGCCGGCCTGGTTCCTCGTGGCGGAGCAGGATCGCATAATCGTGCACGAGACACAGCTTTCATGGCCGGACGGATGAAGGCGCAAATTCGTTCCCATCCCGTTGATCATACACCGATCGTGACTGCGGCCGGCACCGTCGTGAGCGTTATTTGCGAAGCGATCGAAGCCGTCTGCTGATCCAACTCAAGGGAGAACGAGAAAATGACAAGCATCAAATATTGCACCGCCGATGTCGACGGCTTCAAGATCTTCTATCGCGAAGCCGGCACGCCGGATGCGCCGAAGCTGTTGCTGCTGCATGGCTTCCCGAGCGCAGGCCATATGTTCCGCGATCTCATCCCACTTCTCGCAGATCATTATCACGTCATCGCGCCCGATCTGCCGGGTTTCGGCAATTCCGACATGCCGGCGCGCGGCTGCACGTTCGACAGCATCGCGGACATCATCGACCGTTTCACGCAAGTCGTCGGCTTCGATCGCTACGCCGTTTATATCTTCGACTATGGTGCGCCGACCGGCCTGCGCCTCGCGCTGAAACATCCAGATCGCATCGCAGCGATCATCTCGCAGAACGGCAATGCCTATGAGGAAGGGTTGAGCGACGGCTGGAATCCGATCCGCGTCTATTGGCAGGATGCATCGCCCGCCAATCGCGAGGCCTTGCGCGCCTTCCTCAAGCCCGAAGCGACCATCTGGCAATATACGCATGGTGTTTCCGACACAACGCTGGTTTCGCCGGACGGCTATTCGCTGGACAATTTCTATCTGACGCGGCCGGGCGCCGACGATCTGCAGCTTGACCTGTTTGGTGATTACAAGAGCAATGTCGCGCTCTATCCCGCCTTCCAAAACTATTTCCGCGCCCACAAGCCTCCCCTCATGGCGGTGTGGGGAAGGAACGACCCGTTCTTCCTGCCGGCAGGCGCCGAAGCGTTCCGGCGCGACATCCCCGACGCGGTGGTGCGCTTCCTCGATACCGGCCATTTCGCGCTCGAAACCCATGCAGCGGAGATCGCAGCCGCGATACGCGAGTTTCTTATCTGATCCGGGATGCGCCGTATGAACAAATCTGTTGCGTTATGGCGAACCGGGGAAAATCGCCGCACTGATGGCCTTCCTCGTGTCGCCCGGCGCCAGATGGGTGACCGGCTCCGCACTCCGCATGGACGGCGGCGAGGTGAAGGTGATCTGAGTTGTTCCATTGCTTCGTGCGAGGCGCAAGCAGTCGGCTACCCAGGTAACGATGGTGAAGCGCAAACCCGACATCCAGGTAAAGCGGGTCTATGAACCGCCGGAGGAGGACGACGGTGCGCGCGTGCTGGTGGACCGGCTATGGCCGCGCGGATTGAAGAAGGAGTGTGCGGCGCTGACGCTGTGGTTGAAGGAGATCGCGCCGAGCGAAGAATTGCGCAAATGGTTCGGCCACGATCCGGAACGCTGGACGGAGTTCGTCCACCGCTATCGCGCAGAACTGGCGCACAACGCGCCAGCGCTCGCCCGCATGCGCGAACTTGCGAAGGAGGGACGTGTGACGCTGCTCTACGCCGCCCATGACGGCGAGCACAACAATGCGGTCGCGCTTGCGGCATATCTGCAGGATTATCCGGAAGAAGAACGCGGCCGGATGCCGCGATAGGTTCAAGCCGTGCGCCGCACCGGCCAATGTCGCGGCTGCCTATCACCTGTGGCTAACCGGGCAGGAGCGTGCGGGGCACTGGACAGATTCACCGTATCGTTACATCCTAACGGCGCGCTGGCGACGCTACGGTCCCCCCAACGTGTCGCCGACCTATTCGGAGCGCAGGCCCCGCCGCCCTCCCGGGTTGGCGGGGCTTTTTCATGCCGGGGGACATCTCCTTTGCGACAGCTGGTCTCGGCCGGGCGCACGCAGTGCCCAGCGTTAGTCTCGCGGCGCGCCCAATAAATTAGCCTTGACTAAAGCATTAGCATACACTAATGTATATCCATGATCGACGATATCGACGGCGTCATGCGGGCACTTGCCGATCCCACCCGGCGGGCGGTGTTCGAGCGAATTGTCGGCGCCGGCGAGATCACGGTCGGTCAGCTGACGCGCGGCAGCGGGGTCACGCAGGGTGCCATCTCCCAGCACCTCAAATTTCTGAAGCAAGCCGGCCTCGTGACCGAGCGCGCCCAGGGCCGCAACGTGTTTTACCGCGTCCGCGAACAGGGTCTCACGCCGCTCGTCGATTGGATGAGCCACTACGGCGCCTTCTGGCGCGAACGCTTCGCAGATTTGCGCGAACTACTGAAGGAGATCGATCCATGAGTGAGATGAAACCGGACATCGTCGTCGACGAAGTGTTTCCCCATGCGCCGGAAACGATCTGGAAGGCGCTGACGACCGGCGTGCTGATGTCGCGCTGGATCCACATGCCGGTGACAGGCTTTGCGCCCATCGTGGGTAATCGGTTTACCTACCAGACGACGCCGGCCGGCCAATGGGACGGCGTCATCCGTTGCGAGGTGCTGGACGTCATCCCGCACGAGCGCCTCGTCTATGCCTGGCGGGGCGGGCACGAAACAAATATCGGCTACGGCGCCAAGCTCGATACGGTCGTGACCTTCACACTCGTGAAGGAGGCAGGGGGTACGCGATTGCGCGTCGTGCATTCCGGCTTCGAGCTGCCGAGGAACGAGACCGCTTACCGCAGCATGAGCGGCGGCTGGAAGCGGGTCGTGCACGATATCGTCGCAGTCGCCTCGGAGGAGAAGGAGAAGAGACAATGAACCCACCCCCGATCGTATCGCCGGAAGCCGGTGTATCAAGAAAGGGGCATACCTCCCTCGCCTCTCAAAGCGGGGGAGAGGGAACGAGGAAGGCGACAAAACAAATGAACAAAAAACATGACCGCACACCGAACCGGAACTCGCGAAGAGTGGCTGGCCGCGCGGCTTCAGCTGCTCGAGCGGGAAAAGGATCTGACGCACAGGAGCTACGCAGCGACGCAGTGGCGCAGCAGCGCCAGCATCTGCCCTGGTCCGGATCGACAAGGACTACAAAATCGAGACTGATGACGAAAGCGCGTCGCTCGCGGAGCTCTTCCGCGGACGCATACAGCTCCTCAGGCATTCCCCCCTCGGACAACAACTTCCCGCGCCTACCGGAAGTCCTGCCAGGTGATGACTGTGAGAAACCCGAGCACGACCGCACAGAGCGTTCCGGCAACCCCGATGACAATGTCGACCGCTTCGTTGAGGGTTTCGACAACCGATGCGACGGATGTAGCTCTGACCAATGCAGGCCAGGCCCGTGGCGAGCCCGAGGGCGCATAGAAGGAGCAGGGCTGCAGGAACCAAAATTCCCATTCCGAATCTTCCTTTGGCAAGCCCGGATCAGAGCGCCCGGCACGGTGGTGAACCAGCACCGTGACGCTCGATCTTTCGGGCAGCTGTGAATTCGAACCGGGATCCCACCGGTGCAGCGCTTGTTGATCTGCGTGCCGAGACACCAGCCCCGTTGCCCCTCAGTTCGGTTAAGGGCACGGCCGGTTCCACGCGGGACAATATTGGTACCACCGCCGCCTGTGTCGCTGCCTCGTTCCAGTCAGCCAGGTTTGGTAGCGAAGGCAGCGTGGCGAACTCGCCCTGGTCGAGGCCGGCCAGGGCTGCGTCGACGAGGGCCGCGCGATATCAGGAGCTCGCGGGGCATTTCCTTGAGGGGCATGGCCGTGGTCTCCCAAGGGTCTCTCGCCGTGCCGCCGGGCAGCACGACCTGAATCCGCACGCCGTTCTCCGCCAGTGCAGGTCTCAACAACTGGCTAAAGACAAGTACAAACTCCTTGGAGACACCGCAGACGCCATTGAGGAGCAGCGGCGCCAGAGCGACGGGCCGCGCGATATTGACGATCGTACCGCCGCCACGCTCGACGAAGCCGCAGGCCGCGGCGTAAGTCAGGCAGGTCAGTGCGTCGACGTTCAGCGCAATCACCTCGCTCCTCTTGTCAACGTCGGCATGCAGAAGCGAAGCAGTCGAAACGACGCCCGCGTCGTTGATGAGAGTAGTAATCCGCTTGTCGGTCCTCAGCACGGCCTCGACCTTGGCGAGGTCCTTGCGGTTACCCAGGTCGGCGGCGATCACCTCGATCTTGCGGCCGGTTCCGCGAGCGATCTTGTCGGTCAGTGCCCGCAGGCGATCGAGCCTGCGCGCCACCAGAACAAGGTCATGGCCGCGCTTCGCGAGGCGGTCCGCGTAGATGGCGCCGATGCCGGAGGAAGCGCCGGTGATCAGCGCGAATCCTTTGGTAGCCTGGCTCATCTCGGTCTCTCCTGACGTTGCCTCCACGCTCGATGTGGGCGATGGGAGACTGGTCGTCATGGGCCAAAGACGCACCATCAGCGGTACCGGCGCGCACTATCGTGCTGCCGGCGCCATCATCCTCGGAACATGAGGGTTTCGAACCACTGCTTGGAATAACGCAGTGCAACTCGCAGCCCGTCGGAGGCAAGCCGCAAAGCTGACGAACGAACCTGGGTTACTTGTAGAAGATGTAGTCGGCCGTGTAATAGACACGCTGCTCGGTTCCGACCGCAGGACATGTGCTGGTCGGTGCGACTCCACCGGAGGTGTTGACTCGTTGCACAAAATGCACGCTGGCAAGTGCTCCTGCCCCTGAGGGTTTCGTCGACAAGAGCAGCCAGGGAACGGCGCCCCTTTTTGGTGCGGGCTCGGTTGCCAAAACGGTGCCGACGATCTTCGAACCGTCGCGTGCTTCCCAGGTCGGACCGCCATAGTGCTGGGCGAATGGCCGGCCCTGGGCGTCGAAAAGCTCCGCCTCGGGTGCCATGAAGCTCCATGCGGTTGTGGTCTCTTTGATCCGACAGACGTAAATCTGGACGCCCTTCGCAGCGTATTTGCCTAACAACGCATCCTCCGGCGGAGGCGCAAGCTTGGCCGGAATATCCTGAGCGACCGCAGAAACCGCAAAAAGCACAAGAGCCAAAAAAGTGAGTGGTGAGTGGGCGAGCATTGCGCGAACCATCGACGTCGCGCCCGAGCCACTCGCCAGAAAAGCGCGGTCCCCCGCGATTGTCGCCCAAATGTTCGTAGAGTTGCTCACGTTTCCACTTTCAGGAGTGCGCCCTGTCACTGCGAGGCGGCGCCGATCATGCTAGCGGCCCGTTCGGCGATAACCAAGGTCGGCGCCAGCGTATGACCGTCGTGAGCTCAGGCGTCAGCCGTTGTATTCCCTCATGGGCATCTCTTCATCGGTCCCGCCGGATCAGATGCCGTTAAGTATACAGGGCGGCGGACACCGAATGTCGTGAGTCTACGACGCACTTCCACCAGTATCGGCCCGCATTGCGGAACGCTATAAAGATTGTATCAGTGGGGTGGGGCCACTGGTCCAATCCGGAAGTTTGTCGGCAGGATCGTGCCCGCCCGTCCGGCTTTCGCAAGCCAAACCGGCGCGATCAGCTTCTCCTAAATGGGCACCAGGAGCGTGGCCGAACCGATGACGAAATTTCCGTGCGAAATGCGTATAGTCGCGAAAGCCGCAGGCGTAGGCGATCTCGGCGAGAGGCTGGTTTGTTCCCAGCGACGCGCGGCCGCGCACAAGGCCCGCGGCGCGATCCAGACGAAGCGCATAGATGAATTCACTGCAGGTTGAACCGCGGTCGCTGAACAGCTTCTGGAGATAGCGCAGCGAAATTCCCGTTTCGACCGCGACCTCGTTGGGGCCGAAATCCGGATCGGCAAAGCCGTCTCTGATGATGCGGCGGATACGGGCGAACAGTTTGTCCGAGTGCCGTGATCCGGATCCCGGGTCAGAAGGCGCAAACACTGCGCCGAGCAGATCGTAGAGGGCGAGCCGCATGTGCGGGCAGCACTCACCGGATGTAATTCCGTCGTCTTCGATGGCCTCAAGAACGAACTGACGGAGGAGGCGCGCCGTAAGCGTTTCGCTGCTCCCGCAGAGACAGGCCTGCGGTTCGAATCCCAGATGAGCAACGAGCGGCTGGCGCGGCAGATAAATCGACAGCCATTGCGCACCGTTCTCGACAGGCGCGTCGAGGGCCTGGCACCGTCGACGAGGCCCAGATCTCCTGCGCCGAGTTGAATGGCGTGATCGTTCTGAGCGATCCCTGATCGGCCCGCGACCTGAAATAATGCGCAGTACCAATCCACATCGGCCAGACGAACATCGCGGGGCGTCCGCTCGTACTGGTAAGTGTCGCCCCGGTGATCGACGCCCTGAGGCCCACATTCGACTTTGATTGCGGATGCCGGGGTTCCACAAATGCTTAGTCGGCGCATGCAGCCGGTAAAAGCAGCGGGCTCGACGACCCGGTGGACACCGCCACAAACCGACCGGACGAAATCCGCCCATTCATCAAGCTTCAATTGTGGTGTGCCGGCAAAATCGCAGCACTCCCGCACGAACCGTCTCCACAATAATGAGCATACGAAACGTCTCCCATAACTAGGGACGGCAGCGGACAATTCCAGTAGCGACATCTAGGGACAATTCGAGTAAGACACCTAGAATGTGTCCATAACTGCATCTTTTGTTACCCGGCAAATGAGAAATCATGAAGTCATACCGGATTATCCGGCGAAGCAGTGCGCGCGCATCCTCACGAAAATACGCCATCGGCTCATGACGTCCCGCCTCCCGCGGCCTACATCAGCGTTGAGGTTTCTGCGCGTCCCTTCCGACCAGTGGGCAACGGCAAATCAGAAGGAGATCACGGATGACCGCATCGCCGAAATTCTGCATCATGGGCGCCGGAGCCATCGGCGGCACAATCGCGACTCTTCTGGCGCGATCCGGCGCAACGGTCAGTGTGGTCGTAAGAGGGCAGACGCTTGCGGCCGTGAAGCGTAACGGCCTCCAACTGTTCCTGGACGGCGAGTTGCTGCAGGCCCGCGTCGAGGCAAGTGAAGATCCGTCAGAGCTTGGCATCCAGGATTATGTGATCATCGCGGCGAAGGCGCCGTCAATGCCGGATATCGCGCGGCGGATCGGTCCATTGCTTGGCCGTGACACCGCTGTGGTCACCGCAATGAACGGCATACCCTGGTGGTATTTCCTCGACGCCAAGGGCGTGCTCGCGGGGCATCGGCTCGAGGCAATCGACCCCCACGGCCTGATCGCCCGGGCTATCCCCGCAAGGCAAGTGATCGGCTGCGTCGTCTACATCGCTGCTTCGGTCGACCAACCGGGGATTATTCGCCACCACAGCGGCCGCCAACTCGTCGTCGGTGAACCTGACGGCCAGGAGACACCCCGTCCGGCCCATCTTGCCCGCTGGCTTCGCGGAGCGGGGTTCGATTGCCAGCAAAGTCATGATATCCGTCGTGAAATCTGGCTCAAGCTGTTGGCGAATCTTAGCATGAACCCCATCAGCTTCCTGACCACGACGACTTCCGATCACATCATCGACGACTCGCTGGCCCGCGAGCTTTGTGTTTCGATGATGAAAGAGGCGACACAGATAGGCGCCGCGATCGGCATTTCAGACATCCCTCCGGTCGACAAAGTGATCGAAAAGATCAGGTCTATCGGTGAGTTCAAAATGTCGATGTTGCAGGACCTCGAACACTGCAAGCCCGTCGAGATCGATGCGCTGCTGACGGTTCCCCACGAGATTGGCCTGCTTGTCGGGGTGCCGACACCCTTTATCGACGCTGTGCTCGGCCTGGCGCGGCTCAGGGCAGAGAATTTAGGTTTGCTCGACAGCGATGACGCGAGAGCCGCGGATCAGCTCTTCCGGACTCGATGCCGTCCGGCCGAACAGGGCATACGGCTCAGCTCACTTGCCGCCTTGCCTTGAGGAGCTTGGTCCTAGGAAGCAATTCCAAACGATTTGAGTCAGAAGAAATTACCAACCGGATGGATCACTCCGCCTCCTGAAAATCTGCGAGCTGGGCGTCGAGGGCACCCTTGAAAGCGGGGCGGTTGCTGCAGCGTTCGACATAGGTTTCGAGGCGCGTATCGCTCGCGAACAACCCGGGAAGGATACGCAATACTGTCGTCATCATCAGGTCGGCGGCCGTGAACGCATCGCCGTCGAGATAGGGCTTGTCGCCCAATGATGCCGACAGGCCGGAAAGGCGCGGCTGCGCAAGCTGCTCCGCGCTCGGCCGCGCGAGTTCTACCCATTCCTTATCTGTGTGGAATAGTCCGAGTATGGCGACCTGCATCACAAAAGGCTCCACGGAATTGAGCGCAGCGATCAGCCACTGGGTGGCGCGGGCGCGCGCGGCAGGAGCTGTTCGCTGCGCTCGCCGATGTGCAGCACGATGGCACCGCTCTCGAAGAGCACGAAACCATCCTCCTCGAAGATCGGCACCTGTCCGAAAGGCTGCAGCGCCCGATATTCCGGCGTGTTCTTCTCGCCCTGGGCGAGCAGACGCGATGAATGGGGAAGACCGGCTTCCTCCAGCGCCCAGCGTACGCGCAGATCGCGCACCTGGCCTTTCGCAAAGTCGGGAACCCATTTGAAAGCAGAGACGGTGATCATGTCGCGTACTCCCGTTCAGCTCAGATTGCGGCGGCGTTCGAGTTCGGCCTCGCTCGGTTCGGGGAGCGAGAAATCGCCGGTCTTCACCGGGCCGTCGGGCTGATAGCTCGCCACGATCACACCGGTCGGATAGGTCTGCGCCTTGATGAGTCTCAGCCCGAATGGAATGTCACCGAACAGACGCTTGCCGCGACCCAGCACAAGCGGAAAGATCATCACACGGAATTCGTCGACGAGATCATTCTTCCACAGCGTCTGATTCAAATCGCTCGAGCCCTGGACGAGAAGGTCGGGGCCGTCTTCGTTTTTCAGCTGTTTCAACGACGCCACGACATCTTCACCCAGCCATTTGCTGTTCTGCCAGGCAAGGTTCCGGGCGGAGCGGGATGCAACATATTTCGTCACGCCGTTGAACAGACCGGCGATCGGATTGTTCGGATCGGTAACGTAGGGCCAGTGCGCCGCGAAGACGTCATAGGTCTTGCGCCCAAGCAGCAGGTCAAAGGGCCGGCTTAAGAGTTCGCCCATGGAGGCGCCGAGCGCGGCGTCGAAATGGGGTGCTGTCCAGCCGCCGAGGTCGAAGCCGCCGGCCGGATCTTCCTTCGGCCCGCCGGGCGCCTGCATGACGCCGTCAAGGCTCATGAACGCGGCTACGATAATCCTGCGCATGGGAAGGTCTCCTTAAGTACTGCGGTTGCGATGAGCCAAGGACGTATCGCATTGCGCGGGTCCGACAGGCCGCAAAAATTTTCGTGACCGCCGAACGGCCCCCGGGCGCGATAAGCCGGATTGCCCTCGGGCTGCGCGTATTTCATCTTCCCGCACGGTTTCGGAGCAGGCGGCAGGTGTCGGCGAATGGTAGCGGAGTCGCGGATGCGCAAATCGCTGAGGCAAGCCACGGTTGCGGCCGTTGCCAGGCATTATTCGGCGAATTGGGAAGCGGGCGATGGCTCACCCGATGCCTGGCTTACGCTCGCCGGAAAGCGGATTGCCGTAGACGTTGCAACAATACGCAAGATTATTGGCAGCGGAACGGCGACGAAACCGCGGCTACGTTTCGACGGGGTTGCGCTCGGGCTCGTCGCCCGGTTGCAATCGGCGCTGCGGGACAGCGCGCCGGAGTGCAGAACGGTAATTGTAACGGTCACGGCGCCGATTCGCCAGGACACGAAAACAACGGCGGCGCTGGAGCAAATTATCTGGACCGCGCTCGCAGGCGGCCCGCCGCGGGCGGACATCCGGGAACTGATTCATGGAAATCAGATCCGCGTTCGCGTGGTGAAAACCGGTTCCACACTGGCACCGAAACTTGTCGGCTTCGTGCACAATCCCGATCCCGGCGCAGATCTCATATTGCTGGACGGCGCCGAAGCACTGCTCAAATGCATGATGGCAGAAACGGGCCGGCGCGCCGCCGCAGAATATTCGAGCGACTCATGGCTGGTCATCGCCACTGAGGACACATTTCCACCGATCGCAACCTGGCGGCAGATCTGTTTGCAGCTGCCGGTGCCGACCGGCTTCGGCTCAGTTCTGATGGTTGCGGAGGGCCGCGTCGAAGAACTGGATAAGCCGGTGCGCGATGACGGGGCTGATCGTGCGGGAGCTGGTTTGCGCCGCCGATCACGCCCGGCCAGGGTGAAAGAGCGGCAGCAACGGAAGAAGCGGAAAGTGGAATGAAATAATCACTTCGCGCATGGAGTCACGCCAGTGCGCGGCCTCGCAGGCGTTCGAGGACGCGCAGGGGCGAGTGCGCGGGCACCACCATCGCATCGACATCGAGATGAAACGTCTGTTCGAGCACGAACTGGCCCTTCAGTGCCGCATGCATCACCTGGTCGGAGTAACAGATCCAGGTCGAGCCGGCGGGGAAGGGAATTTCGACCTGTGGCGAACGGAGCTGATAATCCTCGTCGAGCTTGGCGCCGTCATGCAGTCCCAGCATCAGCCCGTCATAGGCCGAGCGCACGCCCTTGGTGACGCCGAGCGCGCCCAGGATATGCGCTTGCAGGCGCGAGCCTTCGCGCGCCGCCGGAAGAAAGCGTTTCGCCATGTCTTCAAACGGTTCGCCGACATGCCAGACGCGCGGCTCGCCGTGGGGATTGATGTTCGAGAACAGCCGCAGGATCCGCCGTCCGCGCATCGGGCGCGACGGAAACGCGTCCACATGCATCCGCGTGTCGTCGTAGATCGTGGAGGCCGGACGCCCGGCGATCTCCACCGGCCGGTAACTGGTCGGCGCGCGCTCGAGACGGTTCGCATAAGCGGGGACCATTGCACCCACCAAGTGTGTCGCGGCGGCGGCGAAGCGTTCCATCATCTGCTGCAGAAGGTCCGCTTTCTCTCCGGTGCAGCACGCACCGCTCATGCCGCCCGACGCTTTCAGGCTGATATTCTTCGCCCTGCCGTTGGAAATGTCGGGCGTGAGGAGCGCGGTTTCCTCCGCGCCCAGCGCAAATGCCAGACGCGGAAAGAACACCACCTTGCCGCTTTCCAGCGCGTTGCAGGCGTCCGTCTGCATCGCGGCCGGGAACGGCCCATCCCAATCCGCGAGATCGATCGTATGAAGAACATCCATCGCAGTCGCAGCATAGGCGGGCACGGAATGGCTTGGAAAGCGCGGGGACTCGACGCGGCCTGCGCGGTCGTGCCAAACCGGCGCCATGCCGCCGAAGCACAATCCGCTGAAGCTCAATCCCTTGCAGCTTCGCACTCTGACCGTTTTGCAGGCGCTGGCGCGCGATCCGGCCGCGGCGCGCGCCGGACCCGGAGCCGGCGAAGTGACCGTCGAGCGTTTCCCGCAGGCGCATGGCGGACATTTCCATGTCGGCAGCGCGGCGGTTTCGGCCAAGGATGCGAATGGGCTCTATATCGACAAGGTCTGGCACGCACTCGAGCGCAAGGGTCTCGCCCGCGCCGACTGGCCGCACAGTATCACGCTGACGGCGGCGGGGCTCGCCTACGATACCGGCCTCATGGACGAAATTATGGGTCCCTCGCCGCATTGATGTATCGTTCTGCGAGAGCACATGACGCAGCGTGGAATGCAGGGCTGTCGGGCCGCGTCTTATCCGCGAGCGAGATGACGAATTCCGGGATCGTCGCATGACGCGCAAGAAACAAAGACGGCTCTGGTTCGTGGCGGCGCTGCTCGTCGCGAGCATCGGCGGAGCCGCGCTGGTGATCGCGGCGCTCAAAGACAATGTGCTTTATTTCTACAGCCCGAGCGATCTTCAGTCGCGCAGCGTGCATCCGGGCGTCGCCTTCCATCTCGGCGGGCTGGTGAAGCCGGGCAGTCTCAAACGCGGCCCCGGCCCGGCAGTGCGTTTCGTTGTCACCGACGGCCATGCGCAGGTGCCGGTCACCTATAGCGGCGTGTTGCCGGACCTGTTTCGCGAAGGGCAAGGCGTGGTCGCGGCCGGCGAGCTCGAAACAAATGGCGAGTTCGATGCGAACGAAGTCCTGGCCAAACATGACGAACGATACATGCCGCCCGAAGTTGTCGATGCGCTGAAGCGCGCGGGCCGTTGGAAGGAGCGCGGCTCATGACGGGAGAACTTGGCCAGCTCGCGCTCTGCCTCGCGCTGGCACTTTCGCTGGTGCAGGCGATTGCCGGACTGGCTGCCGGTCATACCCAATCGCCGCTTGCCGCGCGCATCGCTTCAAATGCGGGGCTCGGATTTGCGGTGTTCGTCGCTGTCGCTTTCGGCGCGCTGGTCGCGGGATTTGTTACATCCGATTTCAGCATTCTCGACGTGGCGCAGAACTCGCACACGCTGAAACCGCTGTTCTACAAAGTGACGGGCGTATGGGGAAATCACGAAGGCTCCATGCTGCTCTGGGTACTGGTGCTCGCGGCCTATACCGTGCTCACCGTGCTCGGCCGGCGTGGTGGAATGCGCCTTACCTCCGCGGCGCTAGGTGTGGAAGGACTGCTCGCGGTGGCGTTCCTGCTCTACATTTTGCTCGCGTCCAATCCTTTCCTGCGGCTCGACCCGCCGCCGATCGAAGGTGCCGGTCTCAATCCGCTGCTGCAGGATCCCGGTCTCTCTTTCCATCCGCCGACGCTTTATCTCGGCTATGTCGGTCTCTCGGCGACCTTTGCCTATGCCGCCGCAGCCCTGCTGACCGGCGAAGTCGATGCGCGCTGGGCGCGGGCCGCGCGACCATTCCTGCTTGTCGCCTGGTGCGCGCTCACGCTCGGCATCACGGCCGGCAGCTGGTGGGCTTATTACGTGCTCGGCTGGGGCGGATTCTGGTTCTGGGATCCGGTCGAGAACGCCTCGCTCATGCCGTGGCTCGTTGCTACCGCGCTCCTCCATTCGGCGCTGGCGACTGAGCGCACCGGCGCGTTCCGCAGCTGGACAGTGCTGCTTGCGATCGGCGCGTTCTCCCTGAGCCTGATCGGCACGTTCCTCGTCCGCTCGGGCGTGCTGACTTCGGTACACAGTTTCGCGAGCGATCCGGAGCGCGGGAAATTCATCCTCGCGATCCTGTTTGCTTCAATCGGCGGCGCGCTGGCGCTCTATGGCTGGCGCGCGCCGAAGCTCGAAAGCGGCACCGGTTTCGAGCCGGTGAGCCGCGAATCAGCATTGCTGCTCAACAACGTGCTTCTCACCGCCGCCGCCGCAACGGTATTTCTGGGGACACTTTATCCGCTGTTCCTGGACGCGGCGACGGGCGCGCGAATATCCGTCGGACCGCCTTATTTTGCGGTTACCTTTGCGCCGTTGTTCGTTGCGTTGCTGATACTGGTTCCGTTCGGGCCGCGACTCGGCTGGCGGCGCGGCGATCTTCGTTCCGCGTTACGGATTTTGGCGCCGGGTCTTGGCGCGGCGGTCCTCGCCGGCGCGATCGCGCTCGCATTCGGTGCGCCGCATTCCCTGACCGCCGCGGCCGCGGTGGCGCTTGGAATCTGGGTCGTCACCGCCAGCATTCTCGATCTGCGCGCCAAATCGAAGACGCACGCGCTCTCACTCCATTCCTTCGCTTCGGCGCTCGCGCATGCCGGGCTGGGAATTGCCCTGCTCGGCATCGCGGGAACGGTCTGTTGGAAGAGCGAGGCGCTGGACGTGCTCTCCCCGGGCCAATCGGTACAGGTCGGCGGCTATGATCTGGAATTTGCGGGTGTCACATCCGTTGCGGGTCCGAATTACATGGCAAACCGTGGCGACATCATCGTTCGCCGCGATGGTTCGGAGATCGCAAGGCTGGCGCCCGAGATGCGGCTCTATCCTGTCGAAGGCCAGTCCGTCAGCAAGACGGCAATTCGCACCAACGGGTTTTCAAACCTCTATGTCGCCCTGGGCGATAATCGCGGCGGCGGCCGCTGGCTCATCCGGGCTTTCGTCCATCCGCTCGCGCCCCTCATGTGGTTCGGCGGCGGGCTGATGGCCTTGGGCGGTTTCGCGAGCCTGCTCTTCCGGCTGCGGATTCCGGTTTCGCGCCCGGTACTGGCGCCGGCCGAATGAAACGCGCACTGGCGATTCTGCTGCTTGCCGCGGCCTTGGCCGGCGTCACGGCGCATGCCAGCACGGGACCGGAGAAGCTTGCCAACCCGCGGCTGGAAGCGCGGGCCGTGGCTCTCCAGCGGCAGCTGCGCTGCGTGGTGTGCCAGGGCGAGTCGCTCGACGAATCGAATGCACCTTTGGCCGCAGATCTGCGTCGCCTCATCCGTCAAATGATCATCGACGGGCGCACCGACGGCCAGATCGAGAACTATCTTGTTGCAAGATACGGAGACTTCGTTTTAATGAAGCCGCCGTTGGAGCCGGAGACATATCTTCTCTGGTTCGGTCCGTTGATCGTGGTGATGATCGGTGGAGCAGCGGCCGCCGCGGCAGTTATTCGCGCACGCAAGATCGCACGGGCCGAGACGCCCGGCTGACAACCGAACTCAAATGGATACGCGTAAAGGGCGCCGTGGTTCATCAGGTGTCGGACGTTTAATGCAGAGGAAAGAAACGCTTAATCCGATGGGGATAGGCCTATCGGACGACCGGGGTGGCAGCGGCCATCCTTCACAAAGGAGACAGTGATGAAGGGTTTGGAGCGGCTGCGGTATCGGAATCTGAGGCAGGCATTGCTCGTCGCAGGTTCGGCCGGCGCCATCTCGTTTTTGGGTTTGGCAGGCTTCGCAGCGGCACCGACGGGTTCGATTCATCTGGCGGGCGCGAATGTGCGCCCGGCGCATCCGGCCGAGCCCCATATGGCGGTGCACAACTCACCGCCGCGCATGCTCGAAAACGGTGCACCGTTCAGCTTCGCCGATCTGGTCGAACGCGTGAGCCCAGCCGTCGTGACCGTCACGGTCGAGCAGCAGATGAAGCCGATGCAGGCCTTCAATCCGGAAGATCTGCCCGAGCCGTTCCGGGACTTCTTCAATCAGTTCGGCCAGGGTGGCCGTCAGTATTCGGCACCGCACAAAGCCGTGGCCATGGGTTCCGGCTTCATCATCGACAAGTCCGGCTACATCGTCACCAACAACCATGTCGTGGCCGACGGCAAGAAAATCACGGTGAAACTGCCCGACGGCCGCGAATTCACCGCAAAGCTCCTCGGTTCCGATGACGCGACCGACATCGCGCTCCTGAAGGTCAAGAGCGACAAGCCGCTGCCCACCGTCGAATTCGGCGACGACCACACCGTGCGCGTCGGCGATTGGGTGATCGCGGTCGGCAATCCGTTCGGCCTCAGCAATACGGTGACGGCAGGTATCATTTCCTCGATCGGCCGCGATGTCGGAAACGGTCCGTATACGGATTATCTGCAGATCGACGCGCCCATCAACCGCGGCAATTCCGGCGGTCCGACTTTCGATCTTGAAGGCAAGGTCATCGGCATGAACTCGATGATCTATTCGCCCTCCGGCGGCAGCGTCGGCATCGGCTTTGCGATCCCGTCTTCGACCATTCACGATGTCGTGGCCCAGCTCGAGGCCCATGGCCGCGTGGCGCGCGGCTATCTGGGCGTGCAGATCCAGAACGTGACGCCGGAAATCGCCCAATCACTTGGTTCGCATGACGTCAAGGGCGCGATCGTGGCTTCCGTCGTGGGCGGTGGTCCCGCCTCGAAGGCCGGCATTCAGGCGGGCGACGTGGTTCTTGCCATCAATGGAAAGACCGTTGAAGATTCCCGCGATCTGACGCGCCGCGTCGCTTCGTTGCCGGCCGGCGCCAAGGCTGCGTTCACGGTGGCGCGTAACGGCTCGCAGAAGACGGTCACTGCCACCATCGGCGCGCGCAAGGAGGAACGGCTGGCGTCCAATGACGGTCCCCAGCAGAACAGCAGCGTGGCGGCGAGCACCGGCGAAGCGATGGGACTTGGTCTCACCGCGGTGACCCCGGAAGTACGCCGCAATTACAATCTCGAGGACCACATCAATGGCGTGCTGGTCACCCGGGTCGATCCCGAGAGCGATGCCGCGGACAAAGGGATTCAGCCGGGCGACGTCGTGGTGTCGGTCGGTAACAAAGTGGTACACACGCCGCAGGACGTCAAAGTCCAGATCACTGGCGCGCAGGCGACCGGCCGCAAGAGCGTGCTTATACTTATTGACGGGAACAGCGGTCAGCGCTTTGTGGCGCTGAAAATCGCTTAAGACCTGGAGTTTCCCGAGTACCGGACGCAGCAGGCCGAGGTCTGCGGCGTCCGGCCCCCGCGCCGGCGGTGGCGGCCCCATCCCCCCCGTTGCCGCTGCCGGCGCGGACCCTGGCTTCCGTTCGAGGTGCTTCGCCGAGGGGCGATAGGAGTTGCAGATGCGCATTCTGGTGGTCGAGGACGATCTCGAAGCCCAGCGTTACCTCGTGAACGGGTTGAGGGAGGCTGGACACGTCGTCGACGACGCGGCGGACGGCGATGTAGGCCTTACGCTTGCACTTTCCCGTCAATACGACGTGGCGATCGTAGACCGGATGCTGCCCGGCCTTGACGGCTTGCGGCTCGTTGCGGAGATCCGCGAGCACGGCAACACCATGCCGGTGCTGTTTCTGAGCGCGCTGTCGGAGATCGACGACCGCGTGAAAGGCCTCAAGGCCGGCGGCGATGATTATCTCACCAAGCCTTATGCCTTCGCCGAACTGCTCGCACGCATCGATGCCTTGATGCGCCGCCGCCATCCGGCTTCGGTGAAGACCCAGCTTCAGGTCGGCGATCTCGAGCTCGACCTCCTGACCCGCACCGCCAAGCGCAACGGCTCGGCCATCGATCTTCAGCCCCGCGAATTCCGGCTGCTGGAATATCTGATGCGCCATGCGGGACAGGTGGTCACAAGAACCATGCTGCTCGAGAGCGTTTGGGAGTATCATTTCGACCCACAGACCAACGTGATCGATGTGCACATCTCCCGTCTCCGGGCCAAGATCGACAAGGGGTTCGAAGCTCCGCTGCTGCACACCGTACGCGGCGCGGGTTACATGATCCGTGCGCGCGCCTAGACTGCTTCGCACGCTCGCGTTCCGGATTGTCGCTCTCTATCTTGCCATCTTTGCCGTTTCCGCCGCAGCGATCGTCGGTTTCACCTATTGGAATACGGCGCGCGCGCTGAACGCGCAGACCGACCAGATCGTCGATGTCGAAAGGGAGAGCCTCGCCGAGCACTATGAACGCTTCGGCCTTGGCGGCCTCACCAATGTGATCGCCAATCGATCCACGCATGGCGAAGCGGCACTCTATCTGCTCGCCGATGCCGACAAGCGGCCAATCGTGGGAAACCTCGACTCGTGGCCCGATGTCGCCCAGGTCAGCGGAAACATCGTAGAATTCGATTATGAGCGCCGTGTAGGAAACCACACCGAAAATCACCGCGCCCGGGGCCAGCAGTTCGTACTTACGGGCGGTTTCCTTCTTCTCGTCGCACGCGATATCGCCGAGCGCTATCAGACAGAAAAACTGTTTACGACGATGCTCCCCTGGAGCCTGCTGCTGATGATCCTGCTGGGGCTGTTCGGCGGCATCCTTATCAGCCGGAACTTTCTCACCCGGCTCGATCTCATCAACCGGACGAGCCGCGAAATCATGGCTGGCGATCTCTCGCGGCGCCTGCCGCTCGGTCGCGGCGGTGACGAGTTCGACACGCTGGCGATCAATCTCAACCGCATGCTGGAGCGCACCGAGCGGCTCATGCGCGGCATGCGCGATGTAACAGACTCCATCGCCCACGATCTGCGCACGCCGCTCAATCGCCTGCGCAACCGGCTCGAGGGCGTGCTGCACACGATCGGGCCGGATGGTCCGGGCGCGCGTGAAATCGAAGCAGCGGTCGAAGAAACAGATCACCTGATCGGTACGTTCAACGCATTGCTGCTGATTGCGGAAGCTGAAGCCGGGGTGGCGCGCGAATCCATGGAGCAGGTCGACCTGCGCGGAATCGTGGAGGGCGTGGCCGAACTTTACGGGCCGCTCGCGGACGAAAAAGAAATAACTCTCTCGATCCCGCCCAGCGGATCGGCGTTCGTCGCCTGCAATCCGAGGCTGGTCAGCCAGGCGCTGGCCAACCTGCTCGACAACGCAATCAAATATACGCCGGCGGGCGGGCGGGTGACGGTTGCGCTCGAACATACGCCGGCCGGCATTGCGCTTCATGTCGCAGATTCGGGGCCGGGAATTCCGAACGAGGATCACGCCCGCGTGCTCCAACGCTTCGTTCGTCTGGAGGCCAGCCGCCATTCGCCCGGTACCGGCCTGGGGCTTAGCCTCGTTGCGGCCGTGGCGCGGCTGCATGACGCCAAGCTCGAACTCTCCGACAATCGTCCCGGACTGAGAGCGACGCTGCTGTTTCCGGTGCCGACCAGGCGGCAACCGGCATTGCCCCAGATCGCCGCGCAGAAATTGATCGCCCGGAATTGATTATGATGCGGCTCGCGAATCTCAGCCACTGCAAGATGATGGCAATCGGCGCGTCGAATCCAGAATGGCGTAATGCCTGATGCGCTTGGCGGCGAACTGATCCTGCCGCGCATGTTCGACGCGGCGCGCGCGGAACGTATCTTCGAGAGTCTGGGCGACGGCGTCGCAGGGATCCCCGAACGCGCGCATGCCGTGTTTGCCAGCGCTTTCGGCAACAGCCCCTATCTCTGCCGGCTCGCGCTGCGCGAACGCGCCGTGCTACGCGAACTTTGGGCGACCGGCCCGGAGACGGTTGTCGAGCGTGCGATCGAAGCTTCGCAAGGCGCGCACGATGCCGCCGATGCGCCCGAAGCGATGGCCGTCCTGCGGCGCGCGAAACGACAGATGGCGCTGGCGACGGCCATGGCAGACATCGCCGGTATCTGGGACGTCGAAACCGTTACTAATCACCTGACGCGATTCGCCGACGCAAGCGTGGGCGGCGCACTTCGATTTATGCTGCGCGAGGCGGCCCGCAAGTCCGGGCTGTCCGGGCACGATCCCGAGGGCCTGGAAGCCGGAACGGGACTCATTATTCTTGCCATGGGCAAGGGCGGAGCCTTCGAGCTCAACTATTCGAGCGATCTCGATCTCATTGCCTTCTACGATGCGGAGCGATTTCCCTTTCGCAAGAAATCCGATGCGCGCGGTGCCGCGGTCGATCTGGTCAAAGGGCTCGTGCGGCTCCTCGGCGAGATGACAACCGACGGCTATGTGTTTCGCATCGATCTGAGACTGAGGCCCGATGCGGGCGCAACCCAGATCGCCATCTCGACCGAAGCCGCGGAACGTTATTACGAAGAGATGGGCCAGAACTGGGAACGCGCGGCCTTCATCAAGGCACGCGCCTGCGCGGGCGATCCGAGGGCCGGCGCCGGGTTCCTCAAGAGGCTCGAGCCTTTCATATGGCGGCGCAATCTCGACTATGCGGCGATCGAGGATATTCATTCGATCAAACGCCAGATCCAGGCGCATGGCGGCCACGGCCCCATCACGGTTGCCGGCCAGAATATCAAGCTCGGCCGCGGCGGCATCCGCGAGATCGAATTCTTCGTGCAGACCCAGCAATTGATCCTTGGCGGGCGCGATCCATCGCTGCGCCGGCGACGCACGCTCGATGCGCTCTATGCCTTGCATGCACGTGGATTGGTATGCGACCGCGCAAATAACGATCTCGCCGGGGCTTATCGCTTCCTGCGCCGACTCGAACATCGCCTGCAGATGATCGAAGACGAGCAGACCCATACGCTGCCCGAAAGCCAAAGCGGACTTGCGCATATCGCCTGCTTCGCCGGCTATCCGGACGCAAATTTGTTTGCGAAAGACCTGATTTCACACCTCGAATGCGTCCAGCATCACTATGAGGAGCTCTTCGAGAAGGCGCCGCCGCTCGGCGGTTCAGGGGGCGGCCTTGTCTTCACCGGCGTGGAGGACGATCCCGGAACGCTGGGCACGCTCAAGCGCATGGGGTTTCGCGACGCACAGCATGTCGCCGGCACGATCCGCGGCTGGCATCACGGCCGGATCCGTGCCACGCGGAGTGCGCGCGCACGCGAACTGCTGACGCGGCTGATGCCGGCCATTCTCGATGCGCTGGCGGCGACCGCCCATCCCGACAGCGCCTTTGCGCAATTCGACCGGTTCGTTTCGCGGCTGCCTGCCGGTGTCCAGCTGTTCTCGTTGTTTCTTGCCAATCCGCATTTGTTGCAGCTTGTGGCCGCCGTGATGGGGTCCGCGCCGCGCTTGTCCGAGCATCTCGCCCACACGCCGGCGATGCTGGATGTGCTGCTCGATCGCAGATTTGTTACGTCGCAAGTGGGTGATGACTTGCGTACCACACTCGACCGTCAGCTTGTTACGGCCGGCGATCAGGAAGCGGCGCTGGATATCGCGCGGCGCTTTGTGCGCGAGCAGAATTTTCGCACGGGCGTGCAGTTGATCGATGGCGGCATTTCGGCCGCACAGGCCGGCGCCGCATTTACGAACATCGCAGAATGTGTGATTGCGGCTCTGCTTGAGAAGGTCGGGCAGGATCTCGCCTCGAGCGCGGGAATTGTCGAAGGCGGGTCCTTTTCCGTCGTGGCGATGGGCCGGCTCGGCGGCCGGGAAATGACATCGGCGTCGGACCTTGATCTGATTTTCATTTACGATGCCCCGCCGCAATCGGAATCGTCTTCCGGCCCGCGCCACCTGCCGGTGATGGTCTATTACGCCAGGTTCGCGCAGCGGCTGATCGCGGCATTGACCGTCCAGACGACGGAAGGCGGATTGTACGAAGTCGACATGCGGCTGAGGCCCACAGGGAACAAAGGGCCTGCCGCGGTCAGCCTCCAATCCTTCGCCCGTTATCACGCCGAGGATGCCTGGACATGGGAACGACTCGCACTCACGCGTGCGCGGGTGATTGCGGGGCCAACGCGCTTGAAACAAAAAATCGAGGAGATCGTCCAGGAGTCGCTTGCCAGAAAAGTGGAGCCTGAGCGGCTTGCGCGTGACGTCCGGGATATGCGCGGAAAACTCGGGGCGCAATTTCCCGGCCATGGACCCTGGGATTTGAAATTTGCTCGGGGCGGGCTGGTGGATATCGAGTTCGTTACCGAGTTTCTGCAATTGCGCCGAGGCTGGGAAGCGCGCGAAATATTGGAGCCGAATACGATCGCGGCGCTGGAGAGTCTCTCTGCTGCCGGCTTCCTGGCGGACGCCGATGCGAAAATTCTGATGGACACGGCGCGTCTCGAACTGGATTTGCTGCAGATCCTGCGCATGGCAGTGACGGGCGCGTTCGATCCCGCGCATGCAACGCCTGCGATGAAAGCGCTTCTCCTCCGCGCGACTGGCGCCGGGGATTTTCCGGCATTGGAAGATCGGCTTATTTGTGCACAGTCTGCGACGCGAGCCATCTTCGACCGGCTGCTTCCGCCATGATGATTTCGCGCCGGGAGGACAGGACATGCAGGTACCGACATTTCTGAGAAGCGGCTCGGGTGAGGATGCGCTTGTTTTCCTGCATGGCATCGGCGGATGCGCGAAAGTGTGGCAGCTGCAGCTGGACGCGTTTCGGGATCGCTACACGGTGATCGCGTGGAACATGCCGGGCTATGGCGGTTCGCCCCCGGTTCCGGAGCTGACGTTTCCCGTCCTCGCCGACGCGCTTGAGGCGTTGCTTGACACGCTGCCTAACAAGCGCATCCATCTCGTCGGCCATTCGATGGGCGGAATGGTGGTCCAGGAATTTCTCCGCAATCGCGGGCAGCGCGTTGCCAGCGTTTGCCTTTATGCTACCAGCCCGGGGCTCGCGCAGCCGGAAACGCCGGAAGCCGTTGAAGCGGCGCGCGCCCGTGCCCGCGAATTCATGGAGCGCCGCATCGGTCCGCTTGATCGCGGCATGACCATGCGCGAAATGGCGGAGAGTGTGCTCGATCAATTGCTCGCGCCCGGCGCTCCGCAATCGGCGCGCGACGCCGCCATCGAATCGATCAGCTCCGTTCCGCCCGATATTTATCGCGACGCGATGCGCTGCATACTTTCCTTCGACGGCACGAAGATCATTCCAACCATCGACGGCCCCACGCTCGTGCTCGCCGGCGGCGCCGACCGCACGATGACGCTCGACGTGGTCCAAGCCATGACCCGGCAAATCAAGGGCGCGCGCCTGGAAGTCATTCCAAATGTCGGCCATCTCCCCAATCTGGAAGACCCGCCGGCATTCAACGATGCGCTGGCCGAGTTTCTGGAGTTGGTGTGAGTTATTCCCTTCTTCCCCCACGCATGTGGGGGAGAGGGAGTTCAACCTTCTTTCTGTCTTGCCGCCAGCTTCCGGAAATCCGTTTCGTCCATCCCTTCATTGTCGGGATTCGGCACACAGAACATGCGAAACGCCACCAGCGAAAACGTGTCGCGGATGCCGGGGACGGCGTGAAGCTTGAAATTCACGAACTCGCCAAAGCTCTGGTCGTTGCCGAGATGGAATTTGGCGAGCAGGTCGTAGGCGCCGGTCACCGAATAGATCTCGGCCGTCTCCTCGATCGTGTCGATGAGGAGTTCGGCGACCTTGTAGGTCTGGCCAAGCTCGCATTTGATCTGGACGAAAAGCGGCTTCATGGGCGGTCTCCGGCGATGGCCGGCGCACGAAACCAATGCTGCGCCGCAGCGTCAAGCGGCGTGACTTTGACCCGCAAGCGGTTTGACTTTTAGATGATCTCGAACCCGCTGGAGCCTGATTCGCGGTGAGAGCAGTTTGCGTTGGCGGCGGGCCTGCGGGCCTTTATTTCGCGATTGCGCTCAAGCGTCTCGACCGGCGCCACGAAGTGCTTGTCGTCGAGCGCAACCGGCCCGACGATACTTTTGGCTGGGGCGTCGTCTTCTCGGACCAGACGATGGATGTGCTGGGCGAGGCCGATCCCGAGAGCGCCGCCACCATCAACGGGGCGCTGGCGCATTGGGACGACATCGACGTGCATTTCCGCGGCCAGCGCATCCGGTCTGGCGGCCACGGGTTTTCCGGTATCGGCCGCAGGCACCTGCTCAACATCCTCCAGGATCGGTGCCGCGCGCTGGATGTGGAACTGCGCTTCGAATGCGAAGCCAATGCCGCCGATTTCTCCGATGTCGAACTGGTCGTGGCCAGCGACGGGATCAACAGCGCCACACGGTCTGCGCATGCCGGCGCCTTTCGGCCCAGCATCCAGCGCCGCGCCAACAAATTCATCTGGCTGGGCACCCCGCAGACATTCGACGCGTTCACGTTCATCTTCCATGAAACGGAACATGGCTGGATCTGGGCGCATGCCTATCGCTTCGAGCCGGGAACATCGACCTTCATCGTCGAATGCAGCGAGACGACCTGGCGCGGCCTGGGCTTCGAACACGCCACGACGGAAGAAGCGATAGTCATTTGCGAGCAGCTGTTTGCATCGCATCTGAACGGCCACAGGCTGATGAGCAATGCGCGCCATCTGCGCGGCTCGGCATGGCTGAACTTTCCGGTGCTGAATTGCGAGCGTTGGCATCACGGCAATATCGTGCTGATCGGCGACGCCGCGCATTCCGCGCATTTCTCCGTCGGTTCCGGCACCAAGCTGGCGCTGGAAGATGCCATCGGGCTCGCCTCGGCGATCCACGATCACGGTATGTCGGAAAAGGCGCTCAACGCGTTCCAGGCGACGCGCGGGCTCGAAGTGATAAAGCTGCAAAATGCGGCGCGCAATTCCACCGAATGGTTCGAGCATGTACCGCGCTATGTCGGGCTCGAGCCGATCCAGTTCGCTTACTCATTACTGACGCGCAGTCAGCGGATCAGTCACGAGAACCTGCGGCTGCGCGATCGCCAATGGCTCGAGGGCCTCGAAACCTGGTTTGTGCAGCGTGCCGGAATCGAGGTGGGCAGTCCGCGTCCGCCGATGTTTGCGCCGCTGCGCCTGCGCGGGCTGACCCTGTCGAACCGTATCGTTGTTTCACCCATGTCGATGTATTCCGCCGTGGATGGAATGCCTGACGATTTTCATCTCGTCCATTATGGCTCGCGTGCCCAGGGAGGAGCCGCTCTGGTCGTGACCGAGATGACGGATATCGCGGCGGATGCGCGCATCACGCCGGGCTGCGCCGGAATATATAATGACGAGCATCAGCGCGGCTGGAAGCGGATCGTCGATTTCGTTCATGGAAATACCCACGCGAAAATCGCGCTGCAGCTTGGCCATGCCGGGCCCAAAGGCTCGACGAAAGTGCCATGGGAGGGCGAGGATCAGCCGCTCGATGACGGCAACTGGCCGCTGATCGCGCCGTCGCCCATTCCGTGGTCGCCGCTCAACCAGATGCCGCGCGAAATGACGGACGCGGATATGGAGCGTGTGATCGAAGATTATGTCCGCGCCGCCAGACGCGCCATCGTTTGCGGCTTCGACATGATCGAGATCCATGCCGCACATGGTTACCTGCTGTCGGCTTTTCTCACCCCGGCGATGAATAAACGGACCGACACGTATGGCGGCGCGATCGAGAACCGGCTGCGCTTTCCGCGTGCGGTGTTTGATGCCATAAGGCAGGTGTGGCCCGACGAAAAGCCAATCTCGGTGCGTATTTCGGCGACCGACTGGCTGGGCGAAGCCGGGAACAACGAAGCCGAGGCGCTGATCATTTCTCGTGCCTTCGCCGAGGCGGGCGCCGATGTGGTTGATGTGTCGGCGGGGCAAACTTCAACCGCCGCGCGGCCGGTTTACGGGCGGATGTTCCAGACGCCGTTCTCCGATCTGATCAGGAACGAAGCCGGCATCGCCACCATGGCCGTCGGCAACATCTATGAAATAGATCACGTGAACAGCATACTTGCGGCAGGCCGCGCCGATCTCTGCTGCCTTGCACGGCCGCACCTCACCGATCCCTACTGGACCCTGCGGGCTGCGGCCCAGCAAGGCTATGAAGAAATTTCCTGGCCGAAGCCTTATTGGTCCGGCCGCGACCAGCTTGTGAGGAATTTGAGCCGTGCCCGCTGATCGTCCACTCGCCGGACGCCATGCGGTCGTGACCGGTGCGTCGCGCGGCATCGGTGCCGCGATCGCCG
Organism: Rhizomicrobium sp.; assembly: GCA_036272695.1. GTDB lineage: Bacteria > Pseudomonadota > Alphaproteobacteria > Micropepsales > Micropepsaceae > Rhizomicrobium. Next base: position 49,414 of record DATAYG010000044.1, on the reverse strand, counting down.
TACGGCTCGCGCAGATGGGCGCGCTGACCACACTAATGGGCCGCGATCACGAGGCGCTCGACCGTGAAGTTGCGCGCAGCACCGGTGCGCATGGCATTATTTGCGATGTGACCGATCCGGCCCAGGTGGATCACGCATTTGCGGAAGCACGCGCGCGAGCGCCCTTCGCGATCCTGATCAACAATGCCGGGATCGCCGAGAGTGCGCCGTTCCTCAAGACCTCCGATGCGATGCTCGATCGCCTTATGGCCATCAATGTCACTTCGGCCTTTCGCTGCACGCGCGCCGCGTTGCCGTCAATGATTGAACTGGGCTGGGGCCGCGTCGTGAATATTTCGAGCATCGCTGGCCTTCATGGCGCTGCCTATATCACCGGCTATAGCGCGACCAAGCACGCGCTGGTCGGATTTACCCGCGCGCTCGCCGCCGAGACCGCACGGCAGGGGATCACCGTGAATGCCGTCTGCCCGGGTTATGTGGATACGGATCTGGTGCATAATGCGGTGAAAGCCGTCGTTGCAAAGACCGGCCATCAGCCGGACAAGATTATTGGTGAGATGGTCCGCCACAATCGGCAAGGACGACTGCTCCGGCCGGAAGAAGTCGCCGATACGGTTGCGTGGCTCTGCGGACCGGATGCCGGCTCCGTCAATGGACAGGCGATTGCCATCACCGGCGGCGAAGTTGTCTGAAAGACGCAAGATGATCGACGCTTCCTATTCCCCCAAACATTTTCGCTGGTCGCTGCAGGATTGCGTGGGCATGGTGACGCTGTCCCGCCCGGAACGAAAAAATCCGCTGACCTTCGAGTCCTATGCCGAACTGCGCGATATGTTTCGTGCGCTCGTCCATGCCCCGGATGTGAAGTCCGTTGTTATCTCGGGCGCGGAAGGGAATTTCTGCTCGGGCGGCGATGTGCACGATATTATCGGTCCGCTTACGAAGATGGATGTAACGGGCCTGCTGAATTTCACTACGATGACGGGTGACCTCGTCAAGGCCATGCGTGCCTGTCCGCAGCCCCTCGTGGCGGCGGTCGACGGCACTTGTGCCGGCGCGGGTGCCATCCTCGCGATGGCGTCTGATATCCGCATAGCAACCCCCCGCGCGAAAACGGCGTTTCTGTTCGTGCGCGTCGGCCTCGCGGGCTGTGACATGGGCGCGTGTGCGATCCTGCCCCGGCTGATCGGCCATGGCCGCGCATCGGAACTGCTTTACAGTGGCCGGGTGATGACCGCCGAAGAAGGCGAGCGCTGGGGATTCTATAATCGTCTGGTGCCGGAAACAGAGTTGTTGCCGGAGGCGTTGCGCGTGGCAGGTGATCTTGCGAAAGGGCCAGCCTTCGCGCACGCGATGACCAAGAAGATGCTGCACCGCGAATGGGATATGGGAATCGAGGATGCGCTCGATGCCGAGGCGCAGGCGCAGGCGCTGTGCATGCAGACGGAAGATTTCCGCCGTGCCTATCGCGCCTTCGCGGAAAAGAAACAACCGGTGTTCGAGGGCAATTGACAGGAATGCGGACCGCGCATCTCGACCGCTTTGTGATCGACCGCTTGCCGGCCGCCGAGTTGCTGCCGGAATTTCGTTTCGACCGGCCGGAATTTCAATATCCCGAAAGAATGAATGCCGGCGCAAAGTTGATCGATCGCGCGGTCGCTGCCGGTTGGGGCGCGCGGACTGCGGTGATATTCCCGGGCGGCCGCTGGTCTTATGACGAGTTGGCGCGCACCTCCAATCGCATCGCCGCCGTGCTCGTCGAGGATTACAAACTCCGGCCCGGGGCGCGCGTGCTGTTGCGCGGGCAGAACGGGCCGATGCTATGCGCGCTGTGGCTCGCCGTTCTGAAGGCGGGCGCCATTGTCGTCCTCACCATGCCGCTGCTCCGGTCGCGCGAGCTTGTGTTTATTCTGGAGAAGTCGCGCATCGATCTTTCCATCTGCGAGGATTGTCTGCTCGACGAACTGGCGATGGCGGCGGAGGGCGGCGCTGTGGCGACCTATGCGCGCGATGGGCGCTCGGTGGAAACCGACATCGAGCGTCGCATGGAACAGAAGCCGGATCGCTTTGCCGCTATAGAAACTTTCGCCACCGATCCGGCGCTCCTCGCCTTCACCTCGGGAACCACCGGCCAGCCGAAAGCGACCGTGCATTTCCATCGCGATGTGCTCGCGATCGCCGATGCCTTTCCACGCTCGATTCTTGAGACGCGCACCGATGATGTGTTTGTTTGCAGCGCGCCGATGGCCTTCACCTTCGGGCTGGGCGGGCATCTGGTGTTTCCGCTGCGCTACGGAGCCGCCTCCCTGCTCCTGCCGGCTTGTACACCCGATGAATTCCTCGATGCGATGGTGGAATATCACCCGAGCGTGGTGATGACGGCGCCCACCGCCTATCGCGTAATGACCGAACGCGCCGCCCACGAGAATCTCTCGCATATCCGGCACTTCGTTTCGGCGGGCGAGCATTTGCCGGCAGCCACGCTCGGCGGCTGGAAGGCGGCGACGGGCCAGGGAATCATCAACGGCCTCGGCTCGACGGAAATGCTCCATATTTTTCTTTCGGATCCGCTCGTCGAAGCAAAGCCGGGCGCAACCGGGAAACCCATTCCCGGCTATGTGGCGGCGGTGCTCGATGGGGATTGCAATCCCCTTCGGCCGGGCGAAATCGGCAAGCTCGGGGTGAAAGGTCCGACCGGCTGCCGTTATCTCGACGATCCCCGACAGGCAAATTATGTGGATCGGAGCTGGAACATCACCGGTGACGCATGCCTGATGGACGAGGACGGCTGCTTCTGGTTTCACAGCCGCACCGACGACATGATCGTGTCGGCCGGCTACAACATCTCGGGATTCGAGGTGGAAGAAGCGCTGCTCCGCCATCCGGCCATCCAGGAATGCGCGGTGGTCGGCGCGCCGGACGCCGCCCGCGGGCATATTGTGAAAGCGTTCATCGTGCTGAAGCCGGATCGCGCAGGTTCGCCGGACCTGTCGCGGGCGATCCAGGATTTTGTCAAACAGGACATCGCGCCGTTCAAGTATCCGCGCGCGATCGAATACCTCGATGCGCTGCCGCGCAATCCGTCCGGCAAGGTACAACGCTATCGGCTGCGCGAACGCGAAGTGATAACGCCATGAAGCTCGTCAATCCGCCAAACTGGCCGCGTCCCAGCGGCTATTCCAACGGCGTGATCGAAAACGGCTTTCTGTTTGTCTCCGGACAGGTGGGCTGGGATGAAACCGGCGCGTTTGCTCCTGATCTCGTCGCACAGGTTCGTCAGGCACTCCGTAACATCTGCGCCGTGATCGAAGCGGCAGGCGGGATGCCGGAGCAGATTGTGCGGCTCACCTGGTATGTTACCGACCGTCAGGCCTACAAATCGCAGCTCGCCGAGATCGGCGCTGCCTACCGCGAAATCATCGGCCGCCACTTCCCCGCCATGTCCGTCGTCGAAGTCAGCGGGCTCGTCGAAGACGAAGCCCTGGTCGAGATCGAAGCTACGGTGGGTATGCCGTAACTGGGATAACCGTGGATTACGCCGCTTCGACTTCCCGCCGGATTGTCGGGCCGAGTTCACGTTCGGCCATTGCCAGATCGTAATCGGCCTGGAGACGGGTCCACAATTCCGCGCCCGTGCCGAAATAACGACCAAGCCGCAGCGCGGTCTCTGGCGTGACCCCTCGGCGGCCTTTAACGATTTCGGAAATCCGGTTGGCCGGCACCCGCAGCTTCAGCGACAGAGCGAGTGACGAAAGCTTCCGCGCTTCCATCTCGAGCGCGAGAATTTCACCGGGGTGAACGGGCCTTAGCCGTTTAGTGGTAGTCAATGATTTCGACGTCATGCGCATCTCCGTCCTCGAACCGGAAACATATCCGCCAAGGGCCATTGACAGTAATCGCCCATAGTCCCTTTCGCTCACCTTTCAGCGGATGAAGACCAACACTCTTCAGTGGACTGATCTCGTTCAACGAGCGGACGCGGTCGAGCAATCGGAGCAGAAGATCGGCGCGTGTCGTATCCAGTCCGCTGAACTTCGATTTGCCGGTCTGGGCAAATTGCAGCGACGCGCTATTCGCCCATGACCGTATCATCGTACGTACAATATACTACGTCAGGCGTACAGCGTCAACGTGCGGATTGGGTCACCCGCCGGTTTCTTGCGCCAACCTCTTGATCCATTCCGGGAGGGCGAACGCGGCGGCGTGAATTTCCGGATTGTAGTAGTCGGTCTTGAGCTTTGCTCTCGCGTAGGCGGCGCGGGCGCGTTTGACACCGGCGGATGTGCCGAGACGTTTGCCTTTGCCGGCCCAGGAGAGCGCCATGAAGCCGCCAATATAGGTGGGCACGACCGTCAGATAGAGGCCACACCGGGGAAAGAACTCACGCAGCTCGGCAAGCGCCTCGGTGATCTCCTGCGGCTGATAGAACGGGACGCCGGTCTGGAAAGTAGCGAAACCCCCGGGAGCGAGCGCAGCCTTCACCCGGTCGTAGAACGTCTCGCCGAACAAAGCCTTGCCGGGCCCGACGGGATCCGGCCGGTCGGCAACGATCAGGTCGAACCGTCCCTTCGACTCCGCCCGGCCCAGATATTCGAAGGCGTCGGCGATCTCGATCTTGAGCCGTTTGTCGGCGAAGGCTTTGGCATTCATCTCGGCGAAGTGCTCGCGGCAAAGCTCGACGACACGGCCGTCGATATCCACGAGTACAACCTCTTTCACGCCTTTGTGTTTCAGTGCTTCGTCGGCGATGGAAAGATCGCCGCCGCCCACGATCATCACGCGCTTCGCCGCGCCGTGCTCCAGAAGCGGCAGGTGTGTCAGCATCTCGGCATAGGCGGATTCGTCGCGTGTCGTCAGCTGCACGATGTCGTCGAGTACCAGCACGCGCCCGTTTGCGACACTGTGGAAGATGCGGATGCGCTGATATTTGCTCTTCTCCTCGACGAGCGGCGCACCGGCCAGATCCATTGTCTGGGCGTAACCTTGGTGAAGCTTTTCTTTGAAAGAAGCCGGCATCTGTTCCCCGCTCGCAAAAAGTGCGCTGGTATAAGGCGGCAATTCCTTGTCTGTCTATCGCTAAGCCCATCTGCGCCGGGTTCGGCGAGCTACACAAAAAATTCAGCCTGGGGTCCAAAACTTCTTGCATGGGGGGGAGGGGGGCCTATATTTCCCCTGTTCCGGCGACGGAACCGAGCGGCGTGGCGGAGGTTTCCCTTCCGCCCGCCGCTTTCGTCTTAGCGGTGCCCCGATCCGCGAGGTGAAAGGCATCAGGTGTCAACGCTCTGAGAGGGTAGGTGCCAGGATGGCTCGACTCGAACTCGTGGCGGCGATCAATGGAGCAAAGCCCATCAGGGCCCGCGCTCCGGCGAGGACCGTCCCGGTTCCTATTCCCCCTGGGGATGAGGACCGCAAGGATCACTTCATCACAAGAAATGGGCTGACCTATGCGGGCAGTCACCTGATCATCGATTTGTGGGACGCCGAGTATCTCGACGACCAGGATCGGATCGAACAGGCGCTGGTCGAAGCAGTGGAGGCAGCAGGAGCGACGCTCCTGCATATCCATCTGCACAGGTTCACGGAAGGCGGCGGTATCAGTGGAGTAGCCGTTCTCTCCGAGAGCCATATCAGTGTTCATACATGGCCCGAACGCGGCTATGCCGCGTTCGACGTGTTCATGTGCGGCGATGCGGAGCCGCGCAAGGCGCTTCCGGTGTTCAAGGAAGCGTTTCATCCCGGCCGCATCGTGATCGGCGAACATAAGCGCGGCGTTCTTTAAGGCCCGCGTCTTTCACCTCGCATGTTAACCAGGCGGGAGCCGCTCAAAGGCGGCTCCCGCTTTCTTTTGTGCGCTTGCCCTTCCAGCCCATAGCTGCTCCCATCGGCATTCGAGGAACGCGAACCGGACGCCGCATGAACAAGCCCGCTACAGCTCCCGCCTTTCCCCGGCCCGCTTTTGTGGCCGAAGCCGAGGCGGAATTCGACGCGTTCTTCGAAGCCGAGACCGATCTCGAATTTCTCGACGCGGTCATTCCCGACCTCTGTGGCACGCCGCGCGGCAAGCGTTTCCCGATCGCGGAGGCGCAGCGCCTGTTTGCCCATGGCATGCCCATTCCGCTCTCGATCTATCTGATGGATGCGCGCGGCGACATGGCGGACACGTTCGGGCGCGGCTTCAGCGATGGCGACCCCGACGGCACCGCGTGGCCCTTGCCGGACACGCTGTCGCGCGTCTGGACGAAATCCGGTCCGCCGCGGGCGCAGATGCTGATGACGCTCCGCGACAAGACCGGCGCGCCGGATCCAGGCGAACCGCGCGCCGCGCTGGAGCGCGTGCTGGAGCGGTTTGCGGATACCGGTCTCGTCCCCGTCACGGCACTGGAGCTGGAATTTTATCTGCTCGATCCTTCGCGCGGCGAACACCGCGCGCCGCAGCCGCCGCTCGATCCGCGCACCGGCGCACGCGAAAGCGCGGTGTCGGTATTCGGCCTCGACGATCTCGACCGTTACGAAGGATTTCTTTCGGCACTTTCTGAAGCCGCGCGGCGCCAGCGCGTGCCATTGAGCGCGGCCAGCAAGGAATATGCGCCGGGCCAGTTCGAAGCCAACCTCAAACATCAGTCGGATGCGCGGCTGGCAGCGGACCACGCGATCTTTCTCAAACAAATCGTGAAGGAAGCCGCGCGCGCAAACGGCTTCGAGGCCACCTTCATGGCCAAGCCCTATCTCGAATGCACGGGCAGCGGACTGCACATTCACCTCAGTATTCTCGATCGCGAAGGCCGCAACATCTTCGCGGGTGCCGATGAAGCAGGCTCGGAACTGCTGCGCCACGCCATCGGCGGATTGCAGGCGCTGATGGCGGAATCGATGGCGATCTTTGCGCCCAATCAGAACTCCTATCGCCGCTTCCAGCCCGACATGTTTGCGCCGGTGAACCGCAGCTGGGGGATCAACAACCGTTCGGCCGGGATGCGCATTCCCTCCGGTCCCGACGAGTCCCGGCGTGTCGAGCACCGCGTGGCAGGCGCGGACGCCAATCCTTATCTCGCGCTCGCCGCCGTACTCGCCGGCGTGCATCACGGTCTGTTGAAGAAACTCGATCCGGGCGCGCCGGCCAAAGGCAATGTTTCAAAGGAGCGGGACCCGGATTTGCCATTCAGCATCGACGACGCGCTGGGGAAACTGGCCATGGCCGAGGTTCTGCCCGCTTATCTCGGCGAGGAAACACTCGCGCTCTATCGCGAAACCAAGCGCATCGAAACGGTGCGTCTGCGCCGCATCATCCCGCCGGTCGAATATGACTGGTATTTGTAACCCGCGCGGCCTTCGGGGACACGCCCGACGTAAGGTATGGCAAATAACCTCAGCCTCCCGCGCTTCTATCGGGGAAGGATGAGACCGCAACAGGAGAGAAACATGGCATTGCGTGGAACCATGCGGCAGATGCGGATGAGCGACGGCGCGGAGATCGGCGTCTATCATGTCAATCCGGTCGGACCGCGGCGCGGCGGTGTCGTGCTCATCCAGGAAATCTTCGGCGTGACGGATCACATCAGGGAGCAATGCGATCTCTATGCGGCGCAGGGCTATGAGGTGCTGGGCCCTTCGCTGTTCGACCGCGAGGTGCCGGGCTTTCAGGTTGGCTACAGCCCGGAAGATATACAACGGGGCGCACATATCGCACGCGTCCAACATCCTTTTGATTTGTCGGTTAAGGACGCGCAAAGCTGCATCGACGCGCTCAAGGGACCCGTGTTCATCATCGGCTACTGCTATGGCGGTTCGGTCGTTTGGGCCGCGGCGTGCCGCTGCACCGGCCTTGCCGCCGCCTCCGGTTATTACGGCGGGACGATCGCGCAGATGGCGGAAGAGACTCCGCGCTGCCCGGTGATCCTGCATTTCGGCCGGCAGGATTCGCACATTCCGCCGGAGGTCGGCGACAACGTGAAACGCCTGCATCCCGATGTGATGGTCTATCTCTACGATGCGGGTCACGGTTTCAATTCCGACCGCCGCGCCGATTACAACGAAACCGCTGCCAGTCTGGCGCGCGAGCGGACGCTGGAACTGTTCCGCGCCAATGGCGGATGAGATAATCGGCAGATGATAAGCGCGGAAGCTCTCGGCTTTTCTTCGGCCCGTCTGGCGCGGATCGATCGTTTTCTGAAGGAGCAGTATATCGAGACGGGCCGGTTCGCGGGCACGCAACTGGTAATCACCCGCCGCGGCGAGCTTGTTCATCAGAATGTAGCCGGGCTCGCCGACCGCGAACGCAATATCCCGATGCGGGAAGATACAATTTTCCGACTCTATTCCATGACGAAACCCCTCACCAGCGTCGCCTTCATGATGCTGGTCGAGGAGGGGCTTGTCCTGCTGAACGATCCCGTCCAGGCGTTCATTCCGTCCTGGCGCGATATCGGCGTGTTTGTAAGCGGCGTTCCGGGCTGCTTTCAAACCCGGCGGACGGCCGCACCAATGCGCATCATCGATCTCCTGCGCCACACATCAGGCCTGACTTACGGCTTCCAGATGCGCAGCAATGTCGACGCCGCCTATCGCCAGCTCGACATCGGCAGCTCGGAGAGCAAGCTGCCGGTCGACCGCATGATCGAGTTGCTCGCCACGCAGCCGCTCGAATTCGCTCCCGGCGAGGCCTGGAATTACTCGATCTCGACCGATGTGCTTGGCTATCTGATCGGAGTCATTTCGGGCATGCCCTTCGAGCAGTTCCTGCGGTCCCGGCTTCTCGATCCGCTCGGGATGCGCGATACGGATTTCTTCGTTGCGGCGGAAAACCACGCGCGTCTTGCGGCTTGTTATATGATGGATCCGTCCGGAAAATCTGTTCTGTATGACGATCCGGTTATGAGCCGCTTTCGTGCGCCGCCTGTTTTCGTCTCGGGCGGCGGCGGGCTCGCGGGCACGGCGGCCGATTATCTGAAGTTCTGCAACATGCTTCTGGCCGGCGGCGCGGCGGAGGGACATCGCTTCCTTGCTCCGAAGACGCTCGAGCTCATGACCATGAATCATCTCCGCGGCGGAAAAGAACTGATGGAGCTGTCGCGGTCGATGTATAGCGAGGCGATCTATTCGGGACTTGGTTTCGGTCTCGGCTTTGCGGTGGTCGTCGATCGCGCGAAGACCATGACGCCAGGCAATGTGGGCGAATATTTCTGGGGCGGCTCCGCGAGCACGGCTTTCTGGATCGATCCGGTGGACGAACTGGCGGTCGTGTTCCTGACCCAGCTTATTCCTTCGAGCGCGTGGCCGATACGCCAGCAATTGCGTGCGCTCGTCTATGCGGCCATGGAGGCGTGACGGGGCCTGCCCGGCGGGCGCCGGGCAGGCCCGGTTACGCGGGATTAATCGCCCGGACGCGTTGCCGTCATGCAGATATGAGACTATTTGATCGTCTGGCCGGGAATCCGGCCTGTCGTGCGAGCAAGGGCAATGCTGGACAAGACAACCGCGCTTCATCTCTCCAACCGGCTGGGATTCGGGCCTGCTCCGGGCGATCTCGCGCGGATCGCCGATGCCGGACTTGATAATTATATCCAGGCGCAGCTCCATCCGCAGACGGCAAGTCTTCCGCACAACGTCACCTCCATGCTCCGTTCGCTGCCGTCCTTCGGCAAGGATACGGGCGCGCTCTACGCGGAATATTGGTGGAGAGCGCAGGTGCCGGATCCCAAGGCGCTCGCTCCGGAAGAGAAGAAGAAGCTGAAGCGGCGCGAGAAGCAGGTGCTGCGCGAAGCGCAGAACGCCCGCCTCGCGCGCGCGATTATCAGTCCGTGGCAGCTTCACGAAGCGCTGGTGGAATTCTGGTTCAACCATTTCAACGTCTACGAGAAGAAGGGCGCGGACAAGATCTGGGTCGGCGCCTATGAAGAGGAAGCGATTCGCCCCCATACGCTCGGGCGGTTCAGCGATATGTTGCTTGCCACGGCCCGCCATCCCGCGATGCTCGTCTATCTCGACAATGCGAAGAACGTTGCGCCGGCTGCCGCGGGTAAGGCGGATGAAATGAACTCGGATGCCGATCCGAAGAAAAAGAAGAAAAAGAAGGAAAGCGGCATCAACGAAAATTACGCGCGCGAAGTGATGGAGCTCCATACGCTGGGCGTCGATGGCGGATACACGCAGGGGGACGTGATATCGCTTGCGCATATCCTGACCGGCTGGACCGTCGGGTCCGGCGGGGAAGCCGATGCCGCGGATGCCGCCAAATTGTACAAGCGGGACAAGGGCTCGTTCCACTTCGCGCGCAGGAAGCACGACCCTGCGCAGGAGACTTTGCTCGGACGCAGTTTCGGTGGCGAAGATGTGAACGAGGGCGAGCAGGCGCTGCTCATGCTGGCCGCGCACCCCGCCACCGCGCATCATATCAGTTATCAGCTGGCGCAGTATTTCGTCGCGGACAAGCCCGACGGGCCGCTTGTCGAAGCGATGGCGAAGACGTTTCGTACGAGCGGAGGCGACATCCGCGCGGTGATGGGCACGATGCTCACAAATCCTGCGTTTCTCGCGTCCTCCAATGTCGGCACGAAATACAAGACGCCCTATCGCTATGTGGTGTCGGCCGCGCGCGCGGCCGGAATTGCTCCGGACAATCGAACAGTCGCTGCCTTGTCGCGGGCGTTGATGGATCTGGGCCAGCCGCTCTATGGCTGCATCACACCCGACGGCTATGCCTGTACGCAGACAGCGTGGCTCGATCCCGACGGGCTGCTCCACCGTATTTCTTTTGCCACGGAGTTGGGTAATGGTGCCTATAGTGGCTACGCGAGCAACGGCGATCTCGATCCCCCGGATCCTGACCGGATTGCGGAGGCCGTCGGGCCTGCCCTGAGCAAACAAACACGAGCTGCGATTGAAGCAACGCAACGCGGGAGCCGGGCGGGCGCCATTCTCGGCAGCCCCGATTTCATGCGTTGTTGAAGTCCTGAAAGGAGCTTTCCCATGTTCCGCCGCGAGTTTTTGAAATTCTCCGCTGCAGCAGGCGGGATTTCGTTTGCTTCCTTCGGACGCAGCGCCTGGGCCGTTCAGAACCGCGCCGCCGGGCACGAGCGTTTGGTCGTTGTGTTTCTTCGCGGCGCGGTCGACGGGCTGAACGTCGTCGTGCCCTACTCCGAACAGGAATATTATGAGTTGCGCCCCACGATCGCGATTCCGCGGCCCGCGCAGAATGGCGGCGCGCTGGACCTGGACGGACGCTTTGGGCTTCATCCCGCGCTCGGCTCGCTTATGCCGGCATGGAAGGAGAAAAGTCTCGCTTTTGTGCATGCGTCCGGCTCGCCCGATGAGTCGCGTTCGCATTTCGAGGCGCAAGCCAACATGGAAACCGGCACGCCCGGCATGCACGCGACCCAGGATGGCTGGATGAACCGCGTGCTGGCTGCGCTGCCCGGAAAACACGCGCCGACCGAAGCAGTGAATTTCGGCAAGACCACGCCCAGGATTCTGGAAGGCATCATGCCTGTCGCCAGCATTTCGACGCGCGGCCAATATGGCGGCGGCAAGGAAATGATGAGTGCGCCAGGTCTCGACGCACCGACGGCCGCGCTGTTCGACCGACTCTATGCCGGCAGCGATCCTATCAGTGTGGCCTATCGTGAAGGCCGCGCCGCGCAGACCCAGCTCGCCTCCGATCTCTCGCGCGACATGATGGAAGCCGCAAACGGCGCGCCGTCGGCCAGGGGGTTCCCTGAGGATGCGGCCAAGCTGTGCCAGCTGATGCGGCGGGATCCGACCATCCAGCTTGCTTTCTTTGGTTTGAGCGGATGGGACACACATGTGCGCGAGGGCGCGACCGAAGGACAGCTCGCCAATCATCTGAAACCGCTCGGCGAAGGCCTCGCGCAGCTGCGCAGCGGTCTGGGCGATACTTACGGACACACCGTCATCCTCGTGATTTCCGAGTTCGGACGCACGGCGCGCGAGAACGGCAATGGCGGCACCGATCATGGGCATGGCAACGCCATGTGGGTGATGGGCGGCCCGGTCAGTGGCGGCAAGGTCTATGGCCAATGGCCGGGCCTCGACGAAGACAATCTGCACGAGCAGCGCGACCTGGCCGTCACCACCGATTTCCGCACCGTCATTGCCGGCGTTCTCACCCGGCATCTGAAGCTCGACGCCCCGCAGATCGCCTCGGTCTTTCCCGGCGCACCTGCGGGCGCAAAGGTCGAAGTCCTCCGGGCCTAGCGAAGATTCGCCGCGAGGACACGCGGGCCACGGAGAAAACAAAACGCGCTCGCTCGCGCGCCCTTCTTCTCCGGAGTCTCTGTGTCTCCATGGTGTTCTGAATTTTTCCCTGAGCTCTGCAGCCGGGGCAAAATTTCCTGAGAATTGGCCGCCGGCAAATTTCTGCTCCGAAAGTCCCTGAGATTTGTCACGGACCCTCTTCGCTCCCGCGTGCGGAGAATTTCCCTGAAGATTGCTCACGCATCGATTCCGGGTCGGAAAGTCCCTGAGATAGTGCAGCCAGTGCCTGCTCAGTGCACAAAGCGCGAATGATGGATGCCGGGACCCGGACACGCCGTCCCCGCTCCGGCAGCAGCGACAGAATCATTTCAATCGAGGCGGGGTCGCCGAGCAGTGCGGCGTCGACGAGATATTCGGCGAGGCGGTCAGCAGCCGAACCGGATCGGCGCCTGCCCTCCGGCGCCGCGAGCAATGCCGCTGTGACCGCCGCCTGGAACTGCCTTTCCAGCGTGCGCAAAGGTCCGGGCCGGCCACCGGGGTTGCCGGATTTTCCCTTTTGGAACCGAGTATGAACGGGGGGTTTTCGGTATCCGATTTCTGAGGGCATACGAGTTCTCCTGCTGGTTCGGCAGGCAATATACCCGAAACGGTTGTCAATGCAACCATTTTGGCACTATCCATCGATCTGGGCAGCGATCTGCTTTCTGGCTTGCCATGCAAGCTTGTCATGGGCCCCGAATGCCAGCCATGACAGTCAGCTGGTGGCTCTTCAGCTCGACTCGTATTGCAAACGGATACAGATGAATCCCACTCCGCCTGCTGTGCTTCTCGATCATGCGGATGATGACGGGAGCGATCTGCTGCTGTTCGAGCGCCCGCGTGAAATCATTCAGGTTGGGTTGGGGCAGAAAATTTCCGAAGCGTTCGACAGGTTGGAGCAGGCGCGCGCGGCGGGCTTTCATCTAGCGGGTTGGTTCGCCTACGAGCTAGGCTATCTGATCCAGCCGCGCCAGCGGCCGTTATATGAGCACAATTTTCGGCTCGGTCTGCCGCTGCTTTGGTTCGGCGTGTTCGATCCGCCGCGCAAGCTCGCGCGCACATCGCTCCGGGCCCGGGGACGCGTCTATGCCGGACCGCTGAGCCGCCAATGGAGTGCAAAGGAATATCGCAGCAGCTTCACGCGCGTTCAGCGTTACATTCGCGACGGCGATATCTATCAGGCCAATCTCACCTTCCATTCGTATTTCTATTTTGTTGGCGATCCGTTCGCGCTCTGGCTCGGTCTGCGTGACGAAGCGGCGGTACGGCATGGCGCTTATATCGATATGGGCAAACGGCAGATCCTGAGCCTGTCGCCGGAGCTGCATTTCTCCGTCGGAGCCGACCGCGAAATGGAATGCCGTCCCATGAAAGGCACTGCGCCGCGCGGTTACGATCCGCAGTCTGACGAAGAGCGCCGTCGCGCGCTAAGGGCAAGTCTCAAGGATCGCGCCGAAAATCTCATGATCGTCGATCTCATGCGCAACGATATGGGACGTATCGCCGAGATCGGCAGCGTGCACGTGCCGGAGCTGTTCCGGATCGAGACCTATCCGAGCCTGCACACGATGATTTCGGTCGTGAAAGCGCAGCTTCGGCGCGATGTCGGTATTGCGGAACTGATCAAGGCCATATTTCCGTGCGGTTCCGTCACGGGCGCCCCAAAAATTCGCGCCATGCAAATCATCCGCGCGGAGGAGAGTTCTCCGCGTGGCGTCTATTGCGGCAGCATCGGGCATTTCGCGCCGGACGGCTCGGCATCATTCAATGTCGCCATCCGTACCATTATGATCGAAGGTGGCCGGGGATTTCTGGGCATCGGTGGGGGCGTGGTGCAGGATTCCACCGCCGCTTCCGAATATGCCGAATGCCTGCTTAAGGCGAAGTTCTTCGAACTTAACCGCAAGCCGCTCCGCCTGATCGAGACGCTGCGCTATTCTTCCGGCTCCTTCGTAGACCTGGAACGCCATCTCGCGCGCCTGGCAAGTTCCGAGCGCGAATTTTGTTCGCTTCGGTTCAACGGGAACACGGTACGCGACACGCTTGAGGCCGCAGTCAAAGGCCGCGACGGCGATTTGCGCGTCCGCCTCATGCTCAATGAATCTGGAAGGTTTACCGCGCGCGCGGAGCCGCTTGCGCCCCCCTGGGACCGCGGGCGTCCCGCCCCCCAGCCGGAGCGGACGGGACGCCCGCGGTCCCAGGAAAATCTCGACTGCATTGTGCCCGACTCCGGGCCGGCCTCCGGCTCCATCCGCTGGTCATTTGCGATTTCGCCGGAGCGGGTCGACAGCAGCGATGTACTCCTTCGGCACAAGACCGACTGGCGCGAATTGTTCGAACGGGAGAGCGCGCGTGTCGCGCGCGACGGTATCGACGAGGTGGTGTTCCTCAACGAGCGCGGCGAACTCACCGAAGGCAGCAGAACAAATCTCTTTATCCGCAGGAACGACAGGCTCGTGACCCCCCCACTTGCCAGCGGACTGCTCAACGGCATTCTGCGGAGCAAACTCCTCGAAAGCGGCGAATGCGCTGAGGAAATCCTCTACCCGCGCGATCTCGAAACGGCCGATGCAATATTCCTCGGAAACGCACTTCGTGGCCTAATACCGGCCGTTATGGTGGGACGCGATTCGATACCAGACATTCATGAAATAGTGCTGTCATTCCCGCGAAAGCGGGAACCCAGCTCCTGAAATTATCAGCATTGTCGCGGCGTTTTCGAGCATCAGCGCTCTGGGTCCCCGCTTGCGCGGCGATGACATTTATTTGTTTGCAGAGACAGAGCGCCACGCATCGGCGAGGATCGGCATGACGGCGCTGTGGACATAGCGGGATTGCGTGGCGTCGCGTGAGGCCCGCCCAATTCCGGAGCAAAGATCGGGGTCGGAAACCAGAAGCGCCATTGCGTCTGCGAGGGCGCGCGGGTCTTTCGCCGGCACGACGGGTGCGCCGGTGCCTTCGATGATTTCTGGAATCGCCCCCACCGGCGTGACGATCGGCGCGAGGCCGAGCGCCATGGCTTCGACAAGTGCGTTGGGGAAACCCTCGGCGCGCGAGGGCAGAAGGAATATCCGGGCGCGGCGCATCGCGTCCAGAATTTGCGCGTGCGGGAGATAGCCTTCGGACGTGACAAGATCGGCGAGGCCGGCTTCGGCGAATTTGCGGTCGAGATCGGGGCTCGACGCCACGATGTGCAGCCGCACGGTTTGACCTTCGGCGCGCAGCAGGCGCATCGCTTCAACGATGTCATCGAAGCCCTTGCGCACAGCCTCCGAGCCCGCGGCGAAGAAACAAATCGGCGGTTCGGTATCATCGGTCTGCTCCGACGCGACCAGTGAATCGGGCACGGAATTCGGGAGCACGACGAGGCTTTCATTCCGTCCGAGCGACTCGACTGTCTGCCGCCAATATTGCGACTGCACGATGAGACCGTCGGGCCACCGCAACACCCGCCGGATCATCGCCTGTACGCGCGGCGAGGAAACGGAAAAGAAATGGTCGAAAGCGCCGCCCAGCCGCATCAGCACTGGTACGCGCAATGTGCGGGCGAGGCGCACATAGAGTGAGCATTCCCAAAACACCTGTCCACCCCGATGACGCTGTGGCCTCGCATGGCGAAACAGGCGGCGGAAACCGTGCCCACGTAACCGAGGCCAAACACACTGAGCTTCATTCTTATTATCCCCCTCGTCCGGATTCGCGCGCGAATCAGGTCGTCCTACAGGAATCAGAGTCGCAGCTCCGAGACAAGGGTGGAGGGTTGCAATTACCTGACTAAGATTCCGTTTACGCCGCGCTCCGTCGTGAGAATATTGTTGATACTGCGCACGGTTTTCTCTCTCCCCGCATTGCGGACGGCGTTAGGGAGATAGGGCCCTTGCCGCTTTTAACCGGGGCAGGCGTTTTGCGACAGATTGCGACATTTTGCGGGAAGTTCGACGGCCGGTGAAATCCACCGGGGTTCCACGCCATTTTGGGCAACCAGGGAAACCGCACCTGCTGCGGCCTCTTTGGTTGTCGGGAATGCCTGTGACTTGTTTCGACAGAACGGGAGAAGATCAGCTATGGGCCGATTGTACCTCGGGTTCGGTGGGGATGACGTTCATGCTCCGCACCCTGTGGCGGGCGCAGGCAATGTTGAGTCCGAGCCGCCGCGCTTCGCCTGGCTGACGCTCGTCCTCTTGCTGGCCATGGTTGCTTCATTCGCCCTTGTCTGGTTCCTCAGCACGCCGTGACGAGTCTCCCGCCTCGGCGCCGCATCCTTTATCTGCACCCGCCAACGCAAATGGCTCCCGGCAGGAAAGACCGGCTTATTTCATCGCGCACACCGGCTGCGGTGACCGGATGCGGGCGGCAAGCGAGGTTCGCGAAATTTCGACATTCGTGTAATCTACCGCCAGCGCCTCAGGCGCGGCCGAACGATAAATGCCGAACTTGAAATAATCGGGCCGGGTTGTGATGTAGCCGAACGGCCCGCGATAGTTGACAATCTCCTTCCCATCGAACCAGACCGTGACGCCGCCATTGCCCTGCGGCCGCCAATCGAAATCGGCGACGGATACAAGCGAATGCCACACCCCGCGCGTGACCGGCGCGGGAGACGTGTAGATGTGCCGTTCCGGGGCGACATCGCGTACCGGCTTCTCGTCGCTGACGCGGATATCGAAGACGAGAACATCGCCCGCGCGCAGCTCGAGCTGCCACGGTGACGACATCATTGCGATGTCGCCGGGATCGGGCCGCACATGCCAGTCGCCCAGCACCACCCAGCGGGCGGTGCTCGCCGGGCCCGGCTCGATCCGGAACTGATAAGCCGTCCAGGTCTCCGCGTCGAAACGTGCCGGATTTGAATTATCAATGGGGCCGTGCAGCTCGCTGCGCTCGACCGTATCTTTTTGCATTTCCTGCACCCAGCGGTCGCCGGGACGCACCTCGAAATGATAGATACAGGGCGGGTCGCCTTTCAGACCGAGCGACCAGTCCCGGTCGGCATTCTCCGCGAAATAGATCAATCCGCCGACGTTTACAGGCGTCTTATCCATCGGCCCGGCATATAGGGTGCCGCCTGACAGAAGAACACTGCAAATTCCGAAACCAAAGAGTTCCATTGAAGCTACGGGCCGCATTCGGATTCTCCTGTCGCGCAAATTCTACCCTGGCGGAATTGTTTGCGGTGCACATCTGCAACAAATACCTTTCAACTGTCTTTGCCGGCTGAAGTTCATACAGCTGTCACATAATCATTTTCCAATCTTTATCATCGGTAGGAATGGTCGCGGTGCGCGCGAGGGGATTTGTGCGATGCGGCAGACGCGACATGTTCGCGGAACATTGCTCATGGCCGGCGCGATGTTCGTCGCGACATCTGCCATGAATGTCCGGGCGCAGGATCAGACGGTTGCCGGCCCTGTTGCCGGGAGCCGCGAATCGTCGACCCGGACCGCGCAGAATGAGCCTGGACCGGCTATACAGGGCACGGATATCGGCAAGGTCTCCACCCAGGGCCAGGAAATCATCAACATGACGGCGAGCCCCACTGGCACCCGGGCCCAGGCGCAGGAACTCAAGAAGGAAGCGCCCAACGTTATCGAAGTGCAGCCTTATACCGAAATCCAGAAGTTGCCCGACGTGAACGTCGCGGAAGCCCTGCAGCGCATCCCCGGCATATCCCTGGAAACCGATACCGGCGAGGGCCGCTTCATCAATATCCGTGGCATGGATGCGGATCTGAACGGCACGACTTTCGACGGCGTGGTGCTCACAGCGTCGAACCAGTCGACCCCGATGGGTGGCGCGCGGGCAGTGGCCTTCGATGCATTTCCGAGCGGCGTCATCGGCGGCGTCGAGGTCATCAAATCGCTGACACCCGACATGGATGCGGAGGGCCTCGGAGGCGTCGTCAATCTGGTGCCTCGCGGACTGCCCGCGGGCGGCGGCTGGTTCGCCGACGCGAGCCTCGGCACGGGCTATGAACCGCTCCGCGAGCGTCCGCTCTGGCAAGCAAATGTCACGGCGGGCGATACGTTCGGCCCGAGCGCGGTTCCGGGCGGCGAAGGTCCGTTCGGTTTCGTCGGCACCTATTCCCTTTACGAAGACTGGCGCGGCGTCGACGATATCGAGGAAGGTTATTACTTCGATCCGACGACCAAGGCTTTGGACAATCTGCAATATCGCTGGTACCAGTATCACCGCACCCGGCAGGGCCTCGGCGGACTCTTCACCTTCACGCCCGACGACAGCAACTCGCTCTATCTGCGGGCGATCTGGTCGGGTTATCGCGAAGACGCCGAGAAGCATCATCTGGAGCTGCAGGACCTCTGTTCGCCCGGACCCACCGACCATTGTCATCCGGTGGGCGACTCGCCAGACGTCTTTGCGCCTTTCGCGGAACCGGTGCAGACGCTGACCGATTCGACCGAGAATGTCGGCAACATTCTCACGGTGCTGGGCGGGCACTCCCTCATCGGCAACTTCATGAAGGCCGACTATCGAACCTCCTGGACGCGCGGCTATGACGATTTTCCGCTCAATTACGGGGCGGTGTTCGCGACTCCAAATTACGTCCCACTTAGTTATAACAATCGCACTTCCGCGGCGCTGCCCACCTGGAACGCGCCCGTCGATCTCGCCAATCCCGCGCTTTACGAACTGGGGCAGTCCAATGACAACCTGGCGAGCTTCAGCCAGCTAAACAATACGCCGAGCAAGAGCTTCGACCAGGAATGGGCGAGCGCCGCCGATTTCACCCTCCCGCTTTCACCGGGCGGCGTGGACGGCAACGTGAAATTCGGCGCCAGCGTGCGGCTCAGGCAACGCGGCGTGAGCCAGACCCAGCACACCTACGAGCCGACCTCGGATGTATCGCTCGAAGGTCTGACCGCCGGCAGCGATCAAATCTATTACGGCGACAATTACAATATCGGACCGCCGCTCAACGCAAAGGGCATCGAAAGCCTGCCCCATCTCTATCTCAGCGATCCCGCCGGCGATGCACTCGCCAATCTCGAATCCCTCGAGCATGACGACGAGAACGTCTATGCGGGCTATGTGGAATACACGAGCAATTACGGGCCGCTGGGCCTGCTCGGCGGCGTCCGCTTCGAGGCGACCGACGGGCACTACCACGCCTATCTCGCCTCGACCGACGCGAACGGCAACACGGTGCTGACGCCCGACACCAACGTTCAGACCTATTCGGATTTCTTCCCTTCGCTCCAGGCGAAATACACGCTCGACGACGCGACCCAGTTCCGCGCGACCTACTCTACCGCCATCGCGCGGCCCGGCTTCAACCAGATCACGGCAGCGAAGAGCTTCGACCTCAGCAACTATCCGGATATTCTGATCAGCCAGGGCAACCCAAGCCTCAAGCCCACCTATGGCGACAGCTTCGACCTGACGGCCGAGCATTACATGCCATACGGCGCGATCGCCACCGCCGGGCTGTTCTACAAATATTTCAGCAACTATATCATTCCGACCGTTTCGACGGTCAACAACAAGAACGGCGGGCAGACGATCACAAGCAGCCTTTCCAATATCGGTGCGGCCTTCGCCGAGGGCATCGAGGCGAACTACATCCAGCAGCTCACCATGCTGCCGGACCCGTTCGACGGCCTCGGCTTCGACGGCAACCTCACCTATAATTACACCCGCGGCGACATCCGGCCGGGCGACCGTACGGTCCTGCCGCAGACCTCGCGCTTCAACTACAATGCCGAGCTGTTCTACGAAAAAGGGCCGATCGGCGTACGGGTCGCCGAATCCTATGTGTCCTGGAATATCTTCGCAGTCGGCTCCGACCCGACCCAGGACCAGTGGTCCACGCCGCGCCTCCGGCTCGATCTCGGTGCGACATACGACTTCACCGACCGGATCGAGCTTTATTTCGACGCCAAGAATCTGACCGACACGCTGCTCGAATTCACCCAGACCAAGAATACCTACTTTCCCATACAGCGCGAATTCTACGGTCCCACCTATTTCCTTGGCGTACGCGTCAGGCTGGGCGAAGACGGCGGCACCGGAAACCGCGTCGGGTCGGGCGATGATGATTAGCGGCGGCCTCCTGTCTGCCGCCCTGCTAGCCGTGGCGGCGGGAGCGCCCGCCACCATGCCGCACTACGACCATATCTTCGTCATCATCGAAGAAAATCACACCGCCGATCAAATCATCGGCAATCCGGCCGCACCCAATCTCACACGTCTCGCAAAGACCTTTGGTTACGCCTCCGAATTCTACGCCGAGCGCCATCCGAGCGAGCCGAACTATGTCGCGATGCTGGGCGGTGACACCTTCGGTATTCGCGACGACGATGCGTTCTATTGCAAGGCACAAACGAAAGATTGGGGCTGTCCCCACTCGGGCGCTGCGGGCTATGTCGATCACACGGTGACGGCACCGGGCCTCACATCGCAGCTTGCGGCGCATCATCTTACCTGGAAGGGCTATTTCGAGGATATTCCCACACCCGGCTCCCGCGTCTATCGCTGGCCCGTGCCCGGCCAGCCGGTGCCCGGCAAACCAGCGGAGCTCTATGCGGTGAAACATAACGGGTTCATGAATTTTCGCGACGTGCAGGACGATCCTGCGATCGTGCAAAAGGTTGTGGGATTCGACATTCTCGCGCGCGATCTCGCTTCCGGCAATGTCGCCAATTATGTGCAGATCGTGCCCAACCAGTGCGACGACATGCACGGGGTGAAAGCCGCGGAGGCTCCGGCAGACTGCGCCAAGAAGAACGCGGCGGCGCTGATCGGGCGCGGCGATTCCGATGCGGCGAAGCTCGTGGACGAGATCACGCGCTCGCCAGTCTGGTCCGCGCCGGGAAACAGCGCAATCGTCATCACTTTCGACGAAAACGACGACGACACGCCGAGCGGCCATCCCGACGGCTGTTGCGGCTCCGGCCTGCAGGATAAAGACAATCCGGGCGGCGGATGGATCCCCACCATCGTCATCACCAATCATGGCCCGCGCGGCGCCGTCGATCCGACACCCTATAATCATTACTCGCTGCTGCGCACCACGGAGGACGCGCTCGGTATTGCCGAGCATCTCGGCCATGCCGCCGATGCGGACAAGGGCGTACGCGACATGACGCCGCTTTTCGCGGCAGGCGGCGGAAAAGGCGTACCGGCCCGCACGCAATGAGAAGCTGGCCGGAGAAACGCGAGCGCCGCGCCCGCATCGAAATCATTCCGATGATCGATGTGATGATGTTCCTGCTCGTCTTCTTCGTGCTTATCAGCATCAATGTGCTGCCGGCGTTGGGGCTGAAGGTGGTGTTGCCGCGCGCGAAGGAGCCGGACAAGATCACCGACATCCGCAAGGTCACGCTGCTGATCGGCCGCAACGGCCAGGTGATGATGGACGGAACACACGTCGCGGTCGACGATCTGCCGGCGCGGCTGAAGGCGATGGAAGGACCGCATGTGAAACTCGCCGTTGTCATCGCGAGTGACAAGGCCGCCGTCGTGCAGATGCTGGTCGATGTGCTCGATGCGCTGAAGACAGCGGATGTTCCCGCGGCCTCGATTATCTCGAAAGCGAAATGAGGGGCGCCGGGCGCGATCCGGCCGAAGCGGGCGCGGAGATATTTGCGCTCGCCGCGACTCTGGTCGTTGCGCTATTGCTGGCTGTCGAAAAAATCGCGCCACCGCCCTCATCCGGCGCGCACGCCAACAATCAGGTCGAACTCTCGGTCGTCGCGCCGCCGCGCGACGAACCAAAGCCGCAGCCGATAGCTGCGAAGCGCGCGCCGATTCCGGTCCACCGCGTGCGTGTCACGCGGCCCGTGCGGCGCAGGCAAACCGCTGCCGCCCCAGCGCGACAACCGATAAGTACACCCGAAACGCCCGCGGCGGCCGAATCGGCAGCGCCGGCAATTCCGGCCGCGCCGCCGGCCGCTTCCGCGCCCGCGGGACCCGTCGATCCCAACTTAGCCTATAGATTGGCACTCAACGCTAATGTCAGGTCGCGGACATGCCCTCCGGATACGGCGGAGTATCGGCTGCTGCGTCCGACGGGGCGAGCCATCGTGGGATTCACGGTAGACCGTGCGGGTGCCGTCAGCGATGTGCGGATCCAGGCAAGTTCCGGTTCGACGATCCTCGACAAACAGGCCTATGCGATCGTTTCGAGCGGTCGTTATCCCTCCATGCCGTCCAATGTGTATGCGGGCGATGCCAGCCATATGTTCCAGGTCGAAGTCGAATTTCGCGGCGGAGGTTGCGCGCTGTAGAGCAATCCGCATCCCAAGAGGGCATCAAGTGACATTACTCACCCAGATCAATTACGACTCGGCGCGGGCCTGGACGTTCGATGCGCTTTACGCTTGTTTGTTCATACTTTCATTCGTCGCGTTGGAGCGCCTGTTCTACTTCACCTGGCTGAATTACCGCGAGAGGGTGATCGCCGGCGCGATGCGCGGGCCGGGCTTCGACGCGCGGGCATTTTTTGCGCGCACGCCGCCGCGCGATGCCGTCACCCGCGCACTGGCCGACTACGCGGCGCGGCAGGCGGGCGCGGCACGGGCGGTGCTCGAGGATCTGTCCTCCGCGCTCTATCTCGCGCTCGATGCGCGCGTGAATGCGCGGCTGTGGATTCTGGATACGATCGTCACCGCCGCGCCGCTGCTCGGTCTGCTTGGCACGATCCTCGGCATCATGCAGACCTTCAATTCGCTGTCGCAGGGCGGGATTTCGGACCCGGGCGCTGTCAGCCGCGGTATCGGGACGGCGCTCCTCGCGACCGCGCTGGGCATCGCCACCGCACTTTACGGCCTCGTCACCCACAACATGCTTCACCGCTACGCCGAATATCTCACCACGAACTTCAAGGACTTTCTGCTGCGCCTCTAGCAGGTGTGGACTACGCTCTGCCGCAGTTCTAAATCCTCGGCATGCACCGTGGCGATATCGGCAGGAAGGTAGCTGCAGAAATGAAACCCTTGTGTAAGACACTGATGACGGCAATGCTCATGGCGACCGCTGCCACGGGGGCTCGCGCGCAGGGCGGCCAGAAGCCGCAAACACTCGTGATGCCGGCTTACGCGCATATCTTCGTCATCATCGAGGAGAACCACACTACCGACGAGATCGTGCCGAGTAGCGCCGCACCCAATCTTACCCGCTTTGCGCAGCAATACGGCTATTCGTGGAAATTTTACGCCGAGCAGCATCCGAGCGAGCCGAACTATGTCGCGATCCTCGGCGGCGACACGTTCGGCATCAGGGATGACGATGCCTTCTGGTGCAAACCCGGCGCGGCCGACCCGGCCTGTTCGGGCGCCAAGGCGCCCGGCTATGCCGATCACACGATTGCCGCGCCCAGCCTCCCCTCGCAGCTCGAAGCACATCATCTGACCTGGAAGGGCTATTTCGAGGATATTCCTGCGCCCGGCTCGCGTGCCTGGCGCTGGCCAGATCCGGACCATCCCGTGCCCGGCCAGCCCGCCTGGCTTTATGGCGCCAAGCACAATGGCTTCATGAACTTCAAGGATGTGCAGAACGATCCGGCGCTTGCGCAGAAGATCGTGGGCTTCGACGTGCTCGGCCGGGACATCGCTAGCGGCAACCTTCCGAATTACGCGCAGATCGTTCCCAACCAGTGCGACGACATGCACGGGCTGCCCGAGGGACCGAATGTTCCGGCCGACTGCCCCTACGACGCCGGCCCGAAGCTCATCGCCCGCGGGGACGCTGTGGCAGGCCGGCTGGTCGCGGAAATCATGTCTTCGCCCGTCTGGTCACAGCCCGGCAACAGCGCCATCGTCATCACCTTCGACGAGAACGATATCGAGCATCCGAGCCCCGGCCACGGCGACGGGTGTTGCGGGTCCGGCCCCAGCGATCCGAACAATCCGGGCGGCGGATGGATCCCGACCATCGTCATCACCAATCACGGCCCGCGCGCGCTGACCGACATGACGCCGTTCAATCATTACTCGCTCCTGCGTACCACCGAGGATGCTTTCGGCATCCACGACTATCTCGGCCACGCCGCAGACAGCGCCCATCGCGTGCTGGATATGACGTCGCTGTTTTACGTGAGGCCGACGGCGCCGGCGCAGTAGCTGCTTGCTTCGTCATCGCCCGGCTCGTCCGGGCGATTCATTGGTAAAAGGGCCGGAATGTCTTCTGACCTGATAATCAAACCGCTGGATTTCGACATCTGGGAGGACCTTGCCGCAATCTGCCAAAGGCATGGCGTGGAGCTACCCGCCTCGCTTGCCGGAGAAGTGGGCGACGACTATTTGCTCATTTCGCTTTTCGATCTCGCGTCCATCGAAGCGTTCAATGCCTACGCCGTTGGCCTTGAAGGAATTCGGGGAACGGACGCCATGACGAAGACGAGTTTTCGTAATCTGCCATGGTGGATGGAGTCGTTCTGGGTCCCACTGGATTTCGATGCGCCGATTGTCGAGAACGGCTTGTTCATCGGCAGCAGCGTTCGCCTGTTGGGCGAACTGTCAAGAATCCGGGCGATGTCGGCGGTCGATATCGATGCGCCGCCGCCTGGTTTCGCGGAAATGCGCGCGGGCTGCACAGATTGGTTCAATAGAGGGGATGAGCCGTTTTCAGATGACCATGTGCAGCAGTGGATCTGGAACGCGCTGGCTGAGAGCGGCCGGATCTCCATCGAACAAAATGTACCGATAACACTGGTGCCGTAATCCAGACCTCACACAGTCGAGACCTCGCCATTTGCAAGGTACCATATGTATTCCACCTGCGGATGGGTAAGGCCCGCGCATTCGCTCATCAGCATCCGGCATCCTGCCTCGTCTCCGGCCATGCGCCGCTCTGTACCGGCCGCGAACAGGATATTGACGAGATGGCGGCGTTTCATCAGATCATGCTCTGCAATCTCTTTCGCTTGGGCGAGGTCGGCGGAGCCCGTCGCGCTCTTCACAGCTTCTCCGAATGTGAGGGACCCAAGAAGGAACAGCGCCGCCGGCCCCGGCCAGTATTGGATGCGGCGGCGCGTCGCCAGCTTCTTCAGGTACTTCATCGCGAGATCAAGGTCCGGCCGCGACTGCAGCGTGATTGCCATGTAGCAGAGGATCAGCCCTTGTTCGACGCCGCCGGCGATGTCGGTGTAGCTGACCTTCCCGTCGCGCACCGCGATAACAAGCCTCTTGATGATACTGAGCGCTGTCTCACGATTGCCGATCATCCAGTCGCAAATTGAGAGTTCTATCTGGCAGCCCGGTCTTCCGGGGGATTCTCGATAGTACTTGTCGATTTTTTCGAGATACGGAATTGCCGCGGCGAACTCACCGACGGCCATGAGAGCATGGCCTAGACCGCCAACGTTGCCCCAGTCGTCCGGGGACTCACGTAGCTGCCGTTCGTATGCCTCAACCGCTTCTCGAAAGCGGTACGATTTGACCAGTTGCCAAGCCGGGATGTTTGTCACCATGGGAACCCGTAGTAGATGTTTCCGTCATAGTCATAAGTGATGGCAAGCACGGGCGCCGGTTTCTTCCAGCGCGCGACCTGGCCTTTGAATCTGCTGAAACCGCTGTTCGAGAGCGGCTTGATTTCCGCATACCTGAAACCCACGCTGGGTACATTCTCATCCGGAATCTCTATATCCACATCATTTAAACCTTTGGATGTTCTCAAAATCATTTTCACATCCGGAAATGTGTTTTGATAGAGAGTGCCGATCTGTTCGTGAACCAGATTGCCATAGTCCCACCCTGGGTTGACATTTTTTGGTATCACATATCGGCCCACAGGCCAGGTGATGTCGGAGTCGGCCGGCAGCTCGGAAGCGGGAATGCAGAGAAGCACCGTGGCGATCTGGGCGCGAGCCAGATCGTCTTCGTTGAAGGCTTTGGCGATTGCTCTCAGTCCGCCCACCTTCGACGACAGATCGACTGGTACGCCATAATTGGAACTGAGCTGCTTCGAAAGCTGCGCGCGGTCGCGCGGCTCCCAGCGACCGTCAGCGGACAATTTCAGGAGCGGCACCGGGCCGACAAAGGCACCATCGGAGTCGCACGACACCCCGCGGCCGCGCCGGGATAGCCGGAATTCTCGCATGGATGTGCAGCTCCATTTCCACTGTGATGTTTTGAGAACCTATCAGGAACGAATCGATTATCAACCGAAATGGTTGTTCATACGACATACACGGTCGTCCGTTGCGCTCTACAAGGCGGAACGAATCTCGGTAACCCACTGAAATCGCGGGTGGCGGTCCTCGCCGTGCCGGTTGCGGACGGTTAATATACAGCCGTCGCCCGCGTCGAGGGGTCCAGTATGAATCGTCCCGAGCAGCCTCAGACCATTCCGTTTCCGCGCGAGAGTGCCGAGCCGGGCGCGGCCATGCCGCCAGCCGAGCGACCACGCGTGGCAGAGCCCAATCCATGGCCGCCGCTCATCTTCGCCGTGCTGCTCAGCGCCTTCTGGGTGGGTGGTGGTTTTGCCTATGGCTGGGGGTATTTCGGACCCGGCGGCGTGTTTCGGCTCGACGTGCAGGAATCTGCCGTTATCGCATTCGCCGTCTTCGTCCCGCCGATGCTGGTGATTGCTGCTGCATGGGCATTCACGCGGGCGCAGGCGCTTTCGGTGGCATCGGAGAATCTGAACGAGACAACGGACCGGCTGTTCGCGACCGACGAGATGGCAGCACGCGCGGCGGCGCGGGTAGCCCGGGCGGTGCGGCGCGAGTTGGATGCGCTGAATGCGGGTCTCGATGGTGCAATGGCGCGGCTGCGCGCCCTCGAATCCGTGCTGCAAAATCAGGTGGCAGCCCTCGACGAAGCCGGTGCGCGAGTCGATGTGCGCGCCGAGACCGCGGCAGCGAAGCTTGGCCTAGAACGCGAGCGGATCGACGGTGTCACCGGCAGTCTCGCTGATGCGGCTTCGCGCGCGAGCGAAACGGTGGCGGCCCGTGCCGCGCAGCTCAAAGCGATGATCGAAGCGGCGGAAGCTGCGCTGAGAAATGCTGGCCAGACGCTCGAATCGCAGGCTGCCGGCTTCCGGGCTTCGGCCGAAACCGCAGCCGAGGCGCCCCATGCAGTTGCCGTGGAACTCGACCGGCAGGCCAAACGCATCGAAACGGTATCGGATGCCGCGCTTGCCCGTTCCGAATTCATTCTCGGCCGCCACGAACGGCATCGCGCCGCCATGCAGGAGATGCTGCAGAAGCTGAAGGATGAAAGTGCCGGATTTGAATCGGCCGTCGCTGCACAGCAGGCAAGTTTCGCGAAGACCATAACAAATCTCACGGAGCAGGCTCAGCAGTTCGGCACGATTGCGGAGGACGCAGACCGCCGGCTTGCGCTGATCATGGGCAATGCAGGCAGCCGCGCCACGGAGCTGACTGCCGGGCTCGCGCGCGAGGCGGAACACCTGCGTTACATCAGCGAAACTGCGCTCGGAATGCTCGCAAAGCTGACCGATGCACTGCGCGAAGCAGGGACGGGCGCGCAGACATTGATGTCCGAAACCATCACCCAGACCAGCAGCAGCGCCAAGGCGCTGGTCGGCGAGGCGATGGCGGAAGCCGAGCAACTGCTCAAAATGGCCCATCAGATCGGCGCCGAAAGCAGAGAAATGAAGCTTGCGCTTTCGGGCACGGCAGAAGAGGTCGAGCGTCATCTGCTCGCGCTGCCGGGCGTTGCAAAGCAGGAAGCGCAACGCGTGCGCGAAATGGTGCGGACAGAGAGCGAGGCGATCCTCGATCTTTCGGCGCGGACGCTTTCCACGATCCACGCTCGTTCGGGCCGTGCGACGGCCCTGCGCGATCCCGCTGCCGAGACGGGTGAAATTACTCTGGGCCAGAGCGGAAGCGAAGGTCTGCTCGCGCGGGCGCGGCGCCTCACGCAACGTCCGCCGCAGAAGGTGAAGCGCGGGGAAACCGAAGACAAATCGTGGGACATGCGCGCGTTGCTTACCGCCGCGGGGAGCGGCCCGGACGACAAGTCGTTTCAACCGGGCGCGGCTGCCGCACTCGGCGCCCTGCAGGCTGCGCTTGCCGATCTCGCGGTCGATCTCCACACCATCGCCACCGATACGCCGCCAGGCGAGGACGAATGGCGCCTCTACCTGCAGGGCGACCGCTCGCTCTTCGCGCGCCGCATCGCCTCTTCGATCGATGCGGAGAGCGTGGAGCGCATCAGCCGGTGTTATCGCGACAACCCCACCTTCCGCGAGGCGGCTGATAATTATCTCGCTGAGTTCGAAGCATTGCTCGTACGTGTCCGCGAAGGCGACGGCAACGGGCTGCTGACTTCGGCCATGCTGGGCGCGGACACGGGAAAGATTTATCTTGCCGTCGCCTATGCGCTTGGACGCCTGTCATGAACGCGTGAGACGCGCGGCGTAGAAGCCGTCCATGCCACCCTCACCTGCGAGATGGCAGGGTAGGGTGCGCAGATCGCCGTCCGAAGTAATCAGTTCACTGAGACCGAATATTTCATCAGCCGTGACAGGTTCGCGGCGGAATTCATCATGCTGGCGCTGGAAATGCGCGATCTGCTCTGGCCCTTCCTCGGGCTCGAGCGAACACACCACAAAAATCAGAGTGCCGCCAGGCGCGACCATCGCAGCCGCCGCGTCGAGCAATTCGGCTGCCGCATCGCTGCACGCGGCGATGTCGGCCGCATTCTTGATCCAGGGAAGCTCGGGGTGCCGGCGAATCGTGCCGGTAGCGCTGCACGGCGCATCGAGCAGGACGCAATCTGCAAGTTGTTCCGGCGTGTAATCCCGTACGTCCGCAAGTACGATCCTTGCGTCGAGCTTGAGCCGTTCGAGATTGTCCTCAAGCCGCGCAAGCCGGATTTCATCGCGCTCGACGGCAGTAACATCTGCTCCGGCTGCGGCCAATTGCGCCGTCTTCCCGCCCGGCGCAGCGCAGAGATCGATCACGCGCCGCCCGCGAACATTTCCAAACAAACGCGCGGGCAGGCCGGCCGCAAAATCCTGCACCCAGAAGGCACCTTCGGCGAAACCCTCCAGCTCTTCGATGTTTCCCGCATGTTCGAGTCTTATTACGTCCCCGAATAATATTATCCTCCCCCGCGCGAAGCGTGGGGGAGGTGCCCCGAAGGGGCGGAGGGGGCCCTCCGACAGCGCAAAGGCCCCCTCCACCGCTTCGCGGTCCCCCTCCCCCGCCTGCGGCGGGGGAGGAAAGGCGGGCGTGCAGTGGAAATGCAGATCCAGCGGCGGAGTTTGGGCGTGGATGCGGGCGATGGAGCGGGTTGTTTCTTCGCCATACGCAGCGCACCAGCGGGTCCACAGCCAGTCGGGCGTGTTGAGGCGTGGCGCCTCCTGCGCGTCGACGATCCGTTGTCCTTCGCGGGCGATGCGGCGGAGCGCGGCGTTAATCAGGGGCTTGAAATGAACGGCTTTGGGGTCGCTCGCGGCGAGCCGGTTTGCGCCATCGACAGCAGCATGCGGCGGTACGTCAAGAAATAAAAGCTCGCAGGCGGCGGCGAGCAAAATCTCGAGAGTGGGACCGGCGCGATGCGGCGGAGGCGGCCGCGGCACGAAGCGGCGCACCAGATCCTCCAGCTGGCCGAAGCGGCGCATGGTCTCGTTGGCAATCGCGCGCGCAAAGCCGCCATCGCGCGAAGCGAGCGCATGCGCCGCAATCGCTTCGTCGAGCGCGAGGTCGAGCGGGTATTTGCGCCTGAGTGTCGCCGTCAGGGCCTGTTGCGCGGCGGTGCGTGCGCCCGTCCCGGCCCCATTCACGACCAGGGGCCGCGCCGCGCCGTCTCTTGCCCCATCTCCGCCGCCATCGCCTTCAGCCGCGCAATCCGTTCCTCCGTAGACGGATGACTGGAGAACAGGCCGGCAAAGCCGCCATGCAGCGGATTGATGATAAACATATGCGCGGTGGCCGGATTGGCATCGGCAGCGGGATTGTCGATGACTTCCGCGGAACGTTCGATGCGGCCGAGCGCGGATGCAAGCCACAGCGGCCGACCTGACAGTTCGGCGCCGCACCGGTCGGCTTCGAATTCGCGGCCGCGGCTGATCGCCATCTGCACCAGCACGGCGGCGATAGGCGCAAGCAAGGTCACGAGCAGCATGCCCACGATGCCAAGCGGATTGCGGTTCCGGCCGCCGAAAAAGAAGGCGAAGTTTGCAAGCATCGCGACTGCGCCGGCGATGGTTGCGACGAGTGTCATGGTCAGCGTGTCGCGATTCTTCACATGGCTCAATTCATGTGCGAGCACGCCGGCAAGCTCTTCGCGGTCCACGCGCTGCAGAAGACCGGTGGTCACGCAGACTGCGGCATGTTCGGGATTGCGTCCGGTAGCGAACGCGTTGGGCTGCGGGTTGTCGACGATATAAACGCGCGGCATCGGAAGGGCCGCCTTGTGAGCGAGATCCTGGACCAGATGCACGAGGTCGGGCGCCGTCCCGGCGTCGACGGGCTGCGCACCATAGAGCGAGAGCACCATCTTGTCGGAATTCCAATATGCGAAGAGATTGGTCCCCGCCGCGAACAGGAAGGCGATCGCCATTCCCGCTTCGCCGCCGACGAGAAATCCGACTACGAGGAAAAGCCCCGTCAGCGCCGCCATCAGGAGGCCGGTCCGCAACATGTTCATCATGAAAATTGCCTTCGCGTTGCGATCATCCTATCTGACGACGGGTGATCCTAATGTGATTTATGCGGTGTTACGTCCGCTTCAAGCATGAGCAAAGACCAGTCCAAAACAGGGAAAAATGCCAGGGTCGGGGCGCGTATCCGCGAGGCGGCCCTGCGCGCCAGGGCGGAAGCGGAGGCGCGGCGAAGGGCCGACAAACAGCCTTCCGCGCCGAAGGAAATCGGCGGCGCGGAGGGGCCGGAACCGACGCGCTATGGCGACTGGGAACGCAAGGGCGTAATCTCCGATTTCTGAGGCCGGCCTTGATCCGTCGGTCACTCCGGGCCATGTAACGCTCATCCCCAAACGCGGCGAAACGCATGTTCATTCAGACCGAATCCACGCCCAATCCCAACACGCTCAAATTCCTGCCCGGGCGGGAGGTAATGGGCGAGGCCGCCGTGGCCGATTTCCCTGACGCCGAAGCGGCTGAGCGCTCGCCGCTGGCCAGCGCGTTGTTCGAAATCCAGGATGTCGCGCGCGTCTTTTTCGGCAGCGATTTCATTTCCGTCACCAAATCCGACGCTGACTGGCGGCATCTTAAGCCCGCCATTCTCGCCGCCATCATGGATCATTTCACCCAAGGTCTGCCGCTTATCGAAGGCAACCATGCAGAAACGGAAGACCTGACTGTCTACGGCGAGGGCGATCCGGAGATCGTGGCGCAGATCAAGGAATTGCTCGACACGCGAGTCCGTCCCGCCGTGGCCGGCGATGGCGGCGACATCATCTTCAAGGGCTTCGACGGCGGCTCGGGAATCGTGTTCCTGCACCTGCGCGGTTCCTGCGCAGGGTGTCCTTCTTCCACGCTGACGCTGAAGCACGGCATTGAAAACATGCTCCGGCACTACATTCCCGAAGTGAACGCGGTCGAAGAAGTCTGACGGGCGTAGGCATGCATCCGCCGATTTCCGACGACGCGCTCGATGCAGTGTTCCGCAACGCGCGAACATTCCGGCGCTGGCAGGACAAGCCGGTCAGTCCCGCTCTGCTGATGGCGATTTACGATCTGATGCGGCTCGGTCCGACGAGCGGCAATTGCTGCCCGGCGCGCATTGTTTTCGTCGTGTCGCGCGCCGCCAAGGACCGGCTCAAGCCACATCTCGACGACAGCAATGCGGAGAAGACCATGTCCGCGCCGGCCACGGCGATCGTCGGTTTCGATCTCGATTTCGCGGAGCGGCTCCCGGTTCTTTATCCGCAAGTGCCGGATGCGCAGGACGGGTACAAGGATCCGGTATTGGCGGAACGCGTGGCGTTCCGCAACGGCAGTGTGCAGGGGGGGTATTTCATCATCGCCGCACGCGCGCTCGGTCTGGATTGCGGTCCGATGTCGGGCTTCGACAATGCGGGCGTCGATTGCGAATTCTTCGCCGACAGCCGCATCAGATCGAATTTTCATTGCAATATCGGCTATGGCGATACCGCGGGCATGCGTCCGCGCAATCCGCGGCTTCCCTTCGAGGAAGCCTGCTCTATCCTGTGAACGCCCGGCATATCGCGACATGAAATTACTTGCCGTGGACACGGCGCTGGGCGCCTGCTCCGCCGCCGTCCTGGATGGCGAGACGACGCTCGCGCATGCGTTCGAAACCATGGAGCGCGGCCACGCCGAGCGGCTCGCGCCGATGGTGCAGAATGTCATGAGCAGTGCCGGTATCGGGTTCGAGGCGCTCGGCCGCCTCGCCGTAACCATTGGTCCCGGCACCTTTACCGGTCAACGCGTCGGCTATGCCTTTATGCGCGGATTGCGGCTGGCGCTCCATCTTCCGCTCGTCGGGATCACCACGCTGTCCGCGATGGCTCATGCCGCCATCGCGGAAACCGGCGTCGGCGCGGCGGCGGTGGTGCATGATGCGAAGCGCGATGAGGTTTATTTCACGCTGGTCACGATGGAGCGAACGGTAATCCCGGACGGGCTTGTTTGGTTCGGCGAGGCTGTGCGCATGATCCTCGAATTCGGCAACAACTCTGGCACGCGACTGAGCGTGGCCGGAACGGCGGCGCGCCAGGCTGCCGGGGTCCTGCAGCCGCAGGGAGGTGAGATCGTGGTATCGGAGATCGCGGCGCCGGATGCGCTGTGGGTCGCACGTCTCGCATTGATCGCGCCGGAGCCCACGGCAGTACCCCGTCCGCTCTATTTGCGCGCGCCCGACGCACGTCTGCCGGCGACGACGCCGTGAACATCCGGCAGGCCACACTCGCTGATTTGCCGGACATGGCAGCGCTCCACGCACAGTCTTTCGCGCAGGGCTGGGACGAGGAGTTCCTCGGCCGCATTCTCGCCCATCCGGGCGCGGTTGGCTTTATTGCCTTGGAACAGGACACGCCCGTGGGGTTTGTCCTGGCGCGCGCCGCCGCCGGCGAAGCCGAGATCCTGTCGCTTGGCGTCACCCCTCCGGTGCGCCACCGGGGCCTCGGTACGGCGCTGATCCGAACGGCCTGTCTGCATGTCGAGGAAGCGGGCGTGCTGGAAGTCTTTCTCGAAGTTTCGGTTGAGAACTCCGCCGCTCGCGAACTCTATGCCAGTCTTGGCTTTCGCGAGGTCGGCCGCAGGGCTGACTACTACGACGATGCCGTCGGCAATGCCCGCGATGCGATCGTGCTCCGCCGCGCCGTGCCGCTTTGAAAGGCGCAGGGACCGGCTTGCCAAGTTTGTAGGATAGTACCCTACATACAATCTAAGCCATTGCCTGCATGGTAGCGCCGCGCCGGCAACGCGACTGGACCCACTTTTGCGTTGCGACCCGTGGCGCGCGAAGCCCCGCCGCTTCTAAACGGCGGGGCTTCTCCTTGTCCGGAAAAAATTTCAATGCTGATCACCTGAGTTCTGGAGAAGCGAAGCGCCGGACAAGTTCGGCTTCGCCGGGCGCCTGCGCGCTCGGCCCGGCTCATGGCTTTCTGCAGGGCGCTTTGCCGTTCGGTCTGTTCGAAGCGGTCTGGGCGCCGGTCGCTTTCCACACGGGGTCCGGCGCGACATATTTTAATTGCGCTTCCATCTCTTTCCGAAGGGTGGGCAGGCGGGAAGAATTCTGATATGATGGGTGCATGTACGGAAAGTCCGATACGCTGAGTCGGATCGAAAAGCTGTGCGCGGAGAAGGGGCTCAGGATGACCGAGCAGCGCCGCGTGATAGCGCGTGTGCTGTCCGAATCGGCCGACCACCCCGACGCCGAGGAGCTTTACCGGCGCGCCTCGGGCATTGATCCGCATATTTCCATCGCCACGGTCTACCGCACGGTGAAGCTGTTCGAGGATGCGGGTATTCTCGAACGCCACGATTTCCGCGACGGCCGCTCCCGCTACGAGGAAGTGCCGGACGCCCATCACGACCATCTGATCGACGTGCAGTCCGGACGGGTGATCGAATTCCGCAACGAGGAAATTGAGGCGCTGCAGCGGAAAGTGGCCGAGGAACTCGGTTTCGAATTGGTGGACCACCGGCTCGAACTCTATGCCGTGCCGAAAGGCGCGAGGAATCGCGGACGCTGACGTGCAGGCTCTGCGTGCCGCCGGAATATTGTTTGTATTCCTGCTCGTGACGTTCCTGCTCATTCCCTGGCAGGAATCGGCGCTGTTTTTCGGTCTCAGGCGCCGCAAAACATTCCCGCACCGCTATCACCGTTTCCTGTGTCGTCTGTTCGGCATTCGTGTGACGATAGTTGGCGAGCCGATCCGGTCGCGCGGCGTGCTGATGGTCGCCAATCACACCTCCTATTTCGACATATTGGTGTTTTCCGCCGCGGCGCGGGTGTCGTTCATCGCCAAGCGCGAGGTTGCCGGTTGGCCGCTCGCCGGAACCCTCGCACGATTGCAGGAAACCGTGTTCGTCGAGCGCGCAAAGCGCTCCCAGACAATCGCGGCGCGCGACGTGATCCGGCAAAGGCTCATCGATGGCGACGCGCTGATCCTCTTTCCGGAGGGCACATCAGATGACGGCAACAGGGTCCTGCCCTTCAAGAGCGCGTTGCTCGGCGCGGCAGAAACAGAGATCGGCCCCGATGACAATGGCCATCCGCGCCATGTTCCGGTGCAGCCCGTGACCATTTCCTATGTCGGTCTGTACGGACTGCCGATGGGACGCGACATGCGCCCGCTCATTGCCTGGTATGGCGACATGGATCTGGTGCCCCATCTCTGGGAAGCGTTGAAGGAAGGCCCGTTCGAAGCCGTGGTCGAATTCCATCCGCCGCTCACCATAGACAGCGTCGGCGGCCGCAAGGCGCTTGCGGTTGTCGCGGAAACGATCGTGCGCCGCGGTCAGGCGCGTGCGCTCGCGGGTTTGCCGCCCGTGGCGCAGGCCGCAATTGCAAGTAATGAAATCGTCGGTGAGACAGCCCTGGAGGCCGCCGCGTGACGCCGTCCACACCTGTACGCTTGCCGTCATCGCCCGTTTTTATGCGGGCGATCCAATATGATTGCATTGAAGAAGAATGGATCACCCGCACGTGAAGCCTGCCCTCCGGCCGCGCTTCGCGCGGACCGGGGAGCCGGGGGATGACGAACAAAAAAAGAGAGTGCATGCTCATATGAAAAAACTCTTCGTCAAAACCTTCGGCTGCCAGATGAATGTTTATGATTCCGGGCGGATGACGGAATTGTTGGCCGGTATCGGCTATGTGCCCACTGTTGCCCCCGAAGATGCCGACATGGTGATCCTCAACACCTGTCATATCCGCGAGAAGGCGGCGGAGAAGATGTATTCCGAGCTCGGGCGCCTGCGTCGCCTCAAGGAGCGGAAAGCCGCGGCAGGAAATCCAATGCTGATCGCGGTCGCGGGCTGCGTGGCACAGGCCGAGGGCCAGGAGATCATTGCGCGGCAAAGCGCCGTCGACATGGTCGTCGGGCCGCAATCCTATCACCGCCTGCCGGAGATGATCGCGCGCATTTCCCGCGGCGCCGGTCGCGCGCTCGAGACGGAATTTCCCGCGCAGGAGAAGTTCGATGCATTGCCGGAAGATCGCGGCGACACTGGTCCGACGGCGTTCCTCACCGTGCAGGAAGGTTGCGACAAGTTCTGTACTTTCTGCGTGGTTCCTTATACGCGTGGGAGTGAGTTCTCGCGGCCCCCGGAACGGGTCATCGCCGAAGCGGAGAAACTCGCGGAGAGGGGTGCAAAGGAAATCACGCTGCTCGGCCAGAACGTGAACGCCTATCGCGGCACCGACTCAAACGGCGAACGCTGGAGCCTCGCGCGCCTGATCCGTGCGCTTGCAGATATCGCGGGCATTGCGCGGCTGCGCTACACCACAAGTCATCCCCGCGACATGAGCGCAGACCTCATCGCCGCCCATCGTGAAATCGACACCCTGATGCCTTATCTGCATCTGCCGGTGCAATCGGGCTCGAACCGCGTTCTCTCCGCAATGAACCGGCAGCACACACGCGAACACTATTTCGAACTGGTGGAGCGCATCCGCGCGGCGCGACCCGACATCGCGCTGTCTTCGGATTTCATTGTTGGATTTCCAGGCGAGACGGATGCCGAATTCGAAGCGACGCTCGATCTCGTCCGCGAGGTCGGTTACGCGCAGGCATTTTCTTTCAAATACAGCGCCCGGCCGGGAACCCCGGCCGCCGCGGCGTCGAAACAAATTCCGGACGCCGTGAAGGCGGAGCGGCTTGCCGCATTGCAGGCGCGTCTCACCGAACAACAGGCAGCGTTCAACAAATCCTGCGCCGGAAAGATGATGAGGGTCTTGTTCGAGAAACAGGGTTCGAAACGCGGCCAGCTCGTCGGCCGTTCGCCCTGGCTTCAGCCGGTGCACGTAGCCGACGCTGGCGTGCGGATCGGCGAGATTTGCGATGTCCGGATCGCCGAAGTGCTGCCCAACAGCCTGAGAGGCGAAATGTCCGCGAAACCCGCGCGTTCGCTGGCGGGGGTGCATTGAGCACGCGCACCGCGCGCGGCCTGCCAGCCACCAAGGAGCAGGTGACGCTAGAATTTCCCGACAATCAGCGGCTGGCCGTGCTGGGCGGCGCGCATCAGAAACATCTGGTGCGCGTGGAGCAAAGACTGGGCGTGCGTGTGGCGATGCGCGGCAATCTCATTGCGGTCGAAGGCGCGCCCGATTCGCGCGAGCGTGCGGCCGCGGTCCTGCGCACGCTTTACGCCCGGCTCGAAGCGGGCGAGGACGTGGCGCTCGCCGATGTCGATGCGGAGATCCGCTTTGTGTTGCACGAGCGGGACAAGACGCCCACAGCCGAACATGGTACGCCGTCGATCCGCACCGCGGCCGCGCGCATCACGCGTGCGCGCTCGCCCGCGCAGAGCGACTATCTCGATCTGATGCGCACTCATCCGCTGGTGTTCGGCGTGGGGCCGGCTGGCACGGGCAAAACCTATCTGGCGGCGGCTTTCGGCGCACATCTGCTGCATGAGCGGCGCGTGGAGCGGCTCATCCTTTCGCGGCCGGCGCTCGAAGCGGGAGAGCGTCTGGGCTTCCTGCCGGGCGATCTACGCGAAAAAATCGATCCTTATCTGCGTCCGCTCTACGATGCGCTGTTCGAAACGCTCGGCGAACAATGCACGCGGCTGATGGAAACGGGCGTGATCGAGGTAGCGCCGCTCGCCTTCATGCGCGGCCGCACGCTCGCGCATGCCTTTGTAATACTCGATGAAGCGCAGAACTGCACCTCTGCCCAGATGAAGATGTTCCTTACGCGCCTTGGCGAAGATTCGCGCATGGTCGTTACCGGCGATCCGTCGCAGAGCGACCTGCCGGGCGGAAGGCCGGAAGGGTTGAACGAGGCGCTCGCCAATCTTTCAAATGTCGAGGGCGTGGCCGTCGCGCATTTCGGCGAGAAGGATGTCGTGCGTCATCCACTCGTCTCGCGCATCGTGCGCGCCTATGCGCAGCGCGAGACGCCGCGAGCCCGCAAAGCGGAAGAATGAGCGCGAGTGATATATCTGTCGTCGTTGAAGATGCCGCGTGGAAGAAATCTGGTGTCACATTGGCGCGTGTGAAATCCGCCGCCCGAGTTGCGCTCACAAGTGGACTCGCATCGACTTTCCTCCCCCGTGGAGCGAAGCGACATGGGGGAGGGGGACCGCGAAGCGGTGGAGGGGGCACTGCTCGCTGGAGGCCCCCTCCGCCCCTTCGGGGCACCTCCCCCACGCTTCGCGCGGGGGAGGAAAAGATACCGCGTCTCACTCTGCTGCTAACGAACAACGCCCGCATGCATGCGCTGAATTCGCAGTTCCGTGGGAAAGACGCGCCGACGAACGTGCTGTCCTTTCCTGCCGCCGAAACTGACGGCTATCTCGGCGATGTTGCCATTGCGCTCGGCGTCACATCGCACGAAGCCGCAGCTTCTGGTATCAGTCTGGAGGATCACACCCTGCATCTTGTGGTACACGGCGTTCTTCATCTTTTGGGTTATGATCATGTCCGGAGCCGTGAGGCCCGCGTCATGGAGCGCCTGGAACTTACCATTCTCGACGGGCTCGGAATTCCGAGCCCTTACGCCCGCGCGTCAGCAGCGCGATAACAAATATAAAACCAAACATATGTCAGAACCTCAGCACAACGACCCCAACCCCTCGGGCAACGGCAAAACCGCTTCGTTCCTGCGCCGGCTTGCCCACCTCGTCCGCCGCGGTCATGGCGCGAACGGGATCCGCGAGAGTCTCGAAGAGGTCATCGAGGAAAGCGATCGCCAGAGCACCGAGTTGTCGCCGCAGGAGCGGCGCATGCTTTCCAACCTCCTCAAATTTGGCGAGTTGCGCGTCGGCGACGTGATGGTGCCGCGTGCCGACATCGTCGCGGTAGAGGAGCAGACTTCTCTCAGGGAACTGATCGAAAGCCTGCGCAAGGAACAGCATTCGCGGCTGCCCATCTATCGCGAGACGCTCGACGATCCGATCGGCCTTGTGCACGTCAAGGATCTGCTGTCTCTCGTCGAAATCGGCGAGGACGGCGCCATGCGCTGGCCCGACGTGCCGATCTCGAAAATCCGCCGCAACATATTGTTTGTTCCGGCCTCGATGCCCGCGCTCGATCTTCTCCTGCAGATGCAGACGACGCATATGCATCTGGCGCTCGTCATCGACGAATATGGCGGCACCGACGGGCTCGTCTCGATCGAGGATCTGGTCGAAGAAATCGTGGGCGATATCGACGACGAGCATGACGTCGCTGAAGCGCCGCTGCTGAAGGCGTTGCCCGATAGCGGCTGGGAGGCCGACGCGCGGCTCGATCTGGACGATTTCCGTGAGCAGACGGGCCTCGAGCTCGGCCCGGAGGGCGAGGACGAAGAGGTCGATACGCTGGGTGGGCTCGTGGTTTCGCTTCTCGGCCGCCTGCCCCAGCGCGGCGAAATCGTGCCCCATCCTTCCGGCATAGAATTCGAAGTCCTTGAAGCCGACCCGCGCCGCGTCAAGCGCCTCCGCCTGCGCCGTTCACAGACGGAACCCGCCACGAAGTCCGCACCGGAATCATGATGCAACGAGCAGCGTTTGCATCGGCCGTCGACTCGGGTATGTGACGGCACGCGGGAAATTAGTTTCGCATGGCCGCTCTGTCATTTGTGACTTCATCATCTGAAGGCATTTTCGCGCCGCTTGTGCTGATGGGCGACCGGCTGCGCGGATTGCGTGGCTGGCGGCGGGCATTGTTGGCCTTCGCGGCCGGGCTTGTGTCCGCGCTTGCGTATGCGCCATTCGGATTTTTTCCCGGGCTGCTTCTCGCCACCGCGATCCTCGTGCTGCTGCTTGACGGGACCGCGACCGAGCCGAGCCGGGTGCGCGCGGCGGCGATCGTGGGCTGGGCATCCGGCGTTGGGCAGTTTCTCGCCGGGCTTTATTGGGTTGGCTACGCCTTCACGGTCGATGCCGCGCAGCATGCCTGGCAGATACCCTTTGTCGCCATTCTCTTTCCGGGTTTTCTCGCGCTCTATCCGATGCTCGCCTGCGCGGCGACAGCGTATTTCCGGCGAAACGGCAGTGCTCGAATCTTCCTGTTCGCGGCGGCTTATGCGCTTTGCGAGTGGGTGCGCGGCCATCTGTTCACGGGATTTCCCTGGAATCTTGCTGCCTATAGCTGGGGAGCCGTGCCGCAGATCATGCAAAGCGCGGCCGTGATCGGCGCCTATGGGTTGACGCTTCTGACGCTGCTGTTCGGCGCGTCGCTCGCGGAATTCGCGACCGCGCGAAGACGCGCCTGGCTGCTGCCCACTGCGGTCACTGCGCTGTTCGCGGCGCTCTGGATCAGCGGCGGAGTGCGGCTCGCGCTGGATGGCCCGTCAACGGTTCCCGGCGTGCGGCTGCGGCTTGTCCAGCCCGACATTCCCCAGACCGAAAAGCTTATGCCGCAGCTTCAGCCCCGCAACTGGACACGTCTGCTCCAACTCAGTCACGCACCGGCACGCACCGAACCGACGATCATCATCTGGCCGGAAGCGGCCCCTCCGCCATTTCTTCTTCAGCGCGTGCCGCAGGCAGTGGAACAGATCGGCACGCTCACACCCGGAAACCGCGTGCTGATGACAGGAACGGTCCGCGCCGAGCTTGCAGGAAACAGCGTCCGTTATTTCAACAGCTTCTACATTTTTTCCCATGGCGGACAGCTGATCGGAATTTATGACAAATTTCATCTGGTTCCGTTCGGGGAATATCTTCCGTTTCCCGGCCTTCTGCACATGCTCGGACTCTCCAAGATCGTCGATATGCCGGATGGTTTCCGCGAAGGGCCAGGTCCGCAGACATTTCGGATGCCCGGCGCGCCACCGGTGGGACCCCTTATTTGTTATGAAGTGATCTTCCCCGACGCAGTCGTTGGTCGCATTCGTCCGGGCTGGATCGTGAACGTCACCGACGATTCCTGGTTCGGACCTTCCACCGGGCCGTATCAGCATCTTTTGACGGCGCGCATGCGCGCGATCGAGGAGGGACTGCCCATCGCGCGTGACGCCAATACCGGAATCTCTGCCGTGATCGACCCGCTGGGGCGCGTGATGGCGAGTCTCCCGCTGGGGCAGCCGGGCTATGTGGACGCCGAACTGCCGCGTGCGCTGCCGATCACGGTCTATGCGCGTTTAGGTGACATGGGTTTCCTTTTGCTACTCACGATTTGCTTTTTGTGTGCCTTGGCAACTCCGCGGACGGCGAAAAACATCCGCGGAGAAAAGTTTCCTGCAAAAATGCCTTTGCAAGTTGTAGAATCCCGCTAAGGTCCTGCGCGGAAACGGAAAAAAACGTGTCAGAAGCCGTGCCCAAGAAACAAGCCAACCCCATCGACGCCCAGGTGGGGAACAGGGTGCGCCTGAGGCGCATGCTGGTCGGGATGAGCCAGGAGAAACTGGGCGAGATGCTCGGCCTCACCTTCCAGCAGGTGCAGAAATACGAAAAAGGCGTGAACCGCATTGGAGCCGGGCGGCTCTATCAGGTGGCCAACATCCTCGGTGTGCCAATAAGTTATTTTTATGAAGACGTCTGTGAACAGGAACCGGACGGGCTCCTGCCGGCGAACGACTATGCGACTCCGCCGGTAATGGAGTTTCTCTCGAGCGGCGAAGGTCTCCAGCTTGCTCTCGCCTTCATGCGGATCAAGGAGCCCAAAGTCCGCAAACGCGTCCTCGATTTGGTCAAGAGTCTTTCGAACGAGGAAGAGCAGGCAACCGGCTGATCCGGTCAGAAATTTGCAGCGGCGGGATGGCGCCGAACCGCCTGCGTCGAACTCCGCCCGGGTTCAGACGCCAAATTGCCCGGTCAAGCCATCTTGCACCAAACCGTCACGGGTTCGTGATCCCAAACACCGCCCCGAAGTTGTTTGCGCCGCCCGCCTGTGTGGTGCCGTACAATGTTCCTTTCACATTGATGAGACTGGCCTGCGGGGAGTCGCCGTCCAGGCACTTTGTCACTCCGCAGAAAGAATAAACCACCGTCTGCTTACCGGTGGCCGGGTCGAGCGCGAACACCGAGCCGCCGTTGCTGGCTCCGCCGTAACCCGTCGTACCGTACAGCAGGCCGTTTACTTCGGTCAGACCGGCATAGGGGTACGCGCCGTCGGTGCAATTCGCCTTGCTGCAGAAAGAATGCAGCACCTGCTCCGCGCCGGTGCCCGGGTCGAGAGCGAACACCGTGCCGAAATACTCGTCGGCGCCGCCTTCGAAGGTCGTACCGTACAGCATGCCATTCACATCGATCAGGGTGGCGAGAGGGTATTCGCCGTCTGCGCATTTCTGCTGGGTGCAAAAGGAATAGACCGCCTGCTCTGCGCCGGTGCTCGGGTCGAGCGTAAATACCGTGCCCTTGCCTCTGCTGCCGCCCCTCTGCGTTGTGCCGTACAGCGTGCCGTTCACATCGGTCAGACTTGCAAGCGGATATTGGCCGTCCGCGCATTTCAGCTGACTGCAAAAGGAATAGACCACCTGCTCGGTGCCGGTGCCCGGGTCGAGCGAAAACACGGTTCCGTTGCCGTTCGCGCCGCCCTTTTGTGTTGTGCCGTATAGAGTGCCGTTGACGGCGATCAGACCTGCTTCGGGGAATGCCCCGTCCGTGCCGCTGCCGAAGGCGTGGAGAACCTGTTCGCTGCCGGAGTTCGGATCGAGCGAAAACACTGAGCCGGCCTTGTTCGTGCCGCCAGCGGACGTTGTGCCGTACAGCATGCCATTTACATCGACGACCCCGGCAAGAGGGTACCCGCCGTCCGTGCATTTTTTCAGGCTGCAAAAGGAATAAAGAACGTTTTCCTGACCGGTTTTCGTGACCGCAAACACCGTCCCGCCGGCATACAGGCCGCCTACCGCGGTTGTGCCGTACAGAGCGCCCTTCATCTGGAACAGGTTGGCCTGGGGCTGCACGCCATCGCTGGCCACGCCGAACGAGTGGAGGACCGCCTCCGCGGCCTTCGCAGCTTCCGCCGCCGGAACCTGCGTCGTCAATGCGCAGCCGACCGCGCCAGCGAAGAGGGCAAAGCGGATATTTTTCATCTTGGGATCCCCTGATCGAATCCGTCGGGCGCTTTCCGTGCGCCCGGCGACGCCCCGTGTTTAGCAAAATTTTTCTCTTGCGACTAGTGTTGCAACTCAATCTCAATTGGGCCAGCCCTCGGCGGGCAGTTGCGTGGGGTAAATCTGGGATGCGGACCCCTCATGCGGACGAATTTGCGGCGCTTTTCGCCCAGGCCGTGCACCATCATCTTCGCGGCCGTGTGGCCGAAGCGCTCGCCCTGTACGAAGCCGCGATCCGGTTGAACCCTGATGTCGCCGCCGCC
The DNA here is from genome assembly GCA_036272695.1 of Rhizomicrobium sp. Lineage (GTDB taxonomy): Bacteria > Pseudomonadota > Alphaproteobacteria > Micropepsales > Micropepsaceae > Rhizomicrobium. Next base: position 6,333 of record DATAYG010000044.1, on the reverse strand, counting down.
CACTGCAATTGCGGGCTGGCTTTGCAGGCCCTGTCGAGGATCGACGACGCGCTCCGAAGCTATGACCGCGCCATTGCGCTCCAGGGCGATTATGCCGACGCACATTATAACAGGGCTGTTGCGCTGCGGCAGCTGAACCGCCTGGAGGACGCGGTTCAGAGCTATGACCGCGCGATTGGCCTCAACCCCGCTCATGCCGAGGCGCACGGCAACAAGGCCAACGCATTGCGCGATCTCGGGCGGCCGGACGAGGCGCTGCAGAGTCTGGACCGCGCGATCTCGCTGAAGCCCGATTTCGTGCAGGCACATTACAACAGGGGAAATGTCCTGCAGGATCTGAAGCGGACCAGGGAGGCGCTCGAGAGTTACGACCAGGCGCTCGGGTTCAGGCCAGATCTTGCGGAAGCCCATCACAACAGGGCCAATGCATTGCGCGACCTTGGGCGTTGCGAGGAAGCGGTTCACGGTTACGACCGGGCAATCCTCCTGCACCCCGGTCTCGCCGAGGCATACTACAACAGAGGCAACGCACTTCAGGCGCTCGGACTGTTGAACCAGGCCGTCGAGAGCTACGACGGCGCGATCGAACGCGACCCGGCCCATGCAGCGGCCCACAACAATCGGGCCAGCGCCTTGCGAAAGCTTGGCCGGCCGGACGCGGCCCTTCGAAGCTGCAGCCGCGCGGTCGCGCTCAGGCCCGGTGTTGCAGAATTGCACTGCAATCTGGGCAATGTGCTGCAGGATCTGAAACGTCACGCAGCAGCCGTCGAGTGCTACGACCGCGCCATAGCGATCGAACCGCGTTATGCCGAGGCGCACAGCAACCGCGGCAACGCGCTCAGGGTTCTCGGCCGGCCGGACGAGGCCCTTCGAAGCTGTGAAATTGCGATCATATTGAATCCGTTGTTGGCCGAGGCCCACAACAACAGGGGATTTGCGCTCCAGCAGCTGAAGCGGCTCGACAAAGCCGTTCAAAGCTACGACGAAGCCATTCGCCTCCGCCCCGGTTTCGCGGATGCCCACTGGAACAAGGCCATTTGCGCGTTGCTTGCAGGCGATTTCGAAACCGGATGGCCGCTCTATGAATGGCGGAAACGGAAGACCGAGCCGCTGGGCGCGGCGGATTATCCGCAACCCGCCTGGTTGGGGAACGAGCGTCTGGACGGCAGGACATTATTGGTTCATGCCGAACAGGGTCTGGGCGACACCATTCAATTCTGCAGATATGCGGCTCTGGCGGCCGAGCGGGGCGCAAAAGTGGTGCTCGCCGTGCAGCGCGGCCTCGTGCGCCTGCTGCAAGGCATCGGACCCGCCATCGAAGTCGTCGACCTCGAAAGCGGCTTTCGCGATTTCGATTATCACGCCGCGCTGCTCAGCCTGCCCCTGCTATTCGGGACGGACGAAACGAACATCCCCGCGCGCGTGCCGTATCTTTTCGCCGAGCCTGACCGGATCCGGCAGTGGCGGGAGAAGCTTGGCGAAAACGGGTTCAAAATCGGCATCTGCTGGCAGGGCAATCCGCGCGGCGAAATCGACATCGGGCGGTCGTTTCCCGTGCGCCATTTCGAGGCTTTGGCGAAGGTTCCGGCCGTTCGCCTGATCAGCCTTCAGAAATACGACGGAGACCGGCAATTGGGCGAACTGCCGGCCGGCGTCCGGGTGGAAAATCTCGGCGACGCATTCGATGCCGGCCCCGATCCATTCCTGGACACCGCGGCAGTCATGGAGAGTCTCGATCTGATCATCACCTCGGATACTGCGGTCGCCCATCTTGCCGGTGCGCTCGGACGGCCAGCATGGGTCGCACTCCAATATGTCCCGGACTGGCGCTGGCTTCTCGGCCGCAGCGACAGCCCCTGGTATCCGACGATCAGACTGTTCAGGCAGAGCCAGCGTGGCGATTGGGCCGGCGTATTCAAGGAAATGGCGCAGGCGTTAAGGACGCACGCGCGATTCGCCTAACCGTCCGGAGTGGGGGAGGCGTAGCTTCTACATACATCTCACACTCGTCATGGCCGGGACAACGGCGCGGCCATGACGGATATAAATGAAGTAATTCTATCAATCCGCCCAGCGTTCCAGCAGCCTTCGCGCGATCACCTGCGCCTGGATCTCCGCCGCGCCTTCGAAGATGTTGAGAATGCGCGCGTCGCAGAGCACGCGGCTGATCGGATATTCGAGTGCGAAGCCATTGCCGCCATGGATCTGCAGCGCGTTGTCCGCAGCAGCCCACGCGACGCGCGCCGCAAGCAATTTCGCCATGCCGGCCTCGAGATCGCAGCGCCGACCGTCGTCCTTCTCGCCCGCCGCGAAATAGGCGATCTGCCGCGCCGCCGCGATCTCCACCGCCATCATCGCCAGCTTGTCGCGCACCCGCGGGAAACCGAAAATCGCGCGGCCGAACTGCATCCGCGACAGCGCATAGGAAAGCCCGAGATCAAGCGCCGATTGCGCCACGCCGATAGCGCGCGCGGCGGTCTGGATGCGCGCGGATTCGAAGGTCTGCATCAGTTGTTTGAAGCCGTGGCCTTCCTCGCCACCGAGCAAATTAGCCGCCGGCACTTCGAACCCGTCGAAGCCGATCTCATATTCCTTCATGCCGCGATAGCCGAGCACGTGGATCTCGCCGCCGCGCATGCCGGCGACGGGAAACGGTTCGCCTTCGCTGCCGCGCGGCTTCTCGGCCAGAAACATCGACAGCCCGCGCCAGTCGCGCGAAGCCGGATCGGTGCGCACCAGCAAAGTCATTATATCGGCGCGCGCCGCATGGGTGATCCAGGTCTTGGCGCCGTATATGCGGTAATGATCTCCGTGCCGCTCGCCCCGCGTCTTCAGCGCGCCGAGATCGGAGCCAATGTCCGGCTCGGTGAACACCGCCGTGGGCAGTTTCGCCCCGCTCGCGATCAGGGGCAGCCAATGCGCGCGCTGTTCCACCGTGCCGCCGCTCAGTATCAGTTCGGCGGCGATCTCCGCGCGCGTGCCGAGCGAGCCCACGCCGATATAGCCGCGGGACAGCTCCTCCGACACCACGCACATCGCCGTCTTGGAAAGCCCCGCGCCGCCATATTCCTCCGGAATGGTGAGACCGAACACACCGAGTCCGCTCATCTCTTCGATCACATCGAGCGGGATCAGTTCGTCGTTCAGGTGCCAGCCCTGCGCGCGCGGCGCGATCTTCTCCTGCGCGAAGCGGAAGAATTGCGCGCGGATCATGTCCATCGTTTCGTCGAGGCCCGGATCGCCGAAATGAATGGCGCCGGGACTGGGGATCAGATGATCGGCGATGCCCGCGCGGGTTTCGCGCGATGTGCCGAGCGCGATCAGCTCGCTGATCGCGGGCGAAAGAAACCCGCCGATCTCGTCCGCGTCGAGGCCCATATCGGTGGCGCGCGCAATCTCGTTCTGGCTCATGGGCACGCCGCCCGCGAGCTGCGCCAGATATTCGCCGAAGGCAGCCGCGAGGATCAGCCGCTCCAGATCGTGCAGCCGTTTCTCGCCTTCCAGAGCGCGCGCCCAGCGCGCCAGTTGCCTGAGCGCCTCGATGGTGGTCGCAAACCAGGCGAGTGCATGCGCCGCGCGCTGCTCGCGGCCGAACAATTCGGGCGAAATCGCGCCGTCGGCTTCGACCCGCCCGCGCACACGATCCTTCGCCGCCGCCAACAACCCCTCCGCCGCCAGCACGGCCTCGTCGCAATGGGAGAGAAGATGGGGAGGGAGAAGCTGCATCGGGTCTATCCTGCCGGAAGTGCAATCGGGTTCATAACGCGCGAGCCCGCGCCAGGCACAATGCCACCTGCCTGATCACTATTTGCGCAGGAGACCCTGATCGTCCCCGTTTCCGATCTGGACGCTGCCGGCGATGGCGTCCTTGTCGTTTATCTGGCCGGTGCTGATATAGGTCGTGCCCTTGATGTAGTATGACTTGAAACTCCCGCCCGCCTTGCGGATGAAGCTTTCAACCTTTCCGTTCGATGCGGTGTAAAAGCCGTCGATGTCGCCGTGGTCGTTGATCGAGCCGCAAGACGAGCTCTGCGATCCCGGGGGGTCGAATGCCGTGATCGTCCCGTCGGGCTCGCGCAGATAACAATGGCTGACGAGGTTTGCGTCGTAATACCAGCCCGTGACCGCGCCCTTCCCGTTGACCGAGAGCGCGAGACTTATGATATTCCCGCGTACCTGGATTTTCGAGATCGCGCCATCCTTGTTGCGCACAAAACCATAGCTGTTTTCGTCCTGATCGCTGTAAAACCCCGCGACTTCGCCTTTGTCGTTGATGCTGAAAGGTTCGGTATCGACCGATCCTGTGGGATCGAACTCGCTGACTGTCCCGTCTGCTGCGCGGACATAGCCGTGACGAATGGCATCGACGAAATAATAGCCCGTGATTGCGCCTTTGTTGTTGAGCGCATTTCCGAACGTGCCTTCCGCATCCGGAACGTCGAAAGACGTGAAAGATCCGTCGACGGCCCTCAGATAGCCGTGCTGCAAATAGTTGCTGTCGAGATAGGTTCCCACGATCACGCCGCCATCGTTGATGCTCGCCTCTGGCGTGTAAACCGAACCGGGCGGATCGAACGTCGTAATGGTCCCGTCGGCAGCCCTCAGATAGCCGTGCTCCGCCGTCTGGTCGTCATAGATTGCGGCCATCACGCCATGGATATTGATGGACCCCCCATAGGTTTCGATCGCATTGGGGACATCGAAGATGGTGATCTTGCCTTTCGCGTTCGCCGGCGCGCCCGGCGCTGCAAAAATCGCGCACGCCACCAGCGTCCCCAGAGCCACGGCGTGGCGGCCCAGGTAGAAAATGTCGGTCCTCATGTGATCCCCCGCTGCACAGCTTCAGGGGCAGTATAGCGGAGCCCGCGCCGGTGTGGAAAATCCTATCCTGTTGTCCCATTCACGGAGGATCGTCACATGCGGATGCTGGTTGTCGGTGCCGGAAGCGTCGGGGGATATTTCGGCGGCATGCTCGCCAAAGCCGGGCGCGATGTGACATTCCTCATTCGCCCCGCCCGGGCGCGCCAGCTTGCGAACGGTCTCACGATCGTCGGCAGCGACGGCGAACAGACCATCCCCGTAAAGACGATGACCGCGGGAACCGCCGCCGATGCGTTCGACGCGATTTTCCTGTCCGTGAAAGCGTATCAGCTCAGCGATGCGATCACGGATTTCGCCCCTTATGTGAGCGGCGAAACGATCATCCTTCCGGTGCTGAACGGCATGAAGCACATGGATGCGCTGCGCGAGCGGTTCGGCGCGCGGCATGTGATCGGCGGGGTCGCGCGGGTTTTTGCGAGCCTCGATCCGGACGGCAGGGTTCTCGACCAGGGCATCTTTCACGATCTCACCTATGGCGAATGGGATGGCGCGAAGACGGAGCGCACCGCGGCGCTCGATGCGTTTCTCGCCCATGCCGGCTTCAACGCGCGCCTGTCGGCGGAAATCGAACGCGAGATGTGGGAAAAATGGGCCCAGCTCGCAAGCCTCGGCGCCATCACCTCCCTGATGAATGCCGACACCAAAGAGATTGCGCTCGCCGATGGCGGCCGCGACTTCATCGTGGCGCTGTTTCACGAAACCGTCCGCGCCGTGGCCGCCGCGTGGGGGCCATTGTCGGACCAGTTCCAGTCGACGGTTCTGGCCTGGCTGACAAATACCGAGTCGGCTCTCACCTCGTCGCTCTATCGCGACCTGCAGGTCCCCGGCCGGCCGCTCGAATCCGATGAAATCCTCGGCGATCTGTTACGGCGCGCCAATGGCGGCGTGGCGAATTATCCGCTCCTGTCCGCGGCGCTGACGCGACTTCGGGTTTATGAGCGCAGCCAGGCGGAATAGCGCGCCAGTTGACGGACGAGGAATTCGTGCGCGGGCTAGAGAAATTTTGCGCTAGGGACGCGCCTAGAACGCTTCGGGACTGCAACACGGCAGTCCCGTTCCGGATCAGACGGCGAGGGCCTACCTTCAGGTGATCGCGCCCGATCCCGAAGGCGTATCGAAGCTGCTGAAGGCAAAGCCACGGGGACAGCGCTTGACAGGAGGACACTGAGTAAAGAAATATGTACCCTGACCCCCGTTCCCAAGAAATTCACAATTGCACAATCACACAGCGATGCGTCGCCGTTCCCCCGCGTCGACATACTGCGTGCACCACATCTCGAGCTCAGCAGGCGATCGCAGAATTTGAGATAGCGGAGCAGTAATCATCGGATTGAGACCCCATGGAAGAAGTGTACGCACGTCCGTTCTGTAGCCAATGCAAAGCTTTTTCCACGCAAATGCAACCCCCAGTTCGAATGCAGCTCCTTCATCAACAGTTCTTCCATCCAAATT
>DATAYG010000043.1:0-8673 GCA_036272695.1 Rhizomicrobium sp. | reverse complement strand
CCGAAATGGACGAGAAACGCATCTGTGGTGCCATAGGTAACCGGTCTGCCGGGCGTACGTTTGCGGCCACGAATCCGCACCCAGCCGATCTCCATCAATGTGTCGATTGTTCCTTTGGACAGTGCAACTCCACGGATGTCTTCGATCTCCGCCCGCGTTACGGGTTGGTGATAAGCAATGATGGCGAGCGTCTCGATTCCCGCGCGCGACAGGCGCTTCTGCTCAGTCTGCTCGCGGCGCAGAAGAAATCCTAGTTCCGGAGCAGTGCGAAATTGCCACTTTTCAGCGACGCGCACGAGATTGACGCCGCGACGCTCATAAGTTTGTTCAAGTTCAGCGAGGAGCGCGGGCAAAGCGGCGCCCCGGGGTAAGGATGCAACAAGGCTTTTCTCATCGAGCGGCGCCGCGGCGGCAAACAGAACTGCCTCCAGCATGCGCAGATGATCGGGATTGATTGCGCCATTCTCCGCCGGCGCCGCATTGCTCTCCGGTTCGACTTCCGTTTCCGCTGCCATCTCAGATAGACGCACTACCCTGTTCATCCGACTGCCTCCACGGACTGCGGCGCGGCCCGGTCGCGGATATAAATTTCGCTATAAGGAGCGAGCTGCCGCATTTCGAGTTTCCCATCGCGCGCAAGTTCAAGGCTCGCAAGCAGCGTGCTGGCCATCCCGGAGCGCCGCCTTGTCCCGCCTGACCACTCAGGGGGCAGAAGCCGCGAGAGTCCGTTCCACGAGCTGATGCTGCCCAACATGCGCTCCAGCCTTTCGCGCGCTTCCTCGATCAGGAGCACCGGCGCATGAACCGGCGCATAGGTTCGCACGCCGGCGCGCTTCAGCTTCTGTGTGGCATAGGCCGTCAACAGGTCGAAAAGTGTAGCAGCGTGGTCTGGCAACTTTACGACATTTACCGGTTCCGGCATTCCGCGCGCGAATATCTCCCGGCCCAGCCTGTCTCGCGCCATTAGCCGGGCCGCTGCTTCGCGCATGGCCTGCAGCCGTTGCAGACGCCAGCGCAGAAGCGAAGCCATTTCATTGGCAGTCGGTTCACCCGCGCTGGGTTCGGCTTGTGGGAGCAGCAGCCGCGATTTCAGATAAGCGAGCCATGCTGCCATGACCAGATAGTCGGCGGCCAGCTCAAGATTTCGCCGGCGCACCAACTCGACGAATTCGAGATATTGCTCCGCCAGCTCCAGAACCGAGATGCGGGTGAGATCGACCTTCTGGTTGCGGGCCAATGCAAGGAGCAGATCCAGCGGACCTTCAAAACCATCCACGGTGACGACCAGCCGGTCTTCGGCCCGGGCTGCCGCTGCGAAATCATCCGGTTCATCCATCGGTTCGCTCACACACGTTCTCCAAGCAGTTGCGCCAGCCGTGACTCGCCCACGACGGCGTCGAGAGGTTCCGGCGGCGCGAGGTGGGAGAGCGCGGCCTCGCAACGTTTCAACCAGTGCTCCCGCAGCGGCTTTGCTTCTTTCGCAACGTCCAGCATTTCCTCGATGTTGCCGTTGCAATGAAGAACGATATCACACCCGGCGAACAGCGCTGCCTTTGTACGGACGGACAGCGGCCCCTTCAGCGCATTCATCGACAGGTCGTCACTGATGAGCACGCCATCGAAACCGATTTCGCCGCGAATGACGTCACGGATCACCTTCGGGCTGGTGGTTGCGGGCCGTTGTGGATCGATATCGTCGAACACGACGTGAGCCGTCATCGCCAGCGGGCAGTGGTTGAGACTGCGGAAGGTGACAAAATCGCTTGAGCTCAGCTCTTCCAGGTGCGTGCTGACATGTGGAAGCGCTTTATGCGAGTCGGACGTCGCGCGCCCATGGCCGGGGACATGCTTCATCACAGGCAGGACTCCGCCGTCGAGCATGCCGTCCATCACGGCACGCCCAAGATCGATAACAATCGCCGGTTCCGGCGAAAAGGCCCGGTCGCCGATCACCGGATCGGCGCCCGCGACCGGTAGATCGAGAACCGGCGTGCAATTCACGTTGATGCCCAGGTCGGAAAGATCGCTCGCAATCAGGCGGGCATTGAGATAGGCGGCCTCGCGCGCACGCTCTGGGGACACGGCATACAGCGCGCCAAACCGCGCCGCACCCGGACGCGAATTCCAATGCGGCGGCCCGAGCCGTACGACGGCGCCGCCCTCCTGATCGATCAGCACCGGCGCCTGCGCATCGGCCACACAGTCGCGCAACGAGCTGGTAAGTCTTCGCACCTGGTCGCGATCGGAAATATTTCGGCCAAAGAGAATAAACCCCCAGGGCTGCGCCTCCTGAAAGAATTGCCGTTCGCCGGAACTCAGTTCCCTTCCAAGGCAGCCATAGATTACTCGGTTGCGCATGCGCAGGTTCGGGCGAATCCTATCTCGCGATGAGACAGCTGGCGCCTTGGGACCTCAGCTTTTCGCACAATGCAATCGCCGATTTCTTGTCCGCGAGGCCACCCAGCCGAAGCCTGTACCAGGTTCCTCTCTCGCCCAAGTCAACCTTTTGGACATCTGGCTGATAGCTGGCGGCGATGGAATGCCGTGCCTTGAATGCGTTCCAGGAACGCATGGCCTCGGAATCGGACTTGTATGAACCGATCTGCAGCAGCATTCCTCCGCTTTTCGCCGGGGTTTCAGGACTGCTTGTATCCGGCGCCGCGGACGGTTGAGCAGGCGGTGGCGCTTGTGCGGGCTCGGCCTCCTTCGAAACGGGTAGCACGCTTTGCTCTGCAATCTGTCGCCGGGCCTGGGGCTGAGCCACATGTGAGGCTGCGACCGTGGGTGTTGGCAACGGCGGTTCCTGTTTGGTCGCTGCCGATGGACGGAGTGCCGGCGGTGGGCTGGCCCGATGTGCCGCAACAAGCGGCGTCGGCGGCGACGGCACAATGCCGTTGTTCTCCGGACCCGAAGCCGCCGGAGTCGAGGGTTGATAAATGTTCAAACCGGCATAGGGAGACACCGCGGCCTTGAATGCGGGCGCACGCGACGGGGCAACGATTATTCGCGGCGCGTCGGCGCGGCCTCTCTCAACGCCCTGCGTGTAGGCGAGCCAGACGACACCGCCGAACGCACCAAGTACCACGAGCGCTATCAACACCAGCAACGGCAGGCGCGATTTCTCGCTGCCGTCATCCATTTCATCGGCGTCGAAATCGTGGAGCTTGTCGGAATCATAAGCACCGCGATCGAGATTTGCCATTTGTCAGTCCGAATCTGAATCCAAGTGAGTGTACCACGCCCGGTGGGCGAATCACGGCTGGCCCGACCGAAGTTCCATTTCGCGACCGAAGATGCGCTGATGCTCAAGAATGGCGAACCTGTCGGTCATTCCGGCAATATAGTCGCGCGCCACCCGCGCCGCCCGCGACTCGCCCCCCGCTGAACAGGCTGCTTTCCAGTCCGGCGGCAGCAATTCGGGATTCTCCGAGAGTGCCTTGAACAACTCCGCCAAAATCCGCTTCGCAACCGCCATCGACTCCATCACGCGCGGGTGCCGGTACATGTGGGCGAACAGAAAATCCTTCAATCCTGCCAGTTGTTCTTCCATTCCCGGGGAAAATCCGATGACCCCGGACTTGAGGATCCGGACCGCTTCCACAGATCGCGGACCCGCATCCGTCAAGCGCCTTCGGGATTCTCGGAGAACATTGTCGATCAGTGCGGTCATGAGCCGGTGGACGATTTCGCCGATGAACCTCCCCGGCTCCAACTGTCCAAAACGGTCAATCACCAAGCAGGCCATCGGTCCGGCCAAGGGGGCCCCCATAAGGTCATCCACAGAAAAAAGTCCGGCCCGCAGTGCATCATCGATGTCGTGATTGACATAGGCAATGTCGTCGGCGAGCGCGGCGATCTGAGCTTCGACCCCGGGCCAGCGTTCAAGCTCCAGCGACCAAAGGTGATCGAATTCCGCAATCGGTCCGGGCAGACGCGCGGATTGCGGCTCCAGGGGCCCGTTGTGCTTAACGAGACCCTCGAGCGTTTCCCAGGTGAGATTGAGGCCGTCAAACCCGGCATAGCGGTGCTCGAGGCGCGTCACGAGCCGAAGCGTGTGGGCATTGTGGTCGAAGCCGCCGATCGCCCGCGCGGCCCCGTTCAAGGCTTCCTCGCCTGCATGGCCGAACGGGGTGTGGCCGAGATCGTGCGCGAGGCTCAGGGCTTCGGCCAGGTCCTCGTCCACCGCCAGAAGCCGGGCCATTGAGCGCGCGATCTGCGCCACTTCCAGGGAATGGGTGAGCCGCGTACGGTAATAATCGCCTTCGTGCTGCACGAAGACCTGCGTCTTGTGCTTCAGGCGCCGGAAAGCCGTGGAATGGATGATACGGTCGCGGTCGCGCTGATAGCAGGTGCGAGTCGCACTCTCCTCTTCAGGATAAAGCCGTCCGCGGCTTGTCGACGGCTGGCATGCATAAGGCGCAAGCCCTTGAGGTCGCACAAAAATGGGCGGCAGAAGATGACCGGCCGGTGCAGGGGCGACATTCACGGGCTTTGTTCCGGCGTCTCGGCGGACTAAATAAGGCCAAAGACGCAATTCTGGAACTGGCAATGAACACGGAAACCGCCGCCCCCGTCACCGTCTCGGCCCGAGCCGCAAAACGCATCGCCGAAATCCTCCGGGCCGAACCCCAGCCGGCCGTGCTGCGCGTCGCTGTGACAGGCGGTGGCTGCTCGGGCTTTCAATACAATTTTGTCCTCGAAAACGATAAACTCGCAGACGATCTTGTCATCGAGCGCGATGGCGCGACGGTTCTGGTCGATCCCGTATCGCTGGACTTTCTCAAGGGCGCCGAGATCGATTTCGTTGACGATCTGATCGGTGCGGCGTTCAAGGTGAATAACCCCAACGCCACTTCGTCCTGCGGGTGCGGGACGAGCTTTTCCGTCTGACAGATTGCATGAACATCGAGCCCGGACACCATGTGGAACCGCGTGGCATCGGCCACAAATGGTTCGATGTGGGCATAACAATCGCGATCCTGCTCATCTCGGTGTCATCCTTGGTCGTGGCGATCGTTCACAGCCAGACATTGGAGCGAATGGCCGACGCAAATTCGCGTCTCGTCGAGGCCAATTCCTGGCCGTTCTTGTCGTACAACACCGCGAATGGCCGCAACATCAGCATGTCCATTGTAAATGATGGTGTGGGCCCTGCGAAAATCGAGACCGTTGAAGTCAAATGGCACGGGCGCGCGCATCGCGATGCCGTGGATTTTCTGCAGGAGTGCTGCGGATTCAGACCGGGAACTGCGGACATAGAGTTTGAGCTTATCGCCGGCCGGGTTTTGCGTGCCGGGCAATCGCTTAACATCGTCACAGTTCCGCACACGCTTGCTGATGAACCCGCGTGGAGCGCATTGAACAGAGCGCGCATCAGCCCCGAACTCTCGGTCGATGTCTGTTACTGCTCGGTCTTCGACCAATGCTGGACGGAGGATATCGTGCGCTTTTCGCTGAAGCCGCGTGAAGTGGAGCGTTGCCTGGCGGCAGCCATACCCTATGGAATTCCCAGGTAACATGAAGCTCGCGACCTGGAACGTCAATTCGATCAAAGCGCGCCTCGAGGCGGCGCGCGCGTGGCTGAAGGAAGCTGAACCCGATGTCGTCTGCCTGCAGGAGATCAAGACGACCGACGAGGCGTTTCCGCGCACGTTCTTCGAGGACCTCGGCTACAATTGCGCCGTACACGGACAGAAAACGTACAATGGCGTCGCGATCCTTTCGACGCGCCCGCTCGAAGACGTGACGCCGCGGCTGCCGGGTGGCGACGGTGACGATCATGCGCGTTACATCGAAGCGGTTGTCCGAGGCGACAGCGGCGTTGTGCGCGTTGCTTCGATCTATGCGCCCAACGGTAACCCGATCGGCACCGACAAATTCCGCTACAAGCTGGCATGGCTGGAACGCCTCGCGGCGCATGCCCAGGAACTTCTACAGCTTGAAGAGCCTGTCGCGCTGATGGGCGACATCAACGTAATTCCCACACCGGATGACTGCTACGATCCCAAGTCCTGGGAAATGGACGCGCTCTTCCAGCCCGAATCGCGCGCCGCGCTGCGGCGCATCGAATATCTGGGCTACGCCGATGCATTCCGCGCCTGCCATTCAGAGACGCATCAATACACATTCTGGGATTATCAAGCCGGCTGCTGGCAGAAGGACCGCGGCATCCGCATTGATCATGTCCTGCTGTCTCCCCAGGCCGCCGACCGGCTCAAGACCTGCGGTATCGACAAGCACGTCCGCGGACGCGAAAAACCGTCCGATCACGTCCCGGTCTGGTGCGAACTGGCGGTTTAGGCGCAATCCAATTGTATTAAAGCAACTGACGCTATCTGATCGTTCCTCCCCCTCGACCGCTTCGCGGTCCCCCTCCCCCTCGACCGCTTCGCGGTCCCCCTCCCCCACCTTCGGCGGGGGAGGAATGTTATTGGCAATTCTGCGATCCATTCACCCTTCACTCGCTGGAATAACCTAGCCGCGCAAGCGTGGACCGCAGGATGGCGACGGCCTGGTCCAGGTATTTGCGGTAGTGCCGGTAGCGGTAGATGGATTTGTCGTAGAGTTTTTCCGTTACCTGCGCGTAGCTCGCGGTGCGGGCGTAGCGCTGGTTCTCGTGAAACGAAAGACAACGCGGATCGAACTCGATGCCCACGAATTCAAGCATGCGGCGCACGTGCTTTTCCTGGTTGGCGACCAGATCCTCATAGCGGATATCCAGATAATTGAGCTCCAGCTGCTCCTTGTAATGCTCCACCAGCCCGTCGATCAGAACGTAATGCTGCGCGATGGTCTTTACGTCGAAGGACTGGTTGAGGCCGTGAGTCAGGAAGTTCGAAAAATTCGATGTCAGGATATCAAGCGGATGCCGCCGCACATGGATGATTGGCGCGTGCGGGAAAAGAATATGAATGAGCCCAAGATGTGTTTCGTTGAGCGGCATTTTGTCGGTGAAAAATTTCGTGCCGTCTTCGAATATTCCGAGTTCCTGCGAACGCCGTAGGTAATAATCCCGGAACTGGTTGGGCGCGAGCCGGTTGTCGCCCATCCACAGATCGGTGAGGCATCCGGGGAACGGATTGGGGCTTGCAATCCAGCGCGGAACGATGCGCGTGAGATCTGAAATGAAGGTCAGCTCGTCACCAGCCGAAACAAGCGGATGCGCAGAAAGCGTCTGCTCCACCATCGTGGTTCCGGAGCGCGGATAGCCTACAACGAAGATCGGCTGCGGCATGGAGGAATCGAGATCGGCGCGCGGAATCAGTTTCATCCGCGTGCGGCGGAAAAACCGCCGACATTCCGACACCAGCTCTTTCGCTGCCGCTTCGCCGTAGCGCCGCTTCTGGACCTCGCGCACAAGGCGATTGGCTTCGACGAAATCGGCCCAGGCTTCGTCGAACCGCTCCATCTTGTCATAGAGCCGGCCGCGCTCGTAAAGCCCATTCGCCTGGAGCTTTCTTCCGTCTTCCCGGCTCTTGCTGAGTTCGGCAACCGCTTCGGCAGTGCGGCCTTCGCGGCCCAATAGCGTTGCGCGTTCGAGCGCCAGCTCCCGCTGGCCGTTCGTCCGCTTTTCCGCCTCATGTATCAATTCCCACGCGCGCGGGACGTTGCGGCGCACCTCTTCGAGATTGCTCCAACCGACCCAGACATTCGGATCGTCGGGCGCAAGCTCGACAGCTTTGCGATACCACTCCTCGCTCTCTTCGACTTTGCCCTGAAGCTTGAGGCAGAAAGCGAGATTGTTGGCGACGGTGGGTTTCACGCCATCGAGTTCGATGACGCGGCGAAAATGAAATTCGCCGGCCGCGGGACGACCGCGTTGTGACAGAAGAAGCCCCATTACGCTCTGTATCGTAGGATTGAGCGGCATCAGGCGCAGACAGCTGCGAGCGAGCTGCTCGCATTCCTCGGTTTCGCCACGGTTAAAGAGCAACGTGCAGAGTTCGGTCGTAGCAACGAGATCGTTGGGATTCTGCTGCAGGATGCGGCGGAGCGCCTCTTCATGTTCGCTGCCGCCAGGATCGGACTCAACAAGAGCCTGCCGCAGCAACAGAAGCGCGGGCATATAGTCCGGCACTTGTTGGAGCGCCTGGCGCGCCCGCATCTTGGCCAGCACGAAATTTCCGCTTCCGAGTGCGGCCTGTCCCTGACCGGCCAGCGATTCTGCCGCCTTGATGATCTGCGGGCCTCGTCCGCTTCCGGGTTTTCCCGGCGTGACCGGCCGGGCACCCAGCGCGGCCTGATTGGCGAATACGGCAAAAGGCGTTGCGCCTTCCTGCTTCTTCGGCTGATCCATACTCACTCTCCGGCAACGGCCCGCCAACCTAGCCAATGCCCCCGGGCCCGGCAACGCAGCGAAGGATTCGAACCGCAGAGACGCAAAAGGCGCAGAGAAGAAGATTCAACCTCGCGGCGATGGGCATGACGCAGTGAGAAGAATGCTATCAGTGGCCCTAACGATTCACCCCTTACCCTGTCATCCCCGCGAAAGCGGGGGACCAGATCTCCGACTTTTCCGGACAAATCACGCTGCTGGGTTCCCGCTTTCCAGGCTGTGAGGAAAGCCAACTGTTTGTGGTCTGACACGAGAGGCGCGGCAACGGATGTGGATGACGACGGCTCAGGCTGGCGTGGCGTGGAACGCTGCGAGGATGGAATGCACACCCATGATGC
>DATAYG010000042.1:0-15068 GCA_036272695.1 Rhizomicrobium sp. | reverse complement strand
ACCCGTCTTTGTCCGCCACGCCCGAGGTGTCGAGATGCTATACCATGCGCTTTGCGATGCCATTGAATCCGTGTTCTGCACCGCTACGAATGGCTAGACACCCCGTCAAGCGCCGCGGTCGCGGTGATCCGCCGCGCCGTCCGCGCCCCTCGCCTTGGCCGCGATGGAAGCGGAAGCGGCCCGGAGTGCGAAGGCTCGCCATATCAGGAAAAGAATTCAGCACCTGCGCCGCTATGTCGGAAACAGAAACGCGCTCGTGCTGGAGGGCGACCTAGCCCCGGGGCTGGGTTGGCGGGCGGTGCCTGCTTGGCGACGGATTCTCCCCGCTATTGGAGCCGTCGCCAACTTTTTTTTTTGCATACAACGGCTTGAAATGACCGATCCGACAAACACAAAAACGTACCGTTTGTCGTTTGAAAGTCTTAAATCCCGCACTCTGAGTAAGATCAATAAGTAATAACGAGAATAGACAAGCACTCGCGACACCGGTACATGCCCAGCGGTGCGAAAACGAAGGGGCAGATGGTGGACGACGAATTCAGCCGGCAGCACATATCGGCGCTGGGGCATACAATTCTAGCCCTACAGGGGTTGATTGATCACCTCCTCGGGTATGTAGAGCCCGACGAACTGGAAGCAACCCGCAACTCGGCATTGGCGACACTCGACTCGTATACCGCCATGCAACGTCGGCTCAAATCGACATAACCGAACTTTGAATTCCTCGCCCGGCCGGCGAGGTAATCGGCGCGGCGTGGGGTTTGAGCGTCCCCGCGCCGCGCTACTCTCTCGCACGCTCAGGACAAAACGCTCAAAATGCTATTAGACGACTCCAGTACAGACTCCCATCTCGACATCGAAAGTCGACCGACTCAGCCCGTCATCCCGGAAACATTCCGGCGCGAAGGCGAGGCATACGGTGACGCAATCTGCAAAACGGGCTTTGATGAGTTGCATTACCTCAATGAGATAGTGATCTCGCTAGGACCTAACAGACGGTCCATGCAGTGGAAACCCATGACCATGATGGCCGGCGCCTTCATCGCCCGGCTTTGCCAACACCGCGTTGGCGACAAAGACGGTCCTGCCTTCGTCCTCGGCGATATGGTTCCGGGCCAACGCTTCAAGAAATCAGTTAAGGCGCTCTATGGCGTCGGGCTCGATATCGATACCGGCACTCCATCCGCCGCGATAGATGCGGCGCTCGTCAAACTCGGTTGTATGGCCGTTCGGTATTCGACGCATTCTTTTGGAAAGACGCAATCCGAATTCGAAAAAGACAAGCTCATAAAATTCGCGGCCGGGCGCGATGTCGACGCTTCTGTAATCCGCGAATATCTTTTGTGCATCGAGAACTGGGAAGCCGATCTCGTGGCGCAGACCGAATTCACTGGCGATGGTCATACTGAGAAAGGCATTGTCTGTCTGGTATCGCACCCGCCGATGCCGAGACATCGCGTTGTGGCGTTGTTCGAAACGCCGTTTTTGATCGGGAACGAAGGACCGACGCAAGCCGCCGCAATGGCGAAATGGGCGAAGGTGCCAGAGGCATTTGCCCGGCTCCTAGGCGTACCACTTGATACATCCTGTACAGACCCATCCCGGCTTTTCTATTTCCCGCGTCACGCCGAAGGCAAGCCGTTCGAAGTCAGTCTATTCGGCGGTCCATATTTTGACTGGCGCTCGCTCGAATTGGACAGCGTGGTCGACCGAATTGCCGCTGTAATCAATACTGGTAAGAGCAAGACGAAGACCCTCGATGGCAAAGCCGTCGCGGATTGGTGGAAAGGATACGCCCGCTGTTCCCAACTTGCGGACCTGATCCAAGATCACACCGACAAGGTACGCCACGACACCGGTCACGGATTCGAAATTGAGTGCCCATGGGACGAAAATCACTCGAATGCTGGTGATCCCGAAGACCGCGCCTGCCTCGTGGTCAATGCTCAGGAACACGGTCGCGATACCTGCGATGTACGCTGCCAGCATGAAGGTTGCCGCGCATACACGACCTTGGATTTCATCGGCAAGATGCTTGCGGATGATTGGTTCACGCGTGAGTTGCTGCACGATCCGCAATATCTGTGTGAGATCGAAGGCGAGCCCGCGCCGAAGCCGCCAAATGTTTCCGCAATGTCGCCCGCCTCTCTTCGCTCCGAACTCGTTTCGCTCGGAACAAAGCCGGCACCGGAATCGGTTGCGGCAATTACTGATAGGATCGCGGCGATTGAAAACGACGCAGATAGAGATATTCTGTTCGCGGTTGTTATCGAAGCTCTGCCCGGACAAGAGCGCAAACGATCCGTCGGCAAAGTGCGGACGAGAGCGGATGCAGACTGGAAAGAGCGGCGCGCCTCGCGCGCGTTAACGCTGGCAAAGCCCCGGACAACGGACGGCAATTTACCGGTACCAGATGACATCTATTGCGACGCGAAGACGGGCGAGATCAAACCAACATATGCAAATTGCCTGTTATTGCTTGAGCAGGCGCACGGTGATTGGGGCTGGGCATATGACGAATTGGCGAAGCAACCAACTCTTCGAAATAAACAGCTTCCGTGGGAAAACAAGGATGACAAGCACGGGTGCCCCATAAATGATGACATCTTCCGCGTGGTGCGCCATTTCTTGATCGAGCAATGGGGCGTCACCTTCAATCGCGAAGATGTAAGGGAAGCCTGTCTGACGCTGGCGGCTTATCAGCGTTTCAATCCAGTAACAGAGTATCTGGACGGCTTGACGTGGGACGGTGTTGAGCGGCTCGAAAAATGGCTTATCACCTACGCGGGCGCGGAAGACACGCCCTATGTGCGGGGTGTCGGAAGAGTGTGGATGATCGCAGCAGTACGGCGCGCAAGGCACCCCGGATGTAAGTTTGACCATGTTCTAATTCTCGAAGCGCCAACGCGTAGGGGAAAGTCAACCCTTTTCAAGAAGCTCGCCGGCTATCCGACTACTAGATGGTTTTCCGATTCGCGGCTTGGTGACGTGGACAAGCCGGACGCGATGATGAAACTTCGAAGCCGATGGATTTACGAACTCGCCGAATTGCGGGACATCCGCAAAGGAAACTCTGAGTCACTGAAGGCTTTTTTCTCTAGTGACGAGGATTTCTACCGCGCGCCATATGATTTTGGTCCAATGATACATCCGCGCCGGTGTGTTTTTGCTGGTACCGTCGAGATCGGAACCTATCTGGTGGACCTTACGGGTAACGCAAGATATTGGCCCGTGAAGGCAGGGACCATCGATCTCGTCTCGCTCGAAAGAGATCGGGACATGCTATGGGCGGAAGCCGCAGCCTTAGAGGCAAGAGCCGACACGTCCATCATGCTTGATTCCTCGTTATGGGCAGATGCAGCCGCAGAACAAGAAATGCGTCTGAGCGACGATCCGTGGACGGATACGCTGCGGACCCATATGGCCCCCTACAATGTCGGAACTTTCCTTCCCACGACGGACTTGTTGACGGACCCGCTCGGAATTCCGAAGGGCCTGCAAACGGCAAATCACATGAGCAAGTTGCGTACTGTGATTGAGGGACGAATCGGAGGCTGGGATTATGTCCGGGAGCCGGGGACCAAACGGCGCGGCTATCGCAAACTGCCGACGGAAACCCCGAAGGGCGGGCATTTCGGCCCGGTTGCCGCTTACTAGCGTTGTGGGCCGCTGAAAACCATTGAAAACGGCCCCCTATAGGGCGCTATGGCATTGTGTGTGTGTGTGAGGTGCCCTTGTCTACGCCTCACACACACACACTAAGAAAAAGAACCATCTGTTAGAAACCAGTGGTCTTTAGTGGTCCAAAACCGATTCGAAGCGATTTTCATGCGGCGCGCGAGCCCTCGCGGATCAGCACCCGCTACACCGTATATTCGCGACGTGTTCATGGCAATCGTCAAGAACCATCGCCCGCCGCGCCCCGTCCGCCCGTCACCCAATCCACCCACCCGCCCCGTGCCGAAGCGCCGGCCGAGCGCGTCGGCTGAATGGATCGACCGCAGGCCAGCGCGAAGCGCAGGCGAGGAAGCCGAAGGCTCCGAGTTCATTCAACCCTTGAAAGGATCACCCATGAAACAACCCACAAAACCGGCTCCCACGAAGCGAGCGCCGGGCAGCGTCGTGCAGATACCGCCGCAATCACATCGCCGCTCCAACCGCGACCCAAAGCCGACACGCCCCGGCAACATGGCGAAGGCATTCGCCGCGACGCTGCGTCAGAAGGGCGTCACAGATGCCGCGCTTGCCGATCTCCGCGCCCTCTACATCCGCAAATGGTCTGAAGCGAAAACCATCCGCCGCGCCGGCCGTCGCTCGATCCAGCTTGTGGGAACACGCGACCCTGATCAGGTCCGCGCCGAATGGCTGCACGAGCGGGCCGAGTTGTTGGTGCGTCATAATCTGCCGGTCGATTTTCCGATATACGAGCGCTTCGGTTTGGATGTATCGACAGGGCGAGCGCAGCCGGCGAAGCGGTGAGCGAGCTGGAGGCCGCGAATACATGGGCCAAGATTCACATTTCGCCCCTAAATGGTCGAAATTCTGCCTCATTACGGCAAGCTCTGTGATATCGTGCTTTTACCAATCTGCTCTGGCGCATGAACACGGGCGAACAGTTACCAAATATTATGGCTTGTTTGATGCATCGCCAAACGTCCCGTTTTCGTACATTCTCGCGAAGTGATAAACAAACCGGCGCACTTCGCCCATTCGAGCGCATGCGCCACGGTCGACCGTCTCTGCCGATTTGCTAGCGGCCGGCGCGGCCGATCAACCCGGCCCGATTGCGTCGGTGATTCAAGCGTTTTTAACCTTGTAATCACTCGCCATTTGAGCATTCCCCAGCCTGAGACTACATTTATAAAGACGGTACGTTCGTACTGCGATTATAGAAACGGGTGTTCGGAATGACTAAGGGCAACTTCGTGGCGTACTTCCGAGTTTCGACGCAGCGTCAGGGGCAATCGGGACTCGGCCTCGCTGATCAGCGAAAGCAGGTCACGGACCATCTTAATGGCGGTGATTGGAAGTTGGTGGACGAATTCACCGAAGTTGAGTCGGGGCGAAAAAAAGCGCGACCAGAACTGAAAGCCGCGCTTGCCGCGTGCAGGAAGCACAAAGCAACCCTGATCATCGCCAATATCTCTCGTCTCGCCCGTAACGTGGCTTTCATTTCGGCGCTGTTGGAAAGCAAAGTGCGCTTCGTGTGCTGCGATATGCCGTCCGCCGATACCGCTTTCCTACAAATGGCGGCCGTCTTTGCCGAATGGGAGGCCAAGAAAATCAGCGAGCGGACAACCGCTGCCCTGCAACAGGCAAAAAAGAACGGCAAGAAACTGGGCTGGCGCATTCCCGGACGCGAAAAACAGCAAGCCAAGGCATCCCGGAAAGGTGCAGCGGTCAATCACCAGCAAGCCGCAAAATTTGCAGCGAATGTGCTGCCGATCATCAATGACATTCGGAAAGCCGGCGTAACCACACTAGAAGGCATAGCAGCCGCATTGAACGCGCGTGGCGTGGCGACGGCCCGCGACGGCCAATGGTATCCCACGACCGTCAGGAACGTGCTGGCGTACGCATAGGCGCGGGGGCTCCATTATCTGCTAGTGATTTAGACCGGCCGGCATGGTTGTAAGGCCCGGAGTGGTCACCGGCTGGGCTTGAAGCGACAAAATGTGACCCGGAGGGACCCGTCGACCCCGCCCTGTTGGCATGATTTTTTGGGGCTCCCAGCGGGTGCGGATTCAATTGCATTTTGTTAATTGCGACCAAGCGAATCGCTTCGTAGCATTGGGCAGAACGGTTCCGAAAAAATGCACCAATGGGACCCGGGCTACCCGGTCAATTAGGCAACGGGTGTCGAAAATGAAGTCAAATTTTTTGTGTTAGAAAGGCAGCCGATCCCTCATTTTGGACCAAATGACTCTCTCCCTTAACGATGGTGCATAATGTGCCGTGGCAGCTAGCACCGTGTCCATGAACGCTGAGTCTGTTTCAGGGTGCACGCAGACAGCTTCAAGACGCCTTTCGGGGTCCCATTCCAGACCAAAGCCCGGAGCGTCATCAGGAAGGTGCATTAATTGATTACCCTTCCGCCCTACAACACGCACTTCGTGTTCATACTCAAACATCGGTCTTTTCGTGGCAACTAGCTCCTGCCAAGTTGGAGTAACGCTCACCGTTTCCGGAAGCCCGTATTTTACTGGGAACACATCAAAATCAGTTACAGAACTGCGCAATTTGCCAAATGTGGTTTGGATTGCAACACCTTCATTTGCCCCACAATATACCCGCCAAAGCGCATGGGATTCATTTTCTGAACAACACCAACAATTTACAAACGTCGCCCGTCGCCAATTCTTGATTATTCGCTCATTTCGTTTGTCGAAAGTCTCATGTTCCATAGCTCCGAGTGCATTTAAAGGCCTTCTCTTACGGAGAAATTCTATATGTTCGTTGGTAAGTGGTATCTCCCACGGGTCACCAAGCAAGTCCGCTCGTGAAAGCCAAAGCTTCTTGAATTGGAGAAGCCAGAGGTAGCGTGAGAGTCCCATGTAGCGCCATACGCGTTTAGCGCTTTCAGCCATCCAACGAGATTCCGCCAGCCTCGACGTACCACTGTGCGAGGCTCCGAATGCGTTTCTTTTGTCCACGAGTAACAATCCCCCAGACCGCGCCGTGAAAGTCGTTTCCCGGCACTGGATAATATCCTACTTGGAAGCCCTCCCCCCGAAGAGCATGCGTTGCAAACTGAACTGAACAAAAGTATTCTGAGGTCGTAACAAAGTTGTGCGGATCAAGTCCCGACTCTTCTATTAGCTTAGCAATATCGATGGACATCCCCGAGCCATCTGTAGATTCTTGGAACGCCATTGACGAAATGCGCCGGTTGCCTGCTTCTCCGGTGAGATGTTGTTCGGAGATGCGACGAATCAATATATCCTCGGGATTTATCCCCTGATGATCGTGAGGAATCACCCGGCCGTCTGCTTCACGCGGCGGCGGCTGCAATGGCATTGGCAGAATTCGCTAATTGCTTAATCCATTCTCCAACGGCTGTGAAATCATTTGTCAGCGAGATTTCTTCTCCATCTTCGCCTGTTTCTGGTGTCTCGCGCCACGCAATAACCTCGTTAGGTCCCTTGACGTGCAGTTCAATGTCAACATTGCCGATGTGCCATTCGGCTTGCAAATCGCCCGAATACCCTGGAACCAGATCGGGCGGCGGTATTGATGCAGAATACAGACGATCCAACATATTCAATGCGAACACTGCATTAGTGAAGGTGACCGGCCCCGCCTGATAACCGTCCCAACCACGCCTTAGCTGGATCAGACATTCCAAACGGGCCTCCAACTGCCTCGCCCAGAGGCTTGAAGTATCGTTCATTGTGATTCGAGGCGACGGAGGACGCAGTTTCATTACCCTGCCCGTGCTCAATCCCGACGTACGGACTGAGAACGCAGATACCGCGCTGTCACTCATTGAATTCTTTCCCATTTTTTGTGTGCCGATTCGGTCGTGATTTCCGCGAACGTGGTGACAATTGTCTCTCGACCCGTGCTGATAAAATCGACCGCATCATAAATGGTAGTCCCGTGGGGAGCCCCACGAACCGTTAGGGTCAAAACAAGAAGCTGTTGACCTCGGTCTGTAAGCGCAGAATTCGCTTCGACAATCAATCGGGCGAGCGGTTTTCCCGCCGGGTCAACAAGCATTCTTCGCATCGCGAAAGTTAGATCATCCGGCCGATGCCCTCCCGGAAACGTCAGAAAGCGAACCCATTGGCCCGGATCGAAGGTGTCCACAAGAGCTATATGGTTTACATAGCTGATTTCGGCTTGATTTATCGCAAGTTGTTGCGACGCGAGCGAGGAAAAATATGCTTCCAAGGTTAGTAGTTCAGCTTGGAATTTCTCTATCATGCTCTCGAAATGAGGATAGGGATTGGTGCCGTCGCCAACTTTTCTCCAGTTGTGCAAGAGACGATCCGCCTGAAACTGAATCAACTCATCCTTTTTGTCGGATAAAAACCAAAAACGATCATGCGTCGCCCCCGTCGCAATTCCGAACTGCAAAATGTTACTGGAGCGACCGCCGAAAGTCTCGAAGGCAGGGGCAAGTGGCGGCTGCTCTTCTACTTTCGGGTAATCCGTTCGATAGAGCGCCCAAACCTCACCAGCTCGAATCTGCTGATATCCTGTCGGTTGGGCGTACTGGACACCGATCACCACCTCATTGATCGGCGGCGCCTTGAAGTTCGGAAGGTGGCTTGGCCGCTCTCTCATTCTGCACATATGCGAGATTCGCAAGCACATTGCCATATGGTCGCTAACGGAACGCAAAAAAGGTCTGATCATGTATCGGCGGAAGATGCCCGCACACATTTCGGGATTTTTTCGGGACTCTGCGTTCCCAAAGTCGCCTTTTGAGGTCGTTTCGTTCCCACTTGCGACCTGATCTCAGCCAATGAGAACACACGATTTATGCAGGAAAATCAGGGCTTTATGATGGTCGGAGCGGCGAGATTTGAACTCGCGACCCCCAGTCCCCCAGACTGGTGCGCTAACCAGGCTGCGCCACGCTCCGTGCCAGAACCGCCGGCCGAGTCTGGCCGCGGGCGCGGACTATAGGCGGCCGCTCGCGCGCGGGCAACGCGGTCCCAGGCAGATCAGGTGGATGCGATGTCGCGCGCGGTGGCGAGGCGGGATTTCAGGTCCAGCAGTTCGCCGCGCAGCTCTTCCAGCCTTACGCGGCGCGGGGTTGCCGGCGGGGGATTTTCGCTCGCCACGTTGGGCGGCGCCATGATCCCGGCGTCGTCGCATTCCGGCGCAAGCGTCTCCACTATGTCCTCGCGTATGCTCTTCAGCGTGGCGAGGACATCGAGCGCGCCGCCGTCGGCGGCAGGCGTGATCACTTCGGGCGCAGCCGCAGCGGCATGCCCGTTCTTTGTCTGCTCGCGGCCGAGCGACGCGGTGTAGCGCACGCCCTTTTCGCGCAGGATCTTCTGCGCGCCGCGGATGGTGTAACCCTCGTAATAGAGCAGCAGCCGGATGCCGCGTAAAAGGTCCACATCCTCAGGCCGATAGAAGCGCCGGCCGCCGGCGCGCTTGATCGGCCTGATCTGCGAAAAGCGCGTCTCCCAGAACCGCAGCACATGTTGCGGCACGTCGAGCATTGCCGCGACTTCGCTGATGGTGCGGAAGGCTTCGGGCGATTTGACGGATACGACGCCTGGAGGCGCCATCTCAATCCTCGGTTAGTTCCAGTTCGGCCGGGTGGCCATTGATCATCGATTTCAGCACATGGCTCGGCCGGAACACGAGCACCCGGCGCGGCGCGATGGGAACCTCATGGCCGGTCTTCGGATTGCGGCCCACCCGTTGCGCTTTGTTCCGCACCGAGAACGTGCCGAACGACGAGAGCTTGACCGACTCGCCGCGGGCCAGTGCCGCGCAGATTTCTTCGAGGATGTCCTCCACCATCTGCGACGATTCATTGCGCGACAAGCCGACCGCCCGGAAAACCGCCTCGCTGAGATCGGCCCGCGTCAGGGTATACGAACTCATGAAATTCCGACTCCCCTCGGACGTTGCAACCCTAGGAGCCGGATTTTTTCCCGTCAACGCCAAAGGGATAAAGAGTCGAATTGAGACAACGGCTTATCACAGATTACCAGCGGACGAGCGACGCCCCCCAGGTAAAGCCGCCCCCCATCGCTTCCATCAGCACGAGATCGCCCTGCCTGATGCGGCCGTCGGCAACACCCACGGCGAGCGCGAGCGGCACCGAGGCGGCCGAGGTGTTCCCATGCTCGGCAATGGTGGAGATGATGCGGCTCGCGGGAATGTCGAGCCGCCGCGCAGTGGCGTCGAGGATGCGCTGATTGGCCTGGTGCGGCACGATCCAGTCGAGCTCGTTCACCGTCACGCCGGCAGCTTTCGCGGCAGCCTCGATGGCGGCTGTCGTATTGATCACCGCATGCCTGAAGACTTCGCGCCCTTCCATCCGCAAATGCCCCGTCGTGCCGGTCGTCGATGGTCCGCCATCGACATAGAGCAGGTCGTGCAGGCGCCCGTCGGAATAGATCTGCGTCGCAAGCACACCGCGGTCGGATGCATCGCCCCTGCCCTCGCCGGCTTCCAGGACCACCGCGCCCGCGCCGTCGCCGAACAACACGCAGGTCGAGCGGTCGGTCCAGTCCATCAGCCGCGACATGGTCTCCGCGCCAATGACAAGAACGGTCCGGGCCTGGCCCGCCTTGATGAAATTATCAGCAACGGCGATCGCGTAGACAAATCCAGAGCACACGGCCTGCACGTCGAAGGCGGCGCCGCGCGTCATCCCGAGCCGGGCCTGGATGTTGGTCGCGACCGAAGGGAATGTTTCATCCGGCGTCGTGGTTGCAACGACGATCAGATCCAGTGCTTCCGCATGAATGCCGGCATCATTCAGCGCGGCTGTGGCCGCGGCGTATGCAAGGTCGGATGTCCGCTCGCCGGGGCTGGCGATATGCCGCCGCTTTATACCCGTGCGCGACACGATCCATTCGTCGCTTGTGTCCACGCGGGCTGCGAGATCGGCGTTGGTAACTACGGCCTCGGGCAGAAAGGCACCGAGCCCGGTGATGAGCGAGCGCTTGATGGTCACGTAGCGGCCGCTCCGGCATTCCCGGCGGCATGAAACAGCGGCGCGACCATCGCCCGGTCGTTCGCGATCTTTGGAATTATCTGCGCGCGCGCCATGTCGACCGCCATGTCGAGCGCGCTTGCAAAGCCCAGCGCGTCCGCGCTGCCGTGACTTTTCAGCACCACTCCGTTCAGCCCCAGAAAAATGCCGCCATTCTGTGCGCGCGGATCGAGCTTGCGCCTGAGCGCCTTGAAAGCGCCCGCGGCAATCAAAGCGCCGAGCCGCGAGAGGAATCCGCGCCTGAGCGCGGTGCGCAGATAAAACATGATCAGCGACGCGATCCCTTCCGCCGTCTTCAACGCGATATTTCCGGTAAAGCCGTCGGTGACCACGACATCGGCAGTGCCCTCGGAAATGTCGTCGCCCTCGACGAAGCCCAGGAATTCCATCGGCAGATCGGCGCTTCGCAGGATCTGTGCGGCGCCGCGAACCGCCTCGTTGCCCTTAACGTCCTCCGCGCCGACATTGAGGATTCCGACCTTCGGACGCTCGAGCCCGAGAATCGCGCGCGCAAACGCCTCGCCCATCACGGCGAAATCCACCAGTTGCTGTGCGTCGGTGGCGATATTGGCGCCGACGTCGAGCACGACGGTTTGGCCGCGCTTGGTCGGCCACAGGGCCGCAATGGCAGGCCTGTCGATACCCTCGATCACGCCCAGCTGGAACATGGACATGGCCATCAGGGCACCGGTATTGCCGGCCGAGATCGCCACTTCGGCTTCGTTGTTGGCCACGCATTCGAGCGCCCGCCACATGCTGGTGTTGCGCCCGCGCCGCAGTGCCTGGCCGGGCTTTTCGTCCATCCGCACGCGTTCGGCGCTGTGCCGCACCTCGGCCCGTCCCTTGAGCCTGGCGCGCCGCGCGAGCAGCGGGTTCAGGAGCGTTTCATCGCCATGCAGCAGGTAGCGGACGGTCGGGTGGCGCACGATCGACCGCGCGAGCGCGGCCAAGACCACGCCAGGACCGGCGTCGCCCCCCATGGCATCCACGGAAACCGTCAGCTCGCGGCTCACCCTCGCCTCGCTGCCTGAAAGCCCCGGCCTTCAGCCAGGCCCCTCGCAGGTATCAGGCCTCGACCTTGGTCACCTCGCGGCCGCCATAATGGCCGCAGGCGCTGCAGACATGATGCGGCCGCTTCTGCTCGCCGCATTGCGGGCACTCGACATGGGGATTGGCCGCGAGCCGGTGATGCGCGCGGCGCATGTTCCGCCGGGATGGCGAGGTTTTTCTCTTCGGGACCGCCATGGCGGCACATCTCCTTCAAAACGTCTGGCCCGAATCCCATCAGAACCGGGCCTGTTGGGGCGCCGGCATCAATGGAACCGGGCGGTCAAAGCGAGCCGCGGAGTGAACAGGAAACCGCGACAGGATTCAAGCGGAGTGCCGCGGCCGCGGTAGTGGGTCAGTTTGAACTTTGAGGAAGGAAGGGGCGCCCCGACAGTCGGCCGCCTTTCCGAAGGCAGGCTCTGCGACCGCGCGTCTCTGCAATCGAACCGGATGGCATAAGGCAGCGGACCACGTCGTCACCCTTCGGACATTTTTGATAGAGATTATGATCAAGCATGTATCGCCTCCCGTCATGCGAGATACAGGGCAGAAACCAATCGCCCGCCGACGCACCGCTTGGTGCCACCACATAAAGGGCGATTATGACGATTGCGGCAGCCCTAGTTCGCATTCTCCGCTTCCCACTCTTCGATCATAGCGACCATATCCGAGACTTCCCAAAGGCGGGAGTCTACGCCAGCAGCAGCTTGAGCCGGCGTCTGGCGATGCGCCACACTAATCTTCACGAGGTTATGGTACATCGTGTGCAGGCGAAGTCGCAAACACGGTTTTCGAATTTCTTTGAGAAGCTTGCGTCAGGCGTGCATACCGCTTGCAATGCTGGGGGACCGAAGGGAGCGGTGGACCAGTTTAAATTATCCGGGGCGCGTTCCGGTAAGCAGGCAGACAACGAGGAGCGCGGCCACAGAGGCCACGGTCACGTAAATGAAAATTGGAGTGCCGTGGGAATGCGATGCCTGCGGCGATGACGACCGCCGCGGATATGGCCGTAGCCGCCCAGCCTTCCCAGCTTACCGGTCTCCAACCCCACCCGATACGTTTTGGCCCAAACCACGGACGTTTTGTAATCATACTGTTGCGCCGCTGGCTTCTCAGTCCTGGATCATCTTGACCATATCGGAGACTTGCCAGGCACGGAAACGCCATTTTATGCCTTCGCCCGCCGAAGCGACGGCGCATTCCCCAATGGCGGCCCGATCAAGGGAATGCAGGCAACCTCTATGGCACGATCATTGGCGGTGTTCAAGGCTGCGCCCTTGTTTGAAAAATCAGCGATGAGTCAGTTGCCACCGGTGGCTCGTGGCGGCAATTTGTTCCTTATCTGAGTGGCTGTTGCATGCCGAGGCTCTGATTGTGTGCCAGCATGTCCTGGGACTGTTGCTGCCGCACTTTCCATTGCCGCTCAGTGTGACACTCACGGCTGCCGCCAATGCGCGAACCGGTCTCCGGCGGTGACGTCTTGCACACAATCTGATCCAGGTTGTCGACTGTCTGGGGCGCAGTGACCGTCACGGTTTCTTGTGCTGCGGCAGGCGGACGAGCTGTCGTCGATGATCCGGTTGCGGGCGTGGTGGACGTCGTCACGGCTGTGGTGGATTGAGCCGTTTGCGTCCGGGCGGGATCTGCACCGGCAAGTTGGGGTGCCGCGAGCGGAACTGCAACAAGTGCAACCAGAGCAAGAACGCGCATATTCAAGACCTCCTGGCTACCAGACAGCGGAACATAGCACGAGAAGGTGTCGCTGAAACCTGCGAATTACTCGCCGATATTGACGTTGACGTCCAGGATCAGGGCGCCCTTGTACTTCACGCCGTGGTCCCAGAATTTGCCGATCAAAGTGGAAACGAAGCTGTCGGTTTTGCCTTCGCCGGCAGGATTTTGGAGTTTGTAGGTGTCGCCATAGAATACCGTCGGGCTCGAGCAGCCGATCGAATACGTCTCGGTGGCAGTGCCGATCTGCGCGTATTGGGTCTTCTTCGGAACGACGTGGATTTTTTCCTTTGGCTGGGAGCAGATCGTGCTGTTGCTGTTCCACTTGTAGAACGTGTAGATCAGATTCACTTTTTTATCGAGGTCCGACGCCGGAATATAGGTGGAAACAGTGCTTCCGGTGCATATGCGGGAACAGTCCGCTCCGTGCCCGGCTTTGGTCAACCTGGTCTTGTGGACGACGTTGCTGCCATGCAGCGCCGTAAAGTTCAAATTCGGGACGCTGTCGGCCACGGCAGGGGCGGTTGCCAGTGCCCCGAACGCCGCGCCAGCGAGCAGAGTTTTGGTTATGGAGTTCATTCAATCCCCCTTGCATTCAGAGGCGCTGAGCGGTTTCCCGAGCCTCAAGGACCGCGACCATATCAGACATTTCCCATAATTTCGAGCGCGAGTTGTGGGGACTTCAGGTAGTCGTTGATCGGCCGGAGTCCCATTGCCGGTTAGCAGGCTCAGTTCGGACCGGGGCCGCCTTCGAGGACGGTCAGGACGAAGGCGCGGCCGATAAACACAAAGCATCCGAGTAGTCGGCTTGGCTGGGGTTCAAAAATGCTGCAAATCGGTCCTGCGCCATCCGCGTGAATACATGCAAATCAGAAGCCGTCGCCGGCCGGCGTTGTTTTCGTCGTAGCCGGTGCTTTCGCCCGTGCCGGACGCCATCGCTTCCGCGGAGCACGCCCTGTAATCCGCTTCGGCGCGCGCCCCGGACCGATGCTTTCCGGTCGAATCGGTCCACAACATTTGGGCGCAGCCGGACAGGGCGGCTATCGACATGAGCAACAGAAGCCGGCGCATTCCTGCTTTCGGCATGAGCGCAAGAGACCCCAATTTTGTCGGTTGACATGTATACCGTATCGGTATATCATCTGACAAGTGAAATTGCAGTTGGAAGTCGAAACGAATGCAAGCGACAAGTCACCCGGACATGGCAGCATGCGAGGTGTCCAAAGCAGTACCAGCTTCCCAGCTGCAGGGAAAAAAGCAGGGAAACAAGAAACAGGTTGGGCAGATTCTGGTTCGGAGGCTACCCGTCCTCTGGACGGGGCACGAAAATGGACGGGAGCTTTTTCCCTGCAGCAGGGAAAAACGCAGGGAAAAGAGAAATTACGTAGGCGAAAAATCGAACGCTGAAGGGATATGGACCCGAACCATTTTCCCTGGTGCAGGGGAAACAGGCAGGGAAGTGGAAAAAATTGCCGAATCGGGACGTTTGGTGCCCCGGCGAAATGAAGCCCGAATTTCTCAGGGAAATTCTTTTGGAAATCCGGCTGCTGCGACGCCTGGGATGGAACACACGATGTTAGCGGGTTGTACACCGCAGGGG
>DATAYG010000041.1:0-126618 GCA_036272695.1 Rhizomicrobium sp. | reverse complement strand
CCACGCGCGCCGCCGCCGGCAAGGTGCGATGGGCGGCATCGGAAATGATTCGCAAGGCCGCGAAGGGAACGCCCCTTTCCCGCGCGATGCGCGCGACAATATGCGACTCCATATCGACAGCAGAAGCGCGGGTTCTGGCGCGCAGCTTTTCCTTGGTCTCGCGGTCGGCGGCCATTTCGTCGCTTCCGGCCAGCGGTGCCAACACGGCATGCGGCAAGAGCGAGGCCAAGTCCCGCGACCACGCGCCATGCGTCGGGTAGGAATCGCAGTCATCGACGATTTCCGATGCGACGATCGTATCGCCAACCCGCAATGACGGGCAAAGCGCCCCGCATATGCCGACGCTGAGGATGCGCCGGGCGCCCTTGGCGAGTTCCGCGGTCAGGCGCTCTTCAAGGCCCTGAGCGTCCCCCCCGCCAATAACCGGCCGAACATCGGGACCCGCAACAAGGCGCGCCTCGCGAGCGAGGCCTGTAACTGCAATGATCATCAGATTCCATACGACACGCGATTGGAGTGCCCAGCCCGGAGGTTGCGGTACCGCGCCACCGCCCACAACGGGAAGAACTTTGCGTAGCCATGATACCGCAAGTAGAATACGCGCGGGAAGCCCCCGCCCGTATAGTTCTCCTCGCTCCAGAGCCCGTGTTCCTGCTGTCGTTCGACCAACCAACGAATGCCGCGTTCGACGGCCGCGTGGTTAACTTCTCCTGCGGCCATAAGTCCCAAGAGCGCCCACGCCGTCTGCGAGGGGATCGAAGGCGCCGGCTCATGGCCCTGATAGTCGAGCTTGTAGCTGTCGCAGCTTTCGCCCCAGCCGCCGTCCGGATTCTGGATCGAAATCAGCCAGTGCGCCGCGCGGCGCATCGCCGGCGCATCGGGATCGAGGCCGGCGGCGTTGAGCCCCGCAAGTGCCGACCAGGTCCCATAGATGTAGTTGACACCCCAGCGGCCGAACCAACTGCCGTCCTTTTCCTGGAGGCCCACGAGGTAATCAACGGCAGCTCTCAGCTTTGGACTGTCCAGGGGCTCGCCCAATTGGACAAACATTCCGATGCAGCGCGCGGTGACATCGGCAGTCGGCGGATCGAGCAGCGCGCCGTGATCGGCGAAGGGAATGTTGTTGAGATAGTAATAATCATTGTCCGCGTCGAATGCACCCCAGCCGCCATTGCGGCTCTGCAGTCCCTCAACCCATTCCCGGCCGCGCGCAATTACATCGATATAACCGCCTTTCAAGTGCCCCGCTTTTTCGGCGCGATCAAGCGCCATGACGACAACGGCCGTGTCGTCGAGATCGGGATAATGCGCGTTGTTATATTGAAATGCCCAGCCGCCGGGACGAACATCCGGACGCACATCGGCCCAATCGCCCTTGACATCCAGAACCTGGCGCGCCTTCAGCCATTCGCAAAGTGCGTCGACGCTGTCATTTGCCGGCGCATCGTCGACCTCCATGAGGGCGTGGGCGGCAAGCGCCGTATCCCAGATCGGCGACATGCAGGGCTGACAATAGGCCTCGTCGTCGCGAATGATTAGCAGCCTGTCGATAGCCTGCCTCGCAATGGCGCGGTGCGGATGATCGGGCGCATAACCCAGGACGTCATACATCATCACGCTGTTGGCCATTGCCGGATAGATGGCGCCGAGGCCGTCCTCGCCATTCAGCCTCTCGGTGACGAACTCTGCGCAGCGCGCAACGGCTCGCCCGCGCAACGCCTTCGGCCAGAAGGGCCGGGCGCGTTTCAGGATCGCGTCGAGGCCATGAAACAAAGCTGCCCAACCAAGTTCCTGATGCGGCGCCCGCGACGGCGGCGGCGCGATATAGCGCACAAATAACTCGCGCACCTGCACGCCACGCGGATTGCGGGCAACGGGCCTGAGCGACGTCAGCACAAGGAGCGGCACAAGCACGGTGCGCGCCCAATAGGACATTTTCGACAGGTGAAACGGAAACCAGCGCGGCAAGAGAATGACTTCAACCGGAATCACCGGCACCGCCGACCACGAGACTTCGCCGTAAAGCGCGAGCAGGATGCGCGTGAAGACATTGCACCGCACCGCACCGCCTCCTGCGAGGATGGCTTCCCGCGCAGATTTCATATGCGGCGCATCGACCGGGTCGCCAATCATTTTGAGCGCGAAATAGGCCTTGACCGTCGCACTGATATCGAAAGCGCCCCCATGGTAGAGCGGCCAGCCGCCATGGTCCGCCTGAATGCGGCGGAGATAATTTCCTATCTTCCGTTCGAGCTCCAGACCCGGCATCTCGCCCAGATAATGTACGAGCAGAACGTACTCGGCCGGTATGGTCGCATCCGCTTCGAGCTCGAAGACGAAATGGCCGTCGTCGCGCTGCAGCGCGAGCAGCGCCCGTTCCGCCCGCGAAATCGAATCGTCGAGTGCAGAAACCGTTCGTTCGCGAGCTAATATCTGATCCATGTAATCATGTTATGTATCGGGTGATCCGCGGGCCGCAAGCCCCGCCGCTTTCTGGCCGGAGCGGACGGCGCCTTCGATGGTGGCAGGCAGGCCGGTCGCGGTCCAATCGCCGGCGAGGAAGAGATTGGCCCAGCGCGTCCGTGCCGGCGGCCGCTTCGCATCCTGGTCGGGCGTGGCGCGAAACGTCGCACGCTTCTCCTTTACGATCTGCCATGGCGGCAATTCGGGGGAAAGACCATGCGCCATGGCGACGTCACGCCACAGAAACGCGGCAAGCTCCGCCCTGTCGCGATCCACGATCGCGTCTGCTCCGCTCACCGTCACCGATAGCCGTTTCGGGAAAGCAAATACCCATTCCGCCGTCCCGCCTATGATCCCCAGCATTTCCGGCGCGCCGGGAGGAGCCGCGGCGTGGTAGTGGGCATTCACAATGGCCGAATTGTGATCGGGCGTGCGAATGCCGGGCAACAGCGCCGCGGTGACCCAGGATGGTACAGCCAGGATCACCCGATCGCCGGCCGAAAGCGGTATCTGGAGCTCACCAAAATCGAGGGCCGAGGCTACCGCGTCATTGAACGCGACGGCACGCAATCTTTCACCCAGCCGGACCGTCGCGCCCCGCCGCGTCAGAAATGAAATGGCCGGTTCCACGAAGGCCTTCGCCAGAGTGGGCGTGGCGATGCGCGGCCGGCAGAAACGCCCGCCGCGCGCGAGCGTCTCGCGAATGACGGCGGCGGCAAGCTCAGCCGAGGCATCCGCCGGCGTGGTGTTGAGCGCCGCGAGAAGAACGGGCTGAAGCAGGCATTCCCATAGCGGTCCGCCGCAGGCGATCACATCGCCCACGCGCTTTCCCCGATTGCGTCGGAGGAGTGGCGCAAGTCTCAAATAATCGCGCGCGGCCGTACCGGGCACACGCCGCGACGGGGAAAAGACCCACCACGGCAGCGGTCCGGAATTGGGCGTTATGGTCCAGCGCTGGCCGTTGCGGACATCGCAGAATGCAAAACGTGCTTCGTCCGGGCCTTTCAGACGATCTTCGGCGCCGATCGCTCCAAGATAATTATAAGTGGCGCTGTTGCCGCTGAGCACCAGGTGATTGCCGTTGTCGATGACTTCGCCGAATTGTGTATCGAACCAGGAGCGGCAACGGCCGCCCGCCTGTGGCGCGGCTTCGAAAAGTTCGACAGGGGAACCCTGCTTTGCCAGCGCGACCGCGGCGGCAAGACCGGAGAGCCCCGCGCCGACAACGTAGGTCTTCGCCTGCGTCATCGGGCAAGGCCGTGGCGAAGAAACATCCAGATCATCCGGCTCTTCGGAAGGCCCGGGCGGCGGCGCGGTGGCGCCCAGCCCAGCTTCTCCATTTCGCCGAGGATGGCGGAATAGGCGGCACTCATCAGCCTGGGCGGCCGCAGATCGCCGCGCGGATGCACGCGCATGATTGCGTCGGCCTCGCGATAATGCCGATGGGCAATGCCGGCCACACTCCGGCACACCGCATCGATTTGCGGCGACGCGATGGCGCGCGCAGGATCGCTTGTATCCAGCGACTCTTGTTCGAGAAATTCGCGCGGCAGATAAAGCCTGCCAAGACCGGCATCTTCATCGATATCGCGCAGGATGTTTGTGAGTTGGAGAGCCCTGCCGAGATGATGGGCCAGGCGGAATCCGGGATCCTCTTCCATCCCGAACACTTTGATGGACAGACGCCCGACCGCGCTCGCCACGCGATCGCAGTAGAGATCGAGCTTCGCGAGGTCCGGCGCGCGGATGTCCTCTGTCGCGTCCATGGCCATGCCGTCAATGAGTGCGAGAAAATCCCGTTTGCGCAGGCGATAGCGAAGAACGGTGTCGCGGAGAATTAGCGCCGGGGGCTCGGGCGCGCCGTCGTAAAGCGAATCGATCGCGCGCCGCCACGCATCGAGCTTCCTGATCCGTTCGTCGCGCGCTCCGCCGGCATCATCGGCGATGTCGTCTACGGCACGGCAAAAACCATAGATCGCATACATGGCCGCGCGCTTGTCCTTCGGAAGAAGCCGCATGGCCAGATAGAAGGAGCTGCCGGAGGCTGCGCGTTGCGCCTCTCCGTCGCCGGCCTCAGCTGCCATGGGCCGGTTCGTGCCAGTCGCGCGTGGCGCGAGCGGAAGGTTTCTTTGTGCTGCGGCCAAAGAAATAACCAGTGGCAGCGGCCAGCCCGATCCTGGCCGCTTCGGATTTGTTATGATGGACCCGCTCCGACAGCGGATCGCGATGCCGAAGCCGCCGCGTGAGATCTTCGGCGAGCCGTTGAATGACCGCCACTTCGAGCCCCAGGCGGCGGTCGACAATCCCCGCTGCAAAGGGCCGCGATTGATCAAGCAGCAGAGCTACGCGTACAAGGAGATCATCGAGCACGCTGCGCAACGCCGGCGGAGATTGCTTTTCCGCCAGGACGGAAGGCTCGATTCCGTATTGCTGCAATATATCGAGCGGTATGTAGACGCGGTTGAGCGCGTGGTAGTCCTTTGCGCAATCCTGCAGGTGATTGATGACCTGCAACGCCGAGCAAAGCGCGTCCGAAATGGGCCACAGAGTCGGCGATTCGCCATGCACATCCAGAACGAAACGGCCGACCGGATTTGCCGAGTAACGGCAGTAATCCATCAGATCGTCCCAGTCGGCATAACGCAGCTTCGTCACGTCGCGGCGGAACGCTTCCAGCAGATCGAGCGGGGGCTGCGCGGTCAGATTCCTTTCGACCAATATCTTTCCGAGCGCCTGGGCTTCCGGCGATGTTTGCCGCTCGCCGATGAGCGAACCCCGCATTTCTCCCAGCAGCGCAAGCTTTTCGGCCGGCGGCGCCTCCGCATGGTCGGCGATGTCGTCCGCGGCGCGGGCAAAGCGGTAGAAGGCCAGAATGACCGGACGATGCGATCTGCGGATCAGGAACGACGCCACCGGGAAATTCTCGTCGCGATGACCCTTGCCGGAGGAAAGTGAGGCTGTGTCCTGCATCTCTGTCAGGCCATGGCCTGCGCGCGACCTTTCCACATGCCGCCGCGCCCGCGCCAATGTTGAATCGCAGAATTCATCGTGAAAACAGTGTAGCAGGAGCCCGTGACCGGAAGTAACGGCCCCCAGAGCGGCGACAGCCGGTAGAAGCGCAGCATGGGCTGATAGGCGATCGCCATGAAAAGCCATGCGGCCGCGCCCAGGATGCGCATTGGCCCGGCAGCAAAAATCGCCAGCATTGGCGGCGCGACATAGACAACCAGCATGCCGAGCACAGTGCCGCACAGAAGCGCTGGAGAATAGCCGAGCTGGGCGTAGGCGGATCGTGCAACCATGCGGCCGATCTCGCCCATTCCGCCATAGGGGCGGACGCTGACGGCCCGCCGCGTCAGCCCGAGCCAGATCGGCCCCTGCCCTTTCATGACGCGCGCGAGCGCACAATCGTCGATGATCGCCCCCGCGATCGTCTCCAATCCGCCCGCCGCCACCAGCACGTCGCGCCGGACCAGCATGCAGCCGCCGGCGGCGGCCGCGGTCTTGCGCGCCGGATCGTTCGACCAGGCAAAGGGAAACAGCATCGCGAAGAAGAAGACGAAAGCGGGGATCAGCAGTTTCTCGGCGAAGCTCTCGCAATGCAGCTTCGCCATCAGCGAAACAAGTACCAGCCGGCGCGCCTCCGCACGAAGAACAAGCTTCCGCAGATTGTCCGGCGTGTGCGCGATATCCGCGTCCGTGAACAGAAGATAGTCCGGGGCAGTTGTTTCCAATGCGCACGTCAATCCCTGACGCATGGCCCAAACCTTCCCCGTCCAGCCGGCCGGAGGCTCCTGCCCCAACACGATTTCGAGCCGCTCCGTGCCGGCGGTGAGCGCCACCCGGCGCGCCGTTTCCGCCGTGCCGTCGGAACTGCGGTCATCGACGAGGATGATGCGAAAATGACCGCGATAGTCCTGCGCCAGCAGGCTGCCGATTGTCTGCGCGATCACATCCGCCTCGTCGCGCGCAGGAACGATTGCGACCACCGATGGCCGTGCTTCAGGAACCTGGTATGGTTCGCCGAGTTCATCACGTTCCTTCGCCAGCCAAAACCCGCCGCGTGCAACGAGCAGATAACTCCAGATCAACATCGACAGCCCCGCGAGCAGGATCATCGCAGATATCCGGCATCGCGGTACCAGGCGAGCGCATCTTCGAGCGCGATATGGTGCGGCCGCGCGCGATAGCCGAGTTCGCGTTCGGCGCGCGCCGAGGTGAAGAACATGTGATGGCCCGCCATGCGCAGCGCATCGCGGGTGAGAAACGGCTCCCTGCCGGTGAGCCGCGCCGCAGCCTCGGCCATAATGGCGAGCGGAAACAACGGACGCCGCGGCAGCTGCACACGCGGCGCCTTGCGGCCTGCGAGCACGGCGATGATCGCCAGCATCTCTTTCAGGCTCACATTCTGGCCGCCGAGAATATACGACTCGCCGATCCGGCCGTTTTCGAGAGCAAGCAAATGTCCCACGGCCACATCTTCCACATGAGCGAGATTGAGGCCGGTATCGAGGAAAGCCGGCATGCGGCCCGATGCGGCTTCGACGATGACGCGGCCGGTCGGTGTGGGCTTGATGTCCCGCGGCCCGATCGGCGTGGAAGGATTCACGATCACCGCGGGCAACGCTTTCTCCGCGATCATCCGATCGACGACACGCTCTGCCGCCACCTTGCTGCGCTTGTAGGCGCCGATCGCTTGGGCCTCGGTCAAACGCCGCTTTTCATCGGAGGGATCGTCTCGCGTTCCAGGTTTCAACGTGGCA
This sequence comes from Rhizomicrobium sp., assembly GCA_036272695.1. GTDB lineage: Bacteria > Pseudomonadota > Alphaproteobacteria > Micropepsales > Micropepsaceae > Rhizomicrobium. Next base: position 119,392 of record DATAYG010000041.1, on the reverse strand, counting down.
ACGCTGCTCGTGTACACAACGCGCTCGACCCCGGCTTCGGCGGCGGCTTCCATGACGGCGCGCGTGCCGCGCACATTGTTGCGCACGATCTCTTCCGGATCGCGCGCCCAGAGCCGATAATCCGCGGCCACATGGAAGAGATACCGGACGTCGCGCATCGCGCGGCGCATATCGGCCGCCTCGCGCATGTCGCCTTCGACGACCGTGACATCGAAGCCTTCCAGATTCCCGCGCGGACTGCTGGCCCGCGCCAGCGCCCGGACCGCAAACCCGCGCTCGGCCAGAAGCCGCGCCACCGCCGACCCGACGAAGCCGGACGCGCCGGTTACGAAGGCGATGTCACGAGGCATGGCTATCAATCCAACAATCTCGCCGCCAAGGATTGTTCTATACGCCACTGGCGCGCAGAAACCCGGAATGGCACTGTCTCACTTCAAAATTCACTCCTGAACGATCCTAGATTTTCTGTAGAAGCCTTCGCCCGATTCGCCATCTGATTGTCTGACCAGCTTCTCAAATTCTAGAGGTTCTGAGTCGGGACTGCGTCCTTGCCGTTCTGCAGCAGCTGTGAGGTTGAGGATGACGTTGATTTGGTTCTTGTGCCAGACCTCCCATTTTTCCCCCTTCGACATAACGCCGATTGCAACTGCGAACTGGCCATAGGTCATGGTCATGTTCAATATATTGAGTGCCCGCAGGACGGCCACTGCTGCACGCGCATATTCTAGGCGGGCCTGTACATCGAGCGTCTTCATTTCTGCCTCCCGTTACACTTGGCTCCATGATCAGCCGCAAACACGGAAACGTAAATGACCCACTTTCCGAACCTGAGGACGGCATCGGGCAATTCCTTGGGACGACCCGCCACCGGCGGGTTATTCAAAACACTATACGCACCTAGGCGTCGAGCCCAGACGCACGGGAATCAAATCCGTCGAGGGCTTGGTCGGGCAAAAACGGCTTCGGCTCCGAGAACTGGCCAACTTGCGTTACTTGCCCCAACCCGGCTTATGTGCCAGCAGATGACAAAGCCCCGCATTGTGCTTCGGCGGATTTACAAGCGCCGCCACGAAAGCATTCCAGCGCGCCTCGTCGAGCTGAAAAACGCGTCGATCGGCGAGTGCCTCAAAAGCGGCCGTCAGACTGCTATCAAGCAAAAACTCGCTCACGGTCTTGTTCACAACCGCCGCCGCCTGTTGCAGCGTACGCTTCGCCGCTGGCGTCATACGTAAGTCGACCCGTTCGGATTTTGCTTCAATCGTCCTGCTCATCGCGATCTATATAACATCCGTGTATTGACCGGACAACGAGAAAGGGGCGCAGCTCCCGGCGTTTTTTTTCGGTGGTCGCCTGATTCAAGAAGTGGACGGGGTCCGCGGGACAACAGAGGGGGCTTGAACCTACTCATCTACAACAAGCCGCGCCGCATCGCTGCTGGCCTTGAGCGCGTGGCCGCCTTCGGCCAGTTGCCAGGCGAGCAGGATGGGTATGCTGAGAGTAATGTCGCGCGCGCGCTTGAGAAGCGACAGGGCCAAGGCGGCCGGTGCTGCGAGGCCGAAAAGCGGTCCCAGGAGCGCATAAGCCGCTTCCTGAACGCCGATTGCGGCGGGGACGAAGATGGCGGCGCTGCGGATGCCATACAAAATCGCCTCGATGGCGACGATGGAGGAAAAGGACAGCGGCTGCCCGATCAGGCGAACGGCGAGCCATGCCCATAGCGCCGTCGCAAGCCAGCCGGTCAGATGAATTGCGAGCGAAAGGCCAAGTCGCAGCGGGGATTCATATATCTCGGCAAAGATGTGCTGGATTGCGCCGGCTCTGCCGGCGGCTTCCGGCAGCAGGCGGCTCATCCAGCGCACGATCGTCGATAAGCTCTTTCGCTGCAGCACGACGAAGACGGCAGCACCCAGCGCCGCTGCAAACAGCCCGATGGCGATCCCGCGCGCGAGCTGGCCGCTCGCCGCCGAAGGCGGCACACGCGTAACAAGAATCGCAAGACCGGCCAGCACGAAGGCAATTTCGCCGACCATCTCCACGGTGATATCGACCACCGTCGAGGCAAAGGCGAGCGGTCCGCCCGTGCCGCGCAACATCGCCGCCCGGGCGCCGATCACCATTCCGCCCACTTGCGAGAACGGCAACACTTCGCCGGCGCAGTCGCGCACCGCGCGTCCCCAGATGAAGGTCGCGATATTGGGGCGATACCGCGCAGGAATGAGCACGAACCACGCCGCGCCAAGCAGCGCGAAGAGCGCCGCACCATAGAGGCATAAGAGCGCAAAGCCGTCCCAGCCGACCGCCGCGATTGCCGCCAGGACCGGGCCGAACCCGACATAGACAACCAGATAAGCCGCAAGCGCGAGCCCCGTGACCGCCGCGAGGATGACCCCTATACGCATCGGTGAATTCAGGCGGCGGCGCGATTGGGCTTGCGCAGGAATCGGCGCGCGAAACGGACGAGCGCGGGAACCGCGCGCGGCCGCAGCAGACGAGAATCATAGTTGGAAAGCCGGCGATCATTCTCCGCAAGACAGATATCCAGCAATTCGGCAATGCTGACATCGACGCCGACCTGGCTCGCGCCCGTTACCGTGAAGTTATTATCCTGCACATTGCCGTTCACGTCCCGGACAAGAGACAATCGCTCCCAGACGAGAAACGCCCAAACTCCGAGCCGCCTGAGATCGAACCAGGGCCGCTGCCAGAACGGCAGGTTGCGCCGGTGCCATGCAACCCAATTGACGTAGAACAGGATATGCCGGCCTTCCTCCTGCATCACAGGTTCGAAAGTATCGACAAGCTCCGGCGGAAAGAAGCCGGAGCGGCGCGCGGTCTCGAACAGGCCGAAAGCGAAGAAACTGTCGATGCATTCGCTGTAGCCCGTCACCATGAAGGCCCACTCGGCGTCGCGCGGTTTGATATATTCGGGCTCCGGCGTGAGCGCGATTCCATAAGCCTGCACGAGATTTGCCAGCACATGCTTGTGCCGGCTTTCCTCGAAGGCGTTGAGTTCGACGGCCTTGGCGAGCAACGGGTCTTTTATCAGCTCCCCGTACGTCTTCACACGCAGACCAGCCTTGCCTTCCGTCTGAACCGCGATGTCCCAGATCGGAAGGCCGACGATGCGCTCGCGCGCCACATCATCCAGCTTCGGCCAATCGAGCACGGCAGGGCGGTAGGGGTTGAACGTATCGAGCAAAGTCCGGCAGAACAGCGCCTTGTGCACGTCGCTGCCGATCACGATGGGATCGCCGGGCGGAACGCGCGCCGCGCGATAGGTCAGGTCGGGCAATACAAGAGTCGAGCTACTCATGCGGCGTGTTCGCGGCGCGCGCGCAGGAACTGGAAGAATTCGACGCCCTCGCGCAGGCGCCGTTTCATCATCTGCGGGCTGCGCACCATCTCGCCCACGATGTCGCCGATCTTGTTCCAGCGGAAATAGAACCGCTTGTAGAAACCTTCGAGCGAGTCGTGAATCTGCTTGTGGCTCAGATGCGGATAATGCAGCGGTGCGATCTGGATGCCGCGTTCGTCCACCAGCTCGGCATTTGCAGCATCCAGCCAGCCATTTTCCACGGCCTGTTTGTAAAGGAATGTGCCCGGATAGGGCGCGGCTAACGAAACCTGGATGGTATGCGGATTGATGCGGTTGGCGAAACGCACCGTCTCTTCGATCGTATCCAGTGTTTCTCCCGGCAGGCCGAGAATGAAAGTACCATGGATCGTGACACCAATATCGTGGCAATCGCGCGTGAACCGCTCGGCCACGTCGACGCGCATCCCCTTCTTGATGTTGTACAGGATCTGCTGATTGCCGGACTCATAGCCGACGAGAAGCAGCCTTAAGCCGTTGTCGCGCATCACCTTTAGTGATTCGCGCGGAACATTGGCCTTGGCATTGCACGACCATTCGACGCCGAGCCTGCCAAGCTCCTTTGCGATCGCTTCGGCGCGCGGCAGATTGTCGGTGAAGGTGTCGTCGTCGAAGAAGAATTCCTTCACCTGCGGAAAGGCCTTTTTCGCCCAGGCGATTTCCCCGGCGACATGGCCCACGCTGCGCGTGCGATAGCGATGGCCGCCAACCGTCTGCGGCCAGAGGCAAAAGGTGCAGCGCGATTTGCAGCCGCGGCCCGTATAGATCGAAATATATGGATGCTTGAGATAGCCGATGAAATAATTTTCGATCTGGAGATCGCGCTTGTACACCGGTGTTACGAAGGGCAGTGAATCCATATTCTCGAGAATGGCGCGTTCCTCATTGTGAACGATGACGCCCTCGCTGTTCCGGTAGCTGAGCCCGGCGATCTCGTTCCAGGGTTTGTCCTGGGCTACATCAAGGATCGTGAAATCGAACTCGTTGCGGGCCACGAAATCGAGCTCGGGCGCATCCCTGAGACTTCCTTCCGCGTCCACCGCGACTTTTGCCCCGATGAAGCCGGCCTTGAGATGGGGATTTACCTGTTTGAGCGCGGCGACGGTTCGCCTGTCGGACTGAAAGGACGGCATCGAGGTGTGGAGGACGACCAGATCGTAATCCCTTGCGAGCGGAGCGATGTCGTCGATCGACAGGTCGTGCGGCGGCGCGTCGATGAGCCGGCTTCCTTCCACCAGCGCGGCCGGCTGGGCGAGCCAGGTCGGATACCAGAAAGAGCGTACTTCCCGTTTCGCTTGATAGCGCGAGCCGGCACCGCCATCGAAACCGTCAAAGGAGGGGCCCTGAAGAAACAGCGTGCGAAGCATTCCGGACCTCTAAAGTTGTGCCAGGGCGCCGTCCGGACAGGCGACGTAACGATTATCCTTCCAGACGACCGTGTTTCCGAAGAACGAGGCTACAAAAACCCCGAAAGACAGCACGTCCCGGAGCGGAAGCAGCCAGATATGCCTGCCACGCAAGTCGAAAGCGCGACCGCTTTGAAATACCAGATACATACGCGACATCAATGCGCCCGCCGTGACCGTCAGCGAAAGCCCGGAAAACCCCAGAAAGAGAATCCCAAGTAACGCGAGCGGCAGCGGATAGGTCAGAAGCGTGCCGGCATAGCCGCTTCTGGCGAGCAGGAGGTTGGTCTTGGCCCAGCGCAGCTCCTGGCGCAACAGAGCCATCGCGCTTTTCTGGCTGCAGACATGCTCCACCGTGACCGTATCCGGTATCGAAAGACGATAACCTTTTTCACGAATTGCGCGGCCGAGTTCGTAATCATCGGCGAGCACGTTCGAAAGCGATTCGAATCCGCCGACCTCGTTCAGGACACCGCGACGCAGCGCGATGGTCGAGCCGAAACAGGGCTCCGTCAGCCGCAAGGCGATGCCAAGGCGCGCATTGGGCAGAAAATGATAATCAATCGCCATGGCCGCTAGCTTGGCCCAGATATTGCCGAGCGGCTTTCCCGAATAGAGACAGGTCACCGCGCCCACCTCTGGTTCGTCCAGCGCCGCAACGATCTGGCGGAGATAATCCGGGCGCACGCGTATGTCGCTGTCGCTGACCACGAGCAACTCGTGTTTGGCATGAGCGACCATATTGATGAGATTGGTCACCTTCGGATTTGAGCCGCCGTATCGCGGATCGGCGATGACCTTGATGTCGGCCGCAGGGAATGCGCGTTGCAGCTTCTCGACAATGCGTAACGCCGGATCGTGATAGGACTTCGCACCGAACACGACCTGCACTGGCCCTTCATAGTCCTGGCGGAAAAAGCTTCGCAGATTTTCCTCCAGGCCGGGTTCGGCCAGATGGAGCGGCTTGAGAAGGGTGACCGGTGCACGACTTCGCCGGCGCGGACGCTGGGGCGCCCGTCCCGGCGCGACGGCGATCGCAGCCGCGAGGGTGAATCCCATCGCCACCACTGCCAAAAAGCAGAAGGTCAGGCCGGTGAGTTCGCCAAGCTGAACCATTCTTGTCCCCGAAACCTGGCCGGTCGGCCCTTCAGCTATCAGATATAGGCGCCGTCCAGCAAAGGTTAAGATCAAAACTCCCGCCGGGCTGCCCATGCCCCCTGCGGGGATGACGCTGTTGCGGCCTTGCACGGTCTGCCAAGATGAACGCACGCGCCCAGAAAACGCCGCTTTCGTACGTCCATTGGTGCTGCCGGCTTCGGGAACAGGGCCGGCGGTCTTCAACAGGAGAAGGATATGCGCCGAATCCTCGCTGCGACTCTGCTGACCAGCGCGATCTCAACGGTCGCGATCGCTTTGGCTGCCATGCCTGTCTGCGCCCAGATGGACCAGACCTACGGCACGGACCAGGCGGACAACGGAAGCAGCCTCGATTATTTCTCGGATCAACTCGCGCCTTACGGCTATTGGCTCTACAGTGATCGTTGGGGCCTGGTGTGGCAGCCCGGAGACGTGCCGTATGATTTCCATCCGTATTTCACGGCCGGGCGTTGGATCAATACAGATGAGTATGGCTGGTACTGGCAATCGGATTTTCCATGGGGCGACATTCCGTTCCACTATGGACGTTGGGTAAATGATCCGGACGATGGCTGGCTGTGGATTCCCGGTTATGTGTGGAGTCCCGGCTGGGTCACCTGGCGCAGCAACGGCCAATATATCGGCTGGATGCCGATGCCGCCCGATGATGCCTTCCTTGGCGGGCGGCCCGACTTAGGCTTCGGCGGCTTCGGTCTTTCCTTGCGCTTCGGTGTCGGGGACAACGCCGGCTTGTACGGCTATTCGCGCTGGTACGGGCCCCGATATAATGAATCGCTGTTTGCGCGGAACTGGGTATTCGTCGGGCTCGGCCAGATCGCAGCTCCGAATTATCGCGCAGTGGCGATCACCAATCCGGTGGAGATCGTCAACATCATTCATCGGACTCGCAACGTCACCAACTACACGGTTGTCAACAACTATGTGGTCAACAGGAGCGTCGATGTCCGGGTGGTCGAACGCGCAGCAGGCCATCCGATTCCGGTGGTGCGCGCGACTGCGGTCATCCGCCATCCCAATCTGGTCGCCACCGTGACCGTCGGGCAGCGTGCTCAGATGCGGATGCGTGCCATCGCACCACGCGGTACGGGAATCGCCAACAGCGCGCCGCCGCCGCCGCCCCGGGTCGTTGCGAAGCTCTCGACGCGCGTTCCTCCGCCGAAAGCAGGACATGCGCCGGCTCATTTGTTTACGAAGACGACGGTGGCGGCGCCGGAAGCGCAAAGCAGATTTCATGGCGCGCCGCCGCCGGCCCCGGGATCCGCTGCAGCGCCGGGCGGCATGAAGACCAAATGGCGAGCGCATGCGGCCCGAGCGCTCGGGTGAAATGAATGGGCCCAACGGCGGACCGCCAGAAGCCGGCCAGACCGGCGGCATGAACGGACCCAATGGCGAGCGCATCCGCCCCGAACGGCCCGGCATGAATGGGCCAAACGGCGGACCGCCAGAAGCCGGCCAGACCGGCGGCATGAACGGACCCAATGGCGAGCGCATGCGCCCCGAACGGCCCGGCATGAATGGGCCAAACGGCGGACCGCCAGAGGCTGGCCAGTCCGGCGGCATGAACGGACCCAATGGCGAGCGCACGCGTCCCGAACGGCCTGGCATGAATGGGCCAAATGGCGGGCGACCGGGGACCGGCCAACCGAGTGATATGACCGGGCCGAACACAGGCCCCTCGGGCGGAGAACAACCGGGCGCCAACGAACGTCCACACCGCGAACGGCCGAACGGCACGGCCGGACCGAACGGGCCAGAGGGCGGTATGACAGGACCGAACGCTGGACCACCGGGCGGACAGCAGCCGCGCGGAGCGACCGGACCCGGTGGCCCGCGTCCGGAAGGCGGACCGAACGGCCCGCAAAATCCCCCTCCGCACCGGCCCAAGAAAGAGCCGCAGAATCCGCCTCAAAACCCGCCCCAATAACGACGGTGTCTCCGGGCGCGCGCCTGCACGAGGCAGGCGCGCGCGAGGCGGCTGTACGGCGAGCCAATCCGAATGAGTGAGCCGTCCGGCCTGCTCAGCAATGTCTCCAACCGATTTACCGGCCTGCTGCGGAATCCCGAGAGTTGGCTCTGGCTGCTGATCTGCTTCCAGCTTTTCTTCTGGACCCTCATTCCCTGGTTTGTTTCTTCGAGCCTCCCGCTCGACGTTGTCAGCGACGGGTTGTCCTGGGGTCGTGAGTGGCAATGGGGCTATTACAAACATCCGCCCCTGCCCTCGTGGGCCGCAGAACTGTTCTTCGAGGCATTCGGACGAGCGGGGCCCTATCTCCTCAGCCAGCTCGCCATTTCGGCCACATATTTTTTTGTTTTTCTTCTCGGGCGTTCGTTCCTGCCGGCGCGATGGGCCGCAGCGGGCACCCTGCTCCTGGCCGGCGTTTATTACTTCTCGATTCCGACACCGGAGTTCAATCACAATGTGGCACAGATGCCGCTTTGGGCCGCGGCCAGCTGTTTCTATTACAAGGCCTGGAGATCGGGCGGCCTGCACTGGTGGGTCGCGCTCGGAATCGCCGCCGGCCTCGGTCTTCTCTCAAAATATTCGACCGCACTTCTCCTTGCCGGCATCGTCGCCCATTGCATCGTTACGCGCAGCGCGCGTGGCACGCTGCTCACGACGGGTCCCTATATCGCAATAACTGTCTGTATTGTACTTGTTTCACCTCACCTCGTCTGGCTGGTCGAATCCGGATTTCCGACGCTGCACTATGCCGTGGGCCGCGCCGGAAACGCGGCATCCGCCGCAGCCCGTATTGTGGCACCGTTCAAATTCCTTCTGGCCCAGGCGGTCGATATCGCGCCGGCTTTCATTGCGGCCGCGATTGCCGGATTGCTTCCGCGCGACACGAGACAGTTGGTGCGCGACGAAAATCTGGACTTTCTCCTCTGGCTCACGCTTGTGCCGCCGGTTCTCACTTCTCTTCTCTCGCTTGCGACAGGCCTCGGCGCGCGCGACATGTGGGGAACACCCATGTGGAATCTCACCGGCCTGATTATCGTCGAAGCGGCGGGAGCGCGCCGGGAGCTGGCATCCCTACCGCGCCTCGCCTATTGCCTCGCCGCATTGTTTGTTATCGGAATAGCCGGGTATCTGCTGGCGAACGTCTTCGTTCCGGAGCGGGAGAACAGGCCGTCGCGCATCCAGTGGCCGGCGCATGACCTGTCCGGAGGCTTCGCGACACTATGGGAAAGCCAGGAGCACCGGCCTTTGCGGATCGTCGCCGCGGATGGCTGGCTCGGCGGACTGGTCGCGATGGACATGCGCCCGCGACCGTCGGTGTGGACCGATGCCAGCTTTATAAAAGCGCCGTGGATCACACCCGCACGTGTTGGGCGAGAGGGCGCGCTGGTTCTCTGGCGCATTCGAGAGGGCGATGCACCGCCCTCCCCGCTTGCCAAGATCCCGGGTCTGCGGGTTCTGGGAGTGAAATCGTTCGGCTGGCCTTCGACGCCAGGTGCACCGCCCCTGCGCATTGGTTACGGCATCGTCGCGCCCGATGCACAGAACGGTAGCAATTCGTCAACCGGCCCAAACTAGATTGGCCTGATGGCGACCAGGACCATCCTTCTTCGACAAGTGCTGTGCATCATGGTGTTTGCGGCCACGTTTTGTTGCGGGTCGGGCTCCGGATCGATTTCGCCGGCCCTCGCGGAAACGGGATTGCAGCAGGGCGATCATGGCTCGTCCGGCGCGGATGCCTACCGGCTTGATACTGGAGACAAAGTGCGCGTCATCGTGTTCGGCGAAGACGAGCTCGGCGGCCAGTTCCAGATCGACGACAGCGGCTTCATTCGTCTGCCGCTCATCGGACAGTTGAAAGCTGTCGGCTTGTCGCCGCGGGAACTTGAGACGCATATCGCAGCGGCGCTCGCCAATGGCTACCTGATCAATCCCCGCGTGAGCGTCGAGGTTACAGATTACCGGCCCTTCTACATTATCGGCGAGGTCAACAAGCCCGGCCAATATGCCTATGTGAACGATATGTCGGCGCTCAATGCGATCGCTCTGGGCGGCGGCTACACCGTCAAGGCGAGCGATTCCTCGGTCTATGTGCGCCGGGACGGGCAGAAAGACGAAATCCGGCTGGCGGCCGACGCCACGACCAAGATTCATCCGGGCGACGTCGTTCGGGTGCCTCCGACCGGCTTCTGGGCGGCGATCACCTTTGCCGGCCCCCTCTCCGCCATCATCAGCACGAGATGGTATCTTCCGCAGCCGCCCCAGTAGGTTTTCGGCCGGCGAATTCCCTCCCGCGTGACATTTGCACCTCAGCGCAAGACCGACGCCGGCCGGAACAAGGCTGGTCCGCTGGAGTTCCAGTCCCGTCGCCGTTTACCGCTGGAGCTCAGTTGGCTGCGATTCCGACGGAAACCGAGATCAAGCTCGTCTTCGAACCGGGTTTGCGCCCGAAGATCGAAAGACATCCGCTCTTCGCCGGAGCGGTGCGCGCGAAGCCTGAGCACCGCGAACTGACGACCTATTTCGATACCGACGACTTCCTGCTCCACCGGCACGGCTACAGCCTGCGCACGCGCAAGAGCGGCGGCCATATCGTGCAAACACTCAAGCATGTCCCGGACGAACCGGCGGCGGCGCTTCAAGGCGACGAGTGGGAATGGAATCTGAACAATGGCCGGCTCCTGCTTGGTCCCGTCAAGCAATTGCTCGCCGATTCTGGTCTTGACGGCGAGTTCGTCCGGCCGAAGCCGCGGATCGTCACGGAAATTCTGCGTCACAGCTTTGAAATGGAGCATGACGGGTGCGGGATCGAAGCGGTTATTGACGAAGGCGTCGTCCGGGCCGGCGGGCGCGAAGAGGCGGTCCATGAAGTCGAACTGGAAATCAAGCATGGGCCGGCTGGACCCGCTTACCGCCTTGCCCTGCAACTGCTCGAGCGGTCCGCATTGCGGCTTGGTCCCGAAAGCAAGGCCGACCGGGGCTACCGCCTGCTGACGGGCGAAACGCCGCCGAGGAAGGCGCGAACTGCGCCGCTGCCGCAGAGCGCCACATTCGGCGAGGCGCTCGAATGGACGATCGGAACTGCGCTTCAAGGCTTCGTGGCGAACCTTCCGGCGGCGCAGGCCGGGACTCCGGAAGGCGTTCACCAGGCGCGTGTCGCGCTCCGCCGTGTGCGGAGCATGCTCGTGCTCTATGCGCCCTGCGTGGAGCGATGCGCGCGCGAGCACTTCAACAGTGCGATACGCGAACTCGGGGCGGTTCTCGGCGCCGCGCGCGACTGGGATGTTTTCATTGATGAAACGCTCGGCGCCGCCGCGCGCGCGGGTGTTCCCGCAGACTGGATCGACGCCCTGAAAGAGCCGGCGGAAGTGCGGCGCGAAGCCGCGCGTGGCGCAGTCCGGGAAAAGCTGGGAAGCAAAGCACCGGCGGAGCTGGTGCTGGGTCTGGAAGCCTGGGTCGGCGATCCCGATTGGACGACGGATTCGCCGCGCAGTTCGCAGCTTCCGGTGCGCAAGATCATGCCCGGATTGATGGACCGGCTCACACGCAAGGTGAGCCGGCGCGGTCGGCATCTCGCCCGGCTCACTGCGAGCGAACTGCATCCGCTGCGCAAGTCCGTCAAGAAATTGCGCTACTCCGCCCAGAGCACGTCCAGAATCTATTCGAATAAGAGCGTCAAGCGCCATGCCAAAGCCTGCAAGAAGCTCCAGGAGATCCTCGGCACCATCAATGATTCGCAGGTTACAACACGGCTTCTCGCTGATATTGCGCCGCGGGACTCAGCTGCTCTGGGGGCTGCGGCAGGCGCGCTTCAGCGCTGGAACATGGACCGGCAAGACGGGCTGAGAGCCGATCTGGAAAAAGCCTGGAGGAAGCTGAAAGGCGTGGATTCTTACTGGAATTAGCCGGATTTGCCCCCTCGCTTGTCGGCGGGGAGCGTTGCGGCTATGTGTGCCGCGCGGCGACCGTCACCGGATTCCATGCGACATCTGAAATTTCTCCCCGACGAGACCAATATCGATTTCATTGGCTGGCGATACTACGCATTTGCCCTCGATGGCCTGCTGATGCTTGCCGCGATCGTCTCGATCGCGCTCCAGGGGTTCAATCTGGGTATCGATTTCACCGGCGGCGTGCTTCTGGAAGCCAAGTCGGCCCAGACCATCAACATCGGCAAGGTTCGCAACGAGGTCGACCATCTCGGCTTTCCCGAAGCCCAATTGCAGTATTTCGGCGGTGGCGAATGCGACAAGCCGGTCAATTCCTGCGTCCTGATCCGGTTTCAGCCAACGGAAGCCCATCCCGGCGAGGCGGCAATCGCCCTGATCAAGGATAAGCTTGGCAGAGAGTTCACTTTCCGCCGCGCCGAGAATGTCGGTCCAAAGGTCAGTCAGGAATTATTCGCCGACGGTGTAAAGGCCACAATCCTGGCCATCGTGCTGATTTCCATCTACGTCGCCGTCCGTTTCGAATGGCAATACGGCATAGGCGCCCTGATCGCGACGGGCCACGACGTGTTCGTGACTGCGGGACTGTACTCGTTCACCCATTTGGAGTTCTCGCTGAACTCCGTTGCGGCACTGCTCCTGCTCGCCGGCTATTCGATAAACGACACTGTGGTGGTGTTCGACCGGATTCGCGAGAACAGGCGGAAGTACAAACGGATGGCACTGAAGGAACTCATCAACCTGTCGACCAATCAGATAGCGACGCGTACGACGCTGGTATCCTTCGCGACCGCGCTCACCATGCTTCCGCTGCTGTTCCGTGGTGGGCCCGAGCTTTTCGGATTCAGCGCCGCGATCCTGTTCGGCATTCTCGTTGGTACGTTCTCTTCGACCTATGTGGCCGCGGCGCTGCTGCTCTATCTACCCCCCCTCGCCGGGAGTGCCGGCGGCAGCAGTGGCGAAGGTGGCGGCAGCACCGGCGAAGAAGCGGCGCTGCCGGCGCAGTAGTCTAGAACGGGTTCAATGACTGCTGCCGCGTGTAGGTGAGATAGCCCGCGTTGACGCCCGCCCGCAGCCCGATTCCGGTTCGCATCGGTGCGAGCGTGATCCCGTCTGCACGCTGATAGTTCACGCCGATGCCGGCAATGAAATAATAACTGCCCTCGATGCCGGGGAATTTCTGGAACAGCCGTTCGGCGCGGCGGAGGTTGTAGACAAGCGTGAAACACTTGGAGGCGTTTCCACCGATGTCGAAGCCGACAGAGGGGCCCTGCCAATAGACCCTTACGGGTTCGCGCCCTTTGCGAATAAGCCAGCCCGAACCATAGCGGAGCCCTACCACGAATGCGCCGGATCCCTCGTCGCCCTTGATGTAGGCATCCGGCAGCCCCTGCTCGGCAAAGATCCGCTCGACTGCTTTCGCGACGGCGGCTGTCGTCGTTCCGAAGAAGCCGGAGGCGGCCTGGACGATCTCGTTCTGCGTGAAGGTTTGATCGTCCTGCGCCCGGGCTGGCGCTGCGACAACCAGGAAGGCGATCGCGGTCAAGAGAATTCCCGGTATCTGCCGCGGCAGGTGCATGAGGCCTCCTCAAGATGCCTTCGTCGCGTTATTCAAGGGGCGCGGCTTTGGCCGCGCCGGATCGATTCCCCTTCCCAGTCGAACCGCAGTTGGTGACGGAAACAAGGCAGGATGCAGGACCCGAACGAAAACGAGATAACCCGCGGAAGACCACTGGGTCTGGGCGGATGGGGCTGGTTCGCCGTCACCGCGTTGGTGGTGCTTCTGGCGGTAGCCATCTGGTATTGCATTCACGCCTGGGGCGAGGTTGCCGGTAACGGAATTTCGTCGACCGGTTGGGTGTTTCTTGTTCTCGGTGTGGTGCTGACCGTTCTGGTCGGGGGCGGCCTTATGGGGCTTCTTTTCTATTCGAGCCGCGAGGGCAAGGACTTCTAGGCAAGGTCAGCTGATCAATTGCGGCCGCGCGCCACAAAGAAGGGATTCGCGAACCCCTCCTCGGTTTTTCCATACTCGAAAGGTCGTCCGTCGATCGTCAGGACGTTTCCGCCGGCTGCGGCCAAAACCGCGTGACCCGCTGCCGTGTCCCACTCCATGGTACGTCCGAGCCGGGGATAAATGTCGGCTTCTCCTGCCGCGAGGAGGCAGAATTTGAGCGACGAGCCCGCGCTCGCGAATTCCTTCACCGGAAAACGGGCAAGATACTCCTCGGTCTTGTAGTCGCGATGCGAACGGCTCGCGACGGCGACAAGGCCGTCGGCCGGCGCCAGCCGCGCCTCGATCGGCCGGAGCCGCGAGAAGTCCGGCGGCAGGCCCGGTTCCGTGACAAGCTCGAACGCGCCGGAGGATTCCTCGCCCAGGAAGAGGCGGTACTTCGCAGGTGCGAAGACCACACCCCGCACGGGCCGGCCATCGACGATCTCCCCGATATTGACGGTGAATTCGCCGTTCCGGTTGAGGAATTCCTTCGTCCCGTCGAGCGGATCGACAAGAAAGAAGTGACGCCCGATGACCGTGATGCGGCCGCCGGCCACTTCCTCTTCTGCGATCACCGAGAGACCGGGAAAACGGCTGGCGAGTTCGCGCAGAATGAAGGCCTCGGCCTCCTCGTCTGCGTCGGTAACGGGCGAATGATCTTGTTTGCGTCGCGTTTCGATATCTTCCGTCGCATAGTGACGAAGGAGTATCTCTCCCGCCTGGCAGGCAATGACAGCAAGCTCCAGCGCCGTGGCAGTTGGATGTGAGGTCATGGATAGTATCCCCTTAAACCTTCCTTAAGCCGAGCGGCGCATCGTGAGGAAATGGCAACCAAGATAAGCCGGGTGAGACCTTGGATATGAGCGATCTCGATTTTGCGGCCCTGCTCGTCTCGCGCGTGTGCCACGATCTTGTGAGCCCTGTCGGCGCGGTGGTCAACGGGCTCGAAGTGCTCGAAGACGAGCGCGACGCCGCGATGCGCGCCGACGCATTGAAGCTGGTGACGTCGAGCGCCGCGCTCGCGGCCGCCCGCCTGCAATTCGCCAGGATCGCCTTCGGCGCCGCCGGCTCGGCCGGCGCGGAGCTCGACCTGAACGAAGTCGGCCGCACCGTTTGCGGTCTTCTTGAAGGCGGCAAGACCGACATCGGGTGGGAAGCGGCCCCCGTAAACTGGCCGAAGGATTGGGCCAAGCTGTTGATGAATTCCGCGCTGCTCGCGGCCGACTGCCTGCCACGCGGCGGCCGGGTGCGGGTAACGACCACGACGGAATCTACGACACCCGGCTTTCTTGTTCGTGCCGCAGGTCAGGGGGCACGCGTACACCAAGATGTGGAAGCAGCGCTCCGTGGCGAGCAGACCGCTTCGCTCGACGGCCGCAGCATTCAGCCCTATCTCACTTACAAGCTGGCACGATTGCTCAATACGGAGCTGACGCTGGCGCGTAGCGACGGTGTCGTGGAATTTTCCGCGGGATAGGCCGGCCCGTCACTTCGTAGATAACCACGGCTTCGCGCCCACGGGCCGCTGCAGACCTGGCCTCGCGCGTTCCTGCGCCGGCCCGTGATCATCACGCTCTTGTGTATCCGATGAGGCGCAGCATCGCGCGGCAGCCTTGATATAACAGTGCCGGGAGAAACGTCTTCGGAGGCCGACGGCCCGCCTGCCGCGTTGTAATTCGAGTTGAATGATCGTCTGGAGCAGGCAATGGGGCTGGCACTCGATAGCGGCGGGGTGTCGCAGATAACAGTAAGGGGTGGAACGCAAGGGAGGAAAACCGGCCGCGAAAGGGCCTTAGCGAGTTCCCGGGGGTAGACGGGCTCTCGGCCCACTACCCGAATGGAAAGGCTGGACCGCGCCGAAAAAGCATGATTACCATATATGACAGAATGGATGGGTATGCCGCTGCCCGGGTGGCATATGGGGATCAACGGGTGACTTCGAATCGTCGCAAAACCGCCCGGCGCGGCTGCGCCGGGTTTCCTTTTGTCTGGTAAACTGGAACGATGGACCAACCTCTACACGATCTAAGGCCGTTCAAAGTCGGCCATGCTCCGTCCCACCGCTTCGTCAGCCTCGGGTTCGTCGCCCTGCTTCATGTGGTGGCGATCTGGGCCCTTGCAACGGGGCTTATTCAAGATCTGGCGTCGAAGCTGCCGCAGGAATTCAAGGCGGAAGTGATTCCACCAAAGGAGCAGAACAAGCCACCGCCGCCGCCACCGCCGCCGGAACTCCAGAAACCGCCGCCGCCTTTCGTTCCGCCGCCGGAGATCAACATCCAGACCGAGTCGACGGCGCCTACTATAACGACCCAATCGAAAGTCGCGAGCCTGCCGCCGCCGCCGAAGGTCGTCGTTGCTCCCCCCAAGCCGCAGGGTATTTCGGCGCCGGTTGCGTTGAAAGCCGCGCACGAATGCAACAGCAGATACTATCCGCCGATCGCGCAGCGCTTGAACCAGCACGGCACCACCCTGCTTCACCTCACGATCTCTGCGGAAGGCCAGGTGACGGATGCCAAGGTGGCGAATTCGAGCGGTTACGATTCACTGGACCAGGCGGCCATCAAATGCGTGACCAGCGGAAGCTGGGGCGCCTATAAACCGGCTATGCAGAACGGGCAACCTGTTGCGTCCACATACCCAGTCGCAATCGTATGGGCACCATCGCAGTAAGTAACGCCAATTAACGCGCCTATCACAGGCTTACGACGGAGTAACAGAATCATGATCTCGAAATGCCTGGCGATCGCAGCTGCCGTCGCCTTCCTGTCTGCGGTAGGAGCCGGACAAGGCTTTGCCCAGCAGACAAACAATCAGCCCGCCGCAGCTGCGCCCGCGCCGGCACAGCCCGCAAACAATGCCGCGCCAAACGCGGGGACGGATAACAGTGCTGCGGCTGCGCCAGCACCAGCCGCCACGGATGCACCCGCACCAGCCATAACGCCCCCGGCCACGCCGGCGGGTGGCAGCGTGACCGGCCAGAACAACCCCTACGGACTTTACGCCTTCGTCAAGAACGGCGACTTCGTCATTCGGGCGGTGGTGGCGATCCTCGCGATCATGTCGGTCGGCACCTGGTACATCTTCTTCATGAAATTCTGGGAGCAGTCGCGGGTGCTGAGCCACTCCAAAGTGGTGGAGCGCCGCTTCTGGAGTTCGGCCAACCTGAACGAAGGCATCGACAAGCTGCCGAAGAACAGCCTGTTCCGCAGTGTCGCCGAGAGCGGTGTACGCGCATCGTCGGGACAGGGCACGGGGCTCGTCAATCTCAACGACTGGATCGGCATGTCATTGAACCGCCAGCTCGAGGAAGCCAATTCGCGGTTGCAGGGCGGCATCGCCTTCCTCGCTTCCGTGGGTTCGGTGGCGCCGTTCGTCGGACTGTTCGGCACAGTGTGGGGAATTCTCAAGGCGCTGATCTCCATCGGCGTGGCGGGCCAGGCCTCGATCGACAAGGTGGCGGGACCGGTGGGTGAAGCCCTGATCGCAACGGCTATCGGTCTGTTCGTCGCGGTGCCTGCGGTGCTCTGCTACAACTACCTTGTGCGCCGCAACAAAGTCATCAATGAGCGCCTCCGCAGCTTTGCGAGTGATCTTCAGACCTACCTGATCACCAACAACACAACGCGCAACACGAAGGGCGCATAATATGTCCATTACCGTCCACTCGGCCGACGCGGACGACGCGGAACTGAACACCACGATCAACACCACGCCACTGGTCGACGTGATGCTCGTGATGCTGATCATCTTCCTCATCACCGTGCCGGTCGTGATCAAGAATGTTCCCGTGCAGCTGCCGAATGCGAAGAACATCCCGACGCTCACCAAGCCGGAAAACATCATCATCGCAGTGGACAAAGACGATAACATCTACTGGAACAATCAGCCGATCGATGCGAGCGAGCTCAAGGACCGCTTTGCGGACGCGTTGAGGGCCGCACTGGCAAAAGGCGGCCAGTTGCCCGAGGTGCACATCCGGGGCGACAAGGATGCGCGCTTTCAGGGCATCGGCAAGGTGATCCTGGCGTGTCAACAGGCCGGGATTCAGAAGGTGGGCTTCATTACGGAACCGCGCAACGATGAGTCATGAGATTCGAGAACGAAGGTAATTTGCCATGGCAATGAATGTCGGACAGGGCGGCGGCGATGACGAGGTGATGGTGGAAATGAACACCACGCCGCTGATCGACGTGATGCTCGTTCTTCTGGTGATGCTCATCATCACGATTCCGATCCAGACGCACGCCGTGAAACTCAACATGCCCAACCCGAATTCGCCGCCGCCAACGGTTCAGCCGGTCGTGCATACGCTCGGAATCGACTTCGACGGTACGATCAGTTGGGACGGCAAGACGATTCCCAATCTGCGGGCACTGGACCCTTATTTCACCGAGATTGCCCAGCAGGAGAACCAGGACGAGATCCACGTCAGTCCGAACCGCCTCGCGAAATACGACACCGTAGCAAAGGTGCTGGCCGAGGCCTCGCGCATCGGGGTCAAGAAAATCGGGTTCACCGGCGAAGAACAATACATGCAATAGCGCGAGAGGCGCCCCCGACCCGCGGAACGCGCGGTTGTCGCGTGGCGTTGGGAGTATTGCGCCCTCGGGAGACGAGATACGGGAGAGAATGGGAATGAGTTCGAAATGCCTGCGTGCATACGCTCTTGCCGTGCTTCTGGCGACCGGCTGCGCTTCCTCCGCGATGGTGATTATACCCACGGCGGCCCAGGCGGCGGGGGTGCGCCCGCAGGTCGGGAAAGCGCTCCAGGCCGCGATTCAGGAAGCCAGCAGAGGTAACGCGAGCGCGGCGAACGCGGCGGTGAAGCAGGCCGAGTCTGTCGGCGGGCTTTCGGCGGCCGAAGAGCAAAAGATTGCCGAGACCAAGAGTTTTATCGCGGCGAAGACCGGCAATTTCAGCGGCGGCGGCGGTAGTGCGACGGCGGCCGCAGCGAAATTTGCCGCCGACTACAACGCGGGACGCTACACGGCAGTAACCGGTGAGGACGTCGACCTGCTCAAGAAATACGGCGCCTTCACCGCGCAGGACCAGATCATCGTTGCCCAGGCCTATTATCTGTCGGGCCGGGCGGCGCAGGCCGTGGCCTATCTTAAGCCTCTCGTTTCCGGGTCTCATCCAAGTCAGGACGCGCTGAACTTGCTGCAGAGCGCGGCCTACAAGGCGAACGACAACGATGCCCGCCGCTTCGCACTCGAAAAACTGGTAACGAACTACCCGTCACAGAAATCCTGGGCCGATCTCCTTCAGCTCGCCGAGAATGCGAAGGGGCTGAAAGACCGCCAGACGCTCAATCTCTACCGCTTGCGCCTTCGTACCGGCACAATGAAGTCGGCCGACGATTACACGACGGCGGCGGAAATGGCGCTGGAGTTCGGCTGGGCTGCAGAGGCCGCCGACATCGTGCAGAAGGGGCTCGACGCCAAGGTGCTGTCGGGCGACCGCGCCGTCAAATTGCTGAATACGGCAAAGAAGATGGCTTTGGCGGACGAACCGAATTTCTCCAAGATGGCCGCCGCGGCGGCCAAGTCCAAAACGGGCGATGATTCCGTGAAGCTTGGTGTGGAGATGGCCGGCGCGGGCCATGCCCAGGATGGCATCAACCAGATCAAGGCGGGCATCCAGAAAGGCGTCACCGACAAGGGAGACGCCCAGGTCCAGCTTGGAATTGCCTATCTCGATGCCGGGCAGAAAGATGCCGCGGTCAGTGCGTTCAATGCCGTACCGCAGACGGACACGACCAATGCGATGATCGCGCATTTATGGGCCATCTACGCCCGCAGCAGCCACTGACAAGTCGGAGGACTTTCAAGCGGCCTCTGCCTGGTGCACCGGCCGCAAAGTCCGGTCGCGCTTCAAAATGGCTGCAATCGCCAAACCTGCCGCGAAATAGCCAACGAACTCAGTGACCCTGGCCGCCAGCGTGTAGCTCGCGGGAAATCGGTACCAGTTCCAACCTAATGCGCAGACGTTTCGCGCGCCACGGTGTCGCGTCCCGGCCGACACTCCGGGAAGAATCGACGGACAGCGATCAGCCGAAGCGTCCGGTTATGTATTCCTCGGTGCGCTTGTTTACCGGGCTCGTGAACAGTCTTTCCGTGGTACCAAACTCGACGAGTTCGCCCAGGAACATGAAAGCGGTAAAGTCGGAAACGCGCGATGCCTGTTGCATATTGTGCGTAACGATGACGATTGTGTATTCGCTGGCGAGTTCGTCGATCAGTTCCTCGATCTTCGCGGTCGAAATCGGATCAAGCGCCGAGCACGGCTCGTCGAGCAGTATCACCTCGGGCTGCGTTGCCACCGAACGCGCAATGCAAAGCCGCTGCTGCTGGCCGCCGGAGAGGCTCAGTCCGGACTGGCGGAGCTTGTCCTTGACTTCGTTCCACAAGGCCGCACGTTTCAGGGCGTTTTCCACCCGGCCGTCGAGTTCGGATTTCGACAGGCGCTCGAAGAGTTTTATGCCGTAAGCGATGTTGTCGTAGATTGTCATGGGAAACGGCGTCGGCTTCTGGAAGACCATGCCGACCTTCGCGCGCAGGAGGTTTACGTCGTTGTTGCCCTCGAGGATGTTCTGGCCGTCGAAGATCACCTTCCCGGTCGCGCGCTGGTGGGGATAGAGCTCGTAGATGCGGTTGAGGACGCGCAGCAGCGTCGACTTCCCGCAACCCGAGGGCCCGATGAAAGCGGTGACCTGCCGCTCGTAAAGCGGCACGGACACGTCTTTCAGGGCGTGGTTTTCGCCATAATAGAAAGACAGATTCTGGATATCGATCCGCGTCGCGAGATCGGCGGAGGGTTTTTCACTCATTGCGACATCCGTTTCGATTCGAAGAGACGAGCCAGTATGCTCAGCGAGAGCACGGCGAAGGTAATCAGCAACGCGGCGGCCCACGCCAGTCTGTGCCAGTCGTCATAGGCCGAGTTCGCAAACTGGAAGATCACAACCGGAAGACTCGCCATCGGCGCATTGAGATCGGTGCTCGGGAACTGATTGCCGAAGGCCGTAAACAGGAGCGGCGCGGTTTCTCCTGAAATGCGGGCGATGGCAAGCAGAACGCCGGTGACAATTCCGGCACGCGCGGCGCGCCACGTGACCGTGCGGATAACGAAGCTGCGTGGCGTTCCAAGCGCCGCCGCCGCTTCGCGCAGGGTATTGGGAACGAGAAGCAGCATGTTCTCGGTCGTGCGGACGACGACAGGTATTACAATAACGGCCAGCGCCGCCGCTCCGGCGATGGCCGAGAAGTGACCCATATGGATCACGAACAGCTCGTAGATGAAAAGCCCGACGAGTATCGACGGCGCGCTAAGAAGGATGTCATTGACGAAGCGCACGAACACCGCGAATCGCGCGCCGCGGCCATATTCGGCGAGCCAGGTGCCGGCCAAAATCCCGATGGGCGTTCCAACCGCGACGGCAAGCGCACTCATGACGAGGCTGCCGAATATGGCGTTTGAAACGCCGCCGCTCGTACCTGGTGGTGGCGTCGGAAGGGTAAACAGGGTTGCACTCATTCCCGACGCGCCTTCCATAACCAGCGTGCCGAGTATCAGGGCGAGCCAGCCGATTCCGAAAGCGGCCGCAGCCACCGATAATGCGACGAAGATGCCGTTGCGCAGTCGCCGCCGCGCATAGTGCTTTAGATTCATTGGGTGCGGCCGCCGGCGCGTGCCTCGAGCTGGTACAACATGATTTGTGCCGCCGCGAGCACGAGAAAGGTTATGACAAACAGAATTAGTCCGATCGCGATAAGGGACGAAACGTAGAGGTCGCCTACGGCTTCCGTGAATTCGTTGGCGATGGTGGCCGATATCGTGGTGCCCGGCGCGAACAGCGACGACGAGATCGTGTGCGCATTGCCGATCACGAAAGTCACCGCCATGGTCTCACCGAGCGCCCGCCCGAGAGCAAGCATGCTGCCGCCGACCACGCCGGTGCGCGCGAAAGGCAGCACGACATTCCAGGTGACCTCCCATCGCGTGCAGCCAAGCCCGTAAGCCGCTTCTTTCAGCATCGGCGGCACAGTCTCGAAAACGTCCCGCGTCACCGCCGAAATGAAGGGAAGGATCATGATGGAAAGGATCAGCGATGCGGTGAACACGCCGATGCCATAGGGCGGTCCGGCAAACAGATTCGACAGGACAGGAATATCGCCGAAGACGCTGACGATCCGGGGCTGGACGAATTGCTGGAAAAATGGCGCAAATACGAAGAGACCCCAGATGCCGTAGATGATCGAAGGTATGCCGGCCAGCAGTTCGACGGCGATCCCGACCGGCCGGCGCAGCGGCCGCGGGCACAGATCCGTCAGGAAAATCGCGATGCCGATTCCGACAGGCACGGCGATTGCCATGGCAAGCGCCGACGTGATCAGCGTCCCGTAGATTGCCGGCAGGGCGCCGAATTTTCCGGTCACCGGATTCCATGCCGTCGAGGTCAGGAATCCGAGGCCAAAAGTACTCAGTGCGGGCCACGCACCACTGGCCAGGGCGGTGATAATGCCGGCGAAAATCAAAAGAACCAGGCAAGCCGCGCCGAACGCGAACCATCGAAAGATGGCGTCGTTGCGGCCGAACCTTTTCAGGGCCGCCGACGAACGAGAAGGTATTCTGGTCATGGTCGCACTGACATAGGCCATGATTTGGGCAGCCCCCGAAATCGGCAGCATTGGTAACGCAGATAGAACCCCAGGCAGGCTGGATTCCAGTCAGAGCCGGTGCACTTATGCGAACCAGTTGCGGCACCTGAATCCAGCACGCCAATAAGTGTGCTGCGGGGTGAAACGTCCACCACACTTATGCAAAGCTTCTGTGACAGGAGAGCGCCACCCCCTGATCGCAAAACTCCGAGCCATTCACGAAGTGGCGCGGCTTTGGGTTAAGCGTTTGGCAATAGTCGGTACTCAATTCTCCCCATCCATCTTATCCGGGGGAGAGCGGCATGCCAATCCGGCGTGCGGTTGACGCCGTCATTGGGCTGATTATTTGCACCGCCGCGGGTCTGGCCATTCTTGACGCTCTCGGCCACCACGGTATGACCGCCCGCGCCGCCGTGCTGCTTTGCGGAGTGGCTGTACTCGGCGTGCTCCAGCTCTATCTCGCGCTCGTCAGCGAGCGGCGGCGTACGAAGCGCCTCGAAGCCAGCGCCTCCGCGCTGCAGACGCTCACCGAGAAGCTCGAAGTATCGCTGGCAACGCTTTCGGCCGTCAACGCGCGGCTTCACGAAAGCGAGGTTCGGTACAAGGGCCTTGTGGATGCCCAAGGCGATGCGATTTTCCGCCGGTCGCCCGACAGCCGCCTGACCTATGGCAACGACGCATTCCTCCGGCTGTTCGGCCTCAATCCCGAACTGGCCATCGGGCAACCCTTCGCGCCCGAGCCACATCCGGAAAGCCGTCTGCCGACATTCGAGAGCTTTGCGCACCTCGAAACAGGCCCGCAACGCATGCGCTACGACCAGAAGATACGCACGGCCTATGGCTGGCGCTGGATCTCCTGGGAAGACTATGCCGTCCGCGGCACGTCCGGCCGACTGATCGAAGTCCAAAGCGTCGGGCGCGACATCACCGAGCAAAAAGCCCTCGAGGAGGCGCTGACGGAAGCGCGCGACAGGGCGGAAGCTGCCAATCGCGCCAAGTCCGGATTCCTCGCCGCGATGAGCCACGAAATCCGCACCCCGATGAATGGCGTGCTTGGAATGGCGAGGCTTCTGCTTGAAACGAAGCTGCGTCCCGAGCAAAGGACCTATTCCGAGGCGATCCAGCAATGCGGCGAGACGCTCCTGTCGCTGCTCGACGAAATCCTGGATTTTTCGCGCATAGAATCCGGAGCGGTCGAAATCGACCCGGGCGAATTCGATGTTCGCACGATCGCCGAAGCCACCGTCGAACTCCTGGCGCCGCGTGCGCACGACAAGGGGATCGAGATTGCAACGGTTTTCGCGCCCGGCACACCGCCGCTCGTGCGCATCGACGGCATAAAGCTGCGGCAGATACTCACAAATCTCATCGGCAACGCCGTGAAATTCACCCGGACCGGCGGCGTGCGGCTCGAGGTGCGGGCGACGGAAGAACGGGACCGCCGCATGCTGCGCTTCGAAATCCATGACACCGGAATTGGCGTTCCCGCCGCCATGCGCGAGGACATATTTCGCGAATTCATGCAGGTCGATTCCAGCCAGGCGCGCCGTTTCGAGGGGACGGGGCTGGGGCTCGCCATCTGCAAGCGGCTCGTGGAGGCGATGGGAGGTGCCATTGGCGTGGAGCCACGCGAGGCGGGCGGCAGCACGTTCTGGTTCAGCGTTCCCGCGCCGGTTCTGACGCCAGCATCGCGGGCCGAAAACGGAAGGCTGGCCGGGCAGCGCGTCGCAATTGTGACCCGCAACGCGATGCTGCGCGAAAGCCTCGCCGCACAAATTGCAGCGGCAGGCGGAGAGGTCGTTGCGTTATTTCCATCGAACGACACGCGCGCGTTCGCGCCGCACCAGCCTCAGGTAATACTCATCGACGCCGGGCCCGGCGCCGAGATCGCGCTGCCGGCGCAGCCCGTGTCCGCATGGCGCAATATCGTTTTGCTGACGCCGGCCGCGCGCGGAAAGCTCGATATGCTTCGCGGCATGGGCTTCGTCACCTATCTCGTCAAGCCGGTGCGTCAGGCCTCGCTCATCGCGCAGATCCGCGGCACGCCGGACTCGGATGCCCGCGGGCATCCGGGTGCAGCGGTGACCGGCCATACGGGCGACGCAAGCCTCCGGCAGCGCACAGACAGGCAGCTGCACATACTTCTCGCGGAAGACAATCCCGTCAACGCGCTGCTGACGCGCGAACTGCTGCAGCGGCGCGGCTATCGCGTGACGCAAGTGATTTCCGGCGAGGATGCGATCGCCGCACTGGCGCAGTCGCATTACGACATCCTGTTCACCGATATACACATGCCGGGAATGGATGGCATCGAGGCCGCGCGCCGCATCCGGTCTGCGGAAGCATCGGGCGGACGCACGCCCACTCCTATCGTGGCACTCACCGCAGATGTCCTGGATGCCGGCCGGCAGGCATGCCAGGATGCCGGCATGGACGGATTCCTGAGCAAACCGATCTCTCCCGCAGATCTCGACGGGATGATCGCAAGGCTCGTTCCCGAGCCGGCCCGCGAAGCGGCCGAATGACTGTGCCATCGCGCGTCCGCGCGCCGCTTGGTGATTATTTCAAGCCGCGCACGCTCGTCATGTTCGCGCTCGGATTCTCGTCCGGGCTGCCGTTTCTCCTGACGGGCAACACCTTCGGCTACTGGCTGCGCGACGAAGGCACGTCGCTCACCGCCATAGGCTTCATCTCCTGGGTTGGACTTGCCTACTCGCTGAAATTCCTCTGGGCGCCGGTCATCGACCGCGTCGCTCCGCCGCTTCTCGGCCGGCTGGGACGGCGGCGCGGCTGGATGCTCCTTTCCCAGGTGGTGGTGGGCGTGGGCCTGTTCCTGATGGCTGTCGAGGGACGCAGGGACAATCTGATCCTTCTCGGCGCATTCGCGCTCGCGGTGGCGTTCGCATCCGCCACCCAGGACATCGTCATCGATGCCTGGCGCATCGAAACCGCGGAAAATCACGAACAGCTGGCGCTTCTCACCTCGGCCTATCAGCTCGGCTATCGCATCGCGTTTCTTGCGACGGATGCGCTCATCCTGATCTCGGCGGAGCATCTCGGCTGGCGCCCCTCTTATATCGCCTGCGCGCTGGCCATGCTGGTGGGCGTTGTGGCGACGCTCGTCGCGTCGGAGCCCGCAAAAGCCGACCGGGTCATCGACAGCAAGACCGCGCAATCGCCGCTCTGGTCGGCGAGGGGATTCCTCGACGCGGTCTGGGGACCATTTCTGGTCTTCGTCCGGACCTATGGTTGGGTGGCGCTGCTGATGCTCGCCGCGATCAGCCTCTACCGCCTGCCGGATTTCCTCCGGGGTCCCATAACCAACCCGTTCTATCACGACATCGGTCTGTCGAAGGATTACGTCGGCGCCGTGCGCGGCACGGTGGGCGTCGCTGCCGTCTTCCTGGGGATCGCGGCCGGAGGCGCTTGCGCGCTGCGCTTTGGCTATATGCGGGCGCTGATTGCCGGAGGTGTTCTGCAGGCGCTCGGTATTGCCGCCTTTGCGCTTCTGGCCGCCAGGAATCCGAACCCTGCCCTGTTTGCCGCGGTCATGGTCGGCGACAATTTCAGCATCAGCTTTGCCGGTGTGGCGCTTGTCGCATACATGTCGAGCCTGACAAGCCTGGGCTACACGGCCACGCAATATGCGCTGTTGAGCTCGGCCTATACCTGGCCCGGCAAGGTGCTCAAGGGCTCGGTGGGGTTCGTTATCGAAGGCATGGCGGCGCATGAGGGCCTCATGCCGGCCTATCAGGTGTTTTTCGTCGGTGCGGCGCTCCTCGGAATCCCGGCGATCGTCCTGTTCATGGCGCTGGCGGCGCAGCAGCGCGCCCCGGGTCCGGCGACATCGAACGCATGAGCGGGGCTACCCGGGCCGGCCGCGGTTTGCGGAGAGGCCAAGACTCCGATACGATCGGAGACGGCTTCGGGGCCGCCCAGTGCGGACCTCGCTCGCGAGGGTGACACGGCGTTGGTCAACATACACGAACCTGGCGTGTTCGAGGGCGTCCTCGAACAATGGCCCGTTCTGGCGACCGCCGGAGCGCTCGAAGTTCGTCTGGCCGAAACCGAGCCCGAAGTCGAGGCTGCGCAGCGCCTGCGCTATCAGGTCTTCTACGAGGAAATGTCGGCGGTTGCGAGCCCCGCGATGCGCGAGCACCGGCGCGATTTCGACCGTTTCGACGATTATTGCGATCATGTCCTGGTGGTCGACCGCGCCACCATGGACGACGAGGGCCAGCCCCTGGTCGTCGGCACCTACCGGCTGATGCGGGAAACCGATGCGAGGCGCGCGGGCGGCTTTTACACCTCCGGCGAGTTCAACATCTCCCGCCTCCTGACTTCGGATGCCGGCGGCGGACGCCTCCTGGAACTGGGACGCTCCTGCGTTCTGAAGGCCTACCGCGCCAAGCCCATCACCCTGCAGCTGCTCTGGCGCGGCGTGATGGTGTGCGTCACGCGCTTTTCCGCCGACACCATGCTCGGCTGCGCGTCGCTGCACGGCACCGATGCCGACGCGCTGGCGCTGCCGCTCTCCTATCTCCACTACTATCATCCGATGCCGGAGGCGATGCGGGTGCGCGCGCATCCCGAACTCTACGTGCCGATGAACCGGCTGGCGAAGGACGCCATCGACGTCCGGGAGGCGCTGCGCACCCTGCCGCCGCTGATCAAGGGCTATCTCAGGGCCGGCGCGCAGATCGGCGACGGCGCGGTCATCGACCGTCAGTTCGGCACCACGGACGTGTTCATCTACATGCCGGTCGCCCGCCTCGAGTCGCGCTACCGGCACCGCTTCGGCGCCACGCCGTAATTTGTTTCGTTCGTCGCCCGGCCACGTCTTGTTTTCCTTCCCCGTCTTCGATGGGGAAGGAACAATCCGTAACTACTCCGCCGCCCCAACCAGCTCCGGCAGGATGTTTTATCCGGCGCTCCCCGGCGCAACCCGGGCCGAAGCAGACGATATGGGTTTTCGGAAGTCGCGTGAAGCCTGGGCAGCCGGCGGCCTCCTGCCCATCGGCGGAGATTTCCCGAACCGGACGCTTGCCGGAGCGGGCGCCGTGCCCGTCATGAGTTGCGACCGCGTCGCGACAGGCATTCCCTTCGCTTCGAACGCGGCGAAAATTTGCTTCGGATCGTTCGCACTTCCCTGCGTTTTGCCCTGCACCAGGGAAGCGGCATCGTTTCGCTCGCGTGCAACAGGGGCTGGTTCGCTTACGGGTTGCTCGCTGCGATCGCCCCGAGGCTGCACCGTCTTCCCGCCCGCATCCGGCTGCAGAATTTCTTCCAGCCAATCTTTTCCGTTTCCCTGCATTTTACCCTGCAGCAGGGAAAACAGCTCCGCGCCGGTGAAGAGCTGTTCGGCAACTTCATCGTCCGCGTCCTTGCCGCTTTCCGCGTCGAGCAGCGAGAGCAGCAGCCGCATCGCCGGAACGCGACCGGAAACGGCCGCAAGCGCCAGCCGTCTCGCGACCCCGGCCAGCACAGTCCCGGGTGTGGCATGCTCAAGCTCTGCCTCGCTGCCGTCGAGCGCCGCATAAAGCGCGCGCTGGAAGCGCTGTTTCGCCAGCTTCGCCGGCCCCGGCTTGCCGCTGGGATTACCGGACTGGCCTTTCTGGAACCGCGTATGCAGCGGCGGTCTCCCACGCCCGACGGCGTAGGTGGCGGTGGATTCGGTCATGCGTGCCTCGTCAAACTAATTCGGGATATTATATAACCATTATGGGCATATTGTCAACTGACGTGGTTTTGACCATTGCCGCTTCAGGAAGGGGGTATTGAATTCCTCTCCAGCGAGATAGGATGTTACATGTAACAAGCGAGGGACGCGGAGGGACGGGACCGTGCCGGAAACACCCATCAATGCGCGTGTGCAGAAGCGTCGAAATGCTTTGCGAAAGGCAGGGCTGCGGCCGGTGCAAATCTGGGTGCCGGATACGAGGCAGCCGGGCTTCGCCGAAGAGTGCCGCCGCCAGTCCCGGCTGGTTGCCGAAGCGGATCAGGCTGATAGCGGCCTTCAGCCCCTCATGGACGAAGCGCTCTGGGGTCTGCACGGCTGGACGGAGTGAGGCGAGGCGATTTCGTCACCGTCGCCTTCCAGGGCGATTTCGGCAAGCCGCGTCCGGCCATCGTGATTCAGGCCATTGTGATTCAGGCCGACGCATTCGGCGAGCATTCCACGGTCACGGTTCTGCCGGTGACAAGCACGCGACTCGACGCGCCTTTGCTGCGCGTGCCCGTTCACCCCACCCCGGAAAACGGGCTACGGACACCGTCGCAGGTCATGATCGACAAAGCCGTCACGGTAAATCGCAACAAGGTTGAGGCGCCGTTCGGGCGCATCGATGGCGATACAATGATCGAGATCGAGCGCCGCGTGGCCGTGTTTCTCGGCATCGTGAAATGAGCGGTCAGGGCAGCTGGGCCGGCGGCGTCCCGCTGCGATCCGCGGCTACGGCCGGAGGCCGCCATGCCGCGGACCGCGAAGATTTTCATGAACAATCGTAGCCAGGCCGTGCGGTTGCCGAAGGATTTTCAGTTCGCCACGGACGAGGTTTACGTCCGCAAGGAAGGTGATGAAATTGTGCTGTCGCCGCGTCCGAAGGACTGGTCGGCATTCCTTGCCGAAGCGCCCAAAGCCTCACCCGAGTTCTTGGAAGACGTCGAGGAACTCCCGGTGCAGGCGCGCAAGCTCTGATGCCGAGATTCATGCTCGACACGGACATCTGCTCCTACATCGCGAAGCGTTCCAATGCCCAGGTGCTGAAACGGCTTCAGAGTGTTCCGTTGGCCGATGTCTGCATTCTGCAATCGTCAAGGTGGAGCTTCGCTACAGCGTCGAGATTTCCCCGCGCAAACAAACCGATCATGCCGCCGTCGATGCCTTTCTCCGAAACATCGCCGTGAGCGATTTTTCGGGAGAGATTGCAGCGCACTATGCCGAACTCCGCGCCGGCCTGAAACGCCAGGGCAACATGATCGGCGCCCATGACCTGTTCATCGCCGCCCATGCGCGTGCGCTCGGGCTGATCCTTGTGACCAACAACATGCGCGAATTCCAGCGCGTCCGCGGCCTTACGGTTGAAAACTGGGCGGACGTGTAATGGGGGATGGACGGGCGGGAACGAGATAATACCGAGCGTAATACCGTGAGAGGGTCAGCGTTCGCCTATTGGGTGAACACTGGTCCTGTCATGGCATTGTACTTTGCTATATTATAAATCAGGGTTGGTCGAATTGACCCATCGTGGCTCGAAGCAAGGGGGTATCAATGTCGTCGCTACACGTAGTCCGCATTGAGCGGAGCAACCGCCTAAGAATGACTCTGGCTCTCTTTTTTTTCGTTTTTGTGCTATCCGACTTCCGCACCAATCGATGAAACCGGATCGATTCGAGAGGATCATGCTCTCGGGTCAAAAAGAGATACAAATGCCGAGCACACAGAAGAATTTGAATATAGGGGTCAGAGTTACAATTCGCGGCGGCGGTGTTATGGTGGCGCCGGGTCTTTGGGGATATTCCCATGGCGCGGCGGAAGCGGTTCTTTCTTGACGGTCAGCCATTGCATGTGATCCAGCGCGGAAACATTCGGCAGGCGGTGTTCTTCCCCGCGGACGACTACGCGCAATATATCGCCTGGCTCGCCGACGCTGCCCGCGAATACGGTCTTGCCGTTTTCGCCTATGTGCTGATGACCAATCATGTTCATCTGCTGGCGGCACCCGCCGGGTCGGACAGTCTCTCCCGCACCATGCAGTCGCTCGGCCGCCGCTATGTGCGCTACGTGAACGGTTGCTACGGCCGGACGAATACCGGGACACGAACTACATTTCCCAATGTTCGCGGGTGAGAAACTAGAGCAGCACGCCCTGTCCGGCATCGCGTGTACAGGGTTTGCGGCCGGGGGCGCGTTTGGCGCGCCGGCGGCCGAGAATGCGCTCGAGGCCGGCGATGAATTCGGCGTTTCCGAGCGGGCAACTCTCGTCAAGCCATCGATGCGGAGAACCAAGTGCGCCGGCACGAAAGCCCCAAATCCAGCAATGTTCCGGCCTATACCCGAACCCGGCTGTCTATTGCGTCCCAGATCAGCGCCGCTATGTCGGGGCCGCCGAAGCGGTGGATTTCCCGGATGCCGGTCGGCGAAGTGACATTCACTTCGGTGAGATAATTGCCGATCACGTCGATCCCGGCGAACAGCAGCCCGCGCTGTTTCAGTTCGGGCCCGAGCGCCTCGCAAATTCTTTGCTCGCGTTCGGTGAGGTTCGTCGCCTCGGCGCGGCCGCCGACATGGAGGTTGGAACGCGCTTCGCCTTCCTGCGGAACGCGGTTGATGGCGCCGGCAAACACGCCATCGACCAGGATGATGCGCTTGTCGCCGCTGCGGACTTCCGGGATGTAACGCTGCACGACGACCGGCTCGCGATAGAGCAGCGTGAACATTTCGAGCAGCGCGCCGAGATTTTCATCACCGTCCTTCACGCGAAACACGCCGGCGCCGCCGTTGCCGTAAAGCGGCTTCAGGATGATGTCGCGATGCTCGCTGCGGAAGGCGCGGATCGCCTCGCGGTCGCTTGTTATGAGCGTCGGCGGCATGAAATCGCCGAACTGGGTGACGAACAGTTTCTCGGGCGCGTTCCTCACATGGAACGGATCGTTGACCACCAGCGTGCCGGGGCTGAGCCGCTGCAGGATGTGCGTCGCGGTGATGTAGGCCATGTCGAACGGCGGGTCCTGGCGCATGAGCACCACCGGCATCTGCGACAGCGGGCGGACAGCGGCGTCGCCCAGCGTGAAGTGATTTCCCTGCTCGGGCCTGACCGCAAGCGGCCGGAGGCGCGCGGTGACCACGCCGTCGCGGAATGACAGATCGCGCGGCTCGTAGTAAAACAGCTCGTGGCCGCGGCGCTGCGCCTCGAGCGCCAGCGCGAAAGTGGAATCGCCGCCGATATCGATGCGCGCGATCGGATCCATCTGAATTGCCACGGTCAGCGTCATGCGTTGCTCCGAACCAGATTTGCGGCGGCGTCTACCGGCTGCGCGGACGCCAGGCATCGCGCAGATGGCGCGGCCAGCTTCGGGCCGATACGACGATGGTATCGTACCGCACGCCATTGGCCATCAGCCAGGGACGCTGGGCCATGAAGAGTTCGGCCGCGCGCGAAATGCGCGCCGCCTGCCTCGGAAGAACGGCTTCCTGCGCTTCGCGCGGCGAATTCCGCGTCTTCACTTCGACAAAACAGACAATGCCGCCCCGCGTTCGCGCCACCATGTCGATTTCGCCCGCGTGGGTGCGGATCCGGCGTCCGAGTATGCGATAGCCTTTCAACACAAGCATCAGCATGGCGAGCAATTCGCCGCGCCTGCCGCGGCGCTCGGCGGCGCGCTTCAGCAGCAGAAACCGTTCAGCCGTCACGGCCGGATGCGTTCTTGCGCGCGATTGCGCGATTGTAGACGAGCCGGCGCGGAAGGTTCAGCGCATCGGAAACAAATTCGGCTGCGGTGCGGGCGGGCATGTAGCCAAGCGCGCGGTCCAGCAGCGAGTCGACATGGTGCCAGTCCGGGATTGCGGCCGGAGGCGGTCCGAGCACAATCGTGATCTCGCCCCTGGGCGGCGCTTCGCGCGCGAACAGTTCGGCCAGCGCACAAAGTTCATCGCGCCGCACCTCTTCGTGCAATTTGGTCAGTTCGCGCGCCACGGCCGCGGGCCTGGGGCCAAGTATATCGCACATGTCGCGCAGGCTCTCCGCGAGGCGCTGGGGCGCTTCATAGAAGATCATGCTGCACGGGAAGGTCTTCAGTTCCTCGAGCGCGGTGCGGCGCGCGGCCTGCGCCGGTGGAAGAAATCCCGCAAACAGAAAACGGTCCGTGGGCAGCGCCGACGTCACAAGTGCCGCCAGGGCCGCCGAAGCGCCGGGTATGACGTGGACCTTGGCGCCCGCCGCCAGCGCTTCCTTCACGAGCTTGTACCCGGGATCGGAGATCAGCGGCGTGCCCGCATCGCTGACCAGGACGACGCGCCCGTCATGCGCCAGCCGGTCCAAAATCACCGGCCGCATGCGCGGCGCATTGTGATCATTATAGGCGAGAAGGGGTCGCGAAACGGCATGGATGGCGAGCAGCCGGGACGTGGTCCGGGTATCTTCCGCGACGATCACGTCGCATTGGCGGAGCACGTCGAGCGCCCTGAGCGTGATATCGCGGGCATTGCCGATCGGCGTGGCGGTCACGTAAAGCCCCGGCTCCAGCGGGCTTGGCGTCGGACCCGGCGCCGGATTAGGTTTGAGCATTACCTTCTCTTGCATGAGCGCAGGCACGCGGTCCGATGAACCATAATCCGAAGATTTCCCCCAGGGCGTCGACCGGCCGTGTTTTCCGGCGATTTTGCGTGATCGCTTCCGTCGTGGCGATAGGCATTTTGTACGGTTGTGTGTCCGGTCCTCCGCCGGCACCAAAAATCGTACCGCCTCCACCCAAGCCTCAACCGACGGGAACGATGGCGCGGCATCCGCTGACGGGCGAGCAAAGCGGATTTGCACGGCTCGGCAATCTGCCGACGGATCAGACGCCGGTGCGCATCGGCGTGCTGCTGCCGTTTTCAAACGGTTCGGCGTCGACGCGCCTGCTCGCGTCGAGCATGCTCAAGGCTGCCGAAATGGCACTGTATGATTCCGGCAAGCACAATCTGCTCCTGGTCACGGCGGATGAGGGTGCGGGAGGCAGCGAAGCGGCAGCCGGCGTGCGCACGCTGGTTTCCGAGGGCGCGGAAGTCATTATCGGCCCGCTGTTTGCACAGTCGGTCTCGGCCGCTGCCCCCGTCGCGCGCGATCACGGCGTGCCGCTCATATCATTTTCGACCGATCGCGCTGTTGCCGGCGACGGCATCTATCTGCTCAGCTTCCAGCCTGAGAACCAGGTCCAGCGCATTATCTCCTACGCGGCCTCGCAGGGTCATTCGGCATTCGCCGCTCTCGTTCCCCGCACCGCCTACGGCGCGCGCGTGACCGCAGCATTTCGCGACAGCACAGCGGCGGTTGGGGCGCATATCGTCGAGCTCGAGAATTTCGTTCCCGAGGCGGGCGACATTGCCGGACCGGCCGCAAAGATTGCCCAGTCGAAAGGCGACGCCATCCTGATCGCCCAGGGCGGATCGCTTCTGCGCGATATCGCATCGGCCCTCGGGGCCGAGGGCGCCGGAAGCCGGCAGGTGCAGTATCTCGGCACCGGGTTGTGGGACGATCCCGCAACCGCGCGGGAACCGGGCCTTGCCGGCGGCTGGTTTGCCGCGCCGGACCCCGACGCGGAACGGGGATATGAAACCAAATTTCGTGCCGTGTTCGGCACCAGGCCGCCGCCACTCTCGGCCCTGGCCTATGACGCGGTGTCACTGGTCGCGCTTCTGTCTTCGGGGCCGCCTTATCACCGCTTCACCTGGAATGCGCTGACGGACCCCAGCGGCTTTTCCGGCGTGGACGGCATTCTCCGTTTCAATCCCGACGGAACATCCGATCGCGGCCTCGCAGTTCTGAAAGTCGATGTCGGCGGCACATTCACGGTCGTCAGCCCCGCGCCCAGGACGTTCCAGTCGCCGGGTTCGTAAGAACGACGTGTCGTTCCGCGATCGGAAGCAATCGCGATGCCGAGCGTACAGCGAAGCTATGAGGCCGGATTGGCACATTTCCGGGCCAACCGGTTCGGTGAAGCGGAAAGCTGTTTCCGCGCTGCCGTCGCAGCCGATCCGCGCTTCGCGACCGGTTATTACATGCTGGGCGTCGCGCGCAACTTTCTCGGAGCGTGGCAGGCTGCGAGCGATGCATTCCGGTCGGCCATCGCGGTCGAACCGCGACTGGCGCGCGCCCATGTCGGATTGGGCTCGCTGCTGGAGCGCATGGGGCGCATCGACGAAGCCGAAACACATCTGCGCCAGGCCATCGCGCTCGACCCGGAATTGAATCTCGCCTTCATCGCTCTCGCCGAACTCCTGCGCGGTGAAGGTAAACTCCGCGAGGCGCGGGCGCGCTACGACTCGGTTCTTGCCAGAGCGCCGCAGGATCGTAACGCGCGATTCGGCCGCGGCGTGCTCAATCTTCTCGAGGGCGATCTGGAATCGGGATGGAATGACTACGAGTATCGCGTCACCGCACAGTGTCCTCCCGGCCCGGCTCTCGCGCCGCGATGGCGCGGCGAAGATCCGGCAGACAAGACGCTCCTGCTTTACAGCGAACAGGGTCTCGGGGACACGATACAGTTTCTGCGTTACGCCACGCTGCTCGCAAAACGCGGCGCCCGAATTATCGTCTCGGTTCCCGCCACGCTCGTGGAGCTGGCTTCACGCGTGGATGGCGTGCACCAGGTTGTCCCGGACGATGCCGCACCGCCGGCGTTTGACTATTGTGCGCCGCTTCCCAGCCTGCCGCTTTATTGCCGGACCACGCTCGCCAGCATCCCCTGGAACGGGCCCTATCTTTCGCCGCCGCCGGGCCGGTCCGTGGCGATACCTCCAAACGACGCGGGCCAACTTACTGTAGCCCTGGCATGGGCCGGAAGCTCCGACAATCCCTATGATTACAACCGCTCGCTCACCGCCTCCCGGATCGAGCCGCTGTTTGGAATTGGCGGAGTCCGCTGGCTGATCCTGCAACGCGGCGCGCGAGCCGAGGCGATCGAGCCGCGGAGCGACATCGTCCAGTTGGGCGACCGGCTCGACAATTTCTCGGATATTGCTGCAGTCATTGGTTGTGCCGATCTGACGATCTCGGTCGATACATCCTTCTGCCATCTGGCGGGCGCCATGGGATGTCCGGTGTGGACGCTTCTTTCCTATGTGCCGGATTGGCGCTGGCTGCTGCAGCGCCCCGACAGCCCCTGGTATCCATCCATGCGCCTCTTCCGCCAAGCCTCGCCCCGCGACTGGGCGGGAGTAATTGCGGCAGTCTCGCGGGCTCTAGTGAACCACGGCAAGCTGTTCGGCTGATTGATCGGTCAGTGCGGCAATGATCGCATTGAGGACGAGACGGCCCTGCGCTGTTGCGGCAAGGCGATTGCCCCGAATCTCAATGAGCCCGTCCTTGACGAGAGCACGCACACGGTCCGCCGAAATGCCCGCACCCCAGCGCCTTGTGTAATCGGCAGGATCAAGACCTTCGGCAAGGCGCATGCCCATGATGAGGTGTTCGCGGGCGGCATCTGCGGCGCTGATTTCGGTCATTTCGACAATGCCATGACCTTCGCGCGCGACGCGGTCCATCCAGCGTTCTGGCAGCTTCTCGCAGATCGTCGCCACACGCCTTCTGTCATTTCCAAGACGCCCATGCGCGCCAGGTCCCACACCGGCGTAATCGCCATATCGCCAATAAAGCAGGTTGTGTTGGCATTCGCTGCCGGGTCGCGCGTGATTGGATATTTCATAGGCGGCCAATCCCGCCTGCTCCGTTACTTCCTGCGTCAACTCATAAAGATCGGCCGCGCTGTCGTCGACGAGCGGCTTGAGCGCGCCCGACCGCGCGAGCGCGGCAAAGGGTGTGTTGTCCTCGATCGTCAGCTGATAGAGCGAAAGGTGATCCGTGCCAAGATCGATTGCCTCCTGTAGTTCCGCGCGCCATTCGGCGGGCGCCTGGTGCGGACGGCCATAGATGAGATCGACCGAAACCCGGTCGAAGACGGATTGCGCGACCTTTACGGCACCCCTTGCCTCGGCAACATCATGGATACGCCCGAGGAACTTCAGATCGCGATCATTGAGCGCCTGAACGCCCAATGAGACACGATTTACGCCTGCCTCGCGATAGTCGCGAAATCGCCCCGCTTCGACGCTGGAGGGGTTTGCTTCGAGGGTAATTTCAACACCTTCTGCGACGGGCCAATGATGTGCAACCGCGTCAAGCGCTGCACCTACGGCGCGTCCGCTCATCAACGATGGCGTGCCGCCGCCAAAAAAGATCGATGTAACAGGATCGCGCGTGGAGACGAGCTCGCTCGCCACATAGGCCAGTTCGCGTTCGATCGCCGTGGCCCAGCCGGCTTCCTCGATCTCGGTCCGCACATGGGAGTTGAAATCACAATAGGGGCATTTGGCGGCGCAGAACGGCCAGTGGATGTAGACGCCGAATGGCTCGGCTGTCATTCGAGACTGTCCGAACGTTCAAGCCAGGCTTTCAATTTCGCAAAGGCCCGCGCGCGATGGCTGATGGCGTGTTTGTGAGCCGGGTCGAGCTCGCCGAAGGTAACATCCATGCCGTCGGCAATAAAGATCGGGTCGTAGCCAAATCCCTTTTCCCCACGCGGCGGGAAGACGAGATGGCCATGGACTTCGCCTTCAAAGACGACGGTCTCGTCCCTCGGTCGTGCCAACGCCAGCGCACAAACAAATTTTGCCGAACGGTCCGCAGAGCCGGCCGCCCCCAGCTCATGCTCCACGCGTGCCATCGCGACGGCGAAATCCTTGTTTGGTCCGGCCCAGCGCGCAGAATAAATCCCTGGCGCGCCATCGAGCGCTGAAACAACAAGTCCGGAATCATCGGCGAGGGCGGCAAAACCTGACGCTTTGGAGGCAGCTTCGGCCTTAAGCAAAGAATTCCCGGCAAAACTCGTCTCCGTTTCTTCCGGTTCGGGAAGCCCAAGCTGGTCCGCGCTTTTCACGTCGAAGCCGAGCGGCGCGAGCAGTTCGCCGATTTCCCGCACCTTGCCGCGATTGTGCGTCGCGAGGACGAGCGTGCGTGTCACGCCAGAGCCCGTCGTTGCAATTCCATCAATTCCGTCACGCCCTTGCGCGCCAGGCGGAGAAGCTCGCCAAGCGCCTCTTCCGAAAACGGGGCGCCCTCTGCTGTCGCCTGCACTTCCACCAAGCCGCCCGAACCGGTGATGACGAAATTCGCGTCGGTTTCCGCTGTCGAGTCTTCGTCGTAGTCGAGATCGAGAACCGGCGTGCCCTGCCAGACGCCGCTGGAAACCGCCGCCACCTGATCTTTGATTGCAGGCTTCGTCAGCATGCCGATTTTCGTCATGAACGCCACGCACTGACTGAGCGCCACGAAACCGCCGGTAACCGACGCCGTGCGCGTTCCGCCATCCGCCTGCAGCACATCGCAGTCGATGACGATCTGTCGTTCGGGAAGTGCCGTCAGGTCGACGACGGCCCGCAGCGAACGTCCCACGAGACGTTGGATCTCCAGCGTGCGCCCGGATTGTTTGCCCTGGGCGGCCTCACGCCGCATGCGTTCATGGGTGGAGCGGGGAAGCATCCCGTATTCAGCCGTGACCCAGCCTTTCCCGGAACCCTTGAGAAAAGGCGGAATCTTCTCCTCAAGGCTGGCAGTGACGAGGACATGGGTGTCGCCGAATCTGGCGAGGCAAGAGCCCTCCGCGTGACGGGCTATTCCCGCCTCCAATGTGATCTTGCGCATCTCGTCGGCGGCACGCTTGCTGGGGCGCATGGTATCCCTTGAAGTTTATGATGGCTGCCGCTACCTAGCCTTGCTGTCCGGTGGGCGCAACGCGGACGTTCCTCTGGAAAATTGTTTAGTCATTTCAAGAGTTTGGACGTGGAACAGGGCCCTGTTGACACAACGCAGTCGCGCCTTTTGGTGAGCGACCTCGGCGAGCGGCCGCGCGAGGTTTTTCGCCATCTGGTCGATGCGTTCCTGGCTTCGGGCGAGCCGGTGGGTTCGCGGACCCTGTCCCAGCTTCTGCCGCACTCCCTGTCGCCCGCCTCCATCCGCAATGTGATGTCGGACCTGGAAGCCATGGGCCTGCTGTGGTCGCCGCACACCAGCGCCGGCCGCGTACCGACCGACAAGGGACTGAGGCTGTTTGTCGACGGGCTTCTCGAGGTCGGCGATCTGTCGCCGGACGAGCGCGCGGTAATCGAAGCCAAAATCAGCCGGACTGGGCGCGGGGTCGAGGACGTCCTCACCCAGGCCACGATGATGCTGTCGGGCCTGTCGCATTGTGCGGGTCTCGTTGTGGCCCCCAAACAGGATTCCGCGCTCAAGCATGTGGAGTTTGTGCCCGTGGCACCGGGGCGCGCGCTCGTGGTTATGGTCACCGAAGACGGCCAGGTCGAAAACCGTGTCATCGAGACCCCGCTTGGACTGCCGGTTTCCGCGCTGAGCGAAGCCTCCAACTATCTGAACGCGCGGCTCAGAGGCCGCACCCTCGAGGCCGCCCGCGCCGAAATCGCAGCGGACCTGGAAACGACGCGCGCCGAGCTTGACGCGCTGACCGCAAAGATCGTTGCCGAAGGCCTCGCGGTCCTGGCGGAGCCTTCCGGCAATGCGCGGACGGCGGAAGAGAAAGTGCTGATCGTGCGCGGAACCGCGCATCTGCTCGACCGGTTGGACGCTCAGACCGACCTCGAGCGCGTGCGAACGCTGTTCGAGGATATCGAGCGCAAGAACGACCTCGTCCGCCTCCTGGAACTTGCGGCACAGGGCGACGGCGTGCGCATTTTCATTGGTTCGGAGAACAGGCTGTTCAGCCTTTCCGGTTCGTCGATCATTGCCGCTCCCTACGCGAATGCGCAAGGCGCGGTGGTTGGCGTGATCGGTGTTCTGGGTCCGACGCGTTTGAACTATGCCAGGATCATCCCGATGGTGGACCACACCGCGAAGATCGTGGGAAGATTGCTTGCCTGACGGCGGAAGGAACCACATGGCCGACAACGACAACGAGATCGAGACCGGTGCTGCCGCCGCAGAGAATGAAAACGGCGCGCAACCC
Organism: Rhizomicrobium sp.; assembly: GCA_036272695.1. Classification (GTDB taxonomy): domain Bacteria; phylum Pseudomonadota; class Alphaproteobacteria; order Micropepsales; family Micropepsaceae; genus Rhizomicrobium. The sequence continues at coordinate 80,182 of DATAYG010000041.1, read as the reverse complement.
GCCGATGCCATGGCGCTCCGCGCCGAGATTGCCGAACTGAAGGAGCGGCTTCTGCGGGCCCTCGCCGAGACGGAGAACACCCGCCGCCGTGCGGAACGCGACCGGTCCGATGCCTCGCAATATGCCGTGACGCGCTTCGCCCGCGACCTCCTTCACGTGAGCGACAATCTGCGACGGGCATTGTCGCACCTCTCGCCGGAGGTGCAGTCGGAAGCTTCGCCAGCCATCAGGTCCGTTCTCGAAGGCGTCGAAGCCACCGAGCGCGAATTGACGGCCACGCTTGAGAGACACGGGATCAAGGCCATCGAGGCCGAAGGTGCAAAGTTCGATCCCAACCTTCATCAGGCGATCGCGGAAGTCCCAGGCGACGGCAAGGCGCCGGGTTCCGTCGTCAACGTCGTCCAACCAGGTTATGTCATCGCGGATCGCCTGCTCCGCCCCGCCATGGTGACCGTGGCGCGAGCCGGCAATGAAGGCTCCTCGAACCAATCGGGCGATGGCGGCGCGTGACGCCACGGTGTATGGCCTGAAGCATGAGCAGAATTCGGGTCGTCATAGCCGGAGCGGCCGGCCGGATGGGCCGCGCGCTGATCCGCGCGGTTATTACGGATCCGGCCTGCTCGCTTGCTGGTGCTATCGAAGCACCAGGCAATCCCGATCTCGGAGCTGATTGCGGTGTCCTGAGCGGGCTCGGCCCTGCCGGAGTCGTCATCGGCGACGATGCACGCACTGCCCTGGCGGACGCCGATGCGCTTATCGATTTCACACGGCCCGCGGTGTCGCTCGCGCTTGCTGCGCTCGCCGCCGAAAGACACATTGTGCATGTGATCGGAACGACCGGCTTTTCAGGCGAAGACGAACACCGCATTGCCGAGGCAGCCCGCGAATGCATCGTCGTGAAATCGGGCAATATGAGTCTGGGCGTGACGCTGCTCTCCGCGCTTGTGACGCGCGCCGCGAGAGCACTCCCCGATTTCGATGTCGAGATCCTGGAAATGCATCACCGCATGAAGGCCGATGCCCCGTCCGGCACCGCGCTTCTTCTCGGCGAGGCTGCGGCCGTGGGACGTGCGATTGCGCTGGAGCGCGAAGCCGCGCGCATGGGACAGACGGGTCCGCGCAAAACGGGAACGGTGGGTTTTGCTTCGCTGCGCGGTGGCACGGTTGTCGGGGAACATCAGGTTATTCTTGCCGGACCGCATGAGCGTATCGTTCTCGGCCATATCGCCGAAGATCGCGCAATATTCGCCAATGGCGCGGTAGCAGCGGCCAAATGGGGTCGCTCGCAGCAGGCCGGTCTGTATGGAATGGCCGACGTGCTCGGCGTGGCGGAGTAGCCGGGCCGCCTAGCCCGTTGCTGTTTCCCGCGCTTTCCAGATTGCCGCGCGCAGCGCCTGCGCCACCGAGCGCCTTTCGGCCGGCGGCAGAAAGGCGCCGATCTGTTCCTCTCGGCCGTGGCTTCTGAGCGTGAGCCGGCTTGCGCTGCGTGGAGGCTCTTCCAGCTCGACGCGCACCCAGTAGGGATTGAACTCAACATGGGTCGGGTTGCCACGCGGTGGAATGCGGTCGAGACAAAGGCTGCTATGGGTGACGCGAAGCTCTTCACGCCGCCGTGCGGCAACCCGGCTGGCATGCAGCGCCCAACCGAGAAAGCCGACATCCGCGCCCATGAACGGTGTGATCGGCCATGCGCCGCGGGAGATGAACCAGATGCCGAATGCCAGATTGATCGTCGCGACGATGGCGACGACCAGTTTCAGCGCGGCTGCGCCCATCGGCGGATTGGGCCGCAGCGTAGTGTTGAAAATCAGGCTCTCCGACACGGTCCCGAGACCTTTCACCGCGGTGGGGGATGCCCGCAGCGCTTCTCATAGGCCGGGCGTCCGCCGTGATCGCGCCACACCGGATTGTCGAGATCAAGTGTACAGGGATCGACCTGTGCTGAAGCGATTGAGCCGCTGGATGTGCCGATTTCCGTGCTTACGGAGGATGTTTCAGTCCCCGTGGCGGTGTACCCGAAACTGCGATGTCCTGTAACCACTCCGCATCCGGCGACCAATATGGCTGATGCCATGAATGCAATCGCCCGCAAGCCCGTACCGTCCATCCTGGCCTTCCCCCATCCACTCCGATAACGGATGATCGCAAATGATCGTTCCGGTCATCCGGATGCCGATCCTGATACTGCAACTCGCATGGCGCAAGTCGCGTCGCCCGGAGGTGTAGAATGACGGCGATCCGGCAGAGAGCGCCACGACCATTTACGCAGCGCGAAGCGGCGCAGTTCTTCGAGCGCCTGAAGAAACAGATGCCTTCGCCGAAGAGCGAGCTTGTTTACGCCAATCCGTTCACCCTGCTTGTCGCGGTCGTTCTCTCTGCCCAGGCGACGGACAAGGGCGTGAACAAGGCAACGGCAGAACTGTTCCGCGTCGCGGACACGCCGGTGAAAATGGTGCGGCTCGGTGAAGAAGGCCTCGTCGCTTACATCCGCTCGATCGGGCTTTACCGGAACAAGGCGAAGAACGTCATCGCCCTCTCGCAAAGGCTGATTGCCGATCATGGAGGCGAGGTGCCGCATGATCGCGCGGCCCTCGAAAGCCTTTCCGGCGTGGGGCGAAAGACGGCGAACGTCGTTCTCAATGTCGCGTTCGGCGAACCCACCATCGCCGTCGACACGCATATCTTCCGCGTTGCAAACCGCACCGGCCTTGCGCCCGGCAAGACACCGCGCGAAGTCGAGGAGAAATTGCTGGAGATCGTGCCGCACAAATACCGGCTTCACGCCCATCACTGGCTGATCCTGCACGGCCGCTATGTCTGCGTGGCGCGCAAGCCGAAATGTCCCATCTGCGTCGTGCGCGATCTCTGCCGCTTCACCCCGAAAACGCGCAGTCTCGACTGACCTCAAATGTCGCGAACGGGATCGTTCCACGCATCAGGAAACCGATTGCGGCGCGCGAGGTCTGATCGTTGCGAGGCAGGATTCGTCGGCTGCCATTTCATTTCCGCGCGGCAGCGTTTCGACATGGCGCACCAGCATCGCATTGCCATAGGGATAGAGGAAAAAAAACGCTTTGCAGCTTGGACTGTCATAGCGCCAGATCTCGGCGGTCCCGTCTTTGCGGACGAAGGCCGGCGCACCGAACGCCACGCGCAGCTGCGTAGCGCCCAGCCCTGCAATATCCGCAGGTTCGCCGGGCGGCGGCGCCGGCGGCAGGGCAACGCGCGGAGCCTGTTGCGGAACCGTCACAACCGGTTTGCTGGCGCAGGCGGCCAGTGCCGAACAGAGCAGCAGTATTGCAAGCTTGCGCATCACGGCACTCCCTGTATTACTCACAACTGAACCAGGCTTCTGTGGTTCGAACCAGAAGTCCGCGCCTCTCGACGACACGAAGTAATTAGCCACCGATGGGAGTCAGGGACCCAGTAAGATTCGCCGCCACTGCGGTGTCTCTTCTCTCCGCCTCTCAACGTCACTTCGCGGCCAGTGCGTGGATCTGGGAATTGGCGAGCGTCAATTTTGCGATCGACAGCTCACCGCCACGTTCAAGTTCCGCAAGGAAACTTTTGGTGCGCGCCAACGCATCGGCATGAGTTTCCTCCCAGAGTTTGACCATCCGGGCGCCCCCGGCCCGCGTTGCACCCTGTGTCGCGGGATCGAACCCGGTGAGAGCATCGGCGGCGAGCACCCGCTGGCCCGAGAACAGATCATCCACGATTCGACGGATGGCAAGGCGATCCCAGTGCTCGTAGCCGGTAATGCGATTGGCGAGACCACGCAACCGGTCAAAGCCGATTGCGGCGCCCATGGCGAAATACGCTCCCGCAACGAGATCGACCGGCATTGCACGCGACCCTGCAAGCAGGACTATTTCCGGGGCGCCGGCAAGAAGCGGAAGCACGGCCACGTCTTCCGCGATGTCAAGCGGCACGCCAGCCTCCTGCAGTTCCGCGATCCGGCGCTCGGTGTTCTGGGCTTCATAGGACGATACCAGCGAGGAAAAGCTGCCCCTGAGCGAATCCACGCCGGCGCGATAGCGGCCGATCGTGTCGCCAATATTGGCGCGCACGGGCACATTGACAAGAAACCAGAGGCCAAGCCGGCGCAGCTGTTCCACGATGTCGTTATAAGCCCCGAGTTGCACGGCGGCAGGAACCTTCCCGTCAAGGCTGTCGATGCGGGATTTCAGCGTGTCCAACCCCAGTGCGCCGACAGCAATGACGAACGCGCGCGCGATCCTGGGTGCGGGCGCGCTTGAAATTTCCTCGATGCGATGAATGAAGACCGGGCCGGCGAGATTGACGATCCGGTTGGCGAGAACGGTCGCGATGATCTCGCGGCGCAGCCTGTGATGGATCAGTTCGTCGGGAAAGCGCGTGACCGCCGAGGTTGGAAAATATGCGGCGAGCTCCGAAGCAAAGAATGTCTGGTCGGGCAGATCGCTCGCAACGAGTTGGGCATCCAGATCGAGCTTGGCATAGGCGAGAAGAACCGCAAGTTCGGGCCGCGTCAGGCCGAGCCCCGCCTGGGCGCGCTGGTGCAACTCATCTTCGCTGGGAAGAAATTCGACGGCGCGCTCCAGCCGCCCCCTGCGCTCAAGATCGCGTATGTAACGGCCATGCGAGTCGAGGTCGCGGCTGCTTCGCATCTCGGCTACCGACAGCGCGAGAGTCTGGTCGTAATTGTCACGCAGCACATGGGCGGCGACATCGTCGGTCATCGCGTTCAGCAGAACGTCGCGTTCCTGCGCGGAAATTTCGCCGCGGCGCAGCGGACCGCTGAACAGAATCTTGATATTCACTTCGTGGTCGGAGGTGTCGACACCCGCCGAATTGTCGATTGCGTCGGTGTTGAGACGGCCTCCCTTTTTCGCGTATTCGATCCGGCCGAGCTGGGTCAGACCCAGATTGGCGCCCTCGCCGACGACTTTCGCGCCGAGCTCGGCGCCATTGACGCGCACGGCATCATTGCTGCGATCACCCACATCGAGATTGCTCTGACTCGCGGCTTTGACAAACGTACCGATGCCGCCGAACCAGAGCAGATCGACTTCGGCCTTGAGCAGCGCCTTGATGAGTTCGCCCGGAGAAACCCGCGGCTTTTTCAGGCCCATCAGCCCCGTCATTTCCGGCGAGATGGAAATTTCCTTGGCGGACCGGGAGAACACACCGCCGCCTTTCGAGATCAGCGCGGCGTTGTAATCGGCCCAGCTCGAACGCGGCAGATCGAACATGCGCTTGCGTTCGTTCCAGCTGCTTTCGGCGTCGGGGTTCGGATCGATGAAAATATGGCGGTGGTCGAAGGCGGCGAGCAGCTTCGTATGTTTCGACAGCAGCATGCCGTTGCCGAACACGTCACCCGACATGTCGCCCACGCCGATGCAGGTGAACGGTTCATTCTGGACGTCCCGGCCCATTTCGCGGAAGTGGCGCTTGACGGCTTCCCAGGCGCCTTTCGCGGTGATGCCCATTTTCTTGTGATCGTAGCCGTGGCTGCCGCCGGACGCGAAGGCATCGCCCAGCCAGAAGCCGCGCGATTCGGCTATTTCATTGGCAATGTCGGAAAACGTCGCGGTGCCCTTGTCCGCCGCGACGACGAAATAGGGATCGTCGCCATCGTGGCGCACGGTGCGCGGCGGAGGAAGGATCGTGCCATCGGGCCCAATATTGTCCGTAAGATCGAGAAGCGCATGGATGAATGACTTGTAGCAGGCCACGCCGATTGCCTGTGCCTGGTCGCGGCTTGCGCTGACGGAAAGCTGTTTGGGGAAAAATCCGCCCTTGGCGCCGACCGGGACAATGACTGCATTCTTCACTTGCTGCGCCTTGACCAGCCCGAGAATCTCCGTGCGGAAATCTTCGCGCCGGTCCGACCAGCGGATACCGCCGCGCGCGACGCGTCCGAAGCGCAGATGAACACCTTCCACTTCCGGCGAGTAGACGAAGATCTCGCAGAGCGGCCTCGGCAGGGGCAATTCGTCGAGATTACGGCTGTCGAGCTTGAAAGAAACACAGTTGCTGCTGCGCCCCCCTGCGTCCTGTTGGAAGTAATTAGTACGCAATACGCAGTCCACGACGTTGCGCAGCCGGCGGATGATCCTGTCGTCGTCGAGGCTCGGCACGTTGTTCAGCGACGCCTCCAGGCGCTCGTGAAGATCCTTTGCGTGCGTCTCCCTGTCCTGCAGTCCGGGATCGTGACGGGTCTGGAAGAGCAGGACCAGAAGAGCGGCAATGTCGGAATTCCGCGCCAGAGCCTGCTCGACGTAATCCTGGCTGAATGAAAATCCTGCCTGGCGGAGAAATTTCGCGCCGGCCCGAAGAACGGTGACATCGCGCCACGGCAACCCCGCTGTGACAATCAGGCGGTTGAAGCCGTCATTCTCGGCCGCTCCCGTTATGACGGCATGGATGACCTCTTCCAGCCGATGCTTGACCTTGTCGAGTTCGACGGCCGCGCCATCTGCACGTTCCATATAGAAATCAAGAACGGCGGCTTCCGTGACAGTCCCCTGACCGGGGTTGAGGCCGATTGGATAGGAGTTTTCCGCGATCACCCGGAAGCCGAGATTCTCGAATATCGGCAAGGATGCGGAGAGCGGAAATTCGCGGCCCAGGACGTACAGCTTCAGCCGCAATATCGGACCGCCATCGTGCGGCATGCGATAGGCGCGCGCCCGGACCGGGACGCCGAATTGTACAAGCCGATCGAGTTCGGCGAGGTCACGCACCGCCTCATCCGGCGAGAAGGCATCGCGGTAGCGCGCCGGAAACGCGCCGGCATGGCGGCGCAAGAGGCGAAGACCTTCAGCTTCACCGAAATCGCGGATGAGAGATTGAATGAATCCGTCGCCCCAGGTGCGGATCGCGGCGCGAATATCGGCCTCGATTTGCCGCTCTTCAACTATGGGCCTTGGGCCTGGATTGCGGCCAACGATGAAGTGGACGCGCGCCAGCGGAGATTCGTCGATTACCGGCGTCGACGCCGACATTCTTCCATTGAGGGCGCGCGCCAGAAGCGCATGAATTTTCTCTCGCGCCTGCGTGTCATACCGGTCGCGCGGCACGTAGACGAGCGCCGATACGAAACGGTCGTAACGGTCGTAGCGCAGGAACACGCGAACCCTGGGACGTTCGCCCAGACGCAGCACGCCCATGGCCGTCGAGAAAATTTCATCCTCGTCCGCCTGGAAAAGTTCCTCGCGCGGATAGGTATCGAGAATGTGCGCGAGCGCCTTTCCATCATGACTGTCCGGCGCCAACGCGGCGTGCTGGAGGATATGAGAAATCTTGAGGCGGAGGAGCGGTATGTCGCTTGGCCGCTTGCTGTAAGCGGACGAAGTGAAGAGCCCGATGAAACGCCGTTCGCCGGCGAGCTTACCGCTCGGGTCGTAGAGCTTCACGCCGACATAATCCATGTGCACGCGGCGATGCACGCGGGACCGCTCGGCGGCTTTGGTAATAATCAGAGGTTCGGGCCGTGCGAGAAAAGCCTGAAGCTCCGGGGAAAGGCTCGCATGGTCCGCACCGCCGCCTATGACGCGCGCGCCCGTATCGGACAGAAGCCCCAGGCCGCTCTCGGCAATCGGTTCCAGCCTGTCGCCGTCCGCATTGCTGAACGCATAGTCGCGACATCCCAGGAAGGTGAAGTGATTCTCGCCAAGCCATTCCAGAAAGGCGATGCTTTCATTCAGCAGTTCCTGTGGAATTGCCGGAGGATGGTCCTTGAGATCCGCGATTGTCTGTTCGAGCTTCCCAAGCATCCGCCGCCAATCCCGCACTGCGAGACCGACCTGGGTAAATACATTGCGGACGCCTTCGACGAGCGCGGTCTGGTGCGCTTCATCGAGTGCCGGGTCGAGAATGGCGACGATGACGCTTTCGCGCATGGGCGCGCCCGAGTTTCCGCGGACGCCCTTCGCGTCGCGCATCGTGCGCATGACCGGGTGGAACAGCGCCTGGGCTCGCAGCCCCTGCGCCGCGAGTTCTCCGGTGAAAGAATCGAAAAGGAACGGCATGTCGTCGTTGACCGCAAGCAGTACGGTTTCACTCGCGGTGCGTTCCCCCCGCCCGGTCTGGAGGCTGAACAGATCGACCAGCGTCCCCCCAGCTTTGCGTACCGTGGAACGTTCGGAGACGGACTGCACCAATGCCGCCAGGGAGGCGGGCTCATAGCGCGCCATATCCTCCGGAGGGGCTCCGGACAAAAACTCTACGCAGAAACCCGCGAGCTCAGGCCGCGCCGATTTCAGGATCGCGCAGGCGGCGGCGGCAGATTTTTCCGCGGCATATTCGCCATTTGTTGCCGGGCCTCCCGCGGACACGCTGCGAACCGCTTCGGCTTTTTGGGATATCATGGTCATCCACTCAAGTGGGCGCCGGTCCAGAAGCTGTCGCATGGACCGCAGGCGCGGACGATACGCGGCGAATTGTCAGGGGCGACTGGTTGAGCCCCTCCGGGACCATAGCGCGCGACGCCTGAAAAAGGAATCTCCCTTGTTTCCCGTCAGCTTTGATTCTTTGGAGCCGAAAGGAGCATACCGAGCGCGAAGGCGATGGAACGCGAGGACGCGCGCCCTTCGTAGCCCAGATCGGGATTGAACGTAACGAACAGGATCTTGCCCTCCAGCGTGACTGTAGGACGCCCGGCCATGGCGAGCGTGACGGCGGTTACGCGCCGTGCAAACGCCGCATGCCCATGGGCGGACCGACAAAACCGTTCGATGCCGCGCGCGACATTTTCCAGCGCATCGAGAGCAATCGCAGGTGCCTGTCCACTGGCCGCAAGAGCAGCCCAGTCCGCATGAAAAGCGACCGTGAGGTGGTCCTGCGCGCCAAGTTGGCTGGCGTCCTCCTGCTCCGCGTTCTGGATCTCGTCCTGCGAAACCGGGGGCCACGCCGGCGCAATGAAATCACCAGTTCGCACCGCAGGAAGCCCGCCCGGATCGGCGTCGGTGTAGAGGGTCAGCGCGCCCCAGCCGGACACTTGCAGCGCAGTCTCGCCCGAATCGTATTTCAGTACGCGCCCTCCCATTGATGCACTGTCGGGATGAAGCACAAAAGTTTCCGGAACGCCGTTGAAACTCAGAAGATAGTTTGCGCCGTTCGAATCCAGCGCAAAGGAGATGTGATCTCCAGCCTGATAGATTCCGGATTCGATACGTCCCAGACGGTCGGAGGAGAGTCGTGCCTCCAGCGCTTCTCGCGGTTCTGCGCTGTGCGCAACGGAGAATGCGGACATGAGCGCCGCGCCGCAAAACAGCACTGTCAAAATTCTCAGCATCGCCACGAATCGCCGATCCGCATTGCTTGCAGCCAGTCGGCTGGAGCATTTCAACACTGCAATCTGAATCGGGCGAATTTGTGGATTGCGGAGGCCTAAGGGCCCGCCGGGACCCGAAGAAAACCGCGCCGCGGCCGCCCGTGTCTCGCCGCTCCGAATGGTCGACAAGCCGAGCGAAAATTCGTGTGCAAATGCCCTGCCCATTTCGGCTTCATTTTCTCGATAGGCGCATTTCTGTCCGAAATCGCGGCTATCACGGGCTTGCGGAGGGGGTATGCGGGTGGAGGCCATCGCCGCATCCGAGCCAGCCGATCGGGCGGATAGGGGGGCGGTGCGAGGCGGCTACCATTCCCCTCGGCGATCGCCTTCAAATCGGCGCCGGCACAAAATGTTCCCCTTCGCTCCGGAATACGGCCCCATGCGCCGTGTCGTCCCTCGAAGCCGAGACATACCTCGCCACGTGCGTCCGCCATATCCCGGTCGACAGCATTGCGCCTGGCGGGCCGGGACCGAACGATCGTGGTGATCACGCCATCGTGTTCGGTGCGGACGGATCGGGTTCCGGCGCTCCCATCTGCACCTCCCAACGCGACACGCCGCTGGTCAGAAATAGCATGACAGAATGGACGAAGGTCACTAAACCACCCCCGCTGCTTCGCGCGAGCATCTCCTGTGACTCATCCCGATACTTTCAAATCCCGCAAGACGATGAATGTCGGCGGAAAATCCTATGTGTTTTTCAGCCTTGCGGCAGCCGAAAAGAACGGTCTCGCCGGCATTTCTCGGCTCCCGAATTCGTTGAAGGTGCTGCTCGAAAATCTCCTGCGGCACGAGGATGGCTCCACAGTCACCGCCGATGATATCCGCGCGGTCGCGGGCTGGCTCGAGAGCAGGCGATCCGATCGCGAAATTGCATTTCGGCCGGCGCGTGTCCTGATGCAGGATCTTACCGGCGTACCGGCCGTGGTTGATCTCGCCGCCATGCGCGATGCGATGGAGGCGCTTGGCGGCGATCCCGAGAAAATCAATCCGCTCGCCGAGGTCGATCTGGTCATCGATCACTCGGTCATGGTCGACAATTTCGGCCGCAGGGATTCGTTCAAGAAAAATGTCGCCATCGAATATCAGCGCAATCTCGAACGTTACGGATTCCTCCGTTGGGGACAGCAGGCCTTCGCGAATTTCCGCGTCGTCCCGCCCGGTACCGGCATCTGTCACCAGGTCAATCTGGAATATCTCGGCCAGACGGTATGGACGCGTGCGGTGAAGGGAAAATCGGGGCGCGCCGAAACACAGGCTTTCCCCGACACGCTTGTCGGAACCGACAGCCACACGACGATGATCAACGGCCTCTCGGTACTGGGCTGGGGCGTCGGTGGAATAGAGGCGGAAGCCGCTATGCTGGGGCAACCCATCTCGATGCTCATCCCCGAGGTCATCGGGTTTCGCGTGACAGGCAAACTGCGCGCCGGCGTGACGGCCACCGATCTCGTGCTGACCGTCACCGAGATGCTACGCCGGAAGGGCGTGGTAGGGAAATTCGTCGAATTCTTTGGTCCGGGCCTCGATGAAATGGCGCTCGAGGACCGTGCGACGATCGCCAACATGGCGCCGGAATATGGCGCGACCTGCGGATTCTTCCCGATCGACGCCGAGACGCTCCGTTATCTGAAGGCAACTGGCCGCAAGCCAGCACGCATCGCGCTGGTCGAGAAATATGCGAAGACGCAAGGCCTGTTCCGCGGACCAAAAAGCGCGGAGCCGGAATTCACGGACACGCTCGATCTCGACCTTGCGACAGTGGAACCGAGCCTTGCCGGTCCGAAGCGGCCGCAGGATCGCGTGCCGCTCGACAGGGCCGCCGTGGAATTTGCCGACGCCCTGAGCAAGGAATTTCATAAAGGCGACGAAGCGGACCGCCGCGTTCCGGTTTCAGACGCGGACTATACGCTGGGCCATGGCGATGTGGTCATCGCAGCCATCACGTCATGCACGAATACATCCAATCCCGGCGTTATGATCGGCGCGGGGCTGCTTGCGAAAAATGCAATTGCCCGCGGGTTGACCGTGAAACCCTGGGTCAAGACATCGCTTGCTCCGGGCAGCCAGGTTGTCACGGATTACCTTGCAAAATCCGGGCTGGACAAACCTCTCGACAAGCTCGGATTTGCGCTGGTGGGGTATGGCTGTACGACCTGCATCGGCAATTCCGGACCTTTGCCCGAGCCCATCGCGCAGGCGGTTACCGAAGGCGATCTCGTGGCTGCCGCCGTACTGTCCGGCAACCGGAATTTCGAAGGCCGCGTGCATCCGCAGGTGCGCGCAAACTATCTTGCTTCGCCCATGCTTGTCGTGGCCTACGCACTCGTGGGGTCGATGAATGTCGATCTCGCGAAGGAACCGCTCGGATACGACAGGAAAGGAACGCCGGTTCATCTCAAGGATATCTGGCCCTCGCCGCAGGAAATCGCCTCGGCAATCCGCAAATCAGTCACGACCAGGAGCTTCCGCGAGCGGTATGGCGACGTCTTCGATGGTGGACGCGAATGGAAGAAGGTGAAGGTGCGCCAAGGCCAAACCTATGCCTGGGATCCGAAATCCACCTACGTGAAACATCCCCCTTATTTCGAAGGAATGGCCGCCCAGCCGTCCGGTGTAACAGATATCAGGGGCGCGCGGATCCTGGCATTGTTTGGAGATTCGATCACCACCGATCACATTAGTCCCGCCGGATCGATCAAAAAGGATAGTCCGGCCGGCCGCTATCTCGTCGAGCACGGCGTCGCCTATCCCGATTTCAATTCCTATGGCGCGCGGCGCGGGAATGACGAGGTGATGGTGCGCGGCACCTTCGCCAATATCCGGATCAAAAACGAGATGCTGGGCGGGCGCGAAGGCGGCGATACGATCTATTACGGCGGTGGCGACTCCGGTGAGGAGATGTCGATATTCGACGCGGCGATGCGCTATCAGAAAGACGGCGTGCCGCTCGTCGTCGTCGCTGGAAAGGAATATGGCACCGGCTCGTCGCGCGACTGGGCCGCCAAAGGTCCCCGGCTTCTGGGGGTTCGGGCCGTGATTGCGGAAAGCTTCGAGCGCATTCACCGCTCCAACCTGATCGGCATGGGTATCGCCCCCCTTGTCTTCGCGAACGGCAAGTCCCGACGCGACTATGGGCTCACCGGACGGGAGAGGGTCGATATCGAAGGCCTTGCGGACTCGCTCACGCCGATGATGGGGCTGCGCGCCAAGGTCGCTTATGCGGATGGCCGCATGGCCGATATGCCCCTCCACCTTCGCATCGATACCGAGGATGAGGTCGCCTATTTCGAAAATGGCGGAATACTGCAGTTTGTCCTCAGGAATCTTCTGGCGGCGTAGGTCTCGTTATGCGCCAGAGTTGTAGCGCGTTTGCACTGCGATAATCTCAAGGCGAAGTGACTGGAGGGGTAGGGACGGCAGCCCTATTGTCATCGAATGTTGCGCCTCCCCAGGATTTCCGGCCTTTTGTTCGCGGTCGTGCTGGCTCTGGGTCCTGCAGGGGCTGACGCCGGTGCTAAACGCCAGCTTGTGGTCGAGCTGTTTACAAGTCAGGGCTGCAGTTCCTGTCCACCCGCCGACGCGTTGCTCGGGAAACTGGCAGAACACAAGGACATTCTGGCCCTAAGTCTGCCCATCACCTATTGGGACATGTTGGGGTGGAAAGACACGCTGGCCAGCGAGGCAAATACGCGCCGGCAGAAATCCTATGCCGCGGCGATGGGGCGCGGCGGCATCTATACGCCGCAGATGATCATAGACGGTGCGACGGACGTCGTGGGCAGCCGTGAGGGGCAGATCGAGGCGGTCATTGCGGCCCGAACCACAGACGCGCGGAGTATTCCGGTCTCGCTTTCCGCCACGCCGGAGGCACTTCATATCGCCATCGGCGCCGGAACTGCGAAGAACGGCACGGACGCGACAGTCTGGTTATTCCACATTCTGAGCCATGCCTCGGTGCACGTCACCGCCGGAGAAAACCAGGGGCGGACACTCTTCTACCGGAACAGCGTCCGGGACGTTCGAGCGATCGGCATCTGGAAGGGACAGCCGCTTTCGCTCGATCTCCCTCGCTCCGATCCGCTTGGGTCGTCTTACGACACCGTGGCCGTGGTGCTCCAGGATGGCGGCTATGGTCGAATTATTGGCGCGGCCATTCTCGGCTCACCCGAAAATCTCCAATAGAGCCGGAAAAAATCTGGCCGCATCCGAGGTAAATCCATTCGGTGCGTGGCAATAAGCCGTTAAGTCAAAACCGTAGTAAATCTCCTGCCACCCCTCCGACCGCGCAGAGTTTCTGATTTTTTAACAAACTGGCTTCAATCATCCGCCAAAGATCGCAAGACGCCAAGGAACGGCGGATCGTGCCCAACCAGACGCTGCCCAAGAGATCCGTACGAGGGATCCGTGCACTCTCGGCCATTGAGGAGCTCGAGCGCCTCAGGCTGGCTGCCCGCGGAGCCGGAGAGGCCGCGTTCGACTGGACGGTCGGGGAAGACCGGATCGATTGGGACGGCGCTCTCGACATACTGGCCATGCACGGCGATGCCGCCCGCATGGGCCACGGCGCCGGATTTCGCGAATGGATGGGTGCGACCGGGCGGGAACGGATCGACGCGCTTCTCCACGATACAAATTTCGATAATCGTTTCTTCGAGATCGAATTCGAGGCGCATTCGGCGCTTGGTCCCGCGTGGCTGGAAGCGCGCGGCGTGCGCATTCCCGGTCCAGGGGGCAAAGCCGAGCGGATCGCCGGCTTTCTTCGTGTCGTCACCGAGCGCAAGCGCGAAAGTCAGAGGCTGACCTATCTGGCGACGCGCGACGAACTGACGGGCCATCTCAATCGCACCAGCCTGCGCGCGGAGCTGGCGCGCGCGATCGACACGGCGAAGGCCCAGGAAAAGAGCTGCGCCTATCTCGTCACGGCCATCGACCGTCTGGCTGCGATCAACGAGGCCTACGGGTTTGGTGCCGCCGACGAATTGATTGTTTCGGTGGGCGAGCGGATCGTCTCGGCGCTGCGCGCAAGCGACGTGATCGGGCGGATCGCCGGAAACAAGTTCGGTGTCATTCTTGCATCCTGTTCGGAGAGCGAAATGACGCTCGTCGCCGAGCGGCTCCGCCAGGCGGTTCGCGCCGATGTGATCGCCACGCGACGCGGGACAGTCGCCGCAACGATCAGCGTCGGTGCGGTGCGCCTGCCGTCCGATGCGTCATCCGGCCAGGAGGCGATGCTGAAGGCGGAAGAAGCCCTCGACCGCGCGCGCGGCACCGGCCGCGACAGCTTTTACGTTTATACGCAATCGCCGCAGCGCGAAGCGGCACGCCTGAGGCTGATGGCCGTCGCCGACGAACTCGCCTGCGCGCTCGGCGCCGGCCGCGTCGTCTTTGCCTATCAGCCTATTATTTCCGCGAAGTGGCGGCGGCCGGTCCATCACGAATGTCTTCTGCGCATCGTACGCAAGGACGGGTCGGTTGCGACGGCCGGGCAGTTCATTCCGGCGGCGGAGCAGCTGGGCCTGATCCGTCAGGTCGACCGCCGCGCGCTGGAGCTCGCGATCGCCGAACTGCACGCCTATCCCGGCATTTCGCTGGCAGTGAATGTTTCCGGTACGACGGCCGGCGACTCGTCCTGGCTGTCGTCGTTCATGAGTTGCATCCGCGCCAACCAGGACGTGGCCAAGCGCCTGGTGATCGAATTGACGGAAACAGCGGCCCTGAACGATTTCGAGGAGAGCTCGCGTTTCATCTCCGGATTGCGCGAGCTGGGCTGCAAGGTCGCCATCGACGATTTCGGCGCGGGCTTCACCTCGTTCCGCAATCTGCAGATGCTGCGCGTCGACATGGTCAAGATCGACGGCTCCTTCGTGCGCGGCCTCAAGGACTCGCGGGAGAACCAAATTTTCGTCCGCACGCTGGTGGATCTCGCCAGGCATTTCCGCCTCGAAACCGTCGCCGAATGGGTCGGCTCGGAAGAAGAGGCCGAACTCCTCGACACGCTCGGCGTCGATTACTTCCAGGGGCACCACTTCGGTGAGCCCAAGCTCACGCCGCCCTGGAAAGTTGAAGAGGCGGCCTGCGCCTGACGCGCATCGCGCCGGACCAAGGCGCGACCGAAACGCATAACAGCGATTTTTAGAGCGAATTCGCCTCCGGAGCCCCGCAGGCAATTCTGGCGCGCGGCCCGATGAACAAACGGCGCCCAGGCCGGCGTGCAGGAAGACCAAACCGCGACTGATTATTTCATGTGAAACATTGAATGCTGGCGCTCCCAACAAGTTTCATTACGCGAAGCAGGCGCGGCAAGGTTGTGCGCTTTGGTTCAGGAATTGCCCCTGCAACGGCCTCTCAATGCCTCCCCCGGCTTGTTCGCAGGCTTTGGTCCCGCGTATGCGCAGCGTCGCGTAGAATATCGGGGCCGACAATATGCGACCAGCAACGGGCAGGCTGGCATGACCTGGCGCGATGAAAAAGACGAACTTTGGTCCAACTACCGGGAGGTACGGTTTTATTAGTAAGCCAGCGGCGTGTGGTCAGCGGAACGATCGTTCGATCAGCCCGAGGCCCGCGATAATCCAGAGAAACGCCACGCCGATGATGATTGCGAGGAAGGCCACGCCGGCAATGTCTCCGCTTTCTGCTTTCGGCCCCCGCTCGCGTACGAAGCGCCGCGCCATCAGCATCAGGACCAGGAGTCCGAACGGCGCCGCGAGGGATATCGGCGCGACGCCCCAGCTGTCGACGCGCAAATTCTGGACAATCGAGTTCCATAAACCCATGGCAGCGCTCCTGCCCCCGCGAGGCGAGTCTAAGCCCGCCTTCGATAGGAAAGCGTAAACGCAGCGTTGAAGCTTTCATGAAATTTGGAGCGCTCCGACAATAATGCCCTCACGAACCGACATCGCCATCGGGGCTTGAAACCACCACGACATAACCATCGGGGTCGCGGAGCCAGATCTCCCGGTGATTGGGCGCCGGGTTGACGTGCGGCTCCAGGATAATCTCGGCGGCGAGCGCGCGGGCCCGCTCGACGGCCCGGTCGAAATCGTCAAGCTGGAACCACAGCACGACGCCATGCCCCGGCGGCGCGGCCTCAGGGTTGACGAGATTGGGATGGTCTTCTTCGTCCCAGGCATGAAGCTGCAGCACCAGCCGGCTGGCGCACATGATCCGGTCATAGGTATTGCGATGTTCGTGACCCGGCAGCGAGTTCGCCCCGAGCAATTCCGCATACCAGCGGCTGCTCGCCCGGACGTCCCGCACCGCGATAAGCGGCTGCGCCTCGACGGCCGGTTTCTGTGTCTTCACGTCCCGTTGCTTGTCATCCATGCCCGATCCTCGGTCCCGCCACATCGGCCGCTCCTCACAATGTGCGGTTATCCACGATAGCGACGATGCCGACGGCGCATCAATCCGGCTTCTCGGCTCTCCGGAAAATGCCTCGCTTTGCGTCCGATCAGTTCTTTGCCTCCGGAATGGAGCGCGTGTCGATGTCTTCGTCGCGTACTCGTGCCAGCGCGGCCAGTTCCTTCGTCTGGCCTGCTGCCGGGTCCAGAACGAACCTTCTTCACAGACCCTCCATTCTTGCCCACGCCGCCCATGGCACTCCGATTTTCCCCCTATGCGATTTAAGACTCTTATTCAGGACATGTGGGGCGTTCGCGGTCACGATCGGCGACGGTCGGTTCATCGGGTTTCGGAAATCGCTCCCGGACTCCGACGAACGCATTTCGAATAAGTCGCCGCGGGCGTAGCTCGCAACATCACAACACCACCGAACGGGAAACGACGAAAATGGCTCAACGCCCAATCCACCTGCAGCCGGTTGGAGCCGCATTCCTGGCGACGCTCGCCTGCGCGCTCGTGACAGCGCCGGCGCAAGCGCAAACCTACAAGCAGAAAGTTCTGCACAGCTTCTCGGGCGGAGCCGATGGCGGCTATCCCTATGCGCCCGTGATCCGGGTGGACGGCAAATTCTATGGCACGACCCTTCTAGGTGGCCAGTCCAGCTGCAACGCCCCCAATGGCTGTGGAACCGTTTACCAGATGAACGAGCATGGTCATGAGACGGTTCTCTACAGCTTCACCGGGGTGACGAACGGCGACGGCGCCTATCCCGCGGGTCCGCTGATGCGGGATGCACAAGGAAATTTCTATGGCACGACCGAGGGCGGCGGAACGGATTGCGACGGCTCCGGCGCGGGCTGCGGGACCGTGTTCAAGATCGATACGGCCGGCAAGGAGACGGTGCTTCACGCGTTCACCGACTCCTATGGCGGACAGGGCCCGAACTCCGGCGTCGTCCGCGACAGTTCCGGAAACCTCTACGGCACGAATTATTCCGGTGGCGACGAGAATGCCGGGAGCATTTTCAAGGTCGACGCCGGCGGCAACTACACGCTGCTCCACAGCTTCACTTGCGCGGCGAATGACGGATGCTATCCCAACCTGACCCCCATGATCATGGACAAGAAGGGCGACATTCTGGGCGTCACCGCCTATGGCGGCGCTGCGGGCGGATGGGGCGTGATCTACAAACTCGAGACCTCCAGCAACAAGCTCAAAATCCTCTACAGCTTCTCGGGCGGATCGGACGGAGGTTATCCGATGGGTGCCGTGCTTCAGGACAAGGCAGGAAATCTTTACGGCACGACCCTGAATGGCGGCGTCGGCTTCGGCAACAACGGCGAGGGTGTCGTGTACAAACTGGCCAAGGGCGTCCAGTCGGTCCTCTACACGGTGCCGGCAGGAGGATCGGGTCCGTACGGCGCCGGCCTGGTCATGGATGCCGCCGGCAATCTTTTCGGCACCACCAGTTTCAGCGGCGCCGACCAGCGCGGCAGCGTGTTCAAGATCGACCCGAGCGGGAACGAGACCGATCTCTACAGCTTCAGCGGCGGTGCCGACGGCGACAGCCCGTGGGCTCCGGTGACGCTGACTTCGAAAGGCGAACTCTACGGCACCACGGTCTATGGCGGCGCCGCAGGCAGCGGCGTCTTCTTCAAACTGACGCCCAAGTGAGAGCAGCTGTCCGTCACCCTTTCCTCCCACGCGCAGCACGCGTGGGAGAGGCTTGAGAATTGGTTCACCACAAAGAGCACGAAGAGCACGAAGAATTATTGCGCCCTTCGCGCAACGTTTTCCTTCGTGTGCTTTGTGCTCTTCGTGTTAAAAAAAACTTCGCAGTGTTCTACGGCCGTGCGTCGTTTGCGGTGCGTGCGGCGGCGTTGACCGGTTCGGCGTTGAAGCCGGACTGCGTGATCACGACGCGGTAGACCGCGCCGTCCGCCAGCGGCATGTAATTGGCGGAGCCGAAGCGCCGGTCCACCGTGTAGGAGTGTGCGGCGAGCCATGCGAGCCAGCGCTGCGGGACATATTGGTCCAGGCGCGGCGCCACGTCTTCGATATCGCAGGCGGTGATCGGCTTTCCGTTGCCGCGCGCGGCGGAGAAATACGTATTGGACAGCTGCTCGAGCTTGTAGGTCGCATCAAGCCCCAGGAGGTTCGCCCATGGTTTCCATTTCTGCACGCGCCCGCTCAGCACCCACTCGTCGCCTTGAAGCTCGCAGGTCTGAACGCGGCCCGTTCCATCCAGCCGGCGGATCGTGACCAGATAGCGCGATCGCGCGGGATCGATCGCCCGCACGCTCACTTGGGCCACAGGCCCTTCATGGGTAAGACGGGCAAAGGTCTGCGCATTGAGGCCAAGCAACCCCGCCGCGACGCCGATGATCGCCAGTGGCGCGCCCAGGAGCATGTGGCCTCCGGCCCGCACGGCGCGGCCGCGCAACAAATAACCGCTTCCCGACACGAAGAGCGCGACACCCGCCACCGCGACGAGCAGCGGCGCCACCCA
Organism: Rhizomicrobium sp.; assembly: GCA_036272695.1. Classification (GTDB taxonomy): domain Bacteria; phylum Pseudomonadota; class Alphaproteobacteria; order Micropepsales; family Micropepsaceae; genus Rhizomicrobium. The sequence goes on along the minus strand of DATAYG010000041.1, from coordinate 61,007 downwards.
CAAAATCCAGTTCATGCCTTATTTTCCCTGCAGGCGATTCAAGCGTTGGCCTCGTGGGAACGAACCAAATCCACCCGCGGTGCCCCGGCAGGACGCCGACGCGCGGGGCTTTAAGCCTGCGGACGAGCCGGGCTAGGATCGACATCTGTCACACGCTCCAACGCGCGCCGTTGGATGCACGAAAGGAGATGATCGAGCCATGTCCGACATACAGCAGAGTATCGCCGAACTCGACGCGGAAATCGCGGATATCAAGGAGAACCTGCGCGAACTGGTCGAGCAGGCGGCCGGCTATTCCGGCGCCGCCGACGATGAGTTGGCATCGCAACGCATCGCCGACCAGGAAGCCCTGCTCGACCGGTTGACGAAGCAGCGCGACGCCCTCGCGCAGGACGAGCAGTAAGACGTCGAATCGGGACGCGAAATGCTTTAACCGAACGTTCGGCGCGTAGGGTCGATGTATCTCATGCGGTATTATTCCATCTACACGTCATGAAATTTTATTACGCGGATGGAAAAGCCCGACATTATTGATCAAGACGCGCCGGAGCCTTGCAAGCGTTCCTTCCCGCAGCCATATGTCTTGACGTTATTGTACCATAGCAGTTTTCGTTATTGAGTTAATCCGCCTGTCTGCTGGGGACTTCCGGATCCATGAACGATATTCGCGTCACACCCACGCCCGACCGCGTGCTCGAATCGCGGCTGGGCATCGGCCGCAAGGGCAAGCGCCGCCGCCGCTGGCTATGGGCCGGGCTGGTGTTGCTCGCTCTGGGCGGGGGGGCCTGGTTCTATCTGAGCAGAGGCCCTGCCCATACCTATGTCACCAAACCGGTCGCGCGCGGAACGCTTGCCGTCACCGTCAGCGCCACCGGCACGTTGGCGCCCCGCAACCAGGTCGATGTCGGCGCGGAAGTCTCGGGCCGCATCGACAGGCTCAATGTCGATTTCAACGACCATGTGAAAAAGGGCGAGGTGCTGGCGCTCATCAACACCGACCAATATCTGGCGCAGCTGCAGCAGGCCCAGGCGAGCCTCGCGCAGGCCGAAGCGACGCTCCAGCAGTCCACGCTCACCCATACGCGCTACGCCGCGCTCGGCGAACACGATGCCATTTCGCGCGAGCTTCTGAATACGTCCACGGGCGATCTCGCGCGCGCCGTCGCCGGCGTGAAACTGGCCCGCGCCCAGGTGCAGCAGGATCAAACGCTGCTTTCCTATTGCACGATCTATTCGCCGATCGACGGCGTGGTGCTCGACCGCAAGGTTTCGGCCGGCCAGACCGTGGCGTCGACCTTCTCGACGCCGGTCCTGTACACGCTGGCGAGCGATCTCAGCCAGATGGAGCTCGACGTCGACATCGACGAAGCGGATATCGGACTGATCCGGCCGGGCGCCAAGGCAACCTTCACCGTCGATGCGTATCCCACGCGCGTGTTCTTGGCGCGGCTCTTTTCGATCCATAACGCCCCCAAAACCGTACAGGGTGTCGTCACCTATCAGGGCGTGCTCCGCGAAGAGAATGTCGGCGGAATGCTGAAGCCCGGCATGACGGCGACAGCGGAGATCGAGGCGGCGACGATCCGGGACGCGTTGCTGGTGCCGAACGCGGCGCTGCGCTTCGTCCCGCCCGACGACGTCAAGAAGAACGCGCCGCCCGCGCCGCCGGCGCTGAACGGAATGAATGGCGGCCGGGTCTGGACGGAAAACGGCAAGACCCTCAAGCCGCACGACATCAGGCTCGGCGCCACCGACGGGCATCTGACCCAAGTCCTGACTGGCGACCTGAAGCCGGGCGACGAGGTCGTCACCGATCTCGCCGACAAACCCCCGAAGCAGCCCGGTTCCTGATGTGCGCCGATAAGAGATTCTTGCGCGGAGCCGCGGAACCGGGGAAAGCAAACAAAACATTCGTCTTCGCCGGGCTTGTCCCGGCGACCCATGAACACGAACGGCGCCGGTGTTCATGGGTGGCCGGGACCAACGCCCGGCCATGACGAGGAAGAGCGACTCCGCGGCTCCGCGCGAGAATCCTTCGAACACAAATTCCCGAATGGGAATCCATGTGACCGGGATTATGCCAGCATGACTGCCGCCCAGCCGCTCATCGAGCTTCGCGACGTCACCAAGATCTACGGGTCGGGCGAAGCCGAGGTCGCGGCGCTCGCCGGCATCAATCTCGCGGTGCATGACGGCGAGTTCGTCGCGGTGATGGGGCCGTCGGGGTCCGGCAAATCGACCTGCATGAACATACTCGGCTGCCTCGACGTGCCCACGGATGGACATTATTACTTCCGCGGCGCCGATGTCGGCACCCTCTCGCGCGAACAGCGCGCGCTGCTTCGCCGCCATTACATCGGCTTCGTGTTCCAGGGCTTCAATCTCCTGAAGCGCACGACGGCACTCGAGAATCTCGAACTGCCGCTCATCTATCGCGGTGTCCCGCGCGCAGAGCGGCGACGGCTCGGCCTCGAGACACTGGCGCAGGTAGGTCTCGCCGACCGCTGGCATCACACCGCCGCCGAACTGTCGGGCGGTCAGCAGCAGCGCGTCGCCATCGCCCGCGCCCTCGTGAGCTCGCCCTCCGTCGTCTTCGCCGACGAGCCGACCGGCAATCTCGACTCGTCGAAGAGCCACGAGATCATGCAATTGCTGACTTCGCTCAACAAACAGCGCGGGCTCACCATCGTTCTGGTGACGCATGAAGAAGAGGTCGCGGGTTATGCCGGCCGCCAGGTGCGCTTCCATGACGGGCTGATCGTTTCCGACACGGGCACGCGCCAATGATCTGGAACGCACTGCTGCTGGCGTTGCGCGAAATCCGCAACAATCTCCTGCGCGCCGGACTCACCACGCTCGGCATCGTCATCGGCGTCGGCGCCGTGATCCTGATGGTGACTTTGGGCGCGGGCGCGAACCAGAAGGTCACCGGCGAATTTGCTTCGCTCGGAAATAATCTGCTCGCAATCATCCCGGGCCAGCAGAATGGTCCGCCGACGGCGGTCACGCCGTTCGACATGTCGATCGTCGACAAGATCCAGCGCGAAATCCCCGATCTTTCGCAGGTGGTACCCGAGCTTGCCGAGCAGGCCGTGCTCGTCAATGGCGACCACAACCACAACAGCCAGGTCAACGGCACGACCAACGCCTATCTGGAAAGCCGCGACTGGAAACTGGTGGCGGGGCGCGAATTCTCGCCAGCCGAACTGCTGGCGGGCAAATCTGTCTGCATTCTTGGAGAGACGGACCGGCGCGAACTCTTCGGCGACCAGATGCCCATCGGGCAGCGCATCCGCATCAACAAAATCACCTGCGAAGTCATCGGGATTCTGGAACCGAAGGGCGTGAGCACTTTTGGCCAGGACATGGACGAGTTGGCGCTCATGCCGCTCAAGGCCGTGCAGCGCAAGATTGCCGGCAACACCGAAGTCAACGTGATCCGCGTGCTGGTCGACCGCTCGGAGAACATTCCCCACGTCAAGGACATGGTTCAGCGCCTGATGCGTGAGGCCCGCCACATCATTCCGGGGCAGGTCGACGATTTCAGCGTCGAGGATCTGCAGCAGATTTCGCAGATCGTCACCACGGTGACGCTGGTGCTGACGGCGTTTCTCTCCGCCGTCGCTGCGGTGAGCCTGCTCGTCGGCGGCATCGGCATCATGAACATCATGCTGGTGTCGGTGACCGAACGCACACGCGAGATCGGCATCCGCCTCGCCATCGGCGCGCGCGAACGTGACGTGCTGCTGCAGTTTCTGATCGAGGCGATCGTGATGAGCGCGCTGGGCGGAGTGATCGGTGTCCTCATCGGCCTGGGCGGTTCGGCCGCCATCTGCGGCGCGCTAAAACTGCCCTTCGTCTTTCAGCCCGGGATTGTCCTTATCGCCGTCGGCTTCGCCGCCATCGTCGGCGTCGGCTTCGGCTATTTCCCGGCACGGCGAGCCGCGAGACTCGACCCGATAGAGGCGCTGCGGCACGAATAGAGGGGGAGCGGAGCAGGTTTTGAACGCTCACTGCTTCGCGATTTCGTCGAGAAATGCCTTTAGCGCGAAGCGCCGCCAGGCCCGCGATTGGCCGGCCACGCGCCGCGCCGCCTCTATCGTCAGCATGCGAACGGGACCGGAGCTATCTCCCTCCAGGTTCACAAGCCGATTGTGACGATCGTCCTGTAGCTCCGGGTCGGCTTTGAGCGCCTGACGCACGGCCGAGGTCGATACACCCAGGAGGGACGCGAGGCGCAGTCCCCTGATCCAGCGTTGCCCTCCGCTCTCGAATACCTCCACGTCGACCGGTCTGGGCCGAAGATCGCCGGGTCGGCGAGTTCGGCCGCCTGTGAATGTTTTCGTGAAAAGAAGCTTCATGCGTGACCTGAACGCGGGTTAGCGAGGATAGTTCTCAATATCGATCCGGCGCGAGTCCTTGGGCCGTAGACAATACCGAGCCAGGACCAATATCGTCGGCGCCGACGGGATCGCACAAGATCAAGGCGCGCCATTGGTATGACCCTATTCGTGGCTTGTTAAGAAGTTGTTGGCGATTACAGTGTTGGCCCTCTCGCCGCCCTTACGAACCGACCCAAATTCAGACTTGCGATTGACGGCTCACGACAATTTCTCCAGCATGGTGAGCCTCGGTCGGAACTACGCCCAAGTTGTGGCAATCAGGCGGTCTTAGGAGCGCACAGTGTCCGGCAGGTAGCCCTCCGGCATGACCACTGATAAAAGCCGAATTATTCATCCACCCCGCTCGCCGTGGTTTCGCGCCAATTCCGCCAGCTGCTTCCGCATCGTCTCGATCTCGCTTTTGAGTTCGTTCACTTCGTCGGCGGAGGCGGGCTTGGGGTCGGCGGAGCCATTGCCCGCGCCGCGCGGCTGCGAAGCTTCCGGTTCGCGGGCGGCGGAGGCGAACGGCGAAAACATGCGCATCGTTTTTTCGAACAGGGCCAGGTTCTGGCGCGTCATGGCTTCGAGTGCCTGGGGGCCAGCGCCGAAGGCCTGGGCGATCCGCTGACGCGTTTGCTCCTGCTGGCGGGTAAAATTCTCCATGGAAAGATCGAGATACCCCGGCACAAAGGCCTGCAGACTGTCGCCATAGAAGCCGATGAGCTGGCGCAGGAAACGGATGGGCAGAAGACTTTGGCCCTTGGCTTCCTCTTCGAAGATGATCTGGGTCAGCACCGAGCGCGTGATGTCTTCCCCGGTCCGCGCATCGCGGACTTCAAACTCCGTTCCCTCCTTCACCATCTCGCAAAGGTGATCGAGGGTCACATAGCTGGACGTCCGGGTGTTATAAAGCCGCCGGTTGGCGTATTTCTTGATAATCACCGTTTCGGGCGAGTCTGATTTGCTGTCCGTCACGTTCCAACCGTTCTTTCACGCAATCCGGCGGTCAATTCGGCACCGGAGCGGTGCAGCACAACACTCCGATGGGTGGCTGTCCAGTGGTTTCGGCGGCGCACAGCCGTGGGACCGCTGGGCTCCGGCCCGCATCTTCCAGCTAAAGGCGGCCCGGAGGCCCGCGGTCCCAGGTGCATTCGCCGCTTTACCTTGTATGCCATAATGGGCAGTTTCCGGGCGACACTATGAAAGGCAGAGTTTCCCATGACGGATGTTGTGATCGTCTCGGCAGTGCGTACCCCCGTGGGGTCGTTCAATGGCGCGTTCGCGAATGTTCCGGCCCATGATCTGGGCAAGGTTGCGATCAAGGCGGCGCTGGAGCGGGCGGGCGTAGCGCCGGGCGATGTGAGCGAAGTGATCATGGGCCAGATCCTGACCGCGGCCCAAGGGCAGAATCCGGCCCGGCAGGCCTCCGTCAATGCCGGCGTGCCGGTGGAGACGCCGGCCTGGATCGTCAACCAGCTCTGCGGCTCGGGCCTCAGGGCGGTTGCGCTTGGATATCAGGCGATCATGAATGGCGACTCCGCTATCGTCGTGGCAGGCGGGCAGGAATCGATGAGCCAGGCGCCTCACGCGGCCTACCTGCGCGCCGGCCAAAAGATGGGCAGCCTCGAATTCGTCGACACCATGCTGAAGGATGGGCTGCTCGACGCATTCCACGGCTATCACATGGGTACGACGGCGGAGAACGTGGCGCGCGAATATCAAATCACCCGCGAAGTGCAGGACCGTTTCGCCGCAGCCTCGCAGAACAAGGCCGAGACCGCCCGGAAATCGGGGCGCTTCCGCGACGAGATCGTGCCCGTCGCCGTCAAGGAGCGCAAAGGCGAGCGCGTGGTCGCGGACGACGAATATATCCGCGACGGCGTCACCTATGAATCCGTCGCAGGCCTCCGGGCGGCGTTTCAGAAGGACGGCAGCGTCACGGCGGCGAACGCCTCGGGCATCAATGATGGTGCCGCGGTCGTCGTGCTCATGGGGGCAGACGAGGCCCGCAGGCGCGGGGCAAAAGTGCTGGGAAGAATTGCCTCATGGGGGCAGGCGGGTGTCGATCCGTCCGTCATGGGCACGGGACCGATCCCCGCTTCGCGGATGGCGCTGGCCCGCGCGGGCTGGACTGTTCACGACCTCGAACTGGTGGAAGCCAACGAAGCCTTCGCGGCGCAGGCCTGCGCGGTGAACAAGGAACTGGGCTGGGACACGGAAAAGGTAAACGTCAATGGCGGTGCCATCGCGATCGGACATCCCATCGGCGCTTCGGGCGCGCGCGTGCTGGTGACGCTGCTGCACGAGATGGCAAAGCGGGACGCGAGGAAAGGCCTCGCCACGCTCTGCATCGGCGGCGGCATGGGCATTGCCATGTGCGTGGAACGCTGAGCGGCGCGCGCATATCGTTCCGAACGGCAACGAAACAAATCGGGAGGTAATTATGAGCAGGGTTGCGGTCGTCACGGGCGGCTCGAGAGGTATCGGCGAAGCCATTTCCGTTTCACTGAAGAATGCCGGCTATCGCGTGGCGGCGGTGTATGCCGGCAATGACGACAGGGCCAAAGCGTTCAGCGAGAAACACGATATTTCCGTCTGGAAATGCGACGTATCGGATTTCGCGCAATGTGCGGAGACGCTGAAGGCGATCGCCGCCGAACTCGGACCGGTCGAGATTCTCGTCAACAATGCCGGCATCACGCGCGACGGCACCATGAAGAAGATGGGTCGTCAGGCATGGGATGAAGTGCTCGATACCAATCTCGGCGGCTGTTTCAACATGTGCAAGGCGGTGTGGGACGGCATGCTGGAGCGCGGCTTCGGGCGCGTGATCAATATCGGCTCGGTCAATGGCCAGGCGGGCCAATATGGCCAGGTGAACTACGCCGCCGCCAAATCCGGCATTCACGGCTTCACCAAGGCGCTGGCGCAGGAAGGCGCCGCCAAGGGCATAACGGTCAACGCCATCGCGCCCGGTTATATCGACACCGACATGGTCTCCGCCGTGCCGGCGGCCGTGCTCGAAAAGATCGTGGCGCGGATTCCGGTGGGCCGGCTCGGCAAGGCGGATGAAATCGCGCGCGGCGTGTTGTTCCTCGTCGCCGACCAGGCGGGTTTCGTCACCGGCTCGACGCTGTCGATCAATGGCGGCCAGCATATGTACTGAAGTCTGTGGATCGGCTAACGGAAATAGAAGCGGAAAATCTGTTGCTGATGCGCGGCGGGCGCCGCGTGCAGGACCGGCTGAGTTGCCGTGCCGCCGCTGGGGAAACCGTTGCCGTCACGGGCCACAACGGCGCGGGCAAAACATCGCTTCTGCGGGCGCTGGCCGGTTTCCTTGAGCCGCGCGCGGGTGAAATACGCTTTCGCCTTGGGGACGGACAAATCATATCCGGCGGCGACGAGCGCGGGCCGCTGGTGGGCTGGGTAGGTCATCAGGACGGGGTGAAGCCGCAGCTGACACCGGCCGAGCATCTGAAATTCCATCTCGCGTTTGACAGCCGCGCCGGAGATATCGACGCCACGTTGACGCAATCCGGGCTTGGGGCGCTTCGCGACTTGCCCGCGCAATACCTCTCCGCCGGTCAGCGGCGCCGCCTCGCCTTTGCGCGGCTGATGCTGGCAGCACGGCCGCTCTGGTTGCTCGACGAGCCTTTCTCGGCACTCGACGTGGAAGGCAAAGCATTTGTCCGTACACTGATGGAACGCCACTGTGCCCAAGGAGGCATCGTGGTCGCAGCAACGCATGAGCCGCTCGGCATACCAGGCGCGTCGTTCGAATTGTGCTGAGCTTGCTGGCCCTCGTCCTGCGCGACGCCCGCCTTGCGACCCGTGCAGGCGGCGGCGCATTTCTCGCGCTTGCATTCTTCGGCGCCGCGACGACGCTCGTGCCGCTCGGCGTCGGCGCCAATCCCCGACTGCTCAGCTCCGTTGCCGCCGGAATCATCTGGGTCTGCGCGGCTCTCGCAACGCTTCTTTCCCTCGACCGCCTGTTTCAGGCCGACTATGAGGACGGCAGCCTCGAACTGCTCGTGATCGGTCCTTTGCCTGCGGAAGCAATCGCCTTCGCCAAGATTCTCGCCCATTGGCTGACGACAGGCCTGCCGCTGACCCTGCTCGCGCCGGTGGTCGCGTTGCTCTTCGACCTGCCTGCGAACGGATATGGCGCGCTCATGGGCGGGCTTGCCATCGGTACGCCGGCGGTGAGCGCGATCGGCGCCGTCTGCGCGAGCCTGACATTTTCGATCCGCCGCGGTGGACTTATTCTTCCACTGCTTGTCATGCCGCTGCTCGCGCCGCTGGTCATCTTTGGAGCCGGTCTTGTACAATCGGCGGTCGACGGCCAGCCGAACGGTGCGCTCCCGCTTCTTGCGGCGTTTTCGCTTGCCGCGGTGCTCCTCTCACCTTTTGCCGCCGCGGCAGGCCTGCGGATTAATCTCAATGCCTGAAGGGTCTTTCCGGAAGGTCGAGAAAGTCCTGAAGGGACAATGATGTTTGGTCTCGCCAACCCCAAGCGGTTCATGGATGCGAGCGCGCCGGTCGTGCCGTGGATCGGCAGCCTCGCCGCCATTCTCATCGCGATTGGATGTTACATGGCCCTTGCCGTCGTTCCGCCCGAGCGCCTGCAGGGCGATACGGTGCGGATCATGTATGTTCATGTGCCCGCGGCCTGGGTGTCCATGTCGGCCTACGGCGTCATGGCACTCGCTTCATTGGTCGCGCTGGTAAACCGTCATCCGCTGGCGGATATTGCGGCGCGCGAGGCGGCGCCGCTCGGCGCGTTGTTCACGGCGCTTGCGCTCATCACCGGGTCTTTGTGGGGCAAGCCGACCTGGGGCACCTATTGGGTGTGGGACGCGCGATTGACTTCTTTCCTGCTGTTGCTCTTCCTCTATCTGGGTTACATAGCGCTATGGAACGCGATCGAGGATGAAGTCCGCGCCGCACGCGCGGCGGCCGTGCTTGCCATAGTCGGCGCCGTGAACCTGCCGATCATTGTTTTTTCCGTGGAGTGGTGGAACACGCTGCACCAGGGCGAGAGTATCTTGCGGCGCGGCGGCCCGAGCATCGCTCCCGTATTCCTGTGGCCGCTTTTCATCATGGCCGCGGGTTATACGTTGTTGTTCGTCACGTTGTGGATCCTGCGCATACGTACCGCCATCTTCACGCGCGCGCTCCGGATCCGGCTTTCTGCCGGCGCCGCATCATGATGCACTTTCTGGAAATGGGCGGATATGGCGCCTTCGTCTGGCCCGCCTATGGCGTGACCGTGCTCGGCCTTGGCGGGGCCGGCCTGCTCACGCTTCGCGCTTACTTCCGCGCAAAGACCATGTTTGCAAAGCTCGGGGACAGAAATCCGGAATGAGGCGTCTCCTCTATATCCTGCCGATCCTCGCTTTCGCCGGTGTCGCTTATCTGTTCTTCCGCAGCCTCAACGGGCCGCCGCCCGACCAATTGCCCTCCGCGCTCATGGGCAAGCCTGCACCCGTGACCAACCTGCCGCCGCTCGATGGCGCGGCTACGGCATTCACCTCCGCCGATTTCCGGAGCGGGCATGTGACCGTTCTGAATGTCTGGGCCTCATGGTGCGTGCCCTGCCGCGCCGAAGCACCGGCGCTTGCCGCCCTGTCCCAGCTCAAGGGTGTCGTTCTCTACGGCATGGTCTATGAGGACAAGGCCGTGGCGGCGCGCGAATTCCTCAACGAAGCCGGAAATCCGTTCAGCCGGATCGACTTTGACAGGGACGGTCGCGCAGGAATCGAGTGGGGCATTTATGGTGTCCCCGAAACCTTCGTGATCGACCCGAAGGGCATCGTCCGTCTGCGTTATGCGGGGCCCATCGTCGGCGACACCATGAACAAGATCATTCTTCCCGCCATCGCGGACGCCAGGACCACCGGTTAAGATGACGTGCTTCGATTGACTCGAAGCAGACAACCGGAAATTCCGTCCGAACTGGTATCGCTCTAAAGACGTTTGGCGGGTGGCGGTCTGCGTGGAGAACGCACGCCGTTTCCGGCGGCGTATTGCTCGGCCGCCGCAGCAATGAGAGCCAGGTATTTCAGGAAACGACTGCGATCCTGCGGAGCCAGCGGTTCGAGAAGAGTTCGCTCCGCACGTTCCGCCGCAAGGCGCGCAGCTTTCAGAATCCGTCGTCCCGATGGCGTGATGGCGACCGCATTTGCGCGTGCATCCTCTTCCGTGCGTTTGCGCGACAGATATCCGCGCGTCAGCATGCGGCGCACCATCTCGGCGAGTGTCGAACGGTCAATTCCCGTTGCATCTACGAGCGCTGTCTGGCTCACGCCCTCATGCAATTCGAGCGCGCAGAGGACGAGATATTGCTGCTTCGTAAACTCGCGGTCGCCTGTTTCGCGCGCAAACAGATCGCCGTAGAACTGATTGCAGCGCCGGATGAGATGCGCTGGGGTCCCGGCAAGCTCGAAACTGCCGTTTCCCTTTTTCTGTCCCCTCGTCGCCATCCACCCCTCAGACCGTCGCTGATCTCCGGAACCAACCCGCTCTACGCCGGGCAATCACGTTCGGTCAGGCCGCGTGTCCGCAGTCCGGCAAAGCTTAGTCGCGCCAAACGCGGACCACAAGATAGTTTGTGCGAGCCCGGAGGATCAGCGATCCTATTTTTCGGCGTCTGCCCGAACTTCGTGCTTGAGAATCAGGGGCGTTTGCGCCAGCGCGAAGAGAAAAATCAAGGGAATGACAGCCCATACCTTGAAGTAGACCCAGGTGGAGGTTGAGAAGTTGCGCCAGATGCATTCGTTAAGCACGGCGAGAACGAGAAAAAACGTGCCCCAGCGCCATGTCAGCGAACGCCAGCCGGCATCGCTGAGATCGAAAGCTTGTGCGAAGACATACTTGATCAGCAACTGGTTGAATGCGAGCCCGCCGAGCAACAATGCACCGAAAAGCGTATAGAGCACTGTCGGCTTCATTTTGATGAAAATATCGTTGCGCAGGTAAAGCGTCAGTCCGCCGAAAACGAGAACCAGAACTGCGGTAAAGAGCGGCATTGGTGCGAGGCGGCGTTCGCGCACATAGCCAAAAGCAAGTGCCGCAAGCACTGCAACCATGAAGCAAGCCGTTGCGGCAAAAATGCCGAGGAACTCGTAAGCCGCGAAGAACACCAGCAAGGGCCCGAGATCGAGCGCCAGGCGGAAGAGGTGCGATTGTTTCCCGGACCGGCTCATGAAGCTCCCGTAAGTGCATTCGCAAAGGCATTTGCACGAAAAACCTGAAGATCATCTTCGCCTTCACCCACACCGATGAATGGTACCGGCAATTCGAAACGATCCGCGAGGGCAACCAGAATTCCGCCTTTGGCCGTCCCGTCGAGTTTTGTCATGACGAGGCCGGTAACCGGCACGCACGCCTTGAACACTTCCAACTGCGAGATGGCGTTCTGTCCTACTGTCGCATCCAGCACCAGAAGCACCGAATGCGGTGTCTCCGGGTCGAGTTTTTTCAAGACGCGCACGATCTTCTCGAGTTCGGCCATCAGCCCGGCTTTGTTTTGCAATCGGCCGGCCGTATCGATGAGAAGGACATCGGTGCCGATCTCGCGTGCCCGGACAAGCGCGTCATAGGCGAGACCGGCCGCATCCGCACCGGCCGTGCGGGCAAAAATTTCGGCACCGGTACGCTCGCCCCAGATCTGCAATTGTTCGATGGCCGCAGCGCGGAACGTATCGCCGGCCGCCAGCATCACGCGACGACCTTCATTTCTGAAATGGCGCGCAAGTTTACCGATCGTGGTGGTCTTTCCAGTTCCGTTCACACCCGCTACGAGAATTACGAAAGGCTTCCGGCTGGGGTCCACAGCCAGCGGTATTTCGACAGGTTTCAGAATCGCGGCGATTTCGCGTGAGAGAACTGCACGCAGTTCCGGTTCGGAGATTTCGCTGTCATAGCGGCCTCTGGCGACGGAGTCGGCGATGTTCTTCGCGCGTATCGTACCGATATCGGCGCGCACCAGCGCTTCTTCGAGCTCTCGTACGGTCTGCTCGTCGAGCTTCTTCTTGATGAAAAGCCCGGTGAGGTTCGCGCCGAGCGCGTTCGCGCTGCGCGAAAGCCCCGATTTGAGCCGGGCGAACAATCCCGGTTTGCCGGATCCGGTATCGCCGCTCATGAAATAACGGTCGCTTCCAGGCGGTCCGCCGTTGCGCCCGCGATGGCGGCCTGCAGTATCTGCCCGGGCGGCACGGGACGGTCGAGCGTGACCGACGCATAGCAGGCCGTGCGCCCGCGTCGGTCGCCTTCGACCAGCACGGATTGCCGGCTGCCAACCAGACGGTTCAGCCTGTCGCGCAGCCGCTCCGAACCCTTTGCCCGCAGACGCGCCGCGCGCTCCCTTACTGCCGGACGCGCCACCTGCGGCATCCGCGCGGCAGGCGTGCCTGTTCGCGGACTGAACGGAAATACGTGCAGGAACGTCAGCTCCGCCTCGTCCACCAGAGCGAGCGTATTTGCGAACATCGCCTCGGTTTCCGTAGGAAATCCTGCAATCAGATCCGCGCCGAACGCGGCCTCCGGCCGGACTCGCCGCACCGTTTCGCAGAACGCTATCGTATCGCGACGCCCATGACGGCGCTTCATACGCTTAAGGATCAGATCATCACCTGCCTGAACCGAGAGATGAAAATGCGGCATCAAGCGTTCTTCCTCGGCGATGACCCGCAAGAGTTCGCAATCCGCTTCTACAGAATCGAGCGAAGAAAGACGCAATCGCCTCAGATCTGGAATCATCTTCAGCAGCTTGCGCACCAGAGCACCGAGAGACGGTGAACCTGGCAGATCCCTGCCATAGGCTGTCAGATCGACGCCGGTCAAAACGATCTCGGCATATCCGGCCGTCACGAGCCGGCGGGCCTCTTCGAAAATCGAGCCCATCGGCACGCTGCGCGAATTCCCCCGGCCATAGGGGATGATGCAGAAGGTGCAGCGATGGTCGCAGCCATTCTGCACCTGCAGAAAAGCGCGCGTCCGGCCTTCAAAACTGTCGACGAACTGTGCCGCTGTTTCCTTGATCGAAAGGATGTCATTGACGCGCACGCGCTCGGCCGCTGCAATGCCGAAATCCCGGTAATTCGTGCCGTCGAGCTTTTCCTCATTCCCCAGCACGAGATCGACTTCGGGCATTTCCGCATAGGCGCGCGGATCGATCTGCGCGGCGCAGCCCGTGACGATGATTTTTGCATCAGGATTCGCGCGGCGGCGGCTGCGGATTGCCTGACGCGACTGGCGTACGGCTTCGCCGGTGACGGCGCACGTGTTGAAGATCACTGCGTTGCCAAGCCCGGCCTCGCGCGCGCGCGCGCGGATGACTTCGGACTCATAGGCGTTCACCCGACAGCCGAACGTTATGACTTCGGGCTCGCTCATCCGTGATATTCCAGCGTCGTCAGATCGATATCTCCCGTGAATGAAAGGCACGTCGGCCCGGTCATCAGGACGTGGTCGTCATCGGCGCGCCAGGCAATGTTGAGGACGCCGCCATCCAGAATGACATCCGCGGCGCGCGGAGATAGCCCACGCCGGCACGCGGCGACAAGAGCCGCACACGCGCCCGTTCCGCAGGCCTGTGTAATGCCCGCACCGCGCTCCCAGACACGCATGCGCAGGCGCGCGGGCGTCAGCGCCTGCACAAACTCGACATTGGTGCGCGCAGGGAAGAATCCATGCTGCTCGATCTGCGGCCCAAGCTTGCCCAACGGCACACGCTCGGCATTTTCAGTAAATATCACGCAATGCGGATTGCCCATGGAAACCGCCGTCACCATGAATTCCTGGTTCTCCACCTGTAAGGGAAATGCCGCTGTATCCATTTCACGCACCAATGGAATCTCATTCCAGGCAAGTCCCGGCTTTCCCATATCGACTGTCACCAGGCCGTCATCGGCGTCCTGGCAGGAAAGAAGGCCGCCCTTCGTGTCAATACTCACAAGCGGCTTGTGCTTTTCATCCATCAGGAATCGCGCCACGCAGCGGGCAGCATTGCCACAGGCTTCCACTTCATCGCCGTCGGCATTGTAAATCCGCATGAAGGCTTCGCCGCCGGAGTTCGGCCGCTCAATGACGATGACCTGGTCGCACCCCACGCCGCGACGCCGGTCGGCAATAGCGCGCGCCGATATCTCATCGAGCACAAGTCCTCTCCCGCGCCCGTCGAACACGACGAAATCGTTTCCCAACCCGTGCATCTTGTAGAACTCAGTCATGACCGATGCTTATAGACCAGAATCCATGGCGCACACCCCCGAACGCGGATGGTTTGACTTCGAGGTCTCGGAAGCTTAAATTCGGCTTCTTCCGGAAAGCCCATTGGCCTTCCGGTCCCGGGCGCGGCCCGGGATCGCCCTCAGGCAGCGCGGATGCGCCCCCTGGGGCGTTTGTGCTTTGGAGTATGCGGATTGGTTGCAACCTTTGCTGTCATTCCCGCGAAAGCGGGAACCCAGCGCCTCGATCTGACCGGAGAGGGCCGCGATGTGGGTCCCCGCTTTCGCGGGGATGACAACAGGGATTTGGGTTGAACATGTTCGAGTCACTTCAGGACCGCCTTGGCGGAGTATTTGACGGGCTTCGCGGCCGCGGGGCGCTGAGCGAGGCCGATGTCGAAGTGGCGCTGATGGAAGTCCGCGCGGCGTTGCTCGACGCGGATGTGGCGCTGCCCGTCGTCAGGGATTTCATCGACAAAGTCCGCCCACGCGCCACGGGCGAATCCGTCATCCGGTCCGTCACTCCGGCCCACCAGGTGGTCAAGATCGTTCACGACGTGCTCGTCGAGACGCTGGGCACCGCGAACGAGAGGCTGGATATCGGCAGTCCGCCTGCGCCCATCCTGATGGTGGGCCTGCAGGGTTCGGGAAAGACGACCACTTCCGCGAAGCTCGGCCTTCTGTTGCAGAACCGCGATAAGAAACGCGTGCTGATGGCATCGCTCGACGTGCGCCGCCCTGCCGCGATGGAGCAGCTGAAAATCCTCGGCGAGCAGGCGGGCGTACCCACCTTGCCGATCGTCCCGAACCAGCTCCCTCTCGATATCGCCAGGCGCGCGCTCGCTTCGGCCAAAGTCGGCGGTTACGACGCATTGATCCTCGACACGGCTGGCCGCCAGCACATCGACGAAGGTCTGATGATGGAAGTGGCGCAGGTGCGCGACGCGGTGAAGCCGCACGAAACCCTGCTGGTCGCTGATAGCCTCACCGGTCAGGACGCGGTCAATATCGCCAAGGCGTTCAACGAGCGCCTCCACATATCCGGCATCATTCTGACCCGTGCCGACGGCGATGCGCGCGGCGGCGCGGCGCTGTCGATGCGCTCCGTCACCGGCGCGCCGATCAAATTCCTCGGCGTGGGCGAGAAGCTCGACGCACTCGAAGCCTTCCATCCCGACCGCGTGGCCGCACGCCTGCTCGACATGGGCGATGTGGTGAGCCTCGTCGAGAAGGCGGCGGAGACGATCGACCGCGAACAGGCCGAGAAGATCGCCCGCAAGATGAAGAAGGGCGAGTTCGACATGGACGATCTCGCCGAGCAGCTGCGCCAGATGCGCAAGCTGGGCGGTATGCAGGGCGTGCTGTCGATGCTGCCGGGCGTGGGCAAGGTGAAGGATCAACTCGCCGCCGCCGGCTTCGACGACGGCATGCTCAAAAAGCAGGAAGCCATCATCCAGTCGATGACAAAGAAGGAGCGCGCGAAGCCCGACCTCATGAATGGCTCGCGACGCAAACGCATTGCCGGCGGCGCGGGCGTCGAGGTCTCGGACGTGAACAAGCTCCTCAAGATGCATCGCCAGATGGCCGATGTGATGAAGCGCATGGGCAAGCTCGGAAAACGCGGCATGTTCGGCGGCATGCCGCAACTGCCACCCGGGTTCATGCCGGGAGGGCGCCATTGATTGAACCACAAAGAGCACCAAGGGCACAAAGCTATGCGAAGAGTAGCACGAGCTTCGCGCAATGAACTTTGTGATCTTCATGGTTAAACAGTTTCGCTGACACCGAGTTGATGGAAGGAACAAACACATGTCACTGAAAATCAGGCTCTCCCGCGGCGGCACCAAGAAACGCCCGCATTATGCGATCGTGATTGCGGATTCGCATTCGCCGCGCGATGGCCGCTTCATCGAGAAGATCGGTTATTATAATCCGATCCTGCCGCGCGATCACGCGGACCGGCTGAAGCTCGACCTCGACAAGGCGAAAGTCTGGCTTGCAAAAGGCGCGACCGCCAGCGACCGCGTGCATCGCTTTCTTTCGGATGCCGGGGTCGTGAAGCCGCTAACCAAGCAGAATCCGGAGAAAATGCAGCCCAAGAAGAAGGCGCAGGAGCGCGCTGCCGCGGAGGCCGCGGCCGCTGCAAAAGCTGCACAGGCGTAAACTGCTCCGGCGCCTGGCCGCATGGCGGACGACGTTCTTCTGGGTGTCGTGATCGGTCCTCAGGGACTGAGCGGGGAAGTTCGCGTCAAGGCGTTCACGGAAACGCCGGAACAGCTCGGCGCCTATGGTCCGTTGCGGACGGTCGAGGGACGCATACTCGAAGTCGTTGCGACGCGGATGGTGAAAGCTGATGTTATCGCCGTTCGCTTCAGAGGCGTTGGCGATCGTTCTGCTGCCGAAGCGCTCGCGAGTGCCAAGCTCTTCGTGCCCCGTGGCACATTGCCGGCAACGGAACCGGACGAGTTCTACCACGCCGACCTGATCGGCCTGCGCGTGCAGGACCATGAGGGCCGTGTGCTCGGCGAAATTCGCGCCATCCATGATTTCGGCGCGGGGGTTGTGATCGAAATACGGCGAAGCGATGAAAGTGCTCTGCTACTTCCCTTCTCGAAGGAATTTGTCCCCCAGATCGATCTCGCCAACGGATATGTGACGGTTACCGAGCCGGTCGACATTGAAGCCGAAGAAGAACGAGGCGTCGAATGACCCTTCGACAATCTCAGGGCGAGCCTTTCGACAAGCTCGAGGTGAGGCAAACAAACCTCATGCTGAGCCCGTCGAAGCATGAGCCTGTCGAAGCATGAGGAGACTGAAACATGTGGAAAGCGACGGTGCTCACGTTGTTTCCGTCGATGTTTCCGGGGCCGCTCGATGCATCGCTTATCGGACAGGCGCGCGAGCGTGGGATCTGGTCGCTCGACGTGCGCGATATTCGCGAACATGGGATCAGCCGCCATCGCACCGTGGACGATACGCCCGCAGGTGGAGGTCCTGGGATGGTTATGCGCGCGGATGTAGCTGCTGCGGCCATAGATGCGGCCAAGGTGGGCAATCCGGAGGGGGTCGCGATTTACCTTTCACCACGTGGAGCGCCGCTCACTCAGGAACGGGTCCGGGCGCTCGCTGCCACCCCCGGCGTCCTGCTCCTGTGCGGCCGGTTCGAGGGCCTCGATCAGCGCGCCGTCGAAGCACGCGGGCTGGAGGAAATCTCGATCGGCGATTTCGTGCTGGCCGGCGGCGAAATTGCTTCGATGGCACTCATTGAGGCCTGCGTCCGGCTTCTTCCAGGTGTGCTGGGCTGCGAGACCTCTCCCAAGCAGGAAAGCTTCGAGGACGGCCTGCTCGAATATCCGCACTACACAAAACCAACGGAATTCGAGGGTCGCGCCATCCCGCCCGTGCTACTGTCCGGTCACCATGAGGAGATCGCCCGCTGGCGCCACACCCAGGCCGAGGGGCTGACAAAAGCCCGCCGGCCGGACCTATGGTCCCTCTATGAAAGACGACGCGGGTAGGCTATAGGCGCCCCTTTCGCCGCGCGACTGGCCGATGGAGACGAATATGAACCTGTTGAAGCAGCTCGAAACCGAGCAGATGAGCGCGCTGCGCGGCAAGAAGCCCCTGCCCGAATTCCGGCCCGGCGACACTGTGAAGGTCAACGTTAAGGTCGTGGACGCGACCTATGACGAGAAGAGCAAGCAGATGAAGACTCGCGAGCGCCTGCAGGCCTTCGAAGGCGTGTGCATCGGGCGCGCGGGCGAAGGACTCAACGAGAGCTTCACGGTACGCAAGCTCTCTTATGGAGAGGGCGTGGAGCGCGTTTTCCCGGTCTACAGCCCGCTGGTTGATTCCGTGCAAGTCGTGCGCAAGGGCAAGGTGCGGCGCGCGAAGCTCTATTATCTCCGCGGCCGTCGCGGCAAATCCGCCCGCATCAGCGAGCGGGTCGAACGCGCCGCCGAAAGCGAACCCGCGGGTTCCGCGCAGGCTTGATCCCACCCTCCCCTGCCGGCCGAAGCTTCGCGGAGCCGGAAGGGAGGGAACAGATATTCGCGCGATCCTGTGGCCCAGTTGAAGTGCTGGGCCTGGCTACCGCCGCGCATTCCTGAATCGCTGTCGAATCGCCCCCGTCTCCAAGTCGAAACCTTTGGCATGGCGTATGCGGACTTGACTGCCCTTCGTGTTCATGATTTGTTCTTGCTTCACTTCGACGTGCGGTCATGAACATTCAGGGAAATCGCTCGTTCAGGCTCTCCGAGCCCGTGGGACGGTCTGGCGTTTCATGCGATGCGACGGGAGCATTCTTGGACGATATTCCGTTACTGAAGCACAACCAGGACGCCGGGAACAGCATCTGGATTTCACGCTCCTGTGACGAGCTCTCACGGGAAATAAGCTCGCGCTATGGTCTTCCGGTCGACCTTTCATCGAGAGCTGGAGGACTGAGCGCGATTGCACGCGCGCTGAACGCCGACGATGTAGCACTTGCGCAAATTGCGACGGTGCAACTGGCTATTCCCGCCCCACCGCCGTTGTCGAAGGGCGTGCCTTCGCGGCAGGCGCTCGAACAGTTTATCCGAGAGTTGTCGTCGAGCGGCCTGTTAAATGGGATTGGAATCCAGATGACCATCCGCGTTGGCCCGCCGGTAGTCCTGACAGTCAAGGTGGACAGTTTGCACCGAAGGGCGAAGGAAAAGTCGATGATTCAGGCGCAGAACACACCGCACTGGATGACGATTCTCGATCGAGCAGGGGCGCGACGGGATCGCCTTCGACTCCGATAGATCCAGAAATTGGCGAGCACTCAGACACTGTGCTTATCACTGCAGTGGAGCGCGGTGAGGACGAGGGCCTCTTCGATCCAGTCGTTTATCGCGGCTATTACCACGACGAAGTCGTTAATCAACTCGCGCAGTATCTTAGAATCAAGGGATGCACAGTCGAGACTGAAGTAACAATCCAAATGCCGGATGGCAGCGCGCGCACCCGCATCGATTTGCTCGTAAAGGCGCCAAATACCCCCGTGAGCGGAATGAAGTTTAAGACCGGCCAAGATCGCCCCATGACCAAAGCGCAGCTTTATGTTTACCCTCATCTGATAATGGGAGGTTCTGTTATCGCACCTTACGGTGCGCGCGGAATGGGGTTGCCTTCTATGGTTCCGCTGCCGCCCGTACCTGTGTTACTGTTTTACAAGAGAGACTGGAGTTCAGATCAGATCGTGACGCCATTGAGCAAAGATAAAATGCTTGATGAGTTTGTACGGCGCGGTGGAAGGGTGAAGAAATTCAGTCCATATATAGTTAGCAAAGAGGAGGCGACAAGAGCGTCGGTGAGCGAATTGCCGGAAGGGACGGGCGAGTTGGTCATGCTTCTGCATGAAATTGGCGGCTTAGAATTGGCATCGCGCGAAATCGCGCTTGTGATGGCGGAGATGATGGTAAGGAAAGTCTTCGGAGAAGAGCACCTCCAGACTCAGCTACCCTTGCAAATCATCGACAAAGGCGACCGGTGGCTGATTGAGGGAAGCCGCCGAGGCGAGGATCATCGCGTTTCGCCCATAGGAATACATGACGACAAGGTCATTATTGAAATCCGAAAGCGAAACTGTCAGGTGCTAAACTTTGCTCAGATGGCCTTCTAGCCCGCATGTTTCCGGATGGTTGATATCTCGCGGCGTCGACTCGAGCTTTGTCATCCCACGCTGGAGTGCCATCAACTCGGCATGACATCGTTGACCTGCCGCCATTAAGCCGGAACAGTGGCAATCGCGCCACGGCAACTTTCGGGATATCATGATGGAGGGCACGCCGCTCGCACGCGGACATCTGCTGCGCCTCCTCGGCTGCGGGTTCGGCGTCGCCATCGGTGTCGGCGAGATGATCGGCTCGGGCATCCTGCGTTCGCCAAATGCGATCGCGGGCACGCTCCACGACAGCGGAGTCATTATCGCGCTATGGTCGTTCGGTGCGCTCCACGCGCTTCTGGGCGCCAATATTCTCGCGGAAATGGGCACAGCCCTGCCGCTGGAAGGCGGGCAGCCCGTTTATGCGCGACGCGCCTTCGGAGACGCTGGCGGTCTGTTTGTCGGCTGGACCATATATGCCTCGCACCTGGCCGGCACCGCTGCCGCGTCGGTTGTTTTTGCGGACTTTCTCGGCGGTTTGTGGACACCGGCCGCAGCCCACACGACTGCGGTCGCTCTTGCCCTCCAATGTGCGCTCTACAGTCTGAACGCCATCGGTCTGCGCGAAGGGCGTTTCGTGCAGATCACGACCAGCCTTGCGAAGTCGCTCCTGCTGGCCGCGTTCGTCGCCGCGGCGCTGTGGCTCGGGACGCATGAAAGCGCGCGCTCCGCTTCATCCATTCCGCTCGCGCCTGCGGGCTTCCTGGCCTATGTCGGTGCGTATCAGCTCATCGCCGGTGCTTATGCCGGCTGGGCGGCGCCGGTGGTTTTCGCCGAAGAAAACGTGGCCCCTTCGCGCAGCCTGCCCCGCGCGATGTTCATCGGCATCCTGATCACCGGCGGCCTCTACGTGCTGATCAACGGCGCGCTGCTTTTTGCATTGGGGACGGCAGGAACGGCAGCATCGAAACTGCCTTTTGCCAGCGTGCTCGATCACGTTGCGGGCCAGTGGGCGTCGCTCGTGTTTGTGATCGGCGCGATGGTGACGGTCACAAGCTGCGCCAATGCCAACATCATGGTCGCGCCGCGCATCCTGTTCGCGCTTTCCCGCGACCGGCTGCTTCCGGCTGCCTTCCACGCGGTCAACGAAGGCGGCAGTCCCTATATGGGCCTGGTGCTGACGGCCCTCGTCTCGATGGCGCTTGCGGCGACTGGCGGCTTTCGGCTCGTGTTCGGTCTGATCGGAACACTAAATTCCGGATCGGGCCTGATCACCGACCTCGCCTGGTTCGCGCTCCGGAGGCGCGAACCGGACCTGCCGCGTCCGTTCCGCGCCATTCTATCGCCGTGGCTCCCGGGTGTGCTCGTTCTCATCGACGGCGGGCTGCTCGTGCTTTTCACTGCAACGGACCGCCTTGGCGGCATCGTCGCCGTCGCGCTCTGTCTCCTCGGCGTACCGCTCGCGCTCATTGCCCGGCGCGCGCGCCTGCGCGCCGCCTTGCCTGCGCAGGGATGAGGCGTTACCTAGCCGCCGCCCCTCCCCGAAAGGATTTCCATGCCCCGCAAGAAAATCGCCCTGATCGGCGGCGGTCAGATCGGCGGAACGCTCGCCCATCTCGTGGCCCTGAAGGAATTGGGCGATGTCGTGCTGTTCGATGTCGTCGAGGGCCTGCCGCAGGGCAAGAGCCTCGATATCGCGCAGGCCGGTCCGATCGAAGGCCATGACGCGAAACTCAAAGGCACGAATTCCTACGCCGACATCGAAGGCGCGGATGTCGTGATCGTGACCGCCGGTGTGCCGCGCAAGCCGGGCATGAGCCGCGACGATCTTCTGGGCATCAATCTGAAGGTAATGGCCGCCGTCGGCGACGGCATCAAGGCGCACGCGCCGGATGCCTTCGTGATCTGCATCACCAATCCGCTCGATGCGATGGTGTGGGCGCTGCGGCATCTTTCCGGCCTGCCGCATCACAAGGTCGTCGGCATGGCTGGCGTTCTCGACAGCGCGCGCTTCCGCCATTTCCTCGCCGAAGAGATGAATGTGAGCGTCGAGGACGTTTCAGCCTTCGTGCTGGGTGGCCATGGCGACACGATGGTGCCTATGCCGCGGTTCTCAACCGTTGCCGGAATTCCTCTGCCCGAACTGGTGAAAATGGGCTGGATTGCGCAGGACAAGCTCGATCGCATCATCCAGCGCACCCGCGATGGCGGCGCGGAGATCGTCGGCTTGCTGAAGACGGGTTCGGCATTCTACGCGCCGGCGACGGCCGGTATCGAGATGGCGGAAAGTTATCTCAGGGATAGAAAACGCGTGCTGCCCTGTGCCGCCTACGTCGATGGACCTTACGGCATCAGCGGACTTTATGTCGGCGTGCCGGTGGTGATCGGCGAAGGCGGCGTGGAGCGCGTCGTCGAACTGCATCTGACCGACGAGGAACGCGCCGCACTCGACAAATCCGCCCACGCCGTCCGCGGCCTCATCGACGCCTGCAAGACACTCGAACCGAAGCTGGCTTGACCGGGCTCCACAGTTACACATATCCTGTGTAACTGTGGAGATGGCAATGAAGAATCTAACCCTCTCGATCGAGGATGAAATCCTGAAAGAAGTTCGCCGGTATGCCGCCGACAGAGGCACGACCGTGAATGCGATCGTTCGTGATCATCTTACGCGCATCGCCACGCAGGAGGACAAAGCGGCAAAAGCTCGGCTCGAACTGCTCGAACTTGCGAGAAACTCGACGTGGGATCCTGGACCCGGCTATAAATGGAACCGCGAGGAACTCTATGAGCGTGCAACTGTTCCTCGACTCGAACATCCTGATCTACGCAGCAATGAAAATGGGGCGCGAGCCGGCAAAGACGCCTCGCGCCGCGGAGATCGTCGCGCACGGTGATTTTGGGGTTTCAGCTCAGGTTTTGCAGGAGTTCTTTGTCAATGTAACGCGCAAATCGCCAAGGAACATGGACCCCATGGCGGTAGAGACGGCCATGGAGTGGATCGAAATGCTGGTTCTCCAGCCCTGCGTGGCCATCGACACCACCATTGTCCGGAATGCGATCGTCAAGGCACGGCGATTTATGATCGACTACTGGGATGCCGCAATTCTCACGGCGGCCGAATCGCTGGGGGCCGAAATTGTCTACTCGGAAGATTTGAACCACGGGCAGGTTTATGGCTCAGTGCGCGTCTTGAATCCCTTCCGCTGAACGCTGCCTATCGGAGACGCCATGTCCATTCTCGTCGCCAAGAACACGCTTGTGATCTGCCAGGGGTTCACCGGCAATCAGGGGACGTTTCATTCGGAGCAGGCGATTGCCTACGGGACCAAGATGGTGGGCGGAACATCGCCCGGCAAAGGCGGCACGACGCATCTCGGCCTGCCGGTATTCGATACGGTGCGCGAGGCGAAGCGCGTCACGGATTGTACTGCAAGCGTGATCTACGTTCCGCCGCCCTTCGCCGCAGACGCGATCCTTGAAGCGATCGACGCCGAGATTCTGCTCGTGGTCTGCATCACCGAAGGCATCCCTGTCCTCGACATGGTGAAGGTGAAACGCGCGCTCTGCGGGTCCAAGTCGCGGCTGATCGGTCCCAACTGCCCGGGCGTTATTACTCCCGGAGAATGCAAGATCGGCATCATGCCGGGCCATATCCATCGCCGCGGCAAGGTGGGCATCGTCTCGCGTTCGGGCACACTGACCTATGAGGCCGTATTGCAGACGACCGTGGTCGGGCTTGGACAAACGACCTGCGTCGGTATCGGCGGCGACCCGGTGAAGGGCACCGAACACGTTGAAGTGCTGGAGATGTTCCTCGCCGATCCCGAAACCGAAGCCATCATCATGATCGGCGAGATCGGCGGCTCGGCGGAGGAAGTCGCAGCAGATTTCATCCGTCACTCGAAAGTGAAAAAGCCAATGGTGGGCTTCATTGCCGGCGTCACCGCCCCGCCCGGCCGCCGCATGGGCCATGCCGGCGCGATCATCTCCGGAGGAAAAGGCGGCGCGGACTCAAAGATCGAAGCGATGAAGGCCGCCGGCATCCGCGTGTCGCCCAATCCGGCGGCGCTTGGTACGACCATGGTAGAGCTGCTGAGAGGCAGCTGATGCGCTCACACGCGTTGCGCCTCGATGATCGCAGCGCGCACACAACCCAACGTCGCCTATTTAGATCGGGTACGCCGCGCGGTCGAGTTCTGCCGGGTAGAGTTGTTCCATAATATTGCGTCCGCCGGCAATTTGATCTACGATTAGCAAATTGGGGAGGGTTTCTGCCCCTCCCGCGACCAGATCATCGAGGGGCTCCCATGACGACTACGACAATGTCCACGCACTTTGGCGCGCTGGGTTTTGCTTTGCTTTTGTGTGTTTGCGCTCCGGCGGCCGAAGCGCATGCACCTGCGAGTCAAATCCAGGATTCCGTCGCGTACCAGATCACTCAGGGCCACACCGGCAACATCGCATTCACCGGGGGATTCTCGGGTTCGCTCACGCAACTGTGGTCCGTCAATTTGAACGGTCAAATCTCTTATCCGCTAACAGCCAATGGCACGGCGTTCGTCACCGTCGGCACGGATGGCGCCTCGCTTCTGGTGGCCATCAGCCTTTCGAGCGGCAGCATCGTCTGGGAGAAACTGCTGCCTGGCTCAAGCTCGTGGGCGGATGCGGTTTATGATTCTGGGAGCATCTATGTCGCCAACGGCACGGGCAACCTCCTGGCGTTTGATGCGTCCGACGGAAAAAAATTATGGTCAACACAACTTCCACAGGGCTCGGACGACTTTGGGGCACCCGCGGCGGGCGGAGGAATGGTCGCGTTACAGTATGGGAGCGATTACTTACAATATGTAGCTACTTTCAAAGCTGCCACCGGTGCAAACATCTGGACCACCGTCTCCGAGAACGAGGCATTGGCAGGCATCGCTGGCGTACCGCTGTTGAAAAAAGATGGCATTTATCTGGGCACGTCCAACGAATCCGGGAACGCCGACTTCTTTGGTCTTTCGCCAAGGAATGGCTCCACGATCTGGAACGCGACGATGGGTTGCGCTTCCGCGGACGCGCCCGTCCTATTGCACAAGGACCTGTATGTAACCGTTGATTCCGGTTATGGCTGTAGTGGCAGCGATACCATTCTAGACCTTGCCACCGGCGCGATGAAGGGAACCTTCTCCGGATCCGCTACGCCGACCGTACTCGCCAAGACCGTCATCGTCTCGATCGACGGCGTGCTCTACGACTATTCTCCGAAGAATGATAACGTCTACTGGAGCTTTCCCGGCAGCGGTTATTTGAATTCGAGCCCTATCGTTATCAATGGCTATGTCGCCGCTCTCTCCTCGCAATACGGCGACCTCTATCTGCTTGACGGTTCCACTGGTGAGCAGCTGTGGACGACAACGCTGAGCTACAACTATAACTGCTGTGGTGAGGGGCCGGATACGGGCCTCGGCGCTGGAGAAGGTGTCCTGCTCGTACCTTACGACGACACTCTTTATGCCTTCGCACCACAACAAGGCGCCAAGCTGGAATCGCGGCCGGAGCCCACGCACGTAATCGGCCACCTGATCAACGGGCGCTTCGTTCCAAGCTAGGCACGTTGGCGCCAGATGTCATGCGATGGAGCGTAGGGGGCAACGTGGGCCGCTTCAGGCGGCCCAGCGTTTACGCTGCGGCGAGCGCCCGTTTCTTTCTGCGGATAATCGCCTGCATCGGGCGTTCGAGGAAGGTGTAGGCCGCCCAGCCCAATCCGATCAGCACGATGTAAAACGTCACCATCACCCAGCCGTGCATGAAATCGGCGGATGTCCAGCCGAAATGCAGGGCGAGGAGCGCGAGGCCCAACTGCATCAGGAAATGGATCAGATAGGTCGAATAGCTGATATCGCCGAGCAGAGTGAAGCGTGCCCAGGCGCCGCCAAACAGTTCTTCGTGCAAAGCCAGCGCAGCCAGCGTAAGCGGAACGACCACGAAGATGAACGCCATCAGGAAGATGGGATATTCGTAGCCGATCGAAAATCGCGCCGCCTGAAACGGCAGCATGGAAATCAGCGCATTGTGGAAACCGAGATAAACGTCGGCGATCGCGAGCGCCCAGGCCGCCAGCGCCGCGAGAGCCACGCCGCGTGCGAACGATTTCGCGCCGGGACGTGAAGCAACGGCCTGCACGGCATAATAGGTCGCGCCGCCCCAGAAGAACCCCATGATCCCGCGACCGATCTGACCGTCCTGGAAAAAATAGATTGCACCCACCAGAGCCAGCCCCACACAAGCCATCGGACCGCGCAACCCGAGGCGCACGCCGACAAAGAAGACGATGTAGAGCAGCACTTCGACCGAGACGGCCCAGGCCGGACCGTTGAAGGACTGCAGCTCGTCCGGCGGCAGCCATTGCTGCACGAGGAAAATGCTCTTCACGAAATGCGGCCAATCATCGGCGTCGAAGATGAACCAGTTTCCCGTCGCGTGATGGAAGGCGAGCTGCATGGCCGCCGCGGCGAGCAGCGTCACGAAATAGAGCGGATAGAGCCGCGAAAACCGTTGCAGCGCGAATTTTCCGGCTCCGATCTCGCGCCGGCGTACCGGATCGAGATAGAGCCAGAAGAAAACGAAGCCCGAAACTGCGAAAAAGATATCGACGGCCACCCAGCCTTCTTCGAAAAGCGGCTTGAACAGGGCGTAGCCCGGCTCGGCGAGCCGCGACCAGCCGGCCTGCCAGGTGCCGCGGATGGCGAAGAAATGCTGCCAGTGCCAGAAGATGATGGCGAGCGCGCCTACGCCACGCAGCACGTCAAGCGAATAGAGGCGCTTTGCCGTCACCAGGCTCGATCCCTTGCTTGCGCCTCGGAATTGTCACCGGGCGTCCCCATATTAAAGCGGACATTGGGAAATTGAATTCGTCCTCTCCCGCTGATATGGCGCACATCGCATTTCTTTCTCCATGGCGGGGCCATAGTCCCGGCCGGCGAGCGTTGGCGGGCCGAAACGAGTCGGTCGTCGTGCTGGATCGATACTGGGTTATTGCCGCGCAGACGCGCGGCACTGGGTGGCCGGCTCGCCTGCCGGCCATGGTGAGTGAGGTTACCATGGGTGAGCTGAGATGACCGGACCCAATCCTCAGGGAAAATTTCGCACCTCGAATGACGTGATGGAGGCGACTTCGTTTCTCTCCGGCGCCAGCACGCCCTTTCTCGAGGAATTGTACGCCCGCTGGCGCGACGATCCCGAAAGCGTGGATCCGAGCTGGCAGGCATTCTTTGCGGAACTCGGCGACAAGCGTTTCGCCGCGCCGCGTGACATCGCCGGTCCCGCTTCGCGTTTGCGCCCCCGGGTGTCACGGGACGACGGCGACATTCTCGGCGCGCTCACAGGATGGTGGCCATCCGATGATCAGGGCGCGACGGGCGCGGATGCGCGCACGGCGGCGCGTGAATCCATCCGGGCGATCCAGCTGGTTCGCGCCTACCGCGTCATCGGCCACCTCGCCGCCAATCTGGATCCCCTCCAACTCGCACCGCGCCCCGCGCTTGCCCAGCTCGATCCGGCCTTTTACGGATTTCGCGACGGGGACCTCGACCGGCCGATCTACATCAACGGCGTGCTCGGCCTCGAGACGGCGACACCCCGCCAGATCGTCAGCCTTTTGAAGCGCACTTATTGCGGCTCGATCGGCTTCGAGTTCATGCATATCAACGATCCGGTCGAGAAGGATTGGCTGCAACGCCGGATCGAGGGTCCCGACAAGGGGATCGTGTTCACACCCGAAGGCAAGCGCTCGATCCTCAACAAGCTCGTCGAATCGGAAGGGTTCGAGAAATTCAGCGCGCTGCGATTCGTCGGCACCAAGCGGTTCGGACTCGACGGCGGCGAAGCGATGATCCCGGGACTCGAGCAGATCATCAAGCGGGGCGGCCAGCTCGGCGTAAAGGAGATCGTGCTCGGCATGTCGCATCGCGGGCGGCTCAATGTGCTAGCCAATGTGATGGGCAAACCGTATCGGCAGATATTTCATGAGTTCCAGGGCGGCAGCGCCAATCCGAGCGAGGTAGAAGGCTCGGGCGACGTGAAATACCACCTCGGCGCCTCATCGGACCGTGAGTTCGACGGCCGGCGGGTGCATCTCTCGCTGTCCGCCAATCCCTCCCATCTCGAGGCGGTCGACCCCGTCGTGCTCGGCAAGGAGCGCGCCAAGCAGCAACAGTTGCACGACGAGGAAGCGCGCACCAGCGTCTTGCCGCTGCTCATTCATGGCGATGCGGCGTTCGCCGGCCAAGGCGTGGTCGCGGAATGCTTCGCCATGTCGGGCACCAAGGGGTTCCGCACCGGCGGCACGATTCATTTCATCGTCAACAACCAGATCGGCTTCACCACCGCGCCGGCTTATGCGCGTTCTTCGCCCTATCCTTCCGATGTCGCGTTGATGGTGCAGGCGCCGATCTTCCATGTAAACGGCGACGATCCCGAAGCCGTGGTGCATTGCGCGCGCATCGCCACCGAATTCCGCGAGCTGTTCCACAAAGATGTCGTCATCGACATGTTCTGCTACCGGCGCTTCGGTCACAACGAGACCGACGAGCCGTCCTTCACCCAGCCGCTGATGTATCGCGCGATCAAGGAACACCCGACGACGCTCGCGCTATACGCCCGGCAGCTGATCAGCGAGAATGTCGTAACCGAAGACGACGTGCAGCGCATGCAGCGCGGTTTCAGCGCGCGGCTCGACTCTGAATTCGAAGCTTCGAAGGCGCATCGCCCAGATCGCGCCGATTGGCTCGACGGCCGCTGGTTGGGCTTCGCAATTGCGCCCGAGGGCGATCGCCGTGGCGATACCGCCGTTCCGTTGGAAACACTGAAGCGCGTCGGACATGCGCTCACTTCCGTGCCCAAAGATTTTCATCTGCACCGCACGATTGCGCGACAGCTGGAAGCGAAGGCGAAGACACTCGAGTCCGGCCATGGCATCGACTGGTCGACTGCCGAGGCGCTCGCCTTCGGCAGCCTGCTCGACGAAGGTTATCCGGTGCGTCTTTCGGGACAGGATTCCACGCGCGGCACCTTTTCACAAAGACATGCGGTGTTCGTCGATCAGGAAAATGAAACGCGCTATGTGCCGCTCGCGCATGTGGGCGAAGGCCAGGCCGAGTTCGAGGCGATCGATTCCCTGCTTTCCGAAGAGGCGGTGGTCGGATTCGAATATGGCTTCAGCTCCGCCGAGCCGCGCGCGCTCGTGCTTTGGGAAGCGCAGTTCGGAGATTTCGTAAACGGAGCGCAAGTGGTCATCGACCAGTTCATTGCTTCCGGCGAAATGAAATGGCTGCGCATGTGCGGGCTCGTGCTGCTGCTGCCGCATGGTTATGAAGGCCAGGGGCCCGAACATTCCTCCGCGCGGCTCGAGCGTTTTCTCCAGCTCTGCGCGCAAGACAACATCCAAGTCGCCAATTGTACGACGCCGGCGAACTACTTCCATATCCTGCGCCGGCAGATCCACCGACCGTTCCGCAAGCCGCTGGTGCTGATGACGCCGAAATCGCTGCTGCGCCACAAGCGCGTCGTATCCGACCTGGCCGATATGGCGACGGGTTCCGGCTTCCATCGCGTACTGTGGGACGATGCCCAATCGCATCCCGGTTCCACGCTGGCGCTCGCACCCGATGCAGAGATCGCGCGCGTGATCCTGTGCTCGGGCAAGGTCTATTACGACCTGCTCGAAGAACGCGAGAAACGCGGCGAGAAGCGCGTCCAGTTGCTGCGTCTCGAACAGCTTTATCCGTTCCCGTCCAACGCGCTCGTTCCGGAACTTGTGCGCTTTCCCAAAGCGGAGATCGTCTGGTGTCAGGAAGAGCCGAAGAACCAGGGCCCATGGACCTTCATCGCGCCACATATTCATGAGGCGCTCAGCGAAGCCGGCCGCAACGCTTGGCCGTGTTACGTCGGCCGCGCGCCCTACGCCTCCACCGCGGCAGGCCTGCTCAGCCAGCACAATTCCGAACTCCACGCCTTTCTCGACGAGGCGATGACGCTATGAGTTATCCGGCAGGTCTATCTCTTGCTTGTCATGGCCCGCGAAGGCGGGCCACCCAGTTGACCCCTCGCGATCGTCAGAAGTCGTGGAAGAATTCTTGTCATTCGATTAAAGCCGGACACATTCCAGCTGGGTGGCCCGCCTTCGCGGGCCATGACAAGCAGTGTGGCGGCGAGCGCGGGAAACAAACATGAGCATCGAAATAAAAGTTCCGGCGATGGGCGAATCCGTCACCGAGGCGACGGTAGGACGTTGGTTCAAGAAGGAAGGCGATTCCGTTGTGCGCGACGAGCCGCTGCTCGAGCTCGAAACCGACAAAGTGACAGTCGAAGTGCCCGCGCCCGCCGATGGTGCGATTGAATCCATCGCGGTTCAAGCCGGTGCGACGGTTCTGGTTGGTGCGGTGCTAGGCGCGATTGCCGAAGGCGCGGCTGCAATGAAAGCAGCAGCGCCGGCGGAGCAGCCTGCCCCCGAGCCGCGATCCGCAGCGGCACAGCCTTCACCGCCGCCGCAAGCGCCTGCACCGGAGCCTGCAAAACCAGCTGCGGCGCCGGCTGAAACGCTCATGCCTTCCGTGCGGCGCATCGCGGAAGAAACAGGCCTGGATCCCGCGAACGTCTCCGGCACTGGCAAGGACGGGCGGGTGATGAAAGGCGACATGCTGGCCGCGCTCGAGGCCAGTGCTGCCGAACGTACGGCGACACCCGTTGCCATCGCACACGCAAGTCCGCGTCCGCGTGCGGCTCGCGAGGAGCGCGTGCCGATGTCGCGGCTTAGGCGAACCGTCGCGCTGCGTCTCAAGGAGTCGCAGAACACCGCTGCCCAGCTCACCACCTTCAACGAGGTGGATATGAGCCATGTCATGGCCTTGCGCGGCGAGTACAATGAAACATTCGAGAAGAAGCATCACGTGCGGCTCGGTTTCATGAGTTTCTTCGTGAAGGCCTGCATTGCCGCGCTGAAGGAATTGCCGAGCGTCAATGGCGAGATCGAAGGCGACGACATCATCTACAAGAATTACTACGACATGGGCGTGGCGGTGGCGACGGATCGCGGGCTGATCGTGCCAGTGCTGCGCGATGCCGACAAAATGAGCCTGGCGCAGATCGAAGGGGCAATCGCCGATTTCGGCAATCGCGCGCGCGACGGCCGCATCAAGCTGGAGGAATTGCAGGGCGGCACCTTCACCATCTCCAATGGCGGCGTGTTCGGCTCGCTGATGTCGACGCCCATCCTCAACGCGCCGCAATCGGGCATTCTCGGCATGCACAAGATCCAACCCCGCCCTGTCGCGATCGACAACAAAGTCGAGATCCGCCCGATGATGTATCTCGCGCTGTCCTACGACCACCGGCTGGTAGACGGCCGCGATGCCGTCACCTTCCTTGTCCGCGTAAAGGAAAACCTCGAAGACCCGCAAAGGCTTCTTCTTGATGTCTAACTTCTTGGCTCACGCGGAGACGCGCACGCGCCCAAATAAACCGCAGAGGCGCAAAGGCGCGGAGGAGAAACTGCGCGCGCAGGCGCGCCAAAGTTTTTCTGCGTCTCTGCGTCTCTGCGTTTCAAATCCATCTTCATGCGTAAACATGGTGTGTCATGTCTGACTCGTTCGATGTTGTTGTCATCGGCGGCGGGCCGGGCGGGTACAACGCGGCGATCCGCGCCGGGCAGCTCGGGCTTTCCTCGGCCTGCGTGGACAAGCGCGGCACGTTCGGTGGCACCTGTCTCAATATCGGCTGCATTCCTTCCAAGGCGCTGCTTTATACGAGCGAGCTCTATGAGCTTGCGGGCAAGGATTTCGCAAAGCTCGGCATCAGGGCGACCACGTCGCTCGATCTGCCTGCGATGATGTCGCATAAGACGAAGGTGGTTGGCGAGCTCACCCGCGGCGTCGAATATCTGCTGAAGAAATACAAATCCGAGGCTATTGTCGGCGAGGCGCGCATCGCGGCGCCGAACCGCGTGGACGTGAAACTTCGCGACGGCAGCACGCGCAGCCTTGAAGCGAAACACATTGTTATCGCCACCGGCTCGGACGTGACACCGCTGCCCAATGTTATCATCGACGAGAAACAAGTCGTCTCCTCTGCCGGCGCGCTCGCCCTTGAAAGCGTGCCCAAGCGGCTGGTCGTGGTGGGCGCGGGTTACATCGGCCTCGAACTCGGCTCGGTGTGGCGCAGGCTCGGCAGCGAAGTGACGGTAGTCGAGTTTCTAGACCGCATCACGCCCGGGCTCGACGGCGAGATCGCCAAACAGTTTCAGCGCGTCCTTCAGCGGCAGGGGATGAAATTTCTTCTGTCGAGCCGGGTCTCCGGCGTGGAACGCGCGGGCGATGCGTTGTGTGTGGGTATCGAGAGCGTGAATGGCGAGCGGCAGACGCTCGATGCCAATGTGGTACTTGTCGCCATTGGCCGGCGGCCCTTCACCGATGGGCTCGGCCTCGACGAACTCGGCGCCGCGCGCGATTCTCGCGGCCGGGTGATCACCGACCACGAATTCCGCACTAATATTGAAGGCATCCGCGCGATCGGCGATTGCCGCGAAGGCGCGATGCTGGCGCACAAGGCTGAAGACGAAGCGATCGCCTGCATCGAGCGCATCGCCGGTCGCGCCGGTCATGTGAATTACAGCGCGATTCCCGCCGTGGTCTACACCGAGCCGCACGTGGCGAGCGTCGGCAAAACGGAAGAGGAGTTGAAGGCGGCGGGCATCACGTACAAGACCGGAAAATTCCCCTTCACCGCCAATGCGCGCGCCAAAACTCTCGCGGCCACGGACGGATTCGCGAAGGTGCTGGCCGACGCAAAGACCGACCGCGTTCTCGGTGTACATATCATGGGCAGGGAGGCTGGCGAACTGATCGCCGAAGCCGCACTTGCCATCGAATTCGGCGCGGCCAGCGAAGACATCGCCCGCACCAGCCACGCCCACCCCACATTGAGCGAAGCCGTCCGCCAGGCCGCGATGGGCGTAGAAGGCTGGACGATGCAGATGTAGCAGGACAACTGGCGCCGCTTGCCTTGTCTCGAACGACGCCGTTGCTTCTTGCTATTTGCAGCTTGTACTCGTCCTTGACGCCGTAAGCACGTTGGCTGCGGCCTTCAGCGTCCGCTTGAAACATGTTCCGGTGACGCTGTCGGTCGTCGCGTAATGCGCTTCGCTGGCCATGTTCGCCAGGAATCCGCCGGCTCTCTTGGCAGCCAAAGTATCCGCCGTGTTGATGCGGTCTTCGAGCGTGGTCTTTGTCCTCGTACCCGCGCTGGTCGTCGTCACGTGCTGCCGGAAATCCTGCGAAATGTTGGTAACCTGCTGCCCGGCGCCCTGTTTGTATTCCACGGTGAGAGGATAGGTATAGTTGCTGACCTGTGTGATGTTGCCGCCGGGTGCCTCCAGCAGCGTCTCTACGGATGTATCGGTGAGTTGGTTTATTTCCTGCTCGTACTCCGTGTTGGAGATATAGAAGTACTGATCGTTCGTAAGGCTGCCGGTCTGCTTGACCGTATACTGTTCGCTGCCCACCGAAGTCACGACCGTGCCGGTAATAGCGAAGTCCCGTGGTGATTTGGTATTCACTTTGCCGGAAGTGACGCCATTCTTGGTCTTGACGGTGTTGGTTACTTTCGGCGTCGGCTCGCCGCTCAGTGTGTTGCTGGTGATGCTTCCCGTCGTCTGGCTGCCGCCATGGTCGAGATAGAGCATGAGTGCGCCGCATACCGAGAAATAACTATCCGCGCCGTAGACGGAGAGCGCGATCTGATGCGCGATGGCGCGGTTCGAAAGCACGCCCGCGAAGGGCGTCAGCGGCACGCGGAACGGCTTGAAGTCGAGCGTCTGCACGCCGGGGATCGGCGCCCAGAGATAGGGATCGATGCCGCCCGTGAAGATCCACGGATAGACCGGTGCCACGCCGGCCGGCGCGCCATCCACCGTGATTTCGCCTTCACGGAATGATCCGCCGCCGCAGCTTTGCAATTCGCCGCTCAGATTGTCCGGCACACAGGTGTACCAGAACTCGTCGTTCGACTGGCCCTGGAGATACACGTCGAGATCGGCTTCGGCGATATTGGTCGGCAGGGTCTGGTCAATCGCGACTGTGTCGGTGCCGCTGTTGAGCGCAACCGTGCCGCCGCCACCGGCCGCCAGCGGAATGATCACGTCGGGCACCGCCGGCGCAGTCTGGCCGTTCGGCACCGGATAGAACAACAATTTGGCGCTGCTCGTGATGATGCTCGTATCCTGGCCGTTGGTATAGTTGGCGATCAGCACGAAGCCCGGATTGGTTCCAGCGAGGAGCGACGTGTAGTCGGTCACGTCGCGCTCGAAATGCCAGGATGGTCCCAACTGGGGATTCGGCTCCGCCGTGGTGCCGAACCACAGCGGCACGCCGCCGATCCAGATCGTGCCGGAACGATCATATTGGATGCCGGCGTTAAGGGACACATCAACGCTCAGAACAATCGTGGAATAGGGACCGGGACAGTTCGCGGGCGGGTTGTAGAGGAAATAGACATTGTTCGCGCCGAATTGCGCCTTTTTGTAAAGGTCCACGACACAGGGTGTCTCGGCGGGATGGGATACGCGCGGCTCGATGACCGCCTCGTTTCCCGACCCCTTCTGATATGGCGCCCTGGCGAAGGGCGCTTCGGTGAAGGGCGCAGCAAATGCAGCGTTGGCCGCAAACGCGGAAAGAGTCCCAACCAGCAGCGTGGCACGGATATTCATCGTCCCCCTCCTTGTGCGAGCGCGACCTGACCGTCGCGTGGATAAATTGGCGAAAGGCGACGGACGCGTCAAATACCTGCGCCCAAGCGGCTTGGGCCGCGGCTCGTTGACACGCCGGCGTGGGTCGATCGGAATGCGGCTCACCGAACGGCTGTCGGAATAAAGCTGTCACCGGAGCTGCCGGACCGCTCGCAATGGGTCGTGCCGACGATCGTGCAACTCGAACTGGCGAAGTGACTCGCGCGTGATCTGGGGAGAGGAGGAGGCTGACCGGGTCACCGCATTCATGCAGAAATGCATATCGTTGTGCCGCTCGATATGAACCTCGCCCTGTCGGCCACCGATCTGCACGGCGCCTCGGGCTCGCAGACGCCATCGTCTAGGCGACGGCGCAGCAACAAAATGCCGACCTGCTCGCCTGCGACGGTCATTCCGAAAACCTTCCCGGCGCCATCGCGTTCGTGTTTCAGGAAGTGGACGAGCGTAAACGTCGCGCCAGTGAACACCGCAATGTTCGCTCCACGTTCGGCAAGGCCTTAATTTATTACAGATCTTCCGCGGTGCCGGTATTCTGGCATCCATGGCTCTCCGCCCGATCAAATTTGTGAACGAATTCTCCTACAC
The DNA here is from genome assembly GCA_036272695.1 of Rhizomicrobium sp. Classification (GTDB taxonomy): domain Bacteria; phylum Pseudomonadota; class Alphaproteobacteria; order Micropepsales; family Micropepsaceae; genus Rhizomicrobium. The sequence goes on along the minus strand of DATAYG010000041.1, from coordinate 25,400 downwards.
GTCTCCGGATTCTACCTTGGGGTATACGAGATCCTACTTGAGTCGTCCGCAGGGACGTCACCCCTTGGCCGGCGTCCGGCAACGCCATCTCGCTTCTGCCGTGCCACCTTGCGGCCGTTCTCGGTCTGGACCAAGGTCAGACTGCGGGGATCGGCAAAACATGGAAGAGGCAAACATGCGGACGAGAATTCGGTCACTGACGCAAACCGGCGCTGCGGCGCTTTGTGCGACGCTCGCCATAGTGGGCGCGAGCGGGCGGGCAAGTGCTGCGAAAATCACCAGCTTCGATCCCTCCGGGTCCGATGGCACGTATGCCTATGCGGTCAACGATGGGGGCGCGATCACGGGCTATTATTTCGACAGTGCCAGAAACTATCACGGCTTCTTGCGCGCGAAGGACGGCACGATCACGAGCTTCGACGTCTCAGGCGCGAGCGAGACCTATCCGAACAGCATCAACAGCAAGGGCGTCATCGCCGGCTACTTCCAGGGGCAAACTCTCCAGGAAGGCTTCGTGCGCGCGACCGACGGCACGATCACGACATTCTACGACACGGGCGCCACGATTCCCGTAGGCATCAACGACAAAGGCGCAGTGACGGGGAGCTGGCAGGACGCAAGCGGCCACTGGCACGGCTTCGTGCGCGCAAGCGGCGGCTCGATCACGAGCTTCGATCCCACGGGCGCCGTCAGTTCCTATCCGTTCGGCATCAACGACAAGGGTGTGATCGCGGGAGAGTACATCGACAGCAACAACGTGTATCACGGCTTCGTGCGGACGAAGAAGGGAACCATCACCAGCTTCGATCCGCAGGGCGCGGTCTACACCTCGCCATTCGGACTCAACGACAAGGGCGTGGTGGTCGGCTGCTACGCGGATTCCAAGGACGTGTTCCACGGTTTCCTGCGCGGCGCCGACGGCTCCATCACGAGCTTCGATGTTTCGGGATCGACGGGCACCTTTGCAGTCAGTATCGACAGCAGGGGCGCGGTCACCGGCTATTACACGGTGTTCGGCGGCGGCTATCACGGGTTCGAGCGCGCGGCCAATGGAACGATCAAGACCTTCGATCCGCCCAACTCGACCTATACGCGCCCCCAGAGCATCGCCGGGGAGGACGAAGCCGCGGGCTATTACTCGGACACGAGCGGCGTCTATCACGGATTTTTGCGCCGGTGAGCCGCCGTGCTGCGGGCGGGTGGATGGGCCGCCCGCTTGCACAATGTACGCGAATTGATCGGCGGCGAGATGGCGCAGGACTTTTCTGACCAATCGTGCCATGTATCCTGTTGCGCTGAACATTTGTACCCGGCGCTCTTGCGGGTGGCCCGGTTTTTGTTTGTCTACCCTTCGGCGGGCGAACAGTCCGCGTACAATCCGCTCGCCGGGGGGCAGACCCCGCACTGTGACCGGAACGTCAACGCGGCAAGGGCAATTCGCTGATAATCGCTGATAAATTCGGTATTATGAGGGCTGAGAAGCCGCCCGATATGGCAGTTCCGTGAAGAATCGCGGCGATGACTTCTGTCGGGACTGGATATGCGCTATTTCGGAACCGAATCCGGTGGTACCGGCGAGCGAAGAGGGAGAAGTCCAGATGCGGATGATTTCGAAGAGCAGTATTTGCGCGGCGATGCTGGCAACCGTTTCCGCCCTGTGCGTTGCTGAGCCATCGCTGGCCAAGGGTCAGGTCCCGAAACCCGATCATGTGATCATTGTGATGGAAGAAAACCACAGCTATTCGGAAATCATCGGAAGCGGCGAGGCGAAATATATCAATACACTCGCGGACAATGGGGCGTTGTTCACGCAATCCTTTGCCATTGAACATCCGAGCCAGCCGAACTACCTCGACCTGTTTTCCGGCGCGAACCAGAACGTGGACGGCGACGATTGCCCGAACAGCTTCGGAAAAATCGCCAACGAAGAGAGCGAGCTGATCAAGAAAGGGCTGAGCTTCCGCGGTTATTCGGAAGAGCTGCCCAGCAAAGGGTCCGAAGTCTGCACCCAGGGCGAATATGCCCGCAAGCACGTGCCGTGGACGAATTTCACCAACGACCCGGGGAAGTACAGCCTGCCGTTCACCAATTTTCCCACGAATTACGCCAAGCTTCCGACTGTTTCGTGGATCATTCCCGATCTCCTCGACGACATGCATGACGGCACCATTCAGGAAGGCGACACCTGGCTCGAGGATAATCTCGCCGGCTACGTGAACTGGGTGCAATCCAACAACAGCCTGCTGATCGTGACCTGGGACGAGGACGACGGCACGCAGAACAATCAGGTTCCCACGATCTTCATCGGGCCGATGGTGAAGAGCGGGCAGTACAGCGAGCACATCAATCACTACAACGTGCTGCGAACCATCGAGGCGATGTACGGCCTGAAACCAATCGCCAATGAGAAAAACGTCCAGCCGATCACCGACGTGTGGCAGTAAGGCCCTGCCGGGGCCAAAGCCGGTAGCGGCTTTGGCCCTGCACGCGAAACGAGTCCGCCACCGCCCAGGCAGCGCCGGTAATCGCTGTCGACGCGCAGATCTCCGACCAGTCGGAGACGTTGGTGGGTGCGGCGATCACAGCCGGCACCCAGATTAGCAGCGTGAAGAGGCTCACCATGATTGCGGTGAGCGTTGCTGCGAGATTTGGCAGCACCCCGAAGAGAATGCCCAGGGCCGCCGCAATCCACGCGGCGCCGGTGAAATACGCGAGCGGTACATGAAACGGCAACCATGACGGAATTAGTGGCGCCGTCATGTTCAGATAAAAAAAGTGGGACAACCCGATCGCCGGCAACGCCAGTGCAAACAGGATTTGACCGGCGCGCACATGGCCGAAATTCGCGTGCGCTCCCCCTGCGCGCGGCAGCGTCGAAAAGATCGTCCAGGCGCCCGCGATATAGATAAGATTCTCGCTCATCGATTCCCAAACGACTTCGATCAGCGGATGCGCTGCCACGCGCGGCACATGCAGCAGCAAAAGGCGGAGAACGAGGACGACTGTGAGCGCGAGCGATGCTGCTCGGGCCGTGCGGGGGACGAGCAAAGCGAGGCCGCCAGCGAGCAGGATGGCGCCGGAAAACGGGACAAGCGCATCATGCGCCGCGAGCCATTTGGGCAGCAGCTCCCACGCCTGTGCGAAACCGTGAAGCCCGATGCAGAGCGCGCCGATAAATGCGAAGCTCACTGCAAACAGAATCTGACCCAGTCCCACCTCACGCATGGCAAAATTCCCTCCCGGTTCCCTGGCGATCATCCCGCGGCGGCGCCGGAGGCGACAATCACTTCCTCTTGATGAACGAATGCCCCGGCTTCAACCGGAATCCGCTATCGCCGCGCGGAACTTGGGCCGTCGTTCGAATGGGTATCCCACCCGGATGCCGCCCGCGGGCACTCGGGGTATCGTTCGCTTCATCCTTTCGAATGCTCGATCATCGGATCGGATGCGGAGAGGCAGAATCAAAAAGGGCGCCCGAAGGCGCCCTTTTCGTATTCATGGAGCCGGTATCAGAACTGGAACGCAGCCATCAGATCGCTGATCGCCGGTTGGCCGTTGACCGGCACATAGGGATCACTCGGCTTGGTGACCGGGTTCGGCATGTTGTCGCGGCTGCGGCCCGAAATGGTCGGCAGAGACCAGTTCGCCTCGATGAACTTCGGCACGGAGGCATGATCGCTATAGAGGTGCGATATATGCCCGCCCTTGGTCCATGGCGAAACGATGAGCATCGGAATGCGCGTGCCGTCGCCAAAGAAGTCGAGCTGCTGGACATATCCGGAGTCATAGTAGCCGCCGCCCTCGTCGACTGTGATCAGAATGGCGGTATTGCCGGCGAGTTTCTTGTTCTTCTGCACCTCGGTGACGATCTTCTGGACAAAGCCCTCGAGTTCGCCAAGCTGCGACGATTCCGGATGGCCGTCATTGACGCCGCTCGGCTTCACGTAGGAGACGGCGGGAAGCTCGCCAGTTCTGATGGCATCGTAGAGATCCGTCGTATCGTGGAGGTTGGCGATGCGGTAGGGGACACCGTCCCGGTTCTTGTCCCTCATGATCTTGGTCTCATAGAGGAACGGATTGCAGATGTTGCAATATTCCGAACCTTCCGCGTAATAATTCGGATCGTTGACATAGGCCTGCCACGCTTCTCCGTAGTAAGCCCACGAAACGTCGTACTTGATCAGAACGTCGGCGATCGACGGCGTCGAGGACGGCGGGATCGTGTACGGCCCGACAATCTTTTCCGCCACCTGGCCGTCGCCGACATAACCGGGATTATAATTGTTGAGAAGATAGTAATGCCCGGAATCGCAGTTCGGATTTACGCCAAGGCTCGAAAGATAGGCATTGACCGACGCCACGCCCTTCTGGGTCGGATCGGAGCAGTTGCTGTACGTGCCGCCCGAATATCCGTCCTGGGTGTACCAGTTATTGGTATTCGCCATCGGATCTGGATTCTCGATCTGATTGTCCGGCGGCGTCGCCGCATTGCCGTGGCCGTCGCTGTACCAGAGGTCGTCGGCGTAACCGATATAGAGGCTATCGAGACCCGTGCCGCCCTTGGCCGGCTGATGGTAGTTGTCAAGGAGCGTGTACTGGTCGGCGAGCTGCTTGAAGTAGGGGGCATCGCCCTGCTGGACGTTGTAGAAGCCCATGGAGGTCGCGCCCTCCAGGGTCGTTTCATCGTTGAAGTTGGGCGGGGGCGGATTGCCGTTGGCACCGGCCCCGACCGACACTTCGACCCAGGGGAACAGGTCGGCACGGCAACCGCTCGGGTTTTTGTTGTTCGCATAGGTGGCGTTGCAATCCAGCTGCTGCCACATCTGGTAGAAGCGATGCACGGGACTGTCGGCGTAATCGCTCGAGCCGACGCCCGGCGAGAGCTGAAACGGGCCGGAGTGCAGCTTATAGACGTCGGCGATACGCGTATCGATCGTCTTCTGTGGCAGGCCTGAGGCGCCCTCGGTCGCCGCCACGAGCTGCTTGGGCAGCAGGCCGTAGTCATATTCCCCGGCCACCTGGGTGTTGACCCACGGCGCGCCCGCGTAGCTCTTATATTCGGGGGTATAGGCCAGATTGGGCGGCGGAAGCGTCTTGTATGGTGCCGCAATCGTCGGGCTCACGCTGTACGACGTCGTGTCGGAGCCCTGCATCTGCCTGGCCTTGTTGAAATTCGGCCCCGGCGTGCCGTCGGCGTTGACGATTCCTTCCGAAAGGAGATTCCGCACCGGATCGCCCGACGGAGACACATAGGTCCCGTACAAATGATCGAAGCTGCGGTTCTCGCCGACGATGATGATAACGTGCTTGATCGGCGTCGTCGTGTTGCTGTCGTTCTTGCCCATGGGTGTTTTGACATGGGGCACGACGAGAGTCGTCGGCGGAGCGACGTCGGTTCTGACCGGTTTTTCGCCATGAAACGTTGCGGCGGCCAGTGTGGTGTTGGTTAGCATTGGCAAGGCGACCAGTACGGCGGCGCTTGCGCGCAGAACTGCCTCGAATGCACGCAATGTCGAATGCATCTGAAATTCTCCCCTTATAGCGGATTGCTGACGGCCGCCCATCTCCGGACGCCGCGCGCAAAATTGAGCTTCTACTGTTGCCGGTACGTGACGCAGTCGTGACGATCGCGTGATGTCACATAATTCGATCGTGTTTTCAAAGGGATAGCCCGTGTGCTACCAGGCCAATTTTTTATTGGATCCGTTGCAGCGCCGAATTTGTAATAGCGCGCCCTACATTTGAAGTGCCCGCATAGAGGCGATCCGACCCGAAAGCTCCGAAGAAGCCCGTGGTCCGCAAGCGAATCACGATTCCCTACCACGGCGGCGGCGCACCATGCGGCCGCAGCGGGCGGCGTACATAAAGCTGTCGCATTTTTCGCCAATCATGACGGCTGCGTTCCAATATCAAAACGTTTGGGCAATAGCCATTTGGTGGCCTTCGCTCGGTTGTGAGCGATCGAACTTCGGAGATTTGCGCAATGAATCAAGTGCCGAGAACTGCCATCGCCGCCTTTGTTACTGCGTTCTGCCTCGCCAACGCGGCCTTGGCCGACGACGACGACTATCCGAGCTGGCGGCCCAGCAACACTACGGCGACCAGCATCACCGGGCCCGTTATCGTGCAGCCCACAAGGCTGCATGCGGGCAACACGGATTTTTCCTTGCGCCTGGACAGCTCGGTCGCCGCGTTCAAGCCGGGGCAGGGTTCCATCCCGGCGCGCATCTACGCCGTGACCAGCACCACCAACCCCGCGCTGCTCAATGGCAACAAGCTGTGTGGCGACGCGCCGCCGAGATGGATCGTGGTGGTGCCGCAGCCGCCCATGGGCCTCGAGGTTGACGCTTTCAACAGCGTGGACAAGCCAGCCAGCCCGGCTTCACCCGGCCTGTGCAACACATTCTCCTACACGCGCTGAGAACTCGGGGACGGCGCGAATTAGGGCGGCGGCGTCCCCACCGGCTGCTGCAGAATGGGACGACCCGGGCGCCTGGCACCAGCGTCACGGGACCGTCGGGGAACATCACCGACACCGGAACGGCTGATTTGTTAGCGGCATCTCGGCGCGCCGGGTCTACATCCTCATGCGAACCATCTCGCCGGTCTGCATCTGTTGAATGTGGTCGATTGCGTATTGCCACGCGTCGGGGCCGATGCCCACATCGCTGCGGAACGGGTATTGCAATTCGAACAGCAACACCATGGTGCACACGATGATCGTGACGACGGTGGACGTCATCAACAGCTGTATGTGCTGGTTCCTGAGACCGAACAGCCAGCAGAAGCAGATGATGCAAATGCCACCGATGAACAGAACGAGCCATTCGAACCAGGAGATGCCATCCTCGTTTATGCCGATGCGCCGCTGCCTGGCATCGTGAAGGATCGTAAGCTGCTGCAGCGTCGAAACTTGCGCATTGGACTCGCGGTCGTTTGCCGGTGTGAACGATCCGGCTGCGTCGATGGCGTCCATGCCGATGATTGCGGTTCCGGGATCGAAGCTGCCGCGTTTCATGAGCGGCCATTCGCGGTCCATGATCGCGTTCGCGTAGGCAACCATATCGCTGCGCACATGCTCGCGCACGGACTGCGGAAGACCGACGGCAGTGTGCCACGCGTCGATATCGGCATTCGATTCCAGAACAACGACTTCCTGCGCGTCCTGGAAATGCTGCCAGGCGATCACCGTGAGGAACCCGAGCACGACGGCATAGAGCGTGCCCGCCACGGCAATGATGATGCCGCCGACTTCGTTATGGGCGATGAGGGTCTCGCTGTTGAAGCGACGGCGGACATAGAGCTGGCCGAAACAGGCAACGGTTATGGCGAGAGCGAGCGCGCCAACAAGCAACACGACGGCCGGAATGTAACAGAAAAAGCTCATTCAAATTACTCTTACGTAGCGGGCTGCTCGATGATGACGCCGTATCTCGCCGTGATCGCTGTCAGGTTCTCGAAGCCGGACACGCCGCTTGCGGCGGCGGCGTCCAGTTCGGCGAGCATCTGATCGAGTCCGGAGCTCGGCGTGCACAGGATCAGCACGCGCGCCGGCAGGTCGCCGACATTGCGATAGGCCTGGCGCCGGCGGCCGCCATAGAAGAATCCACCCGGCCCGACGCGACGGGACTCGCCATCGAAATCGACCTGGATTTCGCCCTTGAGAACAAAGAATGCCTCGTCGTGCTCGTGGACGTGCGGCGGCGCGCCCGCGCCCCGCGGAACCACGGCTTCCCAAAACGCGAGGGACCCTGCCCTGTCGGCGCCCATCGCTTTGTGAACATGGACGACACCCAGCACGTTGGGCATCGGGCCGGTTCCGGAATCGCGCATGAACGGCCGGTCTGCAGCGGCGTCCGTCTCGGATTTCTGTTGGACCCTGGCATCCATCACCGGCCTCTCCTTTGGAATGCACCGAGCCTGAGATGGTGGCGGTTCATGGTTCCGATTAGCCGGGAATGCATGGACAGGCCGTCCGGCTGGCAGGACAATCGGAAAACAGGATCCGCGATGCTCTAATAGCGACGGCTATTACTCCTGACTCATTCGTCGATCCGTCGCTGGCCGCAATGAGAGTCGTCCTGGTTCACCATGGCCGAGCCCGACCCGGCTACCTAGCAGCCGCGCGTCTGGGCGGCACACGACGCGCGTGGGCCTCGGCGTCGCAGGGTCAGTTCGGCTCGCGGACGCTCGTCGAACGGGTGGCCGCTCGGAGGCCGGCCATGGTGGGTAGGAGCCTGATGTTGAAAGGTGACTCTTCAGGGCTTTTGGTATAATTAATGATTATACCTTTTCGATGGATCTGCCGGTGGCGTTCCGAACCCGCTCGCCGCCTCGGGACATTGCGGCACGATCTCCCGCAATGTCCCGGGCACGCGCTCAATAATACGCAAACTGTGTGATCGAGATGATGCCGACCAGAACAAGAACGCTGACGCACAATACGCTCACGATAATATCGTTCACACGTGAGCCGGGCTGCGGCAACTGGTCGGAGATTGGTGTCATCATCGGTCCAGTTCCGGGCTCCCGCACGTACGGCTCATTTGCGGCGACGTTGGCCCTGATCGCGGATTTCCTTTTGGTCAAAGCATCCATCATCGATCTCCTTTTGAGACGGCTCCGGGCCCGAGATGGTGCCGTTCGGCGGTTCCGATTAGCGGGGAATGTGTGGACAGGCCGTCCGGCTGGCAGGACAATAGGGGGATGGATCCGCTCGACGGGATCGCCGCCTTTGCGCGCGTCGTGGATAGCGGGAGCTTTTCGGCTGCTGCGCGCCGGCTCGACATCTCCAAATCCGCGATCAGCGCCCATGTGCAGCAGCTTGAGGAACGTCTGGGCATCCGTCTCCTCAACCGCACCACGCGCCATCTATCGCTGACCGAGGCGGGTGCCGCCTATTATCGCCATTGCGCACGTATTCTGGCGGAAGCCGAAGCGGCAGAGCAGGCGGCAGCCACGCTGCAGCGCGAGCCACGCGGCACGCTTCGCATCTCGGCGTCAAACAGTTTCGGCCGGATGCATGTGGCGCCGGCAGTTCCGGCCTTCCTGAAGCGTTATCCGGACATCTCCATCGATATCAGACTGAGCGCGGCGCATGTGAACCTCGTGGAGGAGGGCCTCGATCTTGCCATTCGCATCGGTGAACTTGAGGAATCCGGGCTGGTTGTCCGCAAGCTGGTGCCGTCGCGGCGCGTTGTTTGTGCTGCGCCGGCCTATCTCGAGGAACATGGAGCTCCCAAAACGCCGGACGATCTCCTCCACCACAACTGCCTCTGCAACTATCTGCCAAGCTGGGGCAATGAGTGGCGGCTTGCCGGCAAAGACGGCGAGATGCGGGTGACGGTGAGTGGGAATTTTCGCGGCAACAATGCGGAGATGCTGCGGGCCGCGGCGCTCTCAGGCCTCGGCATCGCGGCGCTGCCGACCTGGGTGGTGTATGACGAGCTCCGCAGCGGCAAGCTCAAGCGCGTGCTCGCGGAATGGGAGGCGCCGCTGGGCGCGATCTATGCCGTCTATCCCGGCAACAGGCTGATGTCGGTAAAGGTGCGTCGCTTCGTCGAGCACCTGGCCCAATGCTTCGGCCGCAAGCCCTACTGGGAGAATGGAGTCTGAGGGGAAGGTGAAACACCCGGGCATCTCATTAGGTTGAGGGATCTCGAGGCAATTTCCGGCAAGATCGCAACGGAGGGTTTTGGGCGGGAGGCGAAAATTATTGCCTGCACAACAACTCTGTTGCCTCGGCGCTAGGCTTTCTCAGCTGACTGCGTGCGCTGCTTCACCTGCCGGATTTCGGCAAGTTGCCCCTTCAGGACATCGAGCGCGTCCTGCTCGGCAGGGCTCAACTCGCCAAGTTTGACGTGCCTGAGAAGCACTTCGAGCGCATCCCCGATGCGGCCAAGCTGGAGCCCATAGCTTCCGACCTTGTCGAGGATCGCCTGTTCCGTCGCCGGGTCCGAACTCTGGCCCAGATCGATGTTGACCAAGCCAAGCTGCGCGCCCTGCTGATAGAAAGTCCAAGGGTTGATCGCCTGCCATAGCTTGTTGGGCGCCAGCGAAAGCTGAAATTTTTGTGTCATCGGCCCCTCCTGCGCATCGTCAGATCATAGAATCTGCGACAGGACGGCGAACTGCGGATATGTGCGCCGGCGCATTCAGGCTTCGACTGCATTGATGACCCAGAAATCCGAGGCAAGATCGCCGCCCGTCAGATAGACGTATGGCATGAAGAAGTATCCCTTGTCGCCAGCGCTCGCTCCCCAGGAATTGCGTATCTTGAAGAGCTGGCTCTTATTGTCGTAACCCACGCACAGGACGGCATGACCTCCGACTGCCCGGTCATGGGCCGACGGAAGGGGAATTACCGATGGCCTCGGATTCTTTGCGTACCAACCGCCAAATACCGTAAAGCCGAAAACAAAGGGAAAGCCCGCCGCGAGGCAGCCCTGCAACTGGCTCAAAGTCGGTGTGAGGCGCTGATATGTGGTAATGACATATTTCCTTGCATCCGTGTAGGCCGCCGGATTGGGTTTGGTGGCCGGCTTCGAGCCCGGAGGAAATGGGCCGCCATCATACGGGGCCGGTGTATCATTATAGGTCCAATCCTGTTCCGGGCAGATGCCCTGTTTCTGCAAGGTCTTTATTCCATCGCGAAGCTGCGCCCCGGAATCGCTTGCAACATGGCCTTCGATCTGCCGCTCATTGTAATAGATGAAGAGACGCGAGGGTACAAAGCCCGGAGATTGTTTGTTCTTGATACGGTCGAATTGAACCGCGCCGGCGAGCGCGTTGGCCGTGCACGAACCGATCTCTCCCTGATTGTAGACTGGAAATTTTGGCTTGAGATCGACACTGTTGGGCAACGCCTTCAGTGTTTCCAGGGGCGCGCTATACATCTGGTCGCGTGGATCCGGAAGATCCCGGACCCAGCCGAGACCCCGGGTGAACCGCCGAATATCCATGACACTGTGCGGCTTGCTTACCGTCATTGGATTCCTCCTCGGCGTTAGTCGGCCAAAATGCTGGCCCAACAGGTGATTGCGCTGCAGATCGAACTCCACCGCCCGAAGCCTTTGTATATCGTGGCGGCCCGGTTGGCCTGATCGCGAAGCGTCCCTTCCGCCTTGATCTGCGGATCTGAAACATTGCGGATCGCGAGCCAGTGTGGTGCCGATTCCCCGATTTGCGACGCAACCAGGCCCAATACCGCATCGCCCATCTCCGAGACCGAGCCAAGCCCCTGCAATTTGTAATGATTATCCGATGTGTCGAAGCCGAAGAAATCGGTTGTGACCACCGACGACGTCAACGCCGCCGGCGCAGTGCAGAATATCTTCGGGCTTCTTGTATTGGTTTTCGGCAGTTGATCGGCGTTGGCCGCGAAAAGCCGCCCCGCCGTGCCGAAATTTATTTTCTTGGCTCCAACGCTTGAATAATGCGCAGTGGCGAATGGTTCCCGTTTGAATTTCGACGTGCAGTCGAAGCGCACAATGGGGCTGACGACGACATCGCCGACTTCGACCTTCGTGCCAATGCCTCCCGAGGTGCCGGTCGTAATGACGAGACTGGGCCTTACCTCTTCAATGATCTGGTGCCACAAATCGATGTTGGGCAATTCGGGGCCGTCCTGCGACATGTGAGAATCGGACTTGAAGACGACAACCGATTTTTCCCGATCGTGGTGGTCCAGTAAGCGCCCAGCATGCCCGCCTCGAGCGCCGGGCACCCACGGCGCATCTTCTTTTTTATGGTGTTGAAATTGTGGGTGTACGGAACGTAGTCGTCACGCGAGTCCTTGCCCGGCGTCAATACGCGGCTCAGCGCATGGCCCTCGTCGACCGTCCAGGTAACAACCAGGACGTCGGCATTCGGAAGCGGAACATTTCCGCCGCGCGGCTTGCGGCCAGTGACCGGCGCGAGCCCCCTGGGCCATGGGATGTCCGTAAATCGGGACAGGCCTGTGGCGGTCGTAAAGGAAAGGAATTGGAGACCTTCCGGAGACTCGGAGTCGAACTCGATGATTTCGCGCTGGAAATCCTCGTCCGTGGCGGCGCCGGATGCCGCTCCAGCATGTGCAAATGTCGCCAGGGGCGGCGGCGTATCGACGGGGTCGAAACCGAGATTGGTCTTGAGCCAGCGCTTGTCGGCTATCATCGGGGCGATCCTGTGAGCTTCTGCCTCTGTTCGCAGAGTAAGCACGACGGGATACGGCCGTCCGTGACGGCCGTCACGCATCATGCCCGGAAATTGTAATAACTTTGCCGTCGAATTCTCCCGGCCCGAGCCTTCTATGTCGCCATCGCACCAGCGATGGCGGTCCGCGCCAGCGGCGACCGGCGGTAATATTGGTGCGATCCCTGGAAGTCCCGATCGTAATCGTCAAACGACGAACAATCGACCATCTGGTAGGTGGCGGGCGGGAAGGTCGTCGGATTGGCGCGGTCGTGCGGACCGTCCTGTCCCAATCGTTTGGCACCGAGATTGATGGCCGCGCTGAGAGCGAGCACGGCATCGGCCGTGCTGTACAGGGTCGAGATTTGATTTGCGAGTTGTTTCAGGTCGCTCAGCCGACCCGGCGGAGGAAAGCTGAAGCTATCATAGCGTTCGTCCGCGGCGGCAAGAAATGCGTGGTCAAACAGGCGAACCGCGCCGTTGCCGTGCATGAACCAGCTCTCGACGCCGGCCTGAAGCGCCCAATTCCCCATGCTGTGCGCGAGCAGAAATGACCTGCGACCGGTCGCGCGCGCCTTCGCCAGGATCGGCTCGAGACGGCTGAAGAAACTCATGATATGCGCGCCGGACTGTCCCGCGCTGGTCTGATCCCGCAAATAATCTTCCCACAGGATCGGGAATGACAACAATTTGCCCAGGGAAGGCCAACTGAACGCAACCACCGTCGTGTTGGCAGCCGCCACCCCCGATTTAAGAAACCATTGCTGGTTGAATGCCGCGCGGGTGAGCGCATTCTCGAAGCTGTTGTCGAAGCCGTGAATGAAGATAAGCAGATTGCGCCCCGGCGCCGACAGGTCGGCAATCGCCCCCGCGCTGAAATCGCCCCTGGAAATATCCTGGATCGACGTGATCGCGCCCAGCGTATCGGCCGTCAAACTCGCATCATTGACGAATGCCGTTCCATACGTGATCGCGGTCGGATCTGTCGGCGATACGATTGAGCTTCCATAGCTTTTGTAATCTTCGCTTGGACCGTTCACAGCGCGATTGGTTGCAAAATAGACTGTCACTGTCATTTGACGCCTCCTGAATAGAAAAGGTCCGTAATTTGCTCGGGTAACGGCAGCGCTCGCAGCATGCCGGCATGTGGTTCTGCCTTCTCGCCAATCCTCATCGAACCATGCCAACGGCACGCGTTGCCCTCAAGGAATCGGCGCCAGAAGGAAACGTGGCGCCCCGCCGGGGTCAGGCCCATGTCGGGTGTAAAGTAACTCATATTCCGGCCCCCGTGCGTGATGGACATCACGCAGAGCCCGAATTCGTGCGGCCCAAAAAAATTGGGTGGCGATGCGGCGCGTGCGGGACCCGGCGAGCTTACTGTCGGCCGCCCATATAATTCAAAGGAATTCGGTGACGGCTAATGCAAATCCCCAAGACTGGCGGCCCGGCGCTCGCGACTGGACATAAAACGGGACAGGTCTTCGACGCAGCGGATATCTGATGCCATTTTGACTTTCAGTCAGCCCGAACATTGCGACGCGAAATTGGACTGACCACATCCGCCTGGGATCGGCGCGATCAGAAGGGAATTGAATCGCACGCCACTGCTTTACCCAACCGGATAGCCGTCTTGTTACAAGTCTGGGTTGTTCGACCTGGGCGGCCCGCATTTGTTGGCCGCGACACGCTTGGGAAATGGGTCGAAATATCCGGTGAGGGGAGCTACATTGCTTTCGTGGTAATTCCCCTCACCCCTCCCGCGCTTTCTTGATCGCCACGACGTCAATCTTCCTCATGGTCATCATCGCTTCGAAGGCGTGTTTGGCTTCGTCGCCGCCTACGGCCGGCGCCTCGGTCAGCACGCGCGGGGTGATCTGGCAGGAGACGCTCCATTTGTCCCTTACACCAGCCGCATGCGCTCTCCTGGCCGCCATTGCCGACGATGGCGTTCCAGTAACGGTCGGTCTCTTCCTGATCGCCGGTAGCGATCTGAAACGGGAAGGCTTCGTTGTGCTGGATGGCGGGGCCGCCATTGAGGGCCAGGCAGGGAATTCCGGCGACGGTGAACTCAACCATCAGCACATCGCCTTTCCTGCCCGCCGGGTACTCGCTCGGAGCGCGGTGGACCGCGGTGACCGCGCTGCCGGGAAGGTCCCGGCGTAGAAGCGGGCGGCCGCCTCGGCGTCCTTGTCATACCAAAGGCAAAATTGTGTTCTTGGCCATGGCCTGTCCTTTCTGCAATAAATTCACGGGAGTCGGCCTTCGGCGACCCGGCACGCCCCCGACTTCGCCGGTTAGAACCGATGGCACGAACCACAAATATCGCGCCGAAGAATTCCGGTGGCGGTCATCTGTTCCCTGCCCATTTCTTGCCCCGCTATTTGATCATTCTATAATTCGACAATATCAAGAAACAAATGCTGTTGTGCGAAATACATTACAGATTGCTCCGTCGACAAACAAATGTCATTCGGAACCCCTCGTCCAACAAATGCTTGACGGAACATGGGTTCGCGCACGTCGTTTTATTGACGTGATGGTCGGGACCAAATTAGGTCTTACCAGGGATGCCAAATGATCGAAACCAAATGATAGAAAAAGGAGGCCCCTTATGTCTCGCACTGGAGCTTGGAAAGTTTCGACTTGTCTTGCAATCGGCGCGGCAGCATTTGCTCTTGGCGTCGTAAACGCGCCGGCGTTTGCGGCCGGCCGGGAAGCTGGGCGGATTGGTGTCGGCCATTTCGCGCGCGGGGGCGGAGGAGAGTTGCGGCGATCCAGTACCGCCCTGGCGCATGTAAGTTTTGCGAATGTTGCAGCCTCGTCGTTCATCGATCCGACGGGAATGAGTTCGGCCGCATCTGCCGCAAGACGGCCCCCCACGGCGGCCTCTCAAGGCGTCATTCGCGACCCGGTCGTCCCGCGCGCCGCCAGCGGCGACCCCGGTGCCTCTTATGCAGCCGCGAGGCAGCCCTCGGCATCAGACTCGCAGGGCGTCATTCGCGACCCGGTCATCCCGCGTACCGCCAGTGGCGACCCCGGTGCCTCTTATGCAGCCGCGAGCCAGCCCCCGGCATCAGACACGCAGGGGGTCATTCGCGACCCGGCCATCCCGCGCACTGCCAGTGGCGACCCCGGTGCCACTTATGCAGGCGCGAGGCAGCCCTCGGCATCAGACTCGCATGGCGTCATTCGCGACCCGGTCATCGCGCGTACCGCGAGCGGCGGGCCGCAGCACCCCTAAGACAGCAGCAGTGATAGACAGCAGCCCTCAATGACGCGGCCAGTGGCAGGCGCGGGTTTCTCCCGCAAGCCCGAGGGAAAGGTGACGGAACGGCGGTCGGGTAATATTCTCGGGAAGAAAGACAAGGACGGTATTCGCTGTGGAGACAGCCCGTTCCAGTGTAACCGCCGGAAGAACGTTTCCCGATATGATGTAATGGCGGCCCGGGTACCTCCGGGCCGCGCCTTGTTCCGGGGACCAATCCCGCCAGGGATTGAAGGCGTCAGCCCGTCAGCGATGATCTATGGCGCGGCATCGTCCGGCGGGGCGGTACGCGGGAAGAAACAATGCCCTATCAGTTTGCGCTGCGCAGAATTGTACGCCATCTTTGCGATGCTGGAAAATTCCGCTGGACTTTCTGATCAAATCTGCTATTGATCTGGCCACGACGAGTTGTTGCACCCGGCCCCGAAAAGGGGTTTTTGTTTGTCGAGACTATTCCCTTGGCCGGCTCGACAGAACAAATCGTCTCGTGCGCGGGTGGCGGCAGCAAAATACGTATTCGCCGATAATGGCTGTTATGGTGCGGGCGGCCGGACTTGAACCGGCACAGGGCTCTCGCCCCTACGGATTTTAAGTCCGTTGCGTCTACCATTTCGCCACGCCCGCAACGCGTGTGCTCAAGACTTAGCCGAGTCGGCCGAAATTTTGAATCCCAGGGCTGGTGGGTCAGCCCCTCGCGTCGTGCTCCACGGAGGCGCGGCGGGCGGTGTTCTCGGCTTCGCGGGCGAGGCTCGTCCAGCAGGCGGTGAGCGAAAGATAAGTGGCCTTGAGATCCGGCCGGGCAGCCAGCCCGGCCAGCCGCAGCGTATCGCGCGCGAACTCGCGATAGCGCCGGGCCCGTTCGAGCGGCGGCAGACGTGTCGACACGACTTCGGTCATTGGGTAAGCCCGGATGCTGCCCTCGGAAACCGAAATGCCTGAAAGAACAATGCGTTCCGCGGATCATTTGCACCGATTGCGGTTGTGGCGGGCCACGGCCGCGCGGCACGCGCTTTTGGCGTTTGACAGGCTTTCGCGTCTGACTATAGTGCGCGCCTTCCGCGCGGGACCTCCCGCCCGGAGCCGATTTCCCAATCCGGACGATAAATGACGAAGCGCACGAACTCGAAATACAAGCTCGACCGCCGCATGGGCGAAAGCGTCTGGGGCCGCAACAAGAGCCCCGTCAACAAACGCTCCTACGGCCCCGGCCAGCACGGCCAGCGCCGGGCGCGCAAGCTTTCCGACTTCGGCACCCAACTCCAGGCGAAGCAGAAGCTCAAGGGGTATTACGCCAACATCACCGAGCGCCAGTTCCGGCGCTATTACGAGGAGGCCTCGCGCCGTCCCGGCGATACGGGCGAGAACATGATCGGTCTGCTCGAGCGGCGGCTGGATGCGGTGGTCTATCGTGCGAAATTCGTGCCCACCGTGTTCTCCGCGCGCCAAGTGGTCAGTCATGGTCACATCCGCGTGAACGGCCGCCGCGTGACGGTGTCAAGCTATCTCGTCAAGGAAGGCGACACGATCGAACTCGGGCCCAAGGCGAAGGAACTGGCGCTGGTGCTGGAAGCGACGAAGAGCGCGGAACGCGACGTGCCGGATTACGTCAATGCCGATCACGGCAAGATGACGGCGAAGCTCTTGCGCATCCCGAAACTCTCCGATGTGCCCTATCCCGTGCAGATGCAGCCGCATCTCATCGTGGAATTCTACTCGCGCTGAATTTTGCGTGGCTTGAGGGGAGCGAGCCGTGAGCTGGATCATCTTCGGCGACAAGGGCTCCGGCGCATTCGCGGCCGAAGCCGCACTTGCCGAAGCGGGCGCGCGGTGGGATTACCGCGAAGTTTCGCTGCAGCGTAACGAGCAGCGCGCGCCCGAATTTCTCGCCATCAATCCCGCGGGAAAAATTCCGGCGCTGCAATTGCCGGACGGCGAAGTCATCACCGAAACGCTTGCCATGCTGCTCGTAATCGGGGAGCGTTATCCCGAGGCTGGATTGCTGCCGCTGGTCGCTACGCCGGCGCGGGCGCAAGCTCTTCGCTGGCTCGCCTACATGGCGTCCGAGATCTACCCCATCGTGGAAATCGAAGATTATCCGTCGCGCTTCGTGCCGGACGGCGGGGAAAGCGATGCGCTCCGGGAAAAAGCAAAGGAGCGGATTCGCGCGCGACTGCTGATTCTCGAAAATGCTGTCGCCGGCCCATGGATTCTCGCCGAGGGTTTCTCGGCCTGTGATATCTACGCGGGGATGTTCAGCCGCTGGAGCGCCACGCATGGCTGGCGCGATGAACACATCCCGAAGCTCTGCGCGATCATGCGCGGGCTGGCGGCGCGGCCGGCTCTTGCGCCGGTCTGGCAGAAGTTCTTCTCCGGTACTTTCTGACCCGGCGCGGCGATTAGGGCTTTGCCGGCGAAAGCTGGAGAGCCTGGCTATCGACTCCCAAAGTAAACCACGTGCCCGAAACGGAAGACGGCGTGATGCTGATCAGTTTCAGATTGTCCGGCGGCGACTCGAACAACGCCACGGCCTGCGCGCAGCCCGTGTTCAGCGCGGGGCAACTCGCCTCGACTCCGGCGCTCTTGTCGCAGGCGATGACGAGGATCGTGGGGCCGGCCAGACATCGCAGTATGACGACCTTTGCGGAAACCGTATCGGCAACCGCAGGCGAAATTATCATTATCCCGACGACAAGCGTGGCCATGCGTTGCGCGCGTCTGCAAATATTCGACATGTGACAATCTCCTGGCGCGGGAGAGCCATCTTGCCAAAATGTTGTAAACGAACTTTCAAGACGAGCGGGCGGACCGATCCAGCAAGGCCCGCACGCGCGCGACGAGTTCCGTCCGCGGAACGCTGATCTGTGCCGGGCGGCCTTCGACCCAGGCCGCCCGGCTCTCGACGGATTTCGCGAGTTCCGCGCCCATGACCAGATCCTTTATCGTGACTTCGCCCTTCGCGCGTTCGTCCGAACCTTCGATCACAGCAACCGCTGCGCCGCGCCGGTCGGCATATTTGAGCTGCGCCTTCATGCCCGCTTCGCCGATATAGGTTTCCACGCGCAAATCTGCGGCGCGCAATTCGGCTGCGAGCGCGAAACTGCGCGCGCGATCTTCCTTGTCGAGCGCAAGCACCAGCACGAGCGGCGGCAAAGCGGCTGTGCGGCGCCGGCGCAACGCGGTCAGAAGCCGACTGACACCGATGGAAATTCCCGTTGCCGGCACGCATTCGCCGGTAAAACGCGCGACGAGATCGTCATAGCGGCCACCACCCACGACAGAGCCGAAGACAATCTCTTCGCCGGCTTCGTTGGTGACGGGAAATGTCAGCTGCGCCTCGAAGACGGCGCCCGTGTAGTAATCAAGCCCGCGCACGATTCCAGGATCGAAGGAAATTCCATTGTCGTGGCCGAGGATTCGTTCGATGGCTTCAAGTTCGGTAAGTCCTTCCTCGCCGCTTGCGCTTCCGGCGACCAGCGGGCGGGTATCATCAAGCTCTCCGCTTCCGCCTTGCGCGAGCGCGATGAACGATTCGATGCGCTTGATCTGATCGTTGCCCAGGCCCGCGCCGCGGGTAAAATCACCGGATTCATCCTTACGGCCCGCGCCCAGAAGCGCGCGAACGCCTGCGATTCCCAGACGGTCGAGCTTGTCGATCGCGCGCAGCACAACGCCGCGCCGAGACCGCGATTCCGATGTTTCATCAAGCGCGAGGCCGGAAGCCTCCAGCACGCCGTCGAGCAGCTTGCGGCTGTTGAACCTTATAACAAACTCGTCGCGCGCGAGGCCGACGGCCAACAGCGCATCGCGCGCCATCATCAGCAATTCGGCGTCGGCGGCGGGCGATGCGGAGCCGACCGTGTCGGCATCGAATTGCGTAAACTCGCGATAGCGCCCCGGCCCCGGCTTCTCGTTGCGCCACACCGATCCCACCTGATAGCGCCGGAAGGGCTTGGGCAGATGCTGGAAATTCTCCGCGACGTAGCGGGCGAGCGGAGCCGTCAGATCGTAGCGTAGCGAAAGCCACTGATTGTCTTCGTCCAACAGAGAAAACACCCCCTCATTCGGCCGGTCGAGATCGGGCAGGAATTTGCCGAGTGCGTCGGTGTATTCGAAGCTTGGGGTTTCCAGCGCCTCGAAGCCCCAGGATTCGAACACGCGCCGGATGGTGTCGAGGCAGGCGCGCTCGGCCGCAATCTCGGCGGCGCCGCGATCGCGAAACCCGCGCGGCACTCGCGCCTTCGGTCGTGTCGATCTTTGCTCGCTCATCTCCAGTGTCCATTCGCCTTGGGCTACGCGCCGGGGACCAGCCATGCGGCGCGCACATGCAGCTTGCTGTGGCGCTTGCACCGCCTGCCGCTGTATGCCGGGCTGTGCGCCGCACCGCAACCAAACGATGAACCGACCCGCTTTCCTGCCGGGCAGCCAGATGGCAGGCGAGACCAGTTTCGCCATCCTCTTCGCGGTCAGCTTCGCCCATCTGCTGAACGACCTGCTGCAGGCGCTGCTGCCGGCAATCTACCCGACGCTGAAGACCGACTATCACCTCAATTTCGCCCAGATCGGCCTTGTCACCTTCGCCTTCCAGTTCACGGCCTCGCTGTTGCAGCCGCTTGTCGGCTTCGTCGCCGACAAGCGGCCGATGCCCTGGTCGCTGGCCACGGGCATGGTGTTCACGCTGATCGGGCTGCTCGCGCTTTCGGTCGCGCACAGCTACGCGATGATCCTGGTCTCAGCCGCCTTTGTCGGTCTCGGCTCGTCCGTATTTCATCCAGAATCCTCGCGCGTGGCGCGCATGGCATCGGGCGGCAGGCACGGGTTCGCGCAGGCGCTCTTTCAGCTCGGCGGCAATATCGGCTCGGCGCTCGGTCCCTTCACCGCGGCGTTGATCGTTCTCACCTGGGGCCAAAAGAGTATCGCCTGGTATTCGCTGGCCGCGCTGCTTGCAATCTTCATCCTTTGGAACGTCGGCATCTGGTACAAGACGCACGGGCTCGCGCGTATGCGGGCGGCGCGGAAAGTCGTCGTGCATGCACTGCCCAAGGGCAAGGTGCGGCAGTCCCTGGCTATCCTGCTGGTGCTGATCTTCTCGAAATATATCTACCTCACCAGCATCACCAGCTATTACACATTCTATCTGATCCAGAAATTCCACGTCTCGGTGCGCGAGGCACAGCTTCATCTCTTCGTGTTTCTGGCTGCCGTTGCCGTCGGCACGTTCATCGGCGGCCCGATCGGCGACCGCTTCGGCCGAAAATATGTGATCTGGTTTTCGATCCTCGGCGCGCTACCGTTCACGCTGGCGATGCCGTTCGCGGACCTGTTCTGGACTACCATGCTCAGCATGGCGGTCGGCGTGATCATGGCGTCTGCGTTCGCGGCCATCGTGGTTTTCGGACAGGAACTCGTGCCCAACCGCCTGGGCTTGATCGCGGGGCTTTTCTACGGGTTGTCGTTCGGCACGGCCGCGGTCGGCGCGGCGCTTCTTGGCGAAGTCGCCGACATGACCGGCATCACCTTCGTCTACCGCGTCTGCGCCTTCCTGCCGATGCTCGGCCTGCTCGCCGCCTTTCTGCCGGACATCGAAACGCAAATGCAGCAGCGGAAGGCGGCGTAAGCACCACCATCCTCAAAACGTCATTGCACGCTTCATGCGGGCGAGGACGAAGCAGCAAGAAGAGGGCGCTAGGCGTTCGCCAGCACACCGCGTTCTTTAAGGAGCGCTTCCAGTTCGTCGCTCTCATACATCTCGCGGATGATGTCGCAGCCGCCGACGAATTCGCCCTTCACATAGAGCTGCGGGATCGTTGGCCAGTTGGAGAATTCCTTGATGCCCTGGCGCAACTCCGCATCCTTGAGCACGTCGTAGCTTTTGAATTTCACACCGAGATTGGTGAGGATCTGCACTGTCGCCGCCGAAAAACCGCATTGAGGGAAAACCGGCGTGCCCTTCATGAACAGCACGACGTCATTGGACCCGACATCGCTCGCAATACGCTCCGCAATCGTTCCGGACATGGCTAACCTCTCAATACCGTTGCCGAGCAGTTAGGGTCGGGAGACCCCGCCGTCAAGCCTCGTTCAATCCTTGGCCGCGGTCTGCAGCGACAGAGCGTGGAGCACGCCGCCCATCCGGCCCTTGAGCGCATCATAAACCATCTGGTGCTGCTGGACGCGGGTTTTTCCCTTGAAGGCCGCGCTCGTGACCATTGCCGCGTAATGGTCGTTGTCGCCCGCAAGATCAGTGATCGCGACCTCCGCATCCGGAAAGGCCTCGTGGATCAGGGTTTCGATTTCGGTCGCGGACATCGGCATGGCAGCACTCGTCAGTTGATCGGAGGGATTTCATCCGCGCCCATGAAGGCCGGAAACCAGCTTTCATGCGCGCGTTTCAGGGCAGTCACACTTATCTCGCCATTCCTGGCGACGACGATTTTATCTCCACCCGTCTCGCCCAGCAAAACCACCGGGACGCCCACGACTTTCGCGTCGGCTAGTATGCGATCCACTGCCGGCGTGGGCGCGCAAAGCAGGTAACGTCCCTGATCTTCTCCAAAGTAGAATTGGACATGATCGTCGCTTCTGTTGGTGAGTCGCAGGCCTATACCTCCGGCCATGGCCATTTCGGCCAGCGCGACCAGAAGGCCGCCGTCGGAAAGATCATGAACAGTATCGGTGCGGCCGGATTCGATCAGCTTGCGAACGAACGCGCCATTGCGCCGCTCCGCCGACAGATCGACCGGCGGTGCTGCGCCGTCTTCTTGCCCTTCGATATCGCGCAGATAAAGCGACTGGCCGAGATGGCCCTTCGTCGTGCCGATAAGAATGATTGCGTCGCCCTCGCGCTTGAAAGCGATCGTTGCCATGCGATGCACATCAGGGATCAATCCGACGCCGCCGATGGCAGGCGTGGGCAAAATCGCTTCGCCATTGGTTTCGTTGTAGAGCGAGCAATTGCCGGAGATCACGGGAAAATCGAGCGCGCGGCAGGCTTCGGCGATACCGTCGATACAGGTGGCGATCTCGCCCATGATCTCGGGCTTTTCCGGATTGCCGAAATTGAGATTGTCGGTGACGGCAAGCGGGCGCGCGCCCACGGCAGTGAGGTTCCGCCACGCCTCGGCGACGGCCTGCTTGGCACCTTCGTAAGGGTCCGCCTTGCAATAGCGCGGCGTGACATCCGTCGTGATGGCCAGCGCCTTGTTTGTTCCATGCACGCGCACGACCGCGGCATCACCGCCGGGCGGCTGCGCGGTGTCGGCCATCACGCTCCAATCATATTGCTCCCAGACCCAGCGCCGTGAGCAGAGATCGGGCGAACCCATCAGCTTCAGCAATGATTGCATTATGGGCTTTGCGGGATCGAAATCCGGTTCATCTGCAGCGGGCGTACGCGGCGCATAGGGCCGTTGATAGACGGGTGCTTCATGCACGAGCGCCAGTACCGGAATGTCGGCGACGATTCCGCCCTTGTGGCGCACGACGAAATGATTCGTGTCGGTCGTGCGGCCGATCACCGCAAAGTCAAGCTCCCATTTGTGAAAGATGCGCTGGGCTTCGACTTCGCGACCGGGCTTGAGCACGGCGAGCATGCGCTCCTGGGATTCGGAGAGCAGCATCTCATAAGGGGTCATGCCGGTTTCGCGTTGCGGCACGCGGTCGAGATCTAGCTCGATGCCCGAGCCACCCTTTGAAGCCATTTCAGCAGACGAGGAGGTAAGCCCCGCCGCGCCCATGTCCTGGATGGCGATGATCGCGTCTGTTTCCATCAGTTCGAGGCAGGCTTCGAGCAGGAGTTTTTCCGTAAAGGGGTCGCCCACCTGAACGGTCGGGCGTTTCTCCTGTGAGTCCTCGTTGAACTCTGCCGACGCCATGGTGGCGCCATGGATGCCGTCGCGGCCCGTCTTCGACCCGATATAAACGACAGGATTGCCCGCGCCTTTCGCGGCGGATTTGAAGATCCTGTCCGTGCGCGCGAGCCCCACACACATCGCATTCACGAGAATATTGCCGTTGTAAGACGGGTGGAAATTCACTTCGCCGCCGACCGTCGGCACGCCCATGCAGTTCCCGTAACCGCCGATACCGGCAACCACGCCGGCAACGAGATGCCGCGTCCGTTCATTTTCCGGTGCGCCGAAACGCAGAGCATTCATCATCGCGACCGGCCGCGCGCCCATCGTGAAGACATCGCGCATGATGCCGCCCACACCCGTCGCCGCGCCCTGATAGGGCTCGATGAAAGACGGATGATTGTGACTTTCCATCTTGAAGACGGCGGCATCGCCATCGCCGATGTCGATCACGCCAGCATTCTCGCCCGGCCCCTGTAACACCCAAGGCGCTTTGGTGGGAAGCCGTCTCAGATGCGCGCGCGTCGATTTGTAGGAGCAATGCTCACTCCACATCACGGAGAAAATCCCGAGTTCGACAAAATTTGGCGCACGGCCGAGCAGCGCCTCGACACGCGCATATTCCGCTTCGGAAAGCCCGTGCTCGCGAATGATTTCGGGAGTGATGGCTGTCACGACAAAGCTTCGAGCAGGCTTTCGAACAAGGCGCGGCCGTCATTGCCGCCGAGGCGCGGATCGCAGACGCGTTCGGGATGCGGCATTAATCCCATGACGTTGCGCTTCTGGCTCAGGATGCCGGCGATGTTGCGCGCGGAGCCGTTGGGATTGTCGCCGGGCGCATAGCGGAACAGAACACGCCCTTCGCCTTCCAGACGGTCGAGCGTTGCATCGTCCGCGAAGTAATTCCCTTCGCCGTGCGCTACGGGAAATGTCACCCGCTGTCCCTTATTATATTTGCGCGTGAACGCGGATTGCGTTTCGTCCACCTGGAGCGTGACGGGCCGGCAGACATATTTTAGTTCGGCATTGCGCATTAGTGCACCAGGCAGCATCCCCGCTTCCGCCAATACCTGAAATCCGTTGCAGATGCCGAGCACCGCCAAGCCGCTTTCGGCCTTCGCCTGCACATCGCGCATGATGGGCGACCGGGCCGCCATCGCGCCGCAGCGCAGATAATCCCCATAGGCGAATCCGCCGGGCAAGACGACGAGATCCACATCGGGAAGCTCGCTGTCGCCATGCCACACCATCGCCGGTTTCTTGCCGGTGACCTGATCGAGCGCTACCGCCGCGTCGCGGTCGCAATTCGAAGCCGGGAAAACGACGACAGCGGATTTCACGGTTTCAACTCAATCTCGTACTTCTCGATCACCGTGTTCGCGAGCAACTCCTCGCACATCTCTTTGAGACGCGCGCGCGCCTTTGTCAGATCGCCTTCTTCGAGTTCTATATCGATGACCTTGCCCTGCCGCACCTCGCCCACTTCCTTGAAGCCGAGATTGTTGAGCGCGTGACCGATGGCTTTGCCCTGCGGATCGAGCACGCCGTCCTTCAGGGTAATGAAAACCGTTGCCTTCATGGGAACAATATAGCGCGATTCGCCGCGTGTTCCCGGCGCTCGTGCTGCGACTCATTTGCCAAAAAGCTACCTTCGCACGTCATCGCACCAGCACCGGCCCTTTCTGCTCGGTCTGTACCGATTCCGGCATGATGCCGAGCCGGCGCGCCACTTCGGAATAGGCTTCCACCACACCGCCCATATCGCGGCGGAACCGGTCCTTGTCCATCTTCTCGTTGCTCGCCACGTCCCACAGCCGGCAGGAATCGGGGCTGATCTCGTCGGCCAGCACGATGCGCATGTAGTCGTTCTCCCACAGGCGGCCGAATTCGACCTTGAAGTCGATGAGCTTGATGCCTGCGCCCAGGAACAGCCCGGACAGAAAATCATTGATGCGGATTGTCAGATTGACGATGTCGTCGAGGTCCTGTGGCGTCGCCCAGCCGAACGCCGTGATGTGTTCTTCCGAGACCCACGGGTCGTGAAGCTTGTCCGACTTGTAGTAATATTCGATGATTGAACGCGGCAGCACATAACCTTCCTCGAAGCCGAGGCG
>DATAYG010000040.1:0-2865 GCA_036272695.1 Rhizomicrobium sp. | reverse complement strand
CTTTTGCACCGAAGAACAATACCAGGAGTTCTTTCAATCGGTGCCGGAGTTCGAACGACTGTTGATGCGTTCCGGCATCATCCTGATCAAATACTGGTTCTCGATCACCGACGAAGAGCAGCAATTCCGCTTCACGATGCGAATTCAGGATCCGCTCAAGCAGTGGAAGCTGAGCCCGATGGACGTCCAGGCGCGAAGCCGCTGGGAGCAATACACCAAGGCCAAGGAAGCGATGCTGGAGCACACCCATCTTCCGGACTCGCCGTGGTGGATCGTCGATGCCGTGGACAAAAAGCGTGCCCGGCTCAACTGCATCTCCCATCTGCTGGATCAGATTCCCTATTCCGAGGTGCAGCACCAGCCCGTCGTGTTGCCGCCCAGGGTCCACAACCCCGATTATCACCGGGGACCGATCCCGCCCGAGATGTACGTCCCCGCGCGGTTCTGAACTCCCGCGCGGATTTCCGCGACCCGCGCAACGGCAAGCTGACGACGCCAAACTGCCGCTTTCGGGGCCACCGGGGCGGCCTCCCTTGACTGCGCCCAAACCGATGCTGCGGCCCACCTCCATTGAATTGGGGGCGGGCCTCCGTTATACGGGCAGTCGACTCCGGATGGTGGACAGGGCGTTTTTCCGGACCCGGCGCCAGGCCGCTTGGCCGCCGTCGAATTTATCCTCAATATATCAAAGGCTTAGTGATGTCATCCACATTCGATCAGGTCGCTACGATTATCGCTGAAACCTGCGACATACCGCGCGACACGATCACGCCGGAGAGCCATGCGATCGACGATCTGGGAATCGACAGCCTCGATTTCCTCGACATCGCGTTTGCGATCGACAAGGCGTTCGGGATCAAGCTGCCGCTGGAAAAATGGACCCAGGAAGTCAACGACGGCAAGGCCACCACCGAACAGTATTTCGTGCTGAAGAACCTCTGCGCACGCATCGACGAGCTGGTCGCCGCCAAGACTCCGAGCGCCTAATCGCGCACCATGCAGCTCGAATATTTCAAGCTGATTGACCGCATCGTCGAGCTCGATATCGGCGCGCGTACGATTACGGTCGAAGCGCAGGTTCCGAAGACCAACACGATCTTCGAGGGGCATTTCCCGGGCTATCCGCTGATGCCCGGTGTTTTGCTGATCGAAGCGATGGCGCAGAGTTCCGGCTGGTTGCTGATCGCGCTGACGAAATTCGAGCGGATGCCGTTCCTGGCCGCGGTCAAGGAAGCCAAGATGCGCAGTTTCGTCAGTCCGGGCGAACTATTGAAAATCGACGTCAGCGTCATTCACGAAGGCTCGGGCTACGCGATGACCCAGGCGAAGGTAAGGGTGAACGACGAACTGAGGTGCAACGCGACGATCACGTTCGGCGTTGTCTCCTTCCCGAATCCGGACTTGCGCGGACACATGGAAGCCGAGGCCAAGCGCATCGGTTTTCCGCAACAGGCCATTTCCACGACGGGACATCTCGCAACAGGCCATTCCACAGCAGATCCTGGGCAATGACAGAGACGAAATCTTCAATTCCGGGATCGGCGGAAGTCTGGATCACCGGCATCGGTCTTGCCACTTCGCTCGGCGAAGGGCTGGACGCGAACTGGGACGCGCTCAATCAGCGGCGTATCAACGTCGATGAAAAAAACCTTGCGCCTTACGTCGTTCATCCCTGGGCGCCGGTGAACTTCGATACCCAGATTCCGAAAAAAGGCGATCAGCGCCAGATGGAAGCCTGGCAGCGCATCGGCACTTATGCCGCCGGGCTGGCGCTGGATTCGGCTGGCGTCAAGGGCAACAAGGAAATCCTGGGGCGGATGGACATGATCGTCGCCGCCGGCGGTGGCGAGCGCGATCTGGCGGTGGACACCGGCATTTTGCAGGCCGAGGCCAAGGGCAATTCCGCGCCGGGCTTTCTCAACGAACGGCTGATGAACGATTTGCGGCCGACACTGTTTCTCGCCCAGCTCTCGAACCTGCTCGCCGGCAATATCGCCATCGTCCACGGCGTGACCGGGACGTCGCGCACCTTCATGGGCGAGGAAGCCGCAGGCGTGAATGCGGCGCGGATCGCGCTGACGCGTATCGCCGCCGGCCAGAGTGATATCGCCTTGATCGGCGGCTCGCAAAACAGCGAGCGCAAGGACATGCTGGTGCTCTACGAGTTCGACGATTTCAACCTCAAGGACAAATTCGCGCCGGTGTGGATGCGCAGCTCGAATCCCGGTTTTGCGCTCGGTTCAGCCGGCGTCTTTCTTGTCGTCGAATCCCGAACCCATGCCGAAGCGCGCGGGGCCAAGCCCTATGCACGCCTGACCAACGTCGTAGCCGACCAGGCGCGCCGCAAGAGCCCCGGCGAGGTGACGGCAACACTGGAAGCGCTGTGGTCGAAGCTCGGCACGCTTGGCGACAACGGCGCCATCCTTACCGGCGCAACTGGCGCCGAACCGGTCACGTCGGAGGAGCTGGCGTTTCTCCGCCGTCATCCGGATTTCGCGGTGCGGGCGATCGGCACCGCGTTCGGCCACACCATGGAAGCCCAATTCCCCCTCGGCTTGGCGCTCGCAGCCCTTTCCATCTCGCGCGGCGCATTGTTCTCCTCGAACGATCCCACCGCGCTGGAGGTTGAAATGTCGAAACCTCCGACCCAGATTGTGGTGATCGGAGCCGGTCACTGGCGGGGCGAAGGCATGGGCCTGGTCGAAGCGGTCACGTGAGCACGGCGTGGAATTGGCGGGGAACAGAAAACATGGCAGCTACGCGCGATAAATTCGGCAGGCCGGTGGTCGTCGTCACCGGCATGGGCGTGGTGACGTCGCTCGGCTCCGGCAAGACCGACAATTGGGCAAAACTCACCGCGGGCGA
>DATAYG010000039.1:0-17992 GCA_036272695.1 Rhizomicrobium sp. | reverse complement strand
GCAGAATGGAAACAGTTCTGTCCGACGGTATCGTCTTATCGAGTGTCACAAGGGACGTGGGGACTCTATTCGTTCCCCTTATGTCACGCTGTTCGTCGACACCCGGGAGAATCTGGCTGGCACCTCCGAGTGAAATGCCATCGAAATCCCGAGTCACCAGCAGCCCGGATTCTTGCCGGTCCCCCACACCGGCATTGGACAACTCGATGTTCTCCAGATCGTTCAGGAGCACCGTCAACAGTGCGCAGCGGAAGCTCTCGGGGTGCGGTTCGAACGCCCAGATCTTCGCTCCGTCTGCAACGCCCGCCGACAGGCCCGGCAGGAAATCGCCAAAAAAGGTACCCGCATGAATGATGTCGCCGGTTCCGCATTCTGCGATCATCAGATCGAGGGTGGGCGCTTCCCAGACTTCGCCGGCAAGTACGAAACGCGCGGCAGGACGGTGAAGTCCAGAAACAGGCACGCAGTATGCGCCGTATTTGTTGTAGGCAACACAGCAATTCAGAGTTCTGTCCGCCCAACGCTCTGATACAGAAAAAGGAAACGGCTTGCTCAACGGCTTTCTCTCGAGCATTTTTTGCAACGCGGTTCGCATCGATGTTGGCATTACAGTCTTCACGACGCGCTTCGCTATTGCGAGTACCATCGGACATCCCTTGATTCGTAAGGCTGTTTCAGACGTGGGCGGTCGCGGGACGAAGCATTCCCGCAAAGTCCAGCCAAGCGCATGTCAGTGATGCGCCTGCCGAAAAATCGAAGGCCGGTTTCCATCCAAGCTCGCGTCTGGCTCGTTCGTTGGAAAATTCGAGATGAAAATCCTCGCGCACGATTCTGCCCCGATCAGGCCATGATGGATGGGCAACCGGCCCCAATCTGGGACTGCCAGCCCGCTGGAAAGCAACCACCCTGTCCGCGGACAATATCTTCTTCAGGCCGCCTTTTGTCCATGCCATGGCCGTATGCAGTGCGGGAACGGTGGCCAGCTGGTCGTGAAAGTCGGAAGATGCGATCAGACGGGCGAACGCCGAGATGTTGGACTTCACCGAAGGCTTTTTCGCTGCCCAGTGGGCTCGCGCCTCGGCCGCGGGGATACTGCCCACCCTCGGCGGAGGGGAAATCATATTGGCGAATGTGAGGTTGAATTCCTTCCAGCTTATTGTCCGGTCGGCATTGACGAAGAAGGCTTTCCCCAGCGCGCGGTCGCAATGAAGGGCCGTGTAGATTGCATCGCACACATCGTCCACATAGACCGCGTTGCAAACGCCACTTCCGCCATCGAGAAGAGTCAGCCTGCCGCTTTTCGCAGAATTGACGATTTGGGTGACGAACGGGCTGTAGGGACCGTAGACGATCGTCGGTCGAAGAATGACGCCGGGCAGGCCGGCCGCGATCGCGCGCTGCACAATCCGTTCCGCGCGCGCCTTCGAGTCTGAATAACGCTCATTGTAGCGTCCGATCGTCGCCGTTTCCTCACGGGTGCACTCCGGCCCGGGACGTGGCCCATGGACTGCCATCGAACTTATATGGACAAACCGCTTTATGTTCGCGCGCCGGGAGGCCGCGACGAGATTCTGTTCGGCTCGCCGGGCGCCACCATACGCAAGATGGACGACCGCATCACAACCGGAAAGCGCATCATCCAGTCCCGAACCATCCGCCAGATCGCCAGGCACCATCTCCGCGCCGAGCCGCGCAATGCGTGCAGCGCTGCTGAAATTTCGCACCAGCGCCCGATAAGGCTGGCCGTACTGAAGCCTGAGTTTCTCACACAGCCGCGAACCGATGAAACCGGTCGCGCCGGTTATCAACACCTTTGCAAAGTTCATGAGACCGCAACCCAGGGCGCCAACCATGGTTGTTCGAGAATTCTTCGGGCGGCATAGGCAGCCTCGATGATCTTTATCGGCAAAATGGCCGTGTCTACGGGCGTGATTGGTGCGCGGCGCGTGCGCACGGCCATAGCGAAATCCTCAAGCTGCGCTGCATAGGGATTGGAGGAGGAGAATGGAAATTCGAGATCGCGCGCCGGCATGCTCACGTGTACGCGCCGACCTCCAGCAATCAGACTCAGGGCAAGCTCATCGGTCGACCCAAGACGCGCTTCTGCTTCTCCCAGAGTGCCGCGTATGCGCACGCAATTGCGAAGAGCGTGCGTCCAGCTGGCGGCCACGTGGCAGGGAACAGGGCGCCCATCGACCGTCACGGCGCCACGAAGAATGCCGTTGGCCTCCACCCCGCCGAACGAATCGTCTTCGAACTCGATCTGGAATATTTCGCCGAACAGCCAGACCACTAGGTCGATTACGTGAATTCCGGCGTCGAACATGACGCCGCCGGGCGTTAGCCGGCGATCGAAATACGCATCCGAACTCATTGGCCATCTCAACACGTTGCCGAATTCCGCATCAATTTCCAGGATTTCGCCCAACAAACCGAGCGACAAAACCCTGCGCAGAAGCCAGCTGCTCTTCAGGCAGCGGCACCATTGCCCGACCGCGAGAATGCGATCGGAACGCCCCGCGGCCCCCGCCATTGCGGTCGCATCCGCGGCGGAGATTGCCACGGGTTTCTCGCAGAGCACGTCGATCCCCATCGCCATCAACTCGGATGAAACCTCCAGGTGGTCGCGCGGCCAGACGCAAACGATGGCCGCGTCCACCTGTCCCGCAAAATCCCGATGATTTTCGGTAACCGCGGCACCCAGTCCGAATGTCGTCTTTGCCGCAAGTGCGGTTGACGGTTTGCGGTCACACAGAATGCTTACGTCGAACTGCGGCAGGATCTCGAGGGCCTTCAGATGGCAGAGCTGCGCCACCGATCCGCAGCCGACGATTCCCAGCCGGATCGGATCGGCGTCGTCCGAATGCCGCACATTCTCCCCGGGGGGCATCATGGTCCGCCTCTGTGCAATTCTTCCACGTACCCCGAGGCCGGCGGCATCCGAAACAACCGACCACGAATGCCTTGCATGCCCGGGCGAGGACGATTGTGGTGCCGGCGCTGAGGGGCTGGAAAAATTGGGCGCATCCTTTGAATATGAACGTCTAAAAGTAAAAGTTCTTTGGAAACAGGTTCCTGCGCCGAAGATAGGGCACCGCCCGGTCCAGGAGCCATGCCGATGAGCGGAGCGCCCAGCCCATACCCATCAAAAGGAGCTGCCACGCGGAGGCTCGAAAGCGCAGCTCGTAGCCGAAGTCGATCAAATAGTCCCGCAAACAGGATTCCATCAGAAAACATTCGATACCGGACAGCTTGCGTCGCCAAACGCCGATCAAATCCGGAGAAACAGGCCGATTGATCTTGCGGTGAATGTGCCTCTCGCGTTCGGGAATGGCTGTGATCCGCGGTTGCGGATCAAGCATCTGCGGTTCGAACTCTTCGCCGAGAAACGTGCAAATCTCGCGAAGTGTCGCTTCCTGTCGAGCAACTAGGTTCTCGTAACGTACCTCCAGGATTTGTGCGGC
Organism: Rhizomicrobium sp.; assembly: GCA_036272695.1. Lineage (GTDB taxonomy): Bacteria > Pseudomonadota > Alphaproteobacteria > Micropepsales > Micropepsaceae > Rhizomicrobium. The sequence goes on along the minus strand of DATAYG010000039.1, from coordinate 14,528 downwards.
GTGTTCCGAGCGCCGGTAGGAGCGCGCCTTCTCCAATGCCGCAATCCAGTCGAAGCGCCTGCCATCGTAAAAGCGGCACTCATAGGTCATTTCGATATAAGAGATCGCCACGTCCCGGCCATCGCGGATCAGATGGATAAATTTGGCCTCAGGATAAAGCGCAGCGAGCTGTGGCACGATGGCGATGTAGGGCGGCGTTTTGTCGCCGAGCCGCGCCTTGCCGGAGCGACGCAGCAGGTGGTCATACACGAGGTCAATAACCTGCCGGAGCCGAGGCAATTCCAGCGTTGCAGAGTCACGCTTCAAGGATTCGGCATCGATCTCCATATCGGGCCAGCGATAATTCGAAATAATGATATCGACCACATCTTCAGTCTGGGTTGTCGAGAGGCGAGCCTCGATCGGCATTCTTTCCACAAGTGGAATAATGAACCAGGTTTCCGGCGGAATATGGATGCGCGAATGTGCGGTCAATAGAAGGCGTAAAAGGGTAGAGCCCGACCGGCCGGCACCGACGATGAAGAACCGGGTATTTTCAGGCATGTTCCCCTTCTGTGTCTTTGGGGCGCCTGCGTTCGAATACGACGAGCGCGTGCCCACGCAAGCCTGCGTCAATGATGGGTATAGCCAAAGCCAAGGACTCCGGGCTGCAAGAATCTGCTCGGGGCCGGCCAGCGAAACGCGTACGCAGATGCGCTAGCACTGGGGAGCCGGCCACTTCAAGAGCACGCTCTGTGACAAGCTTATCGCGCGCATCGTTGGCAAACCCGAGGAGATCGGAACATTTTGTTGGGAGCCAAGCCCTCTCGCCTGCCGCCAGCTTGGTCAAGTCACGTCGAATGCCGGCGGCCGACTTATGCGGGCTGAACCGCGGCATCGGCCAGGTCGGGTGCCTGACTGCCATCTCGCATCAGGTCCGACATGCGTTGATATGTCGGGAATATTTACATTCCATCCCGAGCCTTGCTGCGCTTAACCTTGATTTTCGGGCGAATCCAAGGACGGTATGACATTTGCGTAAATGGTCTTGGCACGGCAATGCCTGCCAGGCAGGGTGTGGCTGTAGGCAAGGGAAGAGGGGTTTCGAGGTGAGCGGTTTCAGAATTTCGGCATTTGGAGCAGCAGCGAGGCCGGCCTTCGCGCGGGCAGGAGTTCACGAAATGAGTACCAGAAAGTTGAAATATTCTTTGAGTGCTGCAGCACTGATGGCGGTAGTGGGGATGGCCGCACCGGTGATGGCAGACACGATGAACGTATCCGTCAATTCAAGCGATGGGGTCTTTAACGACCCCGACGCTGTCAGCGGCAGTGCTCTGGTCTACTTCGCGGGTGCAATTCAATATAAAGACGCGACAACAAATATTCTTTACAATGTCTTTTGCGACGATCCCGGTAACGATGTGGTCGTTCCCGGAACTTATACGTACAATGTGGAAAATGAAGCCTATGCAAACGCTTATCTCGCGCCGCTGCCGGGCAACAGCACTAACCTCGTAACTGAGGAAATCGCCGGTTTGATGGCGTATGGCCTTGCCAATCCCACCAAGCCGACCCTCGACGAATATGTCCAGGAGGCGATTTGGAAAATCATGGGAGCAGATATCACTCTTTCTGGGGCGACGGCGAACGGCGTCACCCATTTGATCAACATTGGGGGAGGGGAGGCCGGATGGGCCAGCTACTGGAACAAGCTTGCCTTGATGGGCTGGGAATACGGAGAGCTCGTTGACCCTGGATGCGGCGACTCTGGACAGATCACCTATAAGGATTGCCAAACCCAGGGACAGATGTACCTGTATGGGAAAAATGGTAGCCCGCCTAACTTAATACCGGAGCCAGGAACCATGGGCCTGCTGGGCGTCGGCCTGCTCGGCCTTGCGGGCGCAACATGGCGCCGTCGCAGGTCGGCCGATCGCAGCAGAGCCTGAGGCCGACTCTGGGCCGTTTGGCAGAAGCATAATAGCATCTTGCCGTATTGCTGAAAGAAAATCTCTCGGCCACGCCTTGGGTTATTGTGCCTGGGGCGTGGCTTCAGCTTTTCTGGAAGCACGGGATGGGCCGTTCAACCTATTCACGTGATAGATTGGTTGAATGTATGAACCAAATTGGTATATATGGGCTGCGAAGCAGGTGGTCACGGCCCATGAACGGGACAGCAAAGAAGTTCCTGACATAACCTGACCTCGGGTTGCGAACGGTCTCATCATGTGCGGGATTGCGGGCGAGGTAAGGTTCGACGGGGGCGTTAATGCGCCGCCGCTCGAGGCGATGTCGCACGGCATCCGCCATCGCGGTCCCGATGATGACGGAATCTGGATCGAGGAGCACCGCCGCTGCGGGTTTGCCTTCCGCCGGCTCAGCATCATCGATCTGAGCCCGTTCGGCCACCAGCCGATGACCGACCCGGAGACGGGCAACGTCATCGTCTACAATGGCGAGATCTATAATTTTCAGTCGCTCCGCCGCGAGTGCGAGCAGGCGGGCGCGAGGTTCCGGTCGCGCAGCGACACGGAGGTCATCCTCGCCCTTTACCGGCGGCTGGGTCCCGATTGCGTGCAGAAGCTGCGCGGCATGTTCGCGCTCGCGATCTGGGACGCGAGGAAGGCGGAGCTTTTTCTCGCGCGCGACCGGTTCGGCAAGAAGCCGCTCAATTATGCGCTGACGGCGCAAGGACTCGTATTCTGCTCAGAGATCGACCCGCTCTCGCGCCATCCCGCGATACGCCGGGACGAAGATGCGGAGGCACTGGAGCTTTATCTGCAGCTGCTCTACGTGCCGGCGCCGTGGACGATCTACAGAAACATCAGAAAGCTGCCCCCGGCACACTGGGCAATCTTTTCGCAGCGCGGGCTGCGCACGGAGCGCTACTGGGATCTCGATTACACGCGGAAAATTGCGGTCAAAGAGAAAGAGGCGTTGGAGGCCTTCGAGGAGAAATTCACCGAGGCCGTGCGGTTGCGCATGATCGCCGACGTGCCGCTCGGCGCGCTCCTGAGCGGAGGTGTCGATTCAAGCGCAGTCGTGGCGGAAATGGCGAAATATTCGTCGACGCCGGTCAAGACCTTCAGCGTCGGGTTCGAAGAAAAGAGCCTCAACGAACTTCCTTTTGCAAACGAGGCCGCCCGGGTCTGCCGAACCGATCATCACCCGCAGATCGTGCATGCCGATGTTGGGACGCTGCTGCCGGCCATGGCTCGCCACTATGGCGAGCCGTTTGCCGATCCGTCGGCGATACCCTCCTTCCTCATCTGCAGGACCGTGCGCGAACATGTGACGGTCGCACTGAATGGCGACGGCGGCGACGAGCTGCTCGGCGGTTATCCGCGTTACCGGCTTTCCCACTTATCGCTTTTTTCGAGCCGGTTCCTGGGGCGGCTCCTGCCCGCGCCGTCGCTGGTTTCTGTTGTCGCAGAAAATTCCGCCGGGACGAAATTATTGCCGCGCGCGGCAAGCCGGCTGGTGCGCGAGTTCATCCATCCCGAACTCGGCTCTCTCGTGAACGCACGCAACAATTGGGATGGGTCTGCCCGGCGCCATTTGCTTGGCAGCGCCGGGGCACCGGCCCTGGTAGAGCATTGGCGCCATGAATGGCTCGCGCGCGCGCAGGCCCGGGCCCCCAATCCGTTCGACCAGATGCTTTATTTCGACAACAACACCCAACTGCAGGGACAGTTATTGGTGAAGATGGATATCGCTTCCATGCACTGCAGCCTTGAGGCGCGCTCTCCGCTTCTCGATCATGAACTGGCGGAGTTTTGTGCTGCGCTACCGCTCGAAATGAAGCTCCGCAACCGCAGCGGGAAATTCCTTCTGAAGCAGCTTGCGGCAAAAACCTTTGGGCGGCCCTTCGTGAACCGGCCAAAGCAGGGTTTCGGCATTCCGCTCGGGAATTGGTTGAGGGGCCCGTTGCGTGCAAATCTGAGCGAGGTGCTGTCGGATCGCAGCCTGATGGAGCCGCTGGAACCTGCGGTGATCGCCCATACACTGGGCGAGTTTTTCTCGGATCGGCCGCAGAACGACCACAGCATGCGCCTGTGGTCGCTTTTCTCCTACGGGCTATGGCGCCATTCGATGCGCGCATCCGCGCTTCCGGCGCAGGGCGAGCGGCTTGCTCCCGTGGAGCCCTGCTGACCCGCCCTACGGCTCCTCATCGGGTGACGAAGGCTTTTCGTAGCCTTTATCGGTAGGACCTACGCAGCGGCCTTCGGTCTGGACAGACTTCGAGAGAATTCCCGGCTGGTAGATCGTGTCGTGCCAGAGGAACTGCTTGTGCTGAGCGGCACAATACGCCTTCCAATTGGCGAGCGATCTGGCCTCGAGATCGGCCTTGTCGGCGCAGCCCGTCAGCGCCAGCACTGCACCAAGCCCCAGTGCGCCAATACCAATGCGTGACATCACCTCGCACCTCCCCGACACGCGTCAATTCATTCTTTTTCTTCGTGGGGCGTCAAGCCGGCAGGGTGGTGCGTGCCCGAGATCCGCGCCGCTCACCTCCGTGCCCAATCACACACGCTCCGTTCGAGGTCGGCGAGATTGCGCCGCAGTTCGTCGAATACGAAGCCGAGCGCAAATAACTGTTCCACTTCGCTGCTGGAAAGCGGGCGGGTAACGCCTTCGCTTCGCATGGCGGCAATCTCGCCATTGCAAGCCTCGAGCGCGGCTGCGGCCTGATTGCAGGGAGGCGGCTCTTGGCGCCTGTCCAAGGCGTCGGCGCACGCATCCATGTATTGGCTGACGTTCGCGCCAACCGCGGAAATTAGCGGCCTGAGGCGCTCCACAACTCCGGCAGGAAGCGGAGTCGCCGCCGCGCGCCCGATGATCACCAGATCATGCCGAAGCCTCACGATTGTGCGCGAAAGGGGACCAAGATCCTCCCGCGCGGCCACACGAAATCTTTTTTCGTGCTCCTCCTCGGCCCGCGTCTGGACAAGCGCCATTATCGCAGCAGCCGCCCGGTCCCGGAGCATTGAAATCTGTTCCTGGTCTGGCTGTTCGCCGAAGCCGGACAAAAGTCTCGGGAGAAGTTGCGCAAGACAGCGGAGCGCCTCGACGGCCTGCCGCCTGCCGACATTATGGGCGCGCTCTGGAAGAATCAGCAGCGATACGGCGAGGGCTACGACCCCGCCGAATCCGACTTCGAAGAGACGAATGGCCGCGGCCATAACCGGTCCCTGGCCGAACTCGCTGGCAAGCAGAAGAACGATGACAGCGGTGAACGGCGCGACGCGGAAGACGGGGCTGCGCGCCGCCATGTAGGCGAGCGGCCCGATCGCCAGCGCCAGCACACCAGCTATCGCCAGCGGCGTGGTATGAGGAATTACAAGAGAGAGGATGCTCGCATACACCGCGCCCGCGAATGTGCCCAAAACGTACTCGATGGTGGCGCGAATGGAGCCGCCGGCACTCATCTGCAGAACGACCACCGCGGTGAGAACGGCCCACAATCCGTGCAACGGCGCATGGACGAGCCGGGTCACGGAAAATGCGAGCAACGCGGAGATCGTGGCGCGCACGCCGAAGCGCAACGCCGGATCGCCCGCCAATCTGTTCAGGCTTTGCAGCATTGCGCCGGACAGCAGATAATTATTTCGCCGCGGTGACGCGCCAGACGGTGTTGCCGACATCGTCGGCAATCAGCAGCGCACCGGTACGGTCAAGAGCAACACCCACGGGACGCCCCATGGCTTCGCGTCCGTCCGCGGTTGCAAAGCCTGTCAGAACATCCTGCGGAGGACCACTCGGGCGCCCATTTACGAACGGGATATACACGACCTTGTAGCCATTCAGCGGCGTGCGGTCCCAGCTGCCATGCTCGCCAACGAAGACGCCGCTGCGATAGCGGTTGGGCAGGCTCGATTTTTCCGAAAACACGATGCCGAGCGGCGCGACATGCGAACTCAGCGCATAATCCGGCCAGATGGCTTTGGCAACGAGATCCGGACGCTGCGGCTCTACGCGTACATCCACATGCTGGCCGAAATAACTATAGGGCCAGCCATAGAAACCGTTTTCCTTCACGGCGGTCAGATAATCCGGCACGAGGTTGGGGCCGATCTCGTCGCGCTCATTCACGATCGCCCACAGTTTTCCCGTGTGCGGCTCGATGGCGAGACCCGTCGGATTCCTGAGGCCGGAGGCATAGATGCGTTTCATTCCGGTGGCGCGGTCGACTTCCCAGATTGCCGCGCGCCCTTCCTCCGCGGCCAGCCCGTTCTCGGTGATGTTGCTGTTGGAGCCGACGCCGACATAGAGCTTCGATCCGTCCGGGCTCGCCGCCAGGCTCTTCGTCCAGTGATGGTCTATAGGACCCGCCGGCAGATCCGTGAGCCTCGTTCCGGACGCCGTCATTCGCGTTTGCCCGGACGTATAATGAAAGCTCAGAATTTCATCGGTATCAGCCACGTATAACCGGTCACCGACCAGAATCACGCCGAAAGGCGAATGGAGATGGTCGATGAACACGGTGCGGATGTCCGGCCGGCCATCTCCGTTCACATCGCGCAGCAGGGAGATGCGGTTGCCGCCCGTGCCGGCCGAGCCCGCAATCGCCTTGACCTTTGCCTCTATATAATCCTTGGGCCGGTAGACCGGCGCCTTGGGGCCGTTCGATTCCACGACCAGCACATCGCCGTTCGGCAGCGCGTAGACCATCCGCGGATGTTTGAAGTCGCTCGCCAAGGCCTGCACTTGCAGCCCGGCCGGCACTTTTGGCGCCTCGCCGTTCTTCCAGCCCACAGCGGTCGGAACGTCCATCGGCGGCAGGATGTACTGCTGCGGCGGCGGGAGCATCGGATGGGCGCCGTATTGCGTGCTCGGCGGCGCAATCTTGTCGTCGCAGGCGGAAAGAAGGAGCGCAATCATCGTTGCGGTGGCGCGAAGAGCGGGTCCGGATGTCGTGATCATCGCGAAATTCCTCCCGCGACTGCCGCGTTCGCGGCGGCGATTGCGCGAAGACTCCAGCCGTGCCAGCCGAGCGCAAGAAGTAGCACGGTTACGATGCCGGAAAGGACAATGCCTTCCGGCACAACCGCGGTGTACGCATCACGGCTGTGAACGAATGCATTGAGGAGCGACAGCAGCGCCGACACCGTGAAACCGGCAAATCGCCACCAGGCGAGGCGGCCGATCCGGCGCAACAGGACGTCCAGGAGCAGAGCGAGACCCGATAGAGCCGCAAGTACAAGTCCGGCCACAATCAGCCAAACGGAGAAATTATTCCACTGAAAGAGAAGTGTCCGCCAATAGATGAGGTCGGTAATAAACGCCGCCACCAAAAGCGTCGCGGCCGGCCCGATCAAACGGGGATGCCACAGCGGCCCGTACGGTTGCATGATCCCATCTCCGCTCCCTGTCCGGCGGACATTGTATGCTTTTTGGTGGAAAGATGCCCTGCGGCAGGGTCGCTCAGTGGCCCCCGGCGCCGAGCGCGACCGCGCCTTTGGGCTTGGGGGAGAGCCAGACGCCGGCAGCGACCATTGCGATGATGAGCGCGAGAACGAGATACATGCGGTCGGTGGCGAGCATCACGGCCTGGCTCTGCACGAGATCGTTCAATTGCTGGAGCGCTTGCCCGGCCGAAAGGCCTTGGGTCTGGAGCGTGTTCAGCACGGCCTGCGGCTGGTGCACAAGACCCACGAGGTTGACGCGCGCGTTCGTCGCTGCCTGATCCCACCCGGTCGTCACGAGCGCGGTGCCGAAGGCGCCCGACATGGTGCGGATGAAATTGACGAGGCCAGCGGCGGCGGCAGTCTGCCTGGGCGGCACGGCGGCAACGGAAAGCCCCAGCAGCGGCACGAAGAACAAGGGCATGCCGAGGCCGGTTATGAGCTGCGGCAGGGCGAGCTGCCAGAAGGTGATGTTCTGCGCGAAGCTCGTGCGCCACAGCGTTACGCCGGCAATGATGGCAAGCCCCGTCGACATCAGGAAGCGCGGATCGACGCGCGAAAGGAGCATGGCAGCCACCGGCGCCATCGCGACCCCCAGGACCCCCTGGAACGCCATTACATAGCCCGCCCAGGTGGCGGTGTAATTCATGTTTGTTTGTAGCCAGAGCGGGGTGAGCACGATGGTGGCGAAGAAAGCGCCGAGGGTGAACGCCATGGCGCCCGCCATGACGCTGAAGCTGCGCACCCGGAAGACGCTGAGATCGACGATCGGGTGCTCGTCCGTCAGTTCCCAGATGAGAAACGCGACGAAGCCGATCGCAGCCGTGATGCACAGTGTTATAATGAATGGCGAGTTGAACCAGTCGTCGTCCTGCCCGTTGTCGAGCATGATCTGCAACGCGCCGACCCAGAGAATGAGCAGTCCAAGCCCGATATAGTCGATGGGGTGGCGAACCGTTTCCGCCTGGCGGGATTTCAGGAGCCGCCACACGGCGAGTGAAACGAAGATCGAGATCGGAACATTGATGAAGAAAGCCCAGGGCCAGCCGACCGAGTCGGTCAAAATGCCCCCGAGAACCGGCCCGGCGATCGGCGCGATGATTGTTGTCATCGTCTGCAATCCGAGACCGAGCTGCACCTGCTTAGGCGGAGTCACGCGCATCAACAATGCCTGTGACATCGGCATCAGCGGACCGCCGGAAAGACCCTGCAGCACGCGGAATATAACAAGAAAGGACAACGACGGAGCGAACCCGCACAAGAGCGAGAAAAAGCCGAACGCGGCCGCGGCGATCGCGAAGATGCGCACCGCCCCGAAACGCCCGGCGAGCCATCCGCTCAACGGAACGGTGACAGCTTCCGCGACGGCGTAGGAAGTAATGGCCCAGGTGCCTTCATTGGGCGAGACGGCGAGCGAGCCGGCAATATGCGGCACAGCGACATTGACGATCGTGAGATCGAGCACCGCCATGAAATTTGCAAGCGCTAGCAGAAAGGTCGCGCCGACCAGCGCGCCGCCATACAAATGAGGCGACGCGCCGGCTTCGCTTTGCGTGGCGCCGCTCATTTCCTGAGATCGATCGTCGCCGTCATCGACAGGCCAACGCGCAGCGGATGGATCGCGAGCTCGGCGGGGTCGAGCGCCACGCGTACGGGAAGCCGCTGAACCACCTTGATCCAGTTGCCGGTCGCATTTTGCGCCGGAATCACGGCGAAGGCTGCACCCGTGCCGCCGCCCAATCCCTGAACACGGCCGTGAAACACTACGCCAGATCCATAAATGTCCGACGTCAGTGCAACGGGCTGGCCAGCGCGCACGCGTGTGAGCTGACCTTCCTTGAAATTTGCATCCACATAGGCACTTTTCACGGGCACGACGCTCATCAGCGTCTGCCCGACCTCTACGCGCTGTCCGATCTGCGCTGTCTTCTGCGCAACCACGCCGTCGAATGGAGCGCGGATCATGGTGCGCGAGAGATTGAGTTTCGCTATATCGAGCGCGGCTTTCGCGGCCAGCACCTCTGGATTGTGATCGACATCGGTGCCATGAATGAGTGCTTGCTGGGAGGCGAGGGTCTGGCGCGCAGCGACCAGGTCCGCCTGCGCCGTTTCAAAGGCGTTGCGCGCCGTGCTGAGCTGTTCGGCAGAGATTGCGTTCTGCTGCGCGAGTGTAGTGCGGCGATCATAATCGAGTCTGGTGCGCGTGACGTCCGAGATGCGTGCGGCGATCTGCGCTTCTGCTTCGCCCGCATTCGCGAAATACTGACGGACATGCCGCACGGCCTGGCCGTAATTTGCTTCAGCCTGGGCAAGCGCGAGCTCGGAGTCCGACGGATCGATTCGCACCAGCACTTGCCCGCGCTTCACATGTGTCGTGTCGGTGACGGGCACCTCCAGGATCGTGCCGTTGATCTGCGGCGTGATCTCGGCGCTATCGGCATCGACATAGGCGTCATCGGTCGAGACGTAGCGCTGCGTTATTTCGTACCACCATGCACCGCCCGCGGCCGCGCCGAAAAAGAGCAGGGCACCGAATGCCATGAATAGGCGCTTGCGAAGCTGTTTGCGCCGCTTCGCCGGATCGGCTTTCGTTTCGGGCTCAGCCCCGAGGAGCGCCAAAACATTTCTGTCGGCGGTCGCAACGTCGCTCATTGTTCGATCCTAGATGAGATGCCAGAGCAGGATTGCCATACCCACACCGCTCAGGAGTCCCCCGAGCGAGGAGAGCACATAGCCGAGAGGCGATAGCGCCAATATTGTATGTTGTTTGCGCATGTCAGTCGTTCCGTCCGGACGCTCGCGACTCCAGGCTTATTGAAATGACCACTGGCATTTCAGGCCTTCATCGCGGGCGATGCTGTCGAGATGACCCGACAGGAGATGTTCGAGGAGGACAAGCTGCGTCGCCGAGCCGGCTTCCAGCGTGATGTCCAGAAGATTGTCGCCGGCGATAAGCTCGCACCGCGCGCCTGGCAGCGCGATCACGGCGTGGCGGTCGTCGAAGGCGAGCGCGGGAATGTCGCGCGCCCAGTCCTTGCTGAGCCCGATGAGATAGTCGCTGGCGTGTTCGGTGCGGACTCGGGCATGCGAGGTCGTCATGTGAGGTTCTCCTTGTGAATGCGGAATCCCTCGGGGATGAGGGCGGAGACGCCTTCGGCGATCAGCGCAAGTGTGAACAGCGAAGGGGAATCAGCAAGATGCGCCACACGGGGCAGGGCGCGGAGCGCCAGATGGGAAAAGTTCGGCAGAGCTTTCCTGGTCATTGAGGTCTCGCTTTTGTTCGGGGAGGAGCGGCGGGCAGGCGGTAGGGAGGGGGAAATGGGTACCCGCCCGCCGCAAAGTGCTTGCGCTACCGGCGGAAACGCCGTTTCAGAAGGAAGAGGAGTATTTGCCATCTGTACGATACCGTACGGTAACATTTGCAGAAGCGGATATAGTCGCCTACATAGCGTTGCGTCAAGCCAGACCGTACGGTACGGTCATGCGCTCAGCGTGAAGGAGCTAGGACGAAATCGCCGTGGCAGATGAGACACAGTTGCGGGAATCAGCCCCCCCTACCAAAGCGGGCAAGGATGAGCGCCGGGAGGCGATCGTCGCCATAGCCAAAGAGGTCTTTGCCACCAACGGTTACGCGGGCACGTCCATGTCAAACATCGCGGCGCGGGTCGGCGGTTCGAAGGCGACGCTCTACAGCTACTTCAAATCAAAGCAGGAGCTGTTCGAGGCGGTCGTCGAAAAGAAATGCGAGCTGATCGAAAGACTGCTGAATGAGGCGCAGATCGAGAGCGGCGGCAATCTGCGGGCCGTTCTCACCCATTTTGGCCAGCATTTCCTGGAACTGATCCTCAGCGAGGAGATGATCACGACCCACCGGCTGACGATCGCCGAAGCCGCGCGTTTTCCGGAGATCGGCCACACGATTTACAACTCCGGCGTGCGGCCGAACCATAACCGCATCGCGGGATTCCTTGAGCAGGCAAAGCAACGGGGACAGCTACGGAGTGACGCCGAGGCGACGTTTGCCGCGGAGCAGTTCTGCGACCTCTGCCTCTCAGGTCTTCACCGCCGCTGCCTGTGGAATGTGTGCCCTTGTCCGACCGCAGAAGAAATCCGCGCCAATGTCGCGCGCGCCGTGGAAGTTTTCATGCGCGCCTACGCGTCGGCAGCAGTGTCCTGACCCGAGGGTCCTGTCGGATCGCCCGCCGCGTCGGCGTCGAGCGGTGGCTTGGGCGCATCCCCATAAGCCAGCCAAACCAGACTGCGCGCCCCGGACATCAGGAAGACGCCGAGAAGCGCATAAAAAATCGCCACGCAAATGTCTTCGCGCGGGGAGATGCTGGAGTCGCCCGCGAAATGGCCGATCGACTTTGCGGCAGCCCAAAAAATCCAATAAGCCGCCTGTGTCCAGAACCAGACGGCAAGCAGGCGCACAGCGACGCCAAAAATCTCGCGCGGCTTCATGCTTCGCTCCGCAAATGTCCGGTGCCGAATTCCTGCTCCCATGCAGACGAATTGCGAGTCATGAAGCGCCTCCCCAACGAAAGAGATTGTGCGTGACGATGTGTTAGTTATGCGTTACGCTGCCCGCGCGGCCGCGACCTGCTGACCTGTATGCATCCGAATGAGATCTCCGCCGCGTTCGGCAAGGCCGTGGAGCATCACTTGCGCGGCCGGCTCAGCGACGCCCTCACATCCTACGACGCGGTTCTTCGCGCCGCGCCGCGGCTGGGAGCGGCACATTGCAATCGCGGCCTCGTGCTGCAATCCCTGCAACGATACGATGAGGCGCTTCAGAGCTATGACCGCGCCATCCGGCTCGAGCCCGGCTATGCGGCTGCGTATTTCAATCGCGCGATCACGCTGAGGCTTATGAACCGGACGGAGGAGGCTATCCGGAGCTACGATCAGGTCCTGAAGCTCAAGCCGGATCATGCAGAAGCCTGCGCCAATCGCGGCAATGCGCTGCGCGCGCTGGGCCGGGCCGGCGAAGCGCTGAGGAGTTTCGAGCGGGCCGTCCGGCTCCGGCCCGGTCTTGCCGAAGCGCATTACAACAAAGCCAATGCGCTGCTCGATTTGAAGCGCAACGAGGATGCGATCGGAAGTTATAACCTCGCCATTTCGATCAATCCCCGCTTCGCCGAAGCCTGGTTCAATCGCGGCAATGCGCTGCGGGCGCTCGGCCGCCTCGACGAAGCAATCGGGGACTACGGTCGCGCGGACGAACTTTCGCCCGGCTTCGCCGAAGCCCTGAACAACAAAGGCTGTGCGCTCCAGGAACTCGGTCGCCCGCGCGCGGCGCTTGAGAGCTGCGAACGGGCAATCGCACTCAAGCCCGATCTCGCCGTGGCGCATTTCAACCGGGCCAATGCGCTCCAGGATCTTGGCCGGTGCGATGAGGCTCTCCAGAGTTTTGCGCGCGCTCTGGAAATCAATCCCGACTATCCGGAAGCCTGGAATAACAGGGGCTACGTACTAAAGGAGCGCGACAGGCTGGAAGAAGCCGTCGCGTGTTTCGACCGGGCCATCGCGTTGCGGCCGGATTTCGCCGAAGCCCACAGCAACAGGGGCAATGCACTCCGCGACCTGAAGCTTGGCGACGAAGCACTTGTGAGCTGTGACAGGGCGATTGAATTGCAGCCCGATTTAGCGGAAGCGCATTTTAACAGGGGCAACGCTTTGCAGGATCTCGGGCGCGATCTGGAAGCGCTCGAAACCTATCACAAAGCGCTTGTGCTCAAGCCGGATTTTGCCGGCATCTATAATGGTGTTGGGAATACGTTGCGAAGCCTCGGCCGGCCCGATGAGGCGCTCAAGAATTATGACCAGGCAGTCGGCCGCAAGCCGGATTTTGCGGAAGCGTGGAACAACCGTGGCAATATTCTGAAGGAGATGGGACGCATCGAGGAGGCCCTGTGCAGCTACGATCGCGCCATCGAACTCAAGGCTGAGTTCGTGGAAGCCTGCTGGAACAAGGCCATCTGCGCGCTTCTGGCAGGCGATTTCGAATCGGGCTGGCCGCTTTACGAATGGCGAAAAAGAAAGACCGAGCCGCTCGGCGTGTCGCCTTATCCACACCCCGTCTGGTCGGGAAACGACCTGCTTGAGGGCAAGACGCTGCTTCTTCATGCCGAGCAGGGATTGGGAGACACGATCCAGTTCTGCCGCTTCGCGCTGCTCGCGCAGGAGCAAGCCGCGAAGGTCATCCTCGCCGTGCAGGAGCCGCTGACTCGTCTGTTACAAAATCTCGGACCGGAAATTACGACTGTTCCGCTGACATCCGTGGCGCCGGACTTCGATCGCCAGGCTGCGCTCATGAGCTTGCCGCTCGCCTTCGGAACGCGCGGCAGCCGTCCCGTCCAAATTCCCTATTTGCACGCCGAACCCGGCAAGGTCGACCAATGGCGTAACAGAATTGGAAAGGAGGGATTCAGGATTGGAATTTGCTGGCAGGGCAACAGGCACGCGAAAATAGATATCGGTCGCTCGTTTGCGCTGCGTCATTTTGAGTGCGTTTCCATGGTCCCGGACGTGCGCCTGATCAGCCTGCAGAAGAACGATGGCCTCGAACAGCTTTCCGATCTGCCGCAAAGCATGATCGTGGAGACATTGGGGGATGATTTCGACGGAGGCCCGGAGGCGTTCGTCGATACCGCCGCCGCGATGACGTCGCTCGATCTCATTATCACTTCCGACACGGCCGTTGCGCATCTCGCCGGCGCGCTTGGACGGCCGGTGTGGCTGGCGCTGCAGCACGTCCCCGAATGGCGCTGGCTGCTCGACCGCTCCGACAGTCCCTGGTACCCGACAATGCGGCTATTCCGGCAGAAGCAGCCCGGCGACTGGTCCGGCGTGTTTGCCGAGATGGCAGCGGAACTGCGAGAGCTGCTTCACGAGCGGAATACCTCCGCTTGAAGACGCGCGAGCAACCAAAATTTCCCAAATTCAGCGTGTCATTCCCGCGAAACAGGCTGTGAGGAAACTCTGGCGTTGATTTGGGCGGGCGACGCTGATTCTGTGTGCGCGTCGCAATGGCATGATTTGTAGGTCACGATGGCGCATATCGGGGGTGAATCGCGTTATCAGGCGACGCTTTTTCCCGAAGTGGCGGATGATCTTGTGCCCGCGGATCACGCGGTGCGGGTG
>DATAYG010000038.1:0-7174 GCA_036272695.1 Rhizomicrobium sp. | reverse complement strand
TGGCTGACCGAACCCGGTTGGGTGACGTTAGAAGTCGAAATACCCACGCTCGTCGTGATGGGCAGCGAAACCGGCGGCCACTGCGAATTCAGACAAGCTGCCTAGCGTCCCGCAGAGGGAGAATACTACGGAGATGGAGCGCTGGCGTTCGTTACCGGAGGTTCCCGCATCTCCATTCACGCCGCTGAAATCCGCGAAGCTCGACTGTGCTGCTTTGGACTGCACGCCGCCGATGCCGAGTTTCTCGCACCGGGCGAACGTGGTGTCGTTGGAAGTCTGCCAAGTCGCTTCATGTTTCAGAACCGAGAGCTAAAGGCCTGCGCATCGCTTTTAGACGCGGATCGTGCTCGCGGCGGATCGGGCCGGGTTTATCTCCGATCGTTGTCAAAGACGCTCTATGCCGCGGTGCTGGGCTTGGCTGACGCGGCGAACGACGAATCTCCTCGCCGCGTCCTGAGCGGAACCCAGTGGGGCACGGTCTCGCGGTACATTCGCGATCATTCGACCGAACACATTACGATCGAAGCGTTGGCCGACATCGTACCAATGCCGCCTGACCTATTTGGCGAGATCTTTCGCGCTGTCACGGGCATGTCTGTGCGCAAGTGGCAGATGGACGATCGTGTGCGTGCTGCACAACGACTCCTGACGGACAATCCGCATGAAAGCCTCGCGGACGTCGCCAGGCTTTGCGGCTTTGCGGACCAAAGCCATTTTTCGCGTGCCTTCTTGGAAGTGATCGGCCTTACGCCGACCGCCTGGCTGCACAGCCGCGCGTGACGTCACGATCTTGTCGTCGATTGCCGATCAGCGTGGCCTAACGACCGTGGAAGATCATGTCCGAAGGCTCTGCATCGCGATCGAAGGCTTCGGCCGTATGTGCAAAACCGCGGGTCGCGTCTTCGCTCGTGTAGAGATCCATGGTGACGTCGAGCATCATGGCATCGGCGGCCGGGACGCCGCCCGCTGACCAAGCCTTGAGGAGCGTCCTTGTGGCCGCGTAGGATTTTGTCGGTCCAACCGCGAGCTTATTGGCCAACGCTTCGGTCGCTTGGGCGAGCTGAGCTTCGGGCACCACCTCCGTGGCGATCCCGAGTTGCCCGGCCAGAGCGCCGGGAATCGGTTCCCCAAGCATCGCAAAGCGCGCCGCCCGCGACCGCCCGACACGCTCGGCGAGCCGTTGCAGCGCACCAGCGAGCGGCAGCATTCCCGTCGTCACTTCGACACAACGAAAGACCGCATTCTCGGCGGCGATGATGAAATCGCAATTGAGCGCCAATTCGAACCCACCGCCGAAAGCGACACCCTGAACCGCAGCGATCGTCGGAATCCGAAGCGCCTCGAGCGAGCGATAAGACCAATTGACCTCCGCCACGAAGGTGCGGAACCAGTTGATGTCCTTGCCGGGCCATTCCCGCACTTCGCCGCCGAAACTGAAATGCGGCCCTTCGGCTTTGACAACAAGGACTCGGATGTCGCTCTCGCTCGCCTGATGGACCGCTTGGCGAAGCGATTCCGCGAAGTGTAGGTCGAGGCGGTTGTAAGGTGGATTGGCGAGAACGATGCTTCCGATGGCGTCTTGGCGCTGAAAGCTGATGCTCGGCATGGTTATGGCATCCTTATCTTGGATCAGGAAATCACAGGGAGGAGAAGATGCGAGGCGCGCTCGGCGTCGTGATAAATGCTGTGCGTTACCGTCTCGCTCCGGCAAATGTGATAGGGGATGTATTCGACATCGGTCATGGCGCCGGTGCCCGTCGGCACATCCATCGCGGTGATCTCGATGCACAGCCGATGGCCGGCCTTGAATTGATTGGCGGTCGCCAGGATCTGGATTTGATATTCGACGATCTCTCCGGGGCGAACGGGCTTGATGGAATCGCGCGTGAGCTTGTGAAATGGCTCGCCGGGCTTCGACCGTGCGGGGTCGAGCGCGCGATAGGAGGCTTTGAGCCAGCCGCGCGTCAGTTCGCGCTCCGGCAGATTCGCGGGGACGTTCCGCTCCCCTGTCCGCGCCGTAACCACGGAGACATCGGGGCCGACGTCCTTTACGATCACAATCCAATTCGTGTCCGTCTTGTCGATGGCGGCATAGAGCGTGAGGCTGAGCGGGCCGACGACGGTCATGTCCCGGCTGAACGGCTCGGTCATATAGCGAAGCCGCTGGACCTTCATGGTTTTCTTCAGCGGCATCTGCGAGAACACATCGGGTTCGCGCGCCGCCGCGCCGACTTCGTCGATGGGACGTGGCGGGCTTGGGTTCAAGCGTTCCCAATTATCCAGATAGAGCTTGCGCCACTCGGTCTCGGGGAGGGGCCAGTCGGACGCGGTTCGCCATTCGTTGGCGCCCATCAGCCAGTAACGCACCGGCGGCTCGGCCATGATCCCCGTGTCGATGCCCTTCAACCAATGATCGTACCAGCGGATGATCTCGTCGTGATATTCGCTGAACGGCCGCTCTAAATGAGCCGGACCCGTGAAGATCAATTTGCGCGGCGCTTTGACGTTCTGGAAATAATGCTGCGCGCCGAGCCAATGCAGTTTATAGCTGTACGCATAGGCGCCTGATCCGGTGTAGAACGGGATCTTGATCTTCTTGAAGGTTTCTTCCGCGGCCTCGACCGTTCCCTCGGGCTCCCATGGCGCGACCATGGAAGCATACATGAGGAAAGTGCGTTGCCCTTTCTGGGTCAGGATGTTGTAGAGGTTGGCGTACATTTTGAAGTCGGGATTCGCCATAGCGATGGCGAACAACTCTTCCTGCTCGGGCCCCAGCCCGCCGGGAATGCCGCGCGGCTCGTGTACGGTGCTGAAGACGTCGAGCAAGTAACCGAAGGCGTGCAGGACGCCGCCCGGATAGAAGTCGCGAAATCCGAACATGCCGCCGTAGGCGCTGCATGCGTCATAGGGAAAGATGGCTTTGAGAGCCGGATGTCCCTGAGCCGCGGCGCGCCACTGCTCGCCCGCGTAGCCGGAAATGCCCACCATGCCGACCTTGCCATCGCACCACGGCTGGCGGGTGATCCAATCGATGGCGTCGAAATGGTCGCTATCTTCCTCGCCATAATGGCCCTCTGATTTGGCCGAGCCGCGCGGCTGCACGATGACATGGGCATAGCCATTGGCGATGAAGCAACGCGTGTCGCCCGCTTCGATCGGACCAAACCACAGCGGCGCGTTGGCGGGTTGATTTGGCAGGACATCGGCCATGTCGGGACCCTGCATATCTTTGTTGTGCAAGGCGGACGCATAGAGCACGGGAAATGGGCCTAGACCGTTCGGCCGGTAGACATCGGCGGCGAGATGCGTGCCGTCCCGCATGCGAATGCGAAGGTCGCGCTCTTCGATCATCGACATCACTCCACGACCACCGGTGCCAGGTCGGCGATACGTAGCCCTCGGGTCATGCCGATGGCTTGACCTTTTTGGCTGCGAATGGACTCAAGGCGCAGCCGCCATGAAAGAGCCGCGGCGTGCTTTCCGTCTTTCCCGTGGTTGCGATAGTTTTTGCCGGCCTTGCGGGGGCGCCGCTTATCCCCTGAGACTGCGGCGCCAGGTACCGGGCGAGGCGCCGGTCGCTGCACGGAAGGCCCGGTTGAAATGGCTCTGTTCGGAAAAGCCGGTATCCAAAGCGATTTCAGCCAGGGTTTTGCGCCGGTCGCGCAAGAGGAGCTTGGCGCGCTCGATCCGCGCCTGCAGATGCCAGAGATGAGGCGAGGTTCCGGTTGAGATCTTGAAGGCGCGCCCGAATTGCGACGGCGACAAATCGGCAAGGCGCGATAATTGCGCCAGTCGTATCGACGCGGCGAGGTTGTCACGGATGAAGTCGGTTACGGCCGTAAGCTGGCGCGGTGGCAGTCCAAGGCGGCGCGGATTTCGCACGGGCCGCGCGTCGATATCCAAAAAGCGGGAGATCATCGCGGCGACCAAGCCGTCGCCGAAGAGCGAAGACCATGCGGCCTTGTCTTCGCTTTCGAACGCGAGCCTGGCTAGGCTTTGAAGGCTGTCGTCGGTGAAGACCAGACGCGGCTCTTGCATTGGCGCCGGCGTGAACTCATCGCCCATGATGGCCTTCACATGCGCAGTTTCGAGAATCAGCCGGATCTCGTCCACCTGATCGATGTCTTCGGAATATCCCCAGACGGGCACTTGCGCCGGGATAAAGCTGATATGGCCGTTGGGGCGCTGCCGACCGGATGGCCGCGATATCACCCGGTCGCTCAGGTTGAGGCGCGCTTCGCATTGACCGCGGTGCTCGTCGACCACGACCGACAAAACTGCTTGATTGTTGTTGAGCGAGTGCCACGAGCGACCGGGCAGCGTCTTGATGCGAACCTTCTGTACCGCAATGCCGCCCCACGAATGGGCGGCCATCTGGATGGCGCCGATGTTATGGGTGCTGGTCGGCTGAATGTCGCAGGAACCCATCGCCTCCTCCTCCCGGCCGCCTTAAGGCACAAACGGAGCGATTCAAACGCTCACGGCCTTAAGATCGGCATCGAAGTGTTGCTTTCAAAGCATAAAACGCGGCTTTTTGCGCGTCAAAGTCGCTTTCGATCCCGACTGCTGCCCAGAGACGGCCCGGCGCCAGGGCAGAACCCCGAGTCCAAGCGCGCGCATTGGCGACAAGAGTCTGGAGGGGCGCCCGCCTACGTTTGCCTATAACAGCCGGCGGTCGTGACGTGAACGAACTCAGCTTCACCTATCAGAGCTTTCCAACGCGCGTCGTCTTCGAGGCGGGCGCGTTGAACAAGCTTCAGATGGAAGCCGAGCGCTGTCATCTCGATCGCGCATTGCTTTTGAGCACCTCTCCGCAAAGTCCGAATACGACGCGGGCGGCCAACGTGTTGGGAAAGCGTCTTGCAGGTGTCTTTGGCGGCGCCGAGATGCACACGCCTGTCGAGGTGACAGAGCGGGCATTGGCTATGCTGAGGACGATCAAGGCGGATGGACTTATCGCCGTCGGCGGCGGCTCGGCGATTGGCTTGGCGAAAGCTCTTGCGCTGCGCACCGGCTTGCCGCAGATCGTCGTGCCGACGACGTACGCTGGATCGGAAGCGACGCCCATTCTCGGCGAAACGCTGAATGGACTTAAAACCACGCAACGGTCGCTCCGCGTGCTGCCGGGGGTCATCGTCTACGACCCCATGCTTACGCTGACCTTGCCGACAGCTTTGTCCGTCTCCTCGGGCCTCAACGCGATCGCGCATGCCGCGGAAGCGCTTTATGCCGAAGACCGGAATCCGCTGGTTCAGATGATGGCGCAAGAAGCCGTCCGCGTCCTCGCCGAGGCGCTGCCGCGGATCTATGCCCAGCCGCTTGATCTTCCGGCGCGCACGAATGCTCTCTACGGCGCGTGGCTGTGCGGAACCTGCCTGGGCGCCGTCGGCATGGCACTCCATCACAAGATTTGCCACACGCTGGGCGGGACCTTCGGCTTGCCGCACGCCGAAACCCATGCGGTGATGCTGCCTTACACGTTGGCTTACAATCTGCCTTATGCCGGCGACGCGGCGGATCGGCTATCGCGCGCGTTGAACGGCGAAGACCCCTCCCAAGCGCTTTACCGCCTCGGACGCGATCTCGGTCTGCCAACGGCGCTGCGTGATCTCGGCATGCCGCAAGACGAGCTCGACCATGCAGCGGACCTTGCGAGCGAGAGTCCCTACGCCAACCCACGTCCCATCGAGCGCGCGGCGATCAGGGAGATGCTGACGCGTGCTTGGCGCGGCGATACGCCAGATGATTGGGGCTTTCGCGATATCGCACGGCGGCAAGATCATGACGATCAGAGAATTCACTGAAGCGACGATCACGGATGCGGTGCTCGAGCGCGTCGCCGCCGCGCCCGACGGCCGCGTCCGGCAGGTCAGTCAAGCATTGGTCAAGCATCTTCATGCGTTCATTCGCGAAATCGAGCCGACGGAAGCGGAGTGGGAATGGGGCATCCGATTCCTGACAACCGCGGGCCAGGTGTGTAGCGACACAAGGCAGGAGTTCATCCTCCTATCGGACACACTCGGCGTTTCGATGCTGGTGGATGCGATCAACCACCGGCTGCCCTTGGGCGCGACGGAAACCACGGTCTTCGGGCCATTTTATGTGTCCCCTGCGGAATTCCCGCTGGGCGCGGACATTCGCGGCCATCTTCAGGGGCATCCGATGCATGTTGCGGGCCGCGTGACCGATGCGGAGGGGCATCCGCTTGCCGGCGCCACCGTGGACGTCTGGCATTCCGACGCCGACGGATTTTACGATCTGCAGAAATTGGACGAGCGCCACCGTTATGCCGGCCGCGGACGCTTCCAGACCGACAAAGACGGACGCTTTCACTTCTGGACAATCCGCCCGTCCCCCTATCCGATTCCGGACGACGGGCCGGTTGGCGCGATGCTTCGAGCGCAAGGCCGCCACCCGTTTCGGCCGGAGCACATCCATTTCATGATCGTCGCACCGGGCCATCGCAAATTGGTCACGCACATCTTTGCCGCCGGCGACAAATATCTCGATTCGGACGCGGTGTTCGGCGTGAAGACGTCCTTGGTGGAGGAATATCGCGTGCATCACGGTGGCAAGGCGCCCGATGGCCGCGTTATCGATGGCGACTGGTTCTCGCTCGATCGCGAATTCCGGCTCGCATCCGGCACGTAGAGAGCGCGGGTGCCCAATAAGATTTATGCAACACCCGCTGCCGCGTTGGACGGCGTGCTTTTCGATGGCATGAGCATCATGTGCGGCGGCTTCGGCCTCAGCGGCAATCCCGAAAGTCTCATTCCCGAAATTCGGCGCGCTGGCGTGAAGGACCTGACGGTTATCTCGAACAACGCCGGCGCGGACGGCTTCGGGCTATGGATGTTGCTCGAGAGCCGCCAAGTGAAAAAGATGATCTCGTCTTATATCGGCGAGAACAAGCTCTTCGAGCAGCAATACCTATCCGGCGAAATCGAGCTCGAGCTCAACCCACAGGGCACGCTCGCCGAGCGGATACACGCCGGCGGAGCGGGGATACCCGCCTTCTTCACGAAAACCGGTGTCGGCACCGTCGTCGCGGACGGCAAAGAGGTACGCGCATTCGATGGCGAGCTCTATGTGATGGAAAAATGGTTGAGAGCCGATCTCGCTTTGATCAAGGCCTGGAAGGCGGATCCGGCCGGCAACCTCGTCTTCCGCAAGA